>NZ_MAOC01000019.1 GCF_001884135.1 Bacillus nitratireducens | reverse complement strand
GCGAGCCGTATTACGGCTCGCTTCGTTCATTAAATGCGTTCCATCGCTGTCTTCAACGTTCCAACAACAAAGGCAATTTCTTCACTTGAAATAACAAGCGGTGGTGCTAACGTTAAGACGTTATTATATCCTGCTGTTGTCATACCGTTACGCCCAATAATAAGTCCTTTTTCTTTACAGGCATTTACAACAGTTGCGATTTTATCATTATCAATTGGCTCTTTCGTTTCTTTATCATTTACTAGTTCGATCCCAACTAATAGCCCTTTCCCTCTAATATTCCCAACAAGTGGATGTTCTCCGATTTCTTCTTTTAATTGCTCTAATAAAAGTGAACCCATTTGTGCAGAGCGCTCGATTAAATTTTCATTTTCCATAATCTCTAAATTTTTAAGCGCTAATGCACAAGCCGCTGGGTTTCCACCAAATGTATTAATATGGCGGAAAAATTCATATTCTCCCGTTCCTTTAAATGCTTCATAAATTTCCTTTTTCACAGCTGTTGCTGATAATGGTAAGTATGCGCTCGTAATACCTTTTGCCATCGTAACGATATCAGGCTTAACGTCATAGTTCATAAACCCAAATGCTTTTCCAGTACGCCCAAAACCACAAATAACTTCATCACTAATGAGTAGTGCCCCGTGTTTTTGACATGTTTCGTGAACAGCTTTCATATAGTCTTGTGGCGGCATTAAAATACCTCCACCTGTAATGATTGGTTCCATAATAAATGCTGCTATCGTTTCACTTAATTCCCATGTCATGACACGATCGACTTCTTTTACACACTCTACATCATAAATATTTTGTGATTCCATTTCTGGCATACGGTAACAATCTGGAGGCGTTACGTGTAAAAATCCTGAAGCAAACGGCTCATATTGATATCTACGCTGCGCTTGTCCTGTCGCTGCCATTGTCGCCATTGTATTTCCATGATATCCGCGGTAACGTGACATAAACTTATAACGATGCGGTTCACCTTTTTGAGCATAATATTGCCTTGCTATTTTAAAAGCTGTTTCATTCGCTTCTGATCCACTATTAGAGAAGAATATAACATACTCTCCACCAAGCCACTCGTTTAACTTTTCAGCAAGCTTTATAGCTGGCTCATGTGATTGTGACATTGGAAAGTATGATAATGTTTGTAATTGCTTATAAGCCGCCTCTGCGAGCTCTTTTCTGCCATATCCACTATTCACACACCAAAGACCACTCATACCATCTAAGTATCTTTTTCCTTGTATATCTTCAACCCAGCACCCTTCTGCTTTTGCCCCTACCATTGTATTATTTGGACTAAAGGGACGCATTCCGTGCCAAACATATTGCTCATCTTTTGCTAATAATTCATCAGTCTGTTTCGTTTTCATCATTTCTTCCACCTTCCATAACAACTTATTTTTCACAAAGCTGCACTGGTACCATGATGATTTAAATTTCTCCCTGCTTATTTTCATTCCACAAAATTTTGACAAATCCTACTAACAATACAGTAATATTTACAAGAAAAAGAAGCTTTTCTTATATATCGAAAAGCTCCTCTTTTTTTAATGTGAAGAAGCATCACTAATACCATGACCAGTATTAGATTTCACAAGAATTTCATCAAACTTCGCTGCATCTTCTTTCTTACTAGAGAAAACAGTTCCTAAATATGCTGCAAGGAATCCAAGTGGAATTGAAACAATTCCAGGTGTCGTATATGGGAATATCGCTTCCCCGACAAAAATAGCTTTTCCAGCTACAGGATTCCAAACGTTTGGACTTAATGCTACGAGAACGATTGCTGATACAAGACCGACAATCATACCACAAATCGCTCCCGTTGTATTAAAACGCTTCCAATAAATTGTGAATAATATGACTGGTAAGTTTGCGCTAGCAGCAACTGCAAATGCTAATGAAACTAAAAATGCTACGTTCAATGTTTGCGCAAATAAAGCGAGTATAATAGATACTATCGCTACTCCAATAGACGCATAGCGAGCCATTGACACTTGCTCTTTTTCCGTTGATTTTCCTTTGCGAATAATTTCATTATAAAAATCATGTGCGAATGCTGATGCTGCTGTTAATACTAGGCCTGCCACTACTGCTAAAATAGTCGCAAAAGCAATCGCCGATACGAAAGCAAATAAGAAATCTCCACCTAACGCTTTAGCTAATAAAGGTGCTGCCATATTACCAGCAGGGTTTGCTTTAATAATTGCCTCATTTCCTACAAACGCCGCTGCTCCAAACCCTAAGAAAATCGTCATAATATAAAACGCGCCAATTAACCACGTCGCATATACAACAGATTGACGTGCCGTTTTTGCATCACGTACTGTGAAAAAGCGAACAAGAATATGTGGTAATCCTGCTGTACCAAGAACTAGTCCTAAATTTAAAGAAAGTGTATCAAGACCATCCTTATACTTTACTCCTGGATTTAAAAACGAATCTTTTAATGGAGTAGCAGTTTTCATTTGAGCGAACATTTCAGTCACACTGAAATTAAATTTGGAGAAAACGATAACAGAAATAATAAATGTACCAGCCATAAGTAGTACAGCCTTTACAATTTGAACCCAGCTAGTAGCTGTCATACCTCCAAAAATAACATACACGGTCATAAGTGTGCCGACAATTAATACAGATGTCGTGTATTCGATGCCTAATAATAATTTAATAAGTGCACCCGCACCAACTAATTGTGCAATCATATAAAAAATTGAAATCGTCATCGTATTAAGTGCTGCAACTCCGCGAACTTTTTTCGCATCAAAACGTGCTGCAATCATATCCGCTAACGTGTACTTTCCTAAATTTCTAAGCGGTTCTGCAACAAGATATAGAACAACTAAATAAGCAACTAAAAAACCGATACTATAAAAGAATCCATCAAACCCAGTTAATGCGATTGCTCCGGCTATACCAAGAAATGACGCAGCAGACATGTAATCTCCAGCAATGGCCAGACCATTTTGCCAACCAGTTAATCCCCCACCAGCTGTATAAAACTCACTCGCATTTTTCGTTTTTTTCGATGCAAAATAGGTTATGACGAGCGTACCGAGAACAATAATTAAGAATAGTGCAAACGCAGTAGTATTCAAATTCAGCCCCTCCCTTTTTGCATATCTTGCAGAATTTTTTGCGAGATTTCATCAAAGGATTCTGCTTTTTTGCTATAAATCATACATAATGCCCACGTCATTATAAATTGCGCAAATGCAAATACCCACGCCCATGTAACATCACCAAACACCGGTGTATTAAGCACCTTTGAATAGGATGTTAAAATAGGTAATGTAATAAAAAAACTTAAAAAGAAAATACTCATCGGAACGATAAACTTCTTTTTCTTATTTAATAGCAATTGAAACTCTTCTGACTGAACAACCTCTGTATAATTCACCTCATTTTGCAACTTACGTGCTGACGTATCATCTCGTTTCATTCCCTGGTCCCCTCTCTTACTTGAAATGCACTTCCCCCTTGCATACATAAAGGTCGAATTTTATAAATATTCAGAAACTTATTTTCATTTTAGACAATCCGTACATTCCTGCAAAGATTTTTCGATAGACATTTTTCGGCATTTTCCCCTAAGTTTTTAATATACTTTTTCAACATAAAATTTACGTACTTCAATCCCGCACCAGTCAAACTTTGATACTAGTTAAAACAGAATAAAAAAGTAGTGCTTATCGCACTACTTCTGTTTTTTTCTCTTTTTCTAAATTACGAGCTGTTTCGCTTAATTCAACTTCTTTTCCATCTTTAAGCGTTCCAAATATAAAATCGAATACTGGATTTGAAACACCAAACCAAAACTTTTCATTTTTATAATGGTGTAATATATGCTGTTTTTTTAACCATCTTCCAAAATTAGTAAAGGGACGAATCGGTTTATGTGCAATATAATGTTTCCATTCATAAACGAGGAGCATGATAATCATTCCGATTCCAAATGAAAGTGTAACAGTAACACTTTTTGTAATACCATATGATATAAGTAAATATACAGTAAAACTAGGTATACTAAACCATACAGGCAAAAATAAAAGTTTCAAATCATCTGGATATACGTGATGATCATAATGTAATCTTCTTAACATTTTTAATAAAAATGCGTTTTTAGGCGGCTTTAAATGGAATAAAAAACGATGTGTCATATACTCGTTAAACGTATAAAAAACAATCCCAAACACACACGCTAACATACCAATCCATGTGAAAAATTGCATTTTTAAAATAACGATAAAAATTAATAAAATACTATACATAATAACAATATCATGTTGCAAAAAGAATTCCTTTACCACTCTCTTCACCTTTCTTCCCCCTTTTCCCAAAAAACAGCCGTAACATATCGTTACGACTATTTCTTTACTATTTTATTCTATTCACTTTACAAATTTGCCTGCTGTTCTATTGTCGAGAAAAAAGTGTTCGGACCAAATATATTTTGCTTAGGGATAATGTGTTCTACTGCAAACACTGTTACTTCACCCCTTTGTACTTCTCCAATAATAAGCCCAAATATTTCATGATTTACTGCAAACGTTGGTTGTTTCGTTTGCAGCAACCTTGCTGCATTTTTAAATACCGCTTCATATAATGGGTTCCTGTCAGTAATTTCTTTTCGGATTTTTGGTGCTAGTGTGATGATAATTTCTTTTCCGTCAATAGTGGTTCGATACATAAAAATCTCCCCTTCAATCTTATGTGAACAACTGTAAAGCTTTGTATGCAAAATGGATAGAATATCCTACTAAAATAATACCTGCTCCGGCTGTAATATAGCCAAGTGCTTTTGGTTTTAATAAAGTTCTTCCAAAATGTACAGAAAAAGCAATATTTAAGTTCCACAAAATAATACCAATAATAATGCAAAGACTGTACAAAAAAGCTTCTTGTTTCGTTACCTTTGTAAGCAATGAGCTAAGTGTACTTCCGTATATGCCAAACCAAAAAACTAGATTTAATGGGTTGGATATCGCAATTAAAAATCCCGCCATAAAGGATTGTTTAAGTCCACCTACCTCTTCTTTGTTATATTCCATATTCGAGTGGGAGATTCCTTGTTTTACACTTTGAAATCCTAAATAAAATAACAGGAAAAACCCAGTGCAGTACATAAAAGCTTGTACATATGTATACATAAACACAGAAGATAAACCAAAATAAATAAGAAGCATAAACAAAATATCAGCAGTCATGCCCCCGATTCCAACAATCCACGCATGCCAAAATCCACGTTCAATTCCACGTTTTAACATTTCAATATTAATTGGACCTACCGGTGCAGCTAATGAAATACCCAATACTATTTGTTGTATAATTGCTCCAAACATCGCTCTATCCTTTCTACTTCTTTTACTACTAAGTAATGATGGAAATATAGAAAATAGACTAGCTTTCATAAAAATTATTCACTAATACAATACCCTTTTTTATCCAAAATATACAAAAGAGCCATCCAGTTGATGGCTCTTATTTCTCTATCTTATGATGAAAAGGACATTTATCTTTAATCGGTTCTATATCATCTCCAATAAAATATTGCTTCCATTCACGATGGTTAGGATCGCCATAGTGACTAATGTTAGGATGCTTCGGCAGCTGATCCCACTTTTCCACTCGCTCACGAACCATTTGTCTCGAATATGAGCCTTTAGGACGATCTCCTTCTAAGCCCTCGAAAATAGTTCGTGGCTGGAATCCAATAACGAGAGAATTTCCTAAGTGCCTAGTCTTTCGCTGTTTATAAGCCGGTGCATTTCCAAACGCAAATATCGGTTCACCACCAAATGAAAATTCCCATAAATAATGATCTGGATCTGTTGGAATTTGCTTCGGCCATGTTTGATCATCGTTTTCATGTAAATATTGTAGTACTTTCCAAAAATAATCTCGATAATATTCGATTGATTTCTCTTCACATTCCGGCTCTACAAAAAGAAAAAATCCTCTTCTTACAATTGGCCGTTCTTTCATTAACTCCAAAAAAGATAACATTGTATTGGGTAAATGCCCCCAATCATTATGAGAGAGAAATGAATAACGAAGTTCATTCTTTTTCAACGCTGTTAAACCGAAATAACACGGAAAAGTTGGTTCTAGCACGACATTCGAAAAATCATGAAATTCTTTTGCAACCCAATTCGGTATGTCGACTCTATTTTTCATTCCTTCATTATCTAATAAATAAGACTCATTCATTCTTTCACCTCATTATGTACAGCTTTCATTTAAGAATATTACATACGTGGCTTGTCCTATACCTTATTAAAAATTTGAGCGGGAAGTTATTTAAAAATACAAAAAATAAAACCGCTTACTTGACTAAATTCTACCAATTCGTGTATATTTAAATTAATCATTTAGCAGAATATTCTAGATTATAGCATTTTAAAATTATATTTTCTTTTTAATGAATTTCACTAAATGAAAAAAGTAATCGTTTTTTAGGAGGAATTGTAACATGCAAGGAAAAGTAAAATGGTTTAACAATGAAAAAGGTTTTGGATTTATCGAAATGGACGGCTCTGATGATGTATTCGTACATTTCTCTGCTATTCAAGGTGACGGCTACAAAGCTTTAGAGGAAGGTCAAGAAGTATCTTTCGACATTACTGAAGGAAACCGTGGACCTCAAGCTGCTAACGTAGTAAAACTTTAATCCAACATATGACAGGAGGTTACCTAACTTGGTAACCTCCTTTGTTATTCCTTTGTATATTTCCGTTTTACAGAGCAAAAACTATGTGAAATGCGCAAAATACAAAGGAGGCAATAACAATGGGTTCACATGTAAATGATTTTGAAGAAGTAAAATTCCGTGTAGAAACTGCACAAAAAATGGTAGGTTCTGCAACGATTTCAATGGATCCGGACACATTAGAGCATGCTTCTACTGCAGTAGAAGCAGCTCGCTCTCAGCTTGAAATTATGAAATCTGTTGCAACAGATTTAGATGAGCCATTTTTAATGAATGAGGAAAAGAAATTAAGTAAGTGCGAGCATCAATTACATGAAGCAAGGCACTAAAAAACATCCAGAGAGTTTTCTCTGGATGTTTTTTTTATGACAACTGTTCTCCATATTTTTTCAACGTTTCTCCAACTGTACATTGTCGTATACAAAATGAATGGGCATAATATTTACTATTTGTTTTTCGATTATGTTCTCGCAAAAAACATCCTTCACAATACGTTTCTAATAAGTCATTCACCTCTGTAATGAGTTGCTTTTTATCCACTTTTGCACCTCTCTATTCGGTTATTTCTTTATGACTATCAATGACTGTCCCTTCTAAAGCTTGCGTTGCTAATTGATGCGCCTCTTTATTTTGTTTTCTTGATATCGGTTCACAAACAAGCTTTAATTTCATTTGCTTCGCTTTTTGTTCAATTTGATCTAAGTAATGATTTAAATGTTCATCATAGCAAGGCCATTCACCAGCTAATTGCTGCAGTACAACTTGAGAATCCCCCCGAAGTGTAACCGGTTCATATTTAATTCCTAATTCCTCGAGTGTATTCATCCCGTATAATAATGCTGCATACTCCGCTTCGTTATTATCATATATGCCTTCTATGTATGCATTGCGACGAATTCGGTAATTTGTATTTCCTTTTTTATAGTATACACATATACCAACCCCAGCTTCTTTCGTCTGTACATCATAACCACCATCAAAATAAACTTGAATTTCTTGAGGATCTTCCTCCACTTGCTTACTCAGTTTTTTCATTTCTTTTAATGACCATTCCGCGTCCATTTCATCGAAAAATAACAGTTCTTTCACCCTACCTGTTTTCTCAAAATCCTCCGCAAATTGAAGTACTTCTTCTATGTTCATATAATCTGTTGTTAATTCGGTTTGTAAACCACGCTTCGTTTTATACAACCAATGTATTTTATATTTCATACTAGATTCCCCTTTTATAAGACTTCTTATATGTAGCCAGCTAATGAAAGCCTCACTTTATTTTATTATATTGTATCAAGAGTCACAGCATTATATTCAATGTGATTACATACAAAAAGAGCTATCCCTTTAGGAATAGCTCTTTCATCTATTACATAAATCTTTCAAATTGTACTCGTTTATTAATCCAGTACATTACAGGCATACCAATTGCCATTACAACAAATTCACCAACCGCACAAGTTAACCAAGTCAACATGAATGGTAAATCAAATGCAAGATGAAGTTCAATTGCTATCATAAACATTGTAATTGTAAAAATAACTGTATTAAAAATCATACGAGCCCAAACACCTTTAATAAAGCGCATAGAAATAATAGTTGCAAGTAGCGCAAGAATCGATTGTCCTACTCCAAATACTAAATCGTAAGCGATCATAGGTGAGAAAAAGAGATTCGTTAAAAATACACCTAATACAATCCCGTAAATTGCTTTCTTATTGAATACAACGAGATGATTAAACATCTCTGAAATACGAAACTGTACACTGGTAAAGCCAAATGGCTGAATAAGCATAGAAACAGCAATATATAATGCCGCTAAAATACCATTACCGACTAATGTTCTTATATTCATGACAAAATCTCCTTAGTTTTTTTACGTGGGATGGTTTCGAACCACGTTATTCGTTTTTAAGCAACAAGATTATATTGTACGCAATAGGCACTCTTTCGTCAATAGATTCCTATCATTTACTACCTTTTTTCTTTTGGACGACGTATAATAAAACATATGAAAGATTTAGGAGGTTTCACTTCATGACAGCAACAATTCAAAATGAAAAAGTGATCGTTTCCATTTCTGACAAAGGTGCAGAATTACAAAGCGTTCGCTTAAAAGAAGATAACACTGAATACTTATGGCAAGGCGATTCTACTTATTGGGGGCGCCGCGCACCAATTTTATTCCCAATTGTCGGCCGATTAGTAGATAATACATACTACGTAGATGGTAAACCATATTCTTTAACACAACACGGCTTTGCTCGTGATCTTACATTCTCTGTAAAAGAACAAAGTGAAACGAAAATCACTTATATTGTTACTAGTAATGAAGAAACATTAAAAAAATACCCATACGAATTCGAATTACTCGTTTCTTATGAGCTAGACGGACAAATCGTTCATGTAACATATGAAGTAAATAACCCTACTTCAAAAGAGATGTTCTTCTCAATCGGAGCGCATCCTGGCTTCAACTTCCCCTTATTAGAGGGCGAATCATTTACAGATTATCATTTATCATTTAATGGTTCTGAACGCTTAGAAACAAGCGTATTAGAAGGACCTTATCTTTCAAGTAAAAAGCAATTAATCGCTGAAAATACGAATGAATTACCACTTACATACGATTTATTCAAAAATGATGCACTTATTTTTGAAAATATGAATACGGATGAAATCTCTATTCGTTCTCATAAACATAATAAATTTGTAAAAGTAGAATTTGACGGATTCCCATTTGTCGGCGTATGGACACCAGGCGAGAACGCACCTTTCTTATGTATTGAACCTTGGTACGGGATTGCTGATGAAATAAATCCAGCAAAAGATTTCAAGGAAAAAAAAGGAATTCAATCTTTACAAGCGAATGAAACATTTACATGTCGTTATAGTATTACAATTGGCTAAGTTACTCTATCCCCTACTTTAAAGAAACATATAAGTAGGGGATCATCTTATAATTTGGAGGTTTCTCATTTTGATTGAAGTATATATTGATGGTGCATCAAAAGGAAATCCTGGTCCTTCTGGTGCAGGAGTGTTTATTAAAGGGGTTCAACCAGCTGTACATTTATCATTGCCCCTTGGGACAATGTCCAATCATGAAGCAGAATACCACGCTTTACTTGCGGCATTAAAATATTGCACGGAACATGATTATAACATTGTCTCTTTTCGTACCGATTCGCAACTTGTCGAGCGAGCTGTTGAAAAAGAATACGCAAAAAATAAAATGTTTGCACCACTATTAGAGGAAGCACTGCAGTACATAAAAAGTTTCGATCTCTTTTTTATTAAGTGGATTCCAAGTAGTCAAAATAAAGTCGCTGATGAATTAGCTAGAAAAGCTATCTTACAAAATTAACGGGGGTATGAGTGTGAAAAAAGATTGGATTGCTCCTCTTGCTTTATTATTTGTCTCTTTTATTTGGGGAGCTACGTTTGTTGTCGTCCAAAATGCTATGTCTTTCGTTGGTCCATTTACTTTTAATGGGATTCGCTTTTTATTCGCTGGAATTATTTTATTATTCGTTCAAATGATTTTCTCAAAAAAAGCTTCAAAACAGGATATAAAACAGAGTAGCCTCGCTGGATTAATCGTTGGATTCTTTTTATGCGTTGGCTATGTATTACAAACATTCGGCTTACTCTATACAACTTCTTCAAAAGCTGGTTTTTTAACAGGGCTTAGTATCGTTATGGTACCAATTTTGTCTTTTATCTTTTTAAAACAAAAAGCTACCATTTTTATCGTACTTGGTATTGCTGTAGCAACAGCAGGTTTATACTTATTAACGGCTGGTGATTCTTTTCAATTAAACATTGGAGATATACTCGTTCTCGGTTGTGCAGTTGCTTTCGCTGCCCATATTCTTGTTAACGGCTTCTTTTCTAAGAAAATATCACCTTTATTGTTAAGCACATCGCAAGTATTAGCTGTCGGTATGTTTTCTTCTATTTGCGCCTTTTTGTTTGAAGATTGGGAAAAATTATTTTCAGTAGCACTATGGACGAATTCTTCTTTTTTATTTGCTCTATTTCTAACTTCCCTATTCGCGACATCCATTGCTTTTTTCATTCAAACATCGGCACAAAAACATACGTCTCCAACGAGAGTAGCAATTATTTTCGCAATGGAGCCCGTTTTTGCTGCATTAACAGGCGTTCTCGTTGCAAACGAACAACTTTCCATTTCTGCTATTATCGGATGCCTATGTATTTTCCTAGGCATGGTTTTTGTTGAATTACCTTCCAAAACAAAAAAAGAAGCGCAGGCTGCGTGAAGTTACGCTTGTAACTTCCGCATAAAAGCCTTAGCGCTTTTTTTATCTGTAATCTCTTCTTCTTTCAATCGTTCTAATAACGCAACAAAATAACTACCATCAAACTGTAATTGATGTTTAATCGTCGCTTCTATTGCTACGTTCACAATTCCATCAGACGCACCGGTGTATCCTTGTCCGAACATAATAAACCCTTGTGCTTCCTCTGATAATTTAAATCCTTTCGTATGTAAGAATGAAAGATAATCTTCTACTGTTTGCATGATATTCCCACCTACTCAAAAATTCTCCACTTCCTATCATACATGTTTTTATACTCTATGAGAATGAAATTTCTTTGACAACTTTGTAAATCGCTCGTCTACTTCACTCACGATAGAGGATTCTCATACACTATTACGGAATATATAAAGTGAAAATTATTCTGTATTAAAGGGGAGAAACAATGAAACAAGCACTATTAATTATCGATGCTCAGCAAGAATTAATGGATGGAAATGAACAAGAAAAAGAAGTTTTTCGTAAAACGGAGTTACTATCTACACTAAATACAGCCGTACAGAAAGCGATAGATGCAAATGTCCTTATTGTTTTCGTAAGAGATATCGATGTTGCTTCTGGTAGCGGAGAAGGATTTGAAGTACATAATGAAATTAAAGTACCTCAGTCTGCAATCCTTATTAATAAAGCAGCAACAAACTCATTCTATGGCACTTCTCTACTTGAACTTTTAAAAGAAGAAAAAATTAATCATATTGTTATCGGTGGATGTAAAACAGAACATTGCATCGACACCGCAGTTAGAACAGCGACTGTACAAGGATTTGACGTTACATTAATTAAAAATGGTCATTCCACAACTGATTCTAACGTATTGTCTGCAGAGCAAATTATTGGTCATCATAATAAAACTTTACATGGACATTATAACGTTGATCATTTTTCAATGGTTAGAGATGTCGAGGAAGACCTTTTTCAACCTATTCATGATCAATATCGCGATTAAGTTGGCTATAAAAAAGAATCCTTTTCACGAAAGGATTCTTTTTTATCCAAAAATTTGCGCTGCAATACTGTATAGTTCTCCATTTCTTTTCAAAAATTGATCACTATTTTTCATCATAATTGGTGGTGTATTAACCTTTTGAAAACCAGTAATCTCTAATTCTTTCATGAAACCTTTCTTTCCTTCTGGTACATCAATTCTTAATTTACCATGATGCTCTCTTGCTAAATAATGTACAATTCTCATTGCCATCGCATCATTTTTAGCAACGACTGGTCCTAATATTTTATTTTCTGGTGTTTGTATACTTAAACCGTAACCTAATACATTTTGTTTGTTGTCCTTTACAACGATGCACTGTTCACTTTGGATAATTCTTTTCTTTAAAAATGCTTTTCTATTTGTTCCAAACGCATATTCATCTATTTTTATTATTTTTTCTAAATCACACTCTTCATAATTTATCATATAATCTTCATTTCCTACACAATGGTCATTCGCATTGTACGAGTTACATATGTATTTAGAAACATAACTAACAGCCCTGAATCCTAGATTTTCATATAAATTTTTTCCCTCATCCGTAGTAATAAGCATAATGGGGGTTTGAGCTGATACGCTTTTAACACATGAATCCGTTATTATCTTTCCAATCCCTCTTCCTTTATAATCTGGATGTACAATTACCATTCCTATTGATGCTAACACTTCTCCGTATAATATTATTGTAGCGCTTGCAATAAGTTTTTTTCTCTCATTCCATACGCCGTATACAATACCGGAGTTAAAAATCGTTTCAACTTCTTCTCTGTTATAATCCCATCCAATATAAGAAGATAGTGCAACAATATCCTCTGTATCTTCTTTCCTCAGACGCTCCACTCTAATTTCCAATTCAATCATACTCCATCCCCTTATCTAGACATTTAAATCATTATTATCAAATCAACTCGTACATGTTTCCCTTTATTTGTCACACACATATCCTATTTTGACCAAGACTATATTGTAAATGAGGTGACAACATGCCCATTACGAATCGATTTTCTACCACCACTAACGGCGCACTCGCTATTACAGGAAACACACTAGGTTTAAGTAAAATTAGCAATCTAAACCGTGCTGGTACAATCGGGGCAATTGGTGCATTCGTAACTACGAATACCGCTTTACAAGTACCTACTTTTCCTACTGGTACAACATTAAACTATACACAAAATAGTTCTACCGCTCTTTTAAATATCCCTGCTGGTAGTACTATTCTTTACGCAGAACTCGTTTGGGGTGGAAACTATTTATCTCGGGATCAAAACATTACGAGTGTATTAGGAAACCCCGTTTCTTTTACAACACCTGTGTCAACATACTCAATTACCCCTTCGGCTGTTACAGCTTCAAATCAAACTTTCGTTTCTGGATCTGTCACATTTGGATTTTATACACGTTCAGCAGATGTAACCTCACTCGTTCAAGCTGCTGGATCTGGCTCTTATACAACAGGTTCTGTTCCTGGACTTGTAGATCCTTTAGACGCTTCTAATGGAGCCATTAATTCTGCAGGATGGACGCTTATTGTCGCTTATCAAAACGGTTCCTTACCCGCAAGAAATTTAACAATTTACGTAGCTGGTAACCGTGTTTCTGTAGAAACCGGTAGTGCAGATGTATCTGTCTCAGGGTTTTTAACACCTGCCGGGGGACCTGTAAGCGGGAGATTATTTTTAAGTTCTACTGAAGGGGATGCTGATTTAACTGGGGATCAAGCTTTATTTGGACCAAATTTCAGTTCATTAACAGCATTATCTGGGCCAAATAATGCTGTTAATAATTTCTTCGGTTCTCAAATTAATAATGCTGCAGGGAACTTAGATACAACTGGTACATTTGGAACGCGAAACCAGAGTGCTTCTACAGGTACAAATATCTCCGCTGGAAGACAAGGATGGGACATTACTTCCATTGATATTTCTCCTTATTTAACAAACTCCCAAGTATCTGCCGCAATCCGTTTAACTACTAACGGAGACGCGTATATGTTAAATACAGTCGGTTTACAAATCAATATAAACTCACCTAATATACAAGCAACGAAAAGCGTGAATAAAAGTGTCGCTACAATTGGGGATATTCTAACCTATACAGTTACTGTTCCTAACACCGGGCTTCTTCCTGCCAATAACGTTACTTTTACAGACGTTCTCCCTAACGGTACTTCCTTTATACCTGGGACTGTAACAATAGATAATGTCCCGCAAACAAACGCAAATCCTGCCGCCGGTATATCTCTTGGGACAATTAATAATGGCTCTTCTCGTACAGTAGCTTTCCAAGCGACTGTCGTTTCTCTTCCAAGTCAAAATCCTATCTCTAACACTGCTAATATTACATTTCAATATACACCAATTGCCGGAGGAACGACTTTTAACGGTCTTGCAACAAGTAACTCTGCAGGAACACAAATTAACCTCGCAGATATTAATGGGACAAAATCAGTTAACAAACTTTTTACCGATATTGGCGAAACATTAACTTACAGTATTGCCTTGGCTAATATAGGAAATATCGCTGCAACGAACGTTATATATACGGATCCGATTCCTAGCGGGACTACTTTCATTCCAGGGAGCGTAACTGTTAACGGGGTTACTCAAGGGGGAGCAAATCCTGCTAATGGTATATCAATTGGATCTATTGCTGCAAATTCTACTACTACCATTTCATTTCAAGTATTCGTTCCTTCTATCCCCCAAACAAATCCAATATTAAATAGTGGCACAACAACATATCAATATATTCCTGTGCCAAATCAACCGGCAGTAAGCGGGACTGATACGACGAATATTGTCTCCACTCAAGTGAATAATGCTACTGTAACAATGACGAAAGCAGTAGATAAAAATTATGCAGATATTGGTGATACACTAACGTACACCGTTTCCTTTACAGGTACAGGTAATACGAATGCGAACAACGTTATTTTTACAGATATCATTCCTACTGGAACCACTTTTGTTCTCAACAGTTTAACAATAGATGGCACGACACAAGTTGGCGCAAATCCAGCTAACGGTGTGAATATAGGATCCATCCCAACTGGCACAACCAAAAACGTTTCATTTCAAGTAGTAGTTAATACAATACCTGCGTCAAATGTCGTATCTAACGGATCAAGCGCTTCTTATCAGTACACCGTCAACCCTAGCCAGTCGCCCGTTACGAAAAACATTTCTTCTAATCTCGTTTCTACTCAAATTAACAATGCGAATTTATCATTAACAAAATCTACAAATAAACAATTCGCCACAATTGGCGAAACGATAAGTTATACAATCCTTATTTCAAACAGTGGAAATACGCCCGCTAATAACGTTCAACTAACAGATCCACTTCCAAATGGAACGATATTGACTCCAGGTACTGTAACGCTAAACGGCGTCTTGCAAAATGTAAATTCTATCATTGCCTTACCTATCGGCACAATTCCTGGTGGAGCTACTTTCAACTTATCCTTCCAAGTAACAGTCATCAATATTACTGCACAAAATCCTATCATTAATAACGCTTTTTCCTCTTATATTTACACTGTAAACCCAAGCCTGCCACCAAATTCAAAAACAGCAAATTCTAATTCTGTTACATCAACAATTAGACTAGCAGATCTTCATGCCATTAAATCTGTAGATAAAACATTTGCGGAAGTTGGAGATGAATTAACTTACACCTTTGCTGTTACAAACGATGGAAACGTTGCAGCGAACAACGTATTACTATCTGATTCCATTGCGAATGGTACTTCCTTTGTACCGAACAGTGTTATAGTTAACGGTGTTACTCAGCCGGGCGCAACACCAGCTAGCGTTAATATTGGTAGCATCAATGCTAATACTACAATTACAGCTTCATTCCGAGTATTAATAACTAGTATTCCAAACCCAAATCCTATTTCAAATAGCGCTTCCATCTCCTATAACTTTATTGTTGATCCAAATGCTTCACCTGTAAGTAAAAATACAACTTCAACTACTACATTTACTCAAGTAAACGATGCAAATGTCATTTCGGCAAAAACAGTGGATCGAGAGTTCGCTACCGTTGGAGATATATTAACTTATACCGTTATTTTAACGAATGCAGGAAGTGTTTCTGCTGATAGTCCAACTTTCGTAGATACAAACCCAGATGGCACTACCTTCATTCCAAACACTTTCCTTATTAACGGTGTACTTCAAAATAATGCAGATCCAAATATAGGTGTTCCGTTACCTGCCATTCCTGCTAACGCCTCACTTACGGTCTCTTATCAAGTAACTGTCACCTCTTTACCAGTCCAAAATCCAACGACAAATTCATCTAGTACACAATATAGTTTTATTCTAAATCCAGGCGATCCGCCAACTATAGAAACATCTTTAAGTAACACTGTAAGTACACAAATTAACTTAGCAAACGTAGTTATTGTCAAACAGGTAGATCTAACTATTGCTGATGTTGGGCAACCAATCACATATACAATTTCCTTAGCTAACCTTGGCAATACTACAGCAAATAATGTTGTTGTTACCGATATACTTCCTGCTGGTACAACTCTCGTACCAAATAGTATTTTTATCGGTGGTGCTTTACAGCTAGGCGCAGACCCAAGTACCGGGCTTCAAGTCGGCTCCATTCCTGCAGGTGGTTTTACAACGATTGTTTTTCAAATAAGTGCAAATGGGATACCTTCACCAAATCCAGTTCAAAATAGCGCTTCACTTCAATATAGCTTTATTGCTGATCCAAATTTACCTGCTGTTGTGAAAAACACTACTAGTAATATAGTAACTACACAAATTAATACTGCTAATATTGTTGCTACGAAACTAACGAGCACAAATTTCGCTGATGTTGGCGATGTCATAACGTATGCAACGATTTTAACGAATAACGGCAATATCCCTGCCTCTAGTGTAACGTTTACAGATATCATTCCAGCTGGTACCATCTTCCTTCCTAATACTGTAACGATTAACGGTGTCCCTATAGCCAACGCAAATCCTGCTAATGGTATTTTTATAGGTACGATAGGAGCGAATTCATCACGAACCGTTGCATTCCAAATTTCCGTACCAACTATCCCTGCTGTAAATCCGATTACGAATCAATCAGGCACAACATTCCAATATACGTATGATCCATCCAAACCAGCTGTCATGCAAATGGTTGCTTCTAACATTGTACAGACAACTATTAATAATGCCTCAATTGCCGCTACAAAATCTGCAGATAAACAGTTTGCTAACGTAAATGAAATTATTACGTACACAACTACTTTAGCGAATAACGGGAACACACTTGCATCAAACTTAGTATTTACAGATGCAATTCCAAGTGGGACGTCATTTATTCCTAATAGTGTAACAGTAAATGGGAATGTACTGCCTAATGTAAATCCAGCGAATGGAATAGCAATTGATCCAATAAATCCGAATGCAAATACGATAATTTCATTCCAAGTACAAGTAAATTCCATCCCGAATCCGAACCCAATCCCTAATCAAAGTAATACAGCATACCAATATGTCGTAAATCCTAACTTACCTCCAACATCCGCCAATGCGTTAAGTAATGTAATAACAACTCAAATTAATAACGCTACGATCGTCGCTACTAAATCAGTGAATACACCGACAGCTGCAATTGGAGATATCGTTACCTATACGATTGCAGTTACGAACACTGGAAATATCCCTGCTAGTGCAAATGTTTTAACGGATGGGCTTGGCGCAGGAGCTTCATTTATTCAAAACTCCGTAACTATCAATAATGTTCCACAACCAGGATTAGATCCATCACTCGGTATTCACTTAGCAGATATTCCACCAGGAGATACTGTATTTATTGCTTTTCAAGCACAAATTTTAGCGATACCGCCTGGTGGCACATTAACAAATAACGCCCTTGTAAATTATGAATATACAGTGAATCCAAACCAATCACCTGCTGTTGGTAGTACAATTACAAACACAACGGTTACTCCAATTATTGATGCTACTCTATCTATAAATAAAACTGTCAATTCAACATTCGCTACTATTGGAGATACACTTACTTTCACTTCTACCATTACTAATTCCGGTAACACTACCGCAAACAATGTTATTTTTACAGATTTAATTCCAGATGGTACAGCGTTTATTCCAAATAGTTTTACAGTAAATGGAACAACCATTCCTAATGCAAATCCACAAAATGGTATCAATATCGGTAACATAAATTCAAATGCATCAGTTATACTCAGCTTTCAAGTAAACATTACAACGATTCCAAATCCTAATCCAATCCCTAATAAATCATCGGTTCAATATAGTTTTATTGTAGATATTAATGAACCACCTGTTTCACGAACAGTTCAATCCAATAAAACTTTTACACAAGTAAATACTGCTTCCGTTATCGCAACAAAAACTGCAAGCAGTACATTTGCTGCTGTCGGAGATACAATTACGTATACAACTACTCTCACTAATAGCGGAAATACTACCGCAAACACACCTGTTTTTATCGATATATTGCCACCTGAACTTTCATTCGTTCCTGATAGCGTACAAATTAATACGATCCCACAACTCGGATTTAGACCAGATAGCGGAATTTCTTTAGATTCAATTCCAGTTGGAGGAACGACAACCATTAGCTTCCAAGCTATTATCGGTTCAATACCGAATCCAAACCCTACATTGAACCAATCTAGCACAACATACTCTATCATTGTGGATCCTACCCAGCCACCAGTGACAGAAACAGCTACAAGTAATCCAACTTTAGTGCAAATTAACGAAGCAATTATTCAAGCAACAAAAAGTGTCGATCGGCTATTTTCTGACATCGCGCCTGGAAATTCATTTTTAACGTATACAGTTTTATTAGAAAATGTCGGGAACGTGACCGCTACTAATATCATTTTTACAGATTCGATTCCAAATAATACAGTATTTATAGAAGATAGCGTTCGAGTAGGTGGGGTTTTATTACCTGGAGTAAATCCAGCTAACGGGATACCAATTGGGGATATTATTGCAGGAGATTTTATTAACGTCACCTTCCGCGTGCAAGTAGTTAGCATTCCAAATCCGATTTTCACAATTGGACCTGGGGGGCCAAACTCGCCAGTTGTAAACGGCGCTTCTATTGATTATCAATTTATGACAGGATCTAATTTGCCCCTAGTTTCAAGAAGTACAACATCTAATTCTGTTTCGACACAAATAAATTCTGGGGAAGTTGTGGCAATTAAATCTGCAGATAAAACTTTCGCGACGATCGGCGATACAATTTCTTATACAATTACATTAAGTAACCCTGGAAATGTCACTTCACAAAATATAATTTTCACAGATATTTTACCTGACGGAACAACATTTATTTCCGGGACTCTTACAAGCGATTCTGGTACACAGCAAATTGGAAATCCAGCTAGCGGGATACAGATTGAAAATATAAATCCAGGTGGAACGGCCATTATTACTCTCAACGTACTTGTTACAAACATTCCAAGTATAAATCCAATTTCTAATTTTAGTTCTGTACAATTTGCACATGTGGTCGATCCTAGCCAACCTGCCGTATCACAAACGCATGTATCTAATGCAGTTTCAACAACAATTAATAGCGCAATATTAAATACAACAAAAACTGTTGATAAATCTATTATTTCCGTCGGTGATACACTTACGTATACAACGACTATTACGAATACAGGAAATACACCAGCAACGAATATAACATTCACAAGCGCTATTCCAGCTAGCACTACATTCATACCAAATTCAGTTACAGTAAATGGAGTTCAGCAACCTGGTGCGCAACCAGCACTTGGAGTAAATTTACCAAATATCGCACCCGGTGAAACAGTAACTGTTACTTTCCAAGTAAATGTTATTTCTATTCCCCCTTCAAGTTCGATTATGGATAATGACACAATTTTATATTCTTATACTGTTGATCCAAGCGGAGCTCCTGTTACAACTTCTACTTCAACGAATATCGTTACAAATCCTGTACTAGATGCTATGTTAACGATAGTAAAATCGGTCGATCAAACGCTTGTAACACTAGGTGATACGATTACCTATACAACAATTTTAACGAATAACGGTAATACAAATGCAACTACTATTACTTTCACTGATCTTATACCAGATGGTACAACGTTTATTACCGATAGCGTTACAATAGATGGCATCACACAAATCGGACTCGATCCTAATACTGGTATAACAATTGGATCAATTGCTCCTAACAGCTCCATCTCTATAGCATTCCAGGTTACCGCTACTTCTACACCAGTCCAAAATCCTATTGCCAATTCCGCGACTGCATCTTACACATTTATCGCTGATCCAAATGCACCGATTGTTTCAAGAAATGCTACTTCAAACACAACGTTTACTACAATTAATACAGCTACCATTCTTTCATCGAAACAAGTTGATAAAGCATTTAGCAGCATCGGAGACACACTCACCTATACTGTCACTTTAACAAACAATGGAAATTCCTCCGCACAAAATGTTATATTCACAGATACTGTGCCAAGCGGAACTACTTTTATTACAAACACATTTTCTATTAATGGAATTCCTCAAAGTGGTGCAAATCCAGTGAACGGTGTAAATATCGGACCTATAACAGCTGGGTCTACAGTAAATGTTTCCTTCCAAGTAAACGTGATCTCATTACCAACTGAAAATCCAATTGTCAATTTCTCATCGACATCGTACCAATTAGTCTCACCGCCTGATGCAGAAACTTCAATTAGTAATCCTGTTTCAACACAAATTAGAGAAGCCATATTATCTATGACGAAAAATGAAAGTGTATCCTTTGTAGATATCGGGCAAACTGCTTTTTACACTACTTCTATTGCCAATGTAGGCAATACGGATGCAACTAATATTGTATTCACAGATGTATTACCAAGCGGACTCACATTTGTTCCTAACACATTAACTGTCGATGGCATTTTACAACCTAATGCGGATCCAAATACAGGTGTATTACTTGCAGCACTTCCACCAAATGAAATATATAGTATCGTTTTTCAAGTTACAGTGAACAGCATTCCACCTATTAATCCAGCACCGAATACAGCATCCACGACTTATGATTTTACTGTTGATCCTGTTAATCCTCCCGTTTCAAGCACAGCTAATTCTAACACTACGCTTCTCCAAATAAATAACGCAAATATTATAAGTACAAAAACAGCAAATCTTACTTTTGCAGATGTTGGTAATACAATAACATTTACACTTAACCTTCCTAATACGGGGAATGTGGCTGCAACTGATGTTACTGTTATCGATATACTTGATAGCAATTTAAGTTTCGTTCCAAACAGTTTCACAGTTAATGGGCAAACCATTCCAAACGCTGATTTATCTACTGGTGTAAATATCGGTTCAATTAATGGTGGGAACACATCAATTGTCACATTCCAAGCCATCGTTTCAACCCTCCCAATCAACAATCCTATTTCTAATTCGGCCCTTACCACTTACCGTTATATTGTTGATCCAGATCAGCCATTCATTTCAACTTCTAATCAATCTAATACAACGACAACACAAGTTAATAGCGCTATCCTTACTGCACAAAAAAATTCAAATGTGGCAACAGTAGATATTGGGCAAGATATTGTCTACTCAGTTACGATTACAAATAGCGGCAATGTTAGTGCGACGAATGTTATTTTTACCGACCTAATTCCAGACGGAACTTCCTTTGAACCGAATAGTTTTACACTTAACGGAACTACCATCCCAAATGCAGACCTAATTACAGGCGTTCCAATTGGTAATATCGCGCCAAACCAGTCTGTCATCGTAGCATTTCATATTAATGCCGATGAAATTCCGCCTATAAATCCAATTACCAATCAAGCTAGTGTTGGTTTCCAACATATCGTCAATCCAGCTAATCCTCCTGTTTCAAAAAACATTACTTCAAATAGTGTTACAACAACAATTGAAAGTGCTATTTTAAACACTATTAAAATAGGAGATAAAGCTTTTGCAACGATCGGTGATACGATTACGTATACAACCACTATTACGAATACAGGAAACATCTCTGCTAACAACGTTGTTTTCTCAGACCCTATACCTTCGTGGACACAATTTGTCACAGGATCAGTTATTGTTGACGGCACTCCATTACCATCTGCTTCTATCATTGACGGTGTTGGTATAAATACAATCAGTCCAAATCAAATTGTAACAATTGTATTCCAAGTTCAAATTGTAAGCAATCCAACAACGTTCACACCTGAACTCCAAAACTTAGGATTTGTTAACTTCCAATATAACGTAGGCAATTCATTACAAGCCCAGCCTGGCAATGTGGAAACGAACGTCTTCGTTACTTCTATTAATTCAGCGATACTTTCAGCTGTAAAAACTGCTAATACAGCCTTTGCAAATATCGGAGACACAATCACTTATACAGTTTTGATTCAAAACAGCGGCAATACAAACGCTACGAATCTAAATTTCTCAGATCTTATTCCAGCTGGAACGACCTTTGTTGAAAATAGTTTTTCTGTAAATGGAAGTATCATTCCAGGGGCAAATCCAAATAACGGAGTTAATATCGGAACCGTTAGTACGAATAGTTCCTTAACTGTTACTTTCCAAGTCATAGTTGCATCTACTCCACCTTCAAACCCAATTACAAACGTTGCATCTATTCAATTCACATTCATTGTTGATCCGACTGCTCCTCCTGTTACAAGCACAATAAATTCTAATGGCTCTTCAACACAAATTAATAACGCTACCGTTACTACTGTTTTAGAAGCAAATCGAACAATCGTATCTATCGGAGATGTAATTACGTATACAGCAACATTAACGAATACTGGAAACTTCCCTGCAAATTCTGTATTACTCATAAATGGAGTTCCTGAAGGGGCAGTATTCGTTCCAAATAGCGTTACGTTAAATGGAATTTCACTTCCAAATACAAGTCCAACTCTCGGTATTCCAGTTGGTATTATCGCACCAGGTGATTCAGCTACTATTACGTTCCAATTCCTTGCAAGTTCTATACCACCGCAAGGAGCGATTATAAATCAAGCACTTACAAGTTACACGTATATTGTCGATCCAAGTCAACCTCCAGTTACAGCAACATCTTCATCTAATACGGTGAATACAGCTGTCGTTGATGCATCCTTATCTGCAATGAAAAATACAGATTCTCTCGTACAATCTACTAACGGTACAATCACTTACACAGTAGTCGTTCAAAATAACGGAAATACAACTGCAAATACAGTTACTTTAACAGATTTGCTCCCAGAAGGAACCGCATTTATTCCGAATAGCGTTACCATTAATACCGTTTCAGTTCCAGGTGCCGATCCAAACGTAGGAATACCATTAAACTCCATCGTACCATCAGAAATCGTCACCGTCACATTCCAAGTTATCGTTCAATCCATTCCAAGCGTGAATCCAATTTCTAATACAGCCCGTATTGACTATACTTTTGTCGCCGATCCAACTGCTCCTAGCATCTCTCGAACAATTACATCTAATCCAGCTTTCACGCAAATTTCGGATGCAAATATCCTTTCTTTAAAAGCAGTCAATGCACAGCAAGCAACAACTGGCGATATTTTGACCTACACGATAACATTAGAAAATAACGGAAATATCTCAGCAACTAATCTCTCATTTTTAGACTCTACTCCAAATGGGACTACATTCGTAGAAAATAGTTTTACACTTAACGGAACTACTATACCTGGTGCAAATCCAAATGTAGGTGTTACTTTGCCTGACCTTGCAGCAAACGCTACTCACCTTATTTCGTTCCAACTTCTTATTAACAATTCACTCTCGCAAGATTCTATTACAAATCAATCCAATACAACATATACAATTCAACCAGATCCAAGCCAGCCGCCTATTACTGAAACATCTACAAGTAATATTGTCATTACAAATTTTGTGCAAGCACAATTGACAATTACAAAAACGTCCAATCCAATAACTGTAGATATCGGCGGAACTATACTTTATATTTCTGAAGTGAAAAATATCGGCAATGTTGACGCAATAAATATTATTTTTACAGATTCTATTCCAGCTGGGACTACATTCGTTCCCGATAGTGTCACAATTAACGGTGTCCTGCAGCCAGGTGTAAATCCAGAAAACGGAATACCAATTGGAACCATTCCAGCAAACAGTTCCAAGACAATACTATTTCAAGCACAAACAAATAATCCACCTACTGAAACCGAAATTGTAAATCAATCATCTGTAAATTACCAATATGTAAGTATCCCTACAGCTCCACCAGTAAATCGCTCTGCAAATTCTAATATCGTTACAACATCACTTCAAAATGCAAATATTATTTCTGTTAAAAACGCGGATGTAACTTTCGTATCAATCGGGCAAATTATTACCTATACAAATACACTACAAAATATAGGAACCGTTCCAGCTAACAATATTGTGTTCATTGATAACATTCCAGAAGGTACGATATTCATTGAAGATAGCTTAACAATAAATAATGTGATTCAGCCTGGCGCGAATCCAGAAAACGGAGTAAATCTCGGCACGATACAACCAAATGAAACAGTCACTATTTCATTCCAAGTACAACTTACAAGTATACCTTCCAGCAATACGGTCATTAACATTTCAGACACTTCGTATGAATACCAAATTGATCCTAGTTCTCCGATTATTCAGCGTAGATCGTTATCAAATGCAGTAAACACTGAAGTGCGAACGGCAAATGTTAGTGCAATTAAATCCGCTAATAGATCCATTACACGTATCGGCCAAATTATCACCTATACAGTCGCAGTTACAAACGCTGGTACAGTACCTATTACAAATGCACTACTTATTGACGCAATTGCAGCTGGAACCACATTCGTTCCAAATAGCATCCTTGTAGATGGCATACCAAGACCTAACGAAAATCCAATTACTGGAATAATTATTGGTATTATCCTTCCAAATAATACGATTATCGTTACGTTCCAAGTAAATGTAGTCTCTATACCTTCACAAAATAATATTAATAATATCGCTGTCATTCACTATGAATATCAACCGGATCCAAGCTCACCACCAATTTCAGAAACGACCTCTTCCAATAGTACAAATATACAATTTATTGACGCTATTCTTATCGCTACAAAATCCGCTAATAAAGTATTAGCTAATATTGATGAAATCATTGAATATACAGTATTAATCCAAAATAACGGATCCACTACAACTAACTCCATCTTTTTTACAGATACTATAGAAGATGGAACAGTATTTATTCCGGGAAGTGTAATAGTTAACAATACTGTACTTCCTGCAGCAGATCCGAATATCGGCTTTTCCATTGCTAATATCGCGTCAGGTCAATCGACAACAATAATATTCCAAGTTTTCGTTACGAATTTACCTGCTGTAAATCCAACACCTAATACTGCAAATATCGTCTATGACTTTATTTTCAATCCTGACTTTGCACCAATTCAAAAATCTACTACCTCCAATACTACTTTCGTTCAAATTAATGATGCTGATATCGCTTCACTTAAAACTGTTGATTTGACTTCTGTAACGATTGGTGACATTTTAACTTATACAACAACTTTAACGAATACAGGGAATACGGATGCTACTGCTGTTGTATTTACAGACAATATTCCTGATGGAACAATCTTTATAGACGGTAGCGTTTTAGTAAATAACATTCCGCAGCTTAACGCGGATCCAAGTACCGGTATACTTGTAGGAACGATTGCTCCTAACATTTCTATCCCAGTCACATTTTCTGTTACCGTCGTAGCTCTTCCAGCTAGCGGTCGTATTCAAAATCAATCTGCTTCCCGCTATACAATAAACGGGGAAGAACAAATATCGACTAGTAATATTACCTTCACTGAATTTATTTCTGCTAATGTAATTGCGACAAAAACAACGCCTATCCAATATGCTGACCTACAAACCATTATCCCTTATACAATTTCCATCATAAATAACGGAAATATACAAGTGGAAAACATTATTGTTACAGATATCATCCCAGCAAATACGAGCTTTATAGAGAATAGTGTTATTGTAAATGGCAACGCTCGTCCAAATGACAACCCACTTAACGGTATACAAATTGATAACATTCCGCCTAATACGACAGCAACTATTCTATTCCAAGTACGGGTTACTTCGATTCCACAAACAAATCCAATCTCTAACACGAGTACAATTGAATACCAATACACTGTACCGAATCGACCGCCTATTACCGAAACTATTATTTCATCAGCTGCTGTAACAGAAATTAATCATGCGAATTTGAATAGTAATAAAGCTGTTGACCTTGCATTTGCAACGGTTGGTGATACGTTAACGTATACGATTACATTAAATCAAACTGGTAATGTTGCAGCAAATGATGTAATCATTCAAGATATTATTCCTCTAGGTACTACGTTTATAGAAAATAGCGTCATTGTCAACGGAGAAACTCTTCCGGGAGTTAATCCAGTAAGCGGCATACCAATTGGCACTATAATTGTAGGTGGAAATACTATCGCTTCATTCCAAGTAACTGTAACTTCTATTCCAACACCAAATGAGCTCAACAACAAAGCAATTACTACTTTTAACTATATAGTCAATCCAAATAACTTACCTGTTACAAATACGACTACAACAAATACTGTGACAACAACTGTCCAAAATGATAATGTCGTTGCCATAAAGTCTGTTAATGCCACGAATGCATTACCTAGTCAAACTTTAACGTATACAATTACGATTACGAATAGTGGTAATGTGACTATTGAAGATCTTCTTGCCATAGACACCGCACCAGTAGATACGACCTTCGTTACGGGCAGCGTTACGATTAACGGAATCAATCAACCTAATGAGAATCCTGAAAATGGTATTACGTTAGGAAACCTTGCTCCTAAGGAATCTGCTATCATTACGTTCCAAGTAACAATATCTCCTTCGACTCTTCAATCTGTAATTAATAACGATGCTTCTGTTTCCTATACCGTTACCATTGATCCGAATGAACCGCCTATTACAATTACAAAGCAAACAAATACCGTTACAACAACACTGATTGAGCCAATGATTAGCATTGAGAAAAAAGCTGACAAATCTATTGTCGTTACAGGGGATATTATTACATTTACATTAGAGGTATTTAATCATTCCCCAATTCCTACAGTAAGTACTTCCGTTTTAGATATAATTCCGGCTGGTACAACATTTATAGAAAACAGCGTAACAATTAACGGTACTCCGGTTCCAAATGTCCGTCCAGACACTGGTATTAATATCGGCGCTTTACCTGCAGGTTCAGTAGCAACGATAACATTTCAAGTTCTCGTAACTTCTATTCCTTCAAACAGTACAATTATCAATTCTGCAACAGTTACAGCTGCTTTCCAATTGACACCACAGGACCCAGTTATTACTTTCATTGTTAATTCGAACATTGTTCGTATACCAGTTCAATTTGTTACTGCAACAGTCACGAAAAACGCTTCCGTTAGCTCAGCTTATTTAAATCAACATTTTGATTATACGGTGCGTATTACAAATACTTCCGAGATTTCACTCTCAAATATTTCCTTACAGGATACCATTCCAGCAGGTTTACAATTTATAAACGGCACTGTCTTTATTAACGGTGAACGCTCTCCACTAGCGAATCCGAATATCGGTTTCCTAGTCGCTACTAATTTGGAACCAAACGAAACAATTATCGTGTTATTCACAGTACAAGTGATAAGTCCACCTGTTAATAATGAATTTAAAAATACGGCCAATATTTCATTACAACTTCAAGTCTCCCCTACCGACCCACCAATTACAGTAACCGTTACAAGCAACGAAAACATCGTCACCTTTGTTCCAGACAATCCAGATGAAACACTTCCAAATTTAAATTGTTTCTTTGACGGTGAACGTTTTATACGCATTACTCCTCGGAATATACGAAACTACTTTTGGACTTGGATTTGGTGGCGGTAATCGAAAAAATAAAAAGCTTGTAGTTTGATAACATTCAAACTACAAGCTTTTTTCATTCTACAGACTACACGTCCTCTTTTAAAACGAATTCATCACACCACCTAATACTTGTACAACTTATACAAAGAGAAGAACATCTCAAGTTATTTTAGTTGTAATAAGCTGACCCGCTTCATTTATAGTAACTTTCCATTTTACTCCACCAGCAGTTTTCATAATTACACCTTTACTTGCTTCTAACTCAATATCTCCAAACATTCTTCCACCAGTTGTCGCTAACCAAGCATTTCCATTTTCCATAGAAGACCTTGCAAAAATACGATTAATTCGAAAACGCTTATGGTCTTGAGAGTACCCACTCAATGTAATTCTTACTTTATATAACTGATTAGCTTTCATATTCGATATAATTGTATCTCCAACATTTAATGGAACATCTGCCGCGATAATCCAACTCCCAGTTGCACTTAATGCATATTCAATTTTAATTTTTTTGGGGCTCTCTCCCCATCCAAAGTACATCCCAATACAATTCAACATTTTAATCGGATTTTTCGTAAAGTCCAATTCAATAACAACTGGATTACTATCTGGAACATCGATATAATTCACACTTTGTTCATCTATTAAATTAAAACAATTAGCGATATTTCCTCCGTAAGGCAATTTCCCACTTACTTGCTTAACACTATACTTCAGCTGGGCATTTACTAAAATATCATCTTGATTTCCTATTAAATGTGGTTTATTCAGCGTCAAAGGTAACTGAACCCGAAGTGATTCTTCATAAGTAGACTTACAAACATTGTATTGTCCGTTATCTACAATAGTTGTTGAAAGTAAATTTGAAAAAAGGTAGTTACGATGGGAATTAGAAGAAAATTCAATTACTATTTGTTCACTACTCATCCTGTACGTATCCCAAATCATACAGTTGAATGTATTATAAGCACCTGAACAACGAATTGCTTTTTTCGTTTGTTGTCTACATTGCACTTGAATATCATGAAACGTATTTCCTGAACTTTCATTTGGTAAATCACTATTCCCATCTACTTCTATTCCATACTGACATCCATCAATAAATATAGATTGAAATACATTTGCGTTAATCCAGCAAGGTGTATTTATATTGTCTACATATTCCGTTTTTAAATATATTGCAGTTTGAAAATTTTTAACTTGAACATAGTTAACTTGAAAGAAACTAATATAATCCCACGCTTTTTGACAATAAAAATGTATAGCTTTTCCTTTATATGATGGTGTGGTATTTATTATATTTATATTTGATATGACAGATTGATTAGGCACTTCTATTTGTTGTGAACCGGAAACATAAATAACAGATGACTGAAATACTTGATTAATAACTTGAATAGTACCGCCAGTTATAGAAGCATTACTTTGTAACTCAAACGCATTAAAATCTCCATCAATTTGCAGCGTTACGGTAGGATCTAACTCTAATCTTACGTTGGATTTAATAACAATCGGCTTCAATATTTTATACGTATTAACCCCTGTAATTCTTACCGTTGAAATTCGGTTCGCTACACAATAATTAATCGCTTGTTGAATCGCTAACGAACTATCACTTCCTGAATTCGGAACTGCACCAAAGCAATCAATATGAACACTATTTTCTGGCGCACACTCCTCTTGTGAAGAAATATATTCTGACAAAATAAATTCACTCCTCATATTGCCTTTTTCATATAATATGTGAGTTCTCTCTTAAAAGTTTGTATCATAAAAAAAACAAACGACCTCCACGGTCATTTGTTTAATTCATATATATCCTTCGTTTCTTCTACCATTTTAGTTAACGAGAAATTTCTTTCCGCTTTTTCTCGCGCTTTCACTCTAATATCATTCACCTTTTCTTCATTTCCTTGTAATTCCTCCAGCACGTCTGCAAATTCAGATTCGCAATATTCAGTTATTAAAACACCTGATTCTCCATCTATTACCGCTTCATTTATTCCACCGACATCTATTGAAACAATTGGTGTTCCTGTAGCCATTGCTTCAATTACTACCATTGGAAACACTTCACGAAAAGATAATAAAAGTAATACATCCATATTTCCTATAAACTTATGTGGCTCTGAAATATTTCCTAACATCTTTACACTTTGTAGCAAGTCATATTTTTCCATTTCTTTCATAATAGATTCTTTCTCTGGTCCATCACCAGCAATATAAAACATAAAATCATTTCTCTTTTTCAACACATTTGCAATTTTAATAAATAGTTGATGATTTTTCTCCTTGGATAATCTAGCTAATATACCTACTTTATAAGTAGATTCTTTCTTTTTCTGCTGGAATAAAAATTTTTCAATATCCACACCGTTGTAGATTGTCTTTACTTTCTCTTCAGCTACATGAATTGAAATTAAGTTATTCTTTTCAAATTCACTTACTGTAATAATATTGTTCACATATTTATTCATGACATAACGAAAAAGAATTGGCATTTTCTTTTCTAGTATCGTTACATTATGTTTCGTATACACGATTTTTATCTTTCTTTTAATAAACTTTTGAAGTAGAAAAGCATATAATACCATTCGCAAACTATTTGCATGAATAAGTTCTATCTTTCGTTTATAAATCTCTTTTCGTAAGTAATGAATATTTCTCAAATGATTCCATCGACTAAGTAACATGAAATTTTCTTTTCTGGTAAGAGATTGATATAATTCTCCCTCACCTGCAGCTGTATAAACCGTAATGTTTTCATATTGCAAATTGTTTTCCAATTTACAGAAGTAGCTCTCGGCTCCACCAGTTATCAATTTATCTGTCATCAATAATATATTCATACTTGCGTCTTCCCAACTACATTGATTTTATTTTTTCTGTAAGCATGATAAGCATACTTACTAAAATAAAAAAAGGTTTGCAATGAATTAAGTGGTTTTTGTGCTCTTAACAGCTTCCAATATCGGAAGGCCGCCCTTATTTTATTTCTCGAAACAGAATTTGTAACAATCCTATATTTTGCCAATACTTGCTGTATCCCTTTCGCTTCATATCCTTTACTTAACAAGTTCAGCCATAATGCTGTATCTTCAGGCTGCACACTAGGCATTTCAATACAAGGAATTTTCTCACGATCAAGCATCACTGTTAAACACCCAATAATTGTGTTTCCTACTAAATAATGATAATCAACAAATTCCGGTACGTTCACCTCTTTATTCAGGGCATTACTATTTTCATCAATTAAACTATAGGACGTATACGAAAACGCAACATTCATTCCTTCCATAAATAACAATTGCGTCTCCAATTTATTGGGTAGCCAAATATCATCACTATCTAAAAAGGCAATATACCTTCCTCTCGCTTCTTTAATCGCTATATTCCTAGCTTTAGCAGCACCCATATTTTCTTCTAATGATAATAACCGAATTCGCGAATCCCCTTCTATCATCTCTTTAATTTTTACAAATGAGTGGTCCGTTGAAGCATCATCAACGATAAGCATTTCCCAATTTTTATAAGATTGACTCTGCACAGATGTGATTGTCTCACCAATAAAACGTAAACTATTATAAGAAGGTGTTATTATAGAAACACAAGGCGCCTCGTTATGTACTGATAGACACTTTACCATCTATCATTCCCCTTCCTTCATATGTTGAAATGTATTTCACAACAACTGCTAAAAATAAAAAGAAAGCTTCGTTAATAATAAGTGACAATGACATCATCTGAAATAAAAATGCAATCATAGTCAATAAAAGATATGGTTTTTCACGAAATAAGTTATACTTAGTCAACTTCACCATTAGAATACATAAAAAAGCACTATATAAAAGGAAACCAATTGTACCCGATTCAGATAAAATTTCTAAAAATGTATTGTGTACATATAGTTTTTCATTGAACTGATACTCATAATAATTCGAAAAATTAAAAGCACCGATACCAATATATGGATTAGATAAAAAATATTTGAAAGCAGCTTCCCATAGTGTAAATCTGCCACTCCCATTATCGTGCGAAAAATCAGAAATCCGATCATGTAATATATCATCTAGTTTTCCACCCATTACTACATTCGCTAAACTAAAAATAACAATACTAAATATTACTAAACCTATTACTATTTTCACTTTTTTAGCAAAGCTGGACATACATATATATACAACCAGAACAAGCGCAATTGCTAAAATCCCACCTCTTGAAAATGTTAATAAACTCGTCGTAACACATAAAACCAATCCGATGACGTTGGTCATGTTATATAAATTTGTCATATAATACATAAAAAATATCGTATTATAAAAAATAAAAATGTTAGGATCATCTAATAACCCAATTAACCTCGGATATCCTCTATCTACTAATAATCCAGCATAAATTTCTCTCTCTTCTCCGCCAGATAATCCAAAATGTTGTAACCCGACTATATAAAGTATGAGACTTACAATATTAAATACTAATCCTACATAGACAATGGCTGACTCGAGCACTACTATTTCGGTGTTCCCCAGTAAATTCCTCATAATAAAATAACATCCTAAAACAAGCAATACGCCAAAAATCATACGAATACTAGCACTTAAATATATAGAAAGAATACCACTTAAACAATAAATGAAATAGAACAGTAAAAATACCACTTCATGAAAATATAGCTTTTGAATATGAAAGTCTTTAATTGTTAAACAAAAATAAATGACTAAGAAAATCATATATATTTTCAAGGAAAATCCTATATATATATTGTATTTACTTAACATAACAAACAAAATTAAAAGAAAAATCCATTTCATCGAAATTTGCATATTATTTTCCATAGGCTATATCCCCTGTTTCGTAATATAATCCTTTTCTCGTGTCTTTCGTATAAACGAAAGAATAAGTTTTTTCAACTCATGATCATATAGGAATATACCAACTACTGCGATAAACGTATGAAGTACAAGTGCAATCAAATTGTACGTATGTAACATATATTGCACTCCAATAAAAGTTACACCAAAATAAATTGTATACGGTATTACAATTTGAAATACAATTTTCCCCTTCACTACACTTACTGTTATATATCCAACTAAGGCCACTATCTCAAATAAAACCATAGCATAAGCTGCTCCTATAACTCCCCAGATACTACTGAAGCTGTATAGCATAATTCCACCAATCACTAAAGCAACACACTGCACGACAGTTCTTTTCTTTTGCCCCCCACTCGTTGTTAAACCATCAGCGATAGCAATATTTATACTTTGTAACACAATAAGAAAAGATAATATTTGAAGTGGCTCTACTGCATTACTCCATTCCTCATGAAAAAATATAGAAATAAAATATGGTGCTAAATTATATAAGCCTATCGTCATACATATACCCACAACTGCCATTGATTTCATTTGAAGTATATTTAATTTCGTATGCTCTTCTAAATTATTTTGGTTATAATGTTTAAAGAGCACCGGGAAAAACGCTCCTGCAATTACCCCCGGCACTTGGTATAAAGCTGCTGGCATCCGATAGGCAACCGCGAAAACACCTACCATACTTAATGACAATGTATAGTTGAGTAAAATAGGTGCTAATTGTGGCGTACTCATTATTAAAAAACCACTTACAATAAAAGGTGCTAATTGCCAAAATAATCCTTTATGAACTTTTACTTTCATATTCATATTCGTTTTTCTTCTCATTACGAAAAAACTAAATAAACCACCGATCATATAACCAAAACCATATAAACTAGCCGTTATATACACTGGTAGTTCTCCAAAAATACAGAAACATGTAATTATGATGACAATAGATGCTGATACAACTTTAATAAGGGCTATATATTTCATACGTTCCATCAACTGAAAATACGCAATCCCTATATTTTGCCACGTTAGTCCTATTAACATTAAGAACATTACGTTCAACATCATATAAATTAAATCCTTATCCTCATACACAAAATGAATAGCTATATAACCAATTACCGAAATGACAATTAGAAGAATCATCCTTATCTTTATATACGAAGATAAAATTGCCTCTAAATCTACTCCTTCCTTTGCTCCTTCTCGAAGAAATGTATTACTAAGTCCTAAATCTGTAAAAAATAACATAACAAATGTTAATGCGATTGCAACACTAAACATCCCGTAATTTTGTGCATTAAAAAAGTTGGCTAAAGCAATTAAACTAATGGCTTGAAGAAGATTAGCTAAAATCGTACTATAAAATAGATGTACAATATTGTTTAGAATGGATCTACCCATACCAGTTCTCCTTTGCATGTAACCTACTTAGATTCGTTGTATATTCATCTATTATTTGTATAAAAACATATTTACTATGTTTTTTATCTTGCACCATTCCCATTCAATACAATTAAAACAGTTTTACATAAAATACGAATATCCATCCTAATCGTTTTCAGTTCAATATACTCCATGTCTAATTTCAACTTTTCTTGCGGATCAAGATTATATCCTCCATTTATTTGTGCCCATCCAGTTAACCCCGGCTTCACTATTAAACGATCCTTAAATTCTGGAATATAAGCATCAAATTGATTATAAAAATACTCCCTCTCTGGTCTAGGACCAACAAAAGACATATCACCTTTTAAAATATTTATAAGTTGTGGTAATTCATCAATTCTCGTTTTTCTTATAAACAATCCAATCTTTGTAATTCTTGAATCATTTTCGTTTGCCCATTGCGGTCCGTTCTTTTCAGCGTCCTTTATCATCGACCTTAATTTAAATAAATTAAACTTCTTTCCATTTATTCCTAAACGCTCTTGAAAGTAGATTGGAGCTCCAGGTGTTTCTAAAGCAATCATAATACAAAAGAACAACATAAGTGGTAACATTATTAGTAACAATATGAGTGAAAATATTATATCAAACAAGCGTTTTACACTTCGATTCAAAATGCTATCCTTTTCTTGAGCCGGAATAGTATACAACTTAGCTTGATTTGTTTCACGAATCATGGATCGTTACCCCCATATTCAAGAATATAAAACTATACCGATTAATTCACATTCTTTCCTCTTTATATCCGTTATTACTTTTTGTACTGTACGTAAGGAATCTTTTCGTTTTTTGACTGCCAAGACCACTCCATCGCATTTACCCGCAATAATGTGCGTAGCAGGAAGCTCAAATACTTCAGATGAATAAAAGAAAATGTAATCAAAATCTTCTTTCCACTTAGCAATTACATTATCAAATTCATCCATAGCAACTAAGGGCGTTCCGCTGTGTACCGTTTTTTTTGCAGGAATACAATACAAGTATTTAGACAAATCACTTGAAAAAGTTTCATAATTACATGGAGGGGAGCTTATTATATCGTTTACTGTTGTCGCAAGATCGCTTTGTAATAGTAGGTGTAGTTTAGGTTCCGAAAAATTCACATCGATAAGTAACACCTTTTTTTTCATTTCCGCAAACACTAGCCCCATATTTACTATAAGCGAGGCAACGACGCCTCTGTCTTTCGTTGAAGTAACTGAGAATAGTTGTTTTCCAGATTTTTTCAACTCATGATATACAGTATAAAACTGCTCTTTCATCAGAGCATCATGCGGATCGAATGGCAGATTTTTCTTTGTCTTAAACATCGACATGTTCACCTCGATATATAGATGATTGCTTATCAAACTCTGTAGGTTTCTTTTTTCTTTTCGGTTTCATATTTATATGACCAATAACAGAGACTGTCGTTATTTTCTCTAAATCCTGTTCCACGTATATCCGTTCATCAAAATAATCTCGAAATACAGCTAAACCTACACCAACAAAAAAACTAACAATTAAAGAGATAGGAATGATAAGTTGAAATTTCGGAAACAGCTTTTCAGCTTCTTCCTGTAACTCTCGGTCAGTTAATATTTTTACCCCCTGTACATTCGTATACTGTTGAAAGCTTTTTTGAGATTGTTCTGCCAATGACTTTACAATCTCTTTCACGATTTTAGGATCCGAATCTTTTACTGTAACAGTAACAATTTGTGAGTTGTCCGTATTCAACACCGAAATTTTTTGTGCTAATTCATAACTTGATTGTTCTAATTTCAAAGTGTTTTTTACTGTCGAAATAATAAGTGGACTTTTTAAAATGTCAACAAACGATGTTACAAGTTGCTTATTTTCTTGTGTTTTATTCGCTGTATTTTCCTTATTAAACTCATCTAAATTTCCAACAAGAATTTGCGCTGAATATTGATACGAAGGCTTTAGCACATACATAGAAATAAGAACTAGAGAAACGGTTAAACAACACATCGTCAAAATGATCGTTACGAATCTCCTTTTCAATAACTGTTGAAAATCTTTTATACTCATTTCTTGCTTCAATTATTTCACCGCCTTTGTCTGAATAACATCCTGCACATCATTTTCTACTAATAACTCTTTCCTCTCTCTATCCGCTCGCTTTGTTACATACTTTCCGACTCTAAATGCAAATTTTTCTACAAATACATACGAAATCGTTGCTAGTATAAGCGAAAGAATAAGCGACAAAATTAAAACAATAGGTAACGGTAATATTTCATGGAGCACGTATATAAGAGAAAACAAAGATATGCTATGGTACAAATAAAGACTGTAAGAAATCTTCCCCAAATATAACAAGTATTTATTATGCAGTAAGGACGACAAAGTTGATACTGACAAGCTTAATATGACAAATAGACATGCGCTTATCGCTACTACGAAGTCTCGAAATATAAAATTATTGAGCACTTTAATTTCTCCAATAAGCCCTTCATACATATAAAGTAAAATCGCAAATAAAAACCATGTAATTTTCGTATTTTTAGTACAATTACTATAAAAAGCTATTAAATTATTTTTATACTTCGCAACTAGTGCTCCTAGTAAAAACAGCACTGTGTAATGCAACGTTAATACATAGCTTGTTAATGTTAAACTTGAGCGAAATAATAATAATATCACGACAGAACATATACTAAAACTAAACAATGATAGCAATGAACCCCTTACTGTTTTGCGTAAACAAACCATCAAAACTAACGGGAAAATTATAGATATTCGCATTTCATGTACAAGTGACCAAATCACACTGTTATATGTATCTGTATTATATTTCCCAACCAATAAAACATGCTGTGCTATTAGACTTAAAGAACTTTCAATCGTCCATGAGCGATTAAACCATTCGCTTAAATAAGAAATACCATATTTACTTATTGTAGTCTGGCATATAATAGCTATGACTATTGCCACAATATACGGAATATATATTCTGCATATACGTTTTAAAAGGTATGATCCATAGCTACTATTTGTTTTTTGAATAGATTCATACAAAACAAATCCACTCAAAACAAAAAAGATAATAACAGATTCGTTACCACTACTAAAAATAAGACGTGCAGGCGTTTCTTTTAATAGATATACAACAAATGGTTTATTATCTTCATAACTGTAATTTTGAAATGCTGAGAAAATCATCAAATGATGACCAATCATTACTACCAATGAAGAAATTCCTCTTATAGAATCCAGTTCTTCATGCCTCTCCATCGTTTTACATCAACTCCTAATGAAATGATAATAATCATTTCAAAGCGACATCTTTATTCATATTCCTCTCCTTTCTTTTCATTCCAATTTTTCATATTAAAATGATTTTATAGTATAAATTTGAGTGTATTGTAACATTTTTTGTAATATTATGAATAGTGAATTTTCAAAATTGGTATATACCAATTTCAACCTCGAAAAATGGTTAATATTGTTAGAAAAACACTATAAAAATATGTTGCATACTTACAAAATTAAAGAGAGGACTAGTGTTTTTTCAAAATAAAATAAAAAAGATAGCCTTTATTTATAGGCTATCTTTTTTATTTTATTTAATTATTAGCACCATTATATGCTACATGTCGTTTCTCAATCCGTTCTTCAATTTCTTTCATATTCTCTTTATTAGTTAGTAGGGATTGTTTATTTTCTATTAATAATTGTTTAAAGGATTTTCTCACTTTTTTTCGCATGTTTATTTTCCTCCTTGGGGGATGGTTTATATAAAAGATAAGGAATTATCTGTGTGTTCTTATAATAATTGATTGTTGTGAATTCCATTTGAACTTCAGATGAAAATTCCGTTTATTTTCTGACAACTTTGTGAACAAAAAAAGAAAGGTTAATCAAAAATATATTTGATCAACCTTTCCATACTCTTTAAAGCATATTAATTAATATTTCAGGTCTTCCCCAATTCATTTCTTCACAAACAAATCGTAGTTTTTCTTCGTCCATTGTGTGCAATCCTTCTTCTAATGAGCATGAAATTGGAACTTCACAATGAATTTGCGCTAATTGTAATGAAATATTTAAGTTCTCTAAATCACTTTCAATTTTTGTACGCTGTGCTTTCGTTAATGACGCTACATTTTCTAGTACAGCTGATACTGTTCCGTGTTCTTGAATAAGCTTATATGCTGTTTTTTCACCGATACCTTTTACACCTGGATAATTATCACTCGTATCCCCCATGAAAGCTTTCGCATGGACAATTTGCCACGGTTCTACGCCTTTCTCTTCCATGATTTTCTCTGGTGTGTAATACTCGTAATTGCCAATTCCTTTACGCAGAAGCATAACTGTTACGTTCTTATCAACAAGTTGAAGTAAATCTGTATCACCAGTTAAAATATAAACTTCAGCCTCATTACAATATTGCTTTGCAAGCGTACCAATACAATCATCAGCTTCATAGCCTTTCATTCCGATGACTGGAATTGATAATTTAGCAGTCATTTCTTGCACTAAATCAAATTGTGGAATTAATTCTTCCGGCGGTGCTGCACGATTTGCTTTATAATTCGAGAACGATTCTGTTCTAAATGTCGTACTTCCCATATCCCAGCACGTTACAATGTGTGTTGGCTCAATTGCTTGTGTTGCCGTTAATAAATGCTTCATATAACCATGAATCCCATTCGTTGGGGTACCATCTTGTCTCTTCATAAATTGTCCGTAGACACTTGTTGCGTAAAAAGCACGAAATAATAGTGCCATACCATCAACTAATAATACTTTTTTCATAATACCTCTCCTACTAACAAAAAATAATAACCTCACGTTATCACGTAAGGTTATATATAGATTACCATTCTACGTTTTTGTTCAACTTTGTCTATTATACATTGTTTTTTTATATTTAGCATCATTAACAAATTAGGACGTTCTACCACAACAAGTATGAAGTATTCCTGAATACGTATTTTTACCTGTCGAAACAACTACAGCTTTTGCAGTTCCGCCAACAATATACGTACCTTTGAAACATACATTTTCAAGTTCAAGTGGATTATAGTCTTTCATCCGTTTTAATGGAATAAATCGTTTACGTTCTAGATGATAGCAGCTTTCAAATTTCTCAATACTAGCATCGTTTCCTGTCAGCATAGATTCATTCACTAATAAATCATTTGCATAAATAATACGTACATCTGCTGGTACTGTATCGCCCTCTGAAAGAAAAATCATATCCCCAGGTACAAGCTCTTGTACTGGTAGCTTCATCATTTTCAATTCATTGTTTAGCCCTGGTAGGCTAGATGCTTCTACTCTAGAAACAGTAACTGTTTCACATTGTAATTCATCACTCACATTTTGTTTTGACAGACCTGGGATCATTTCACTTAGCTTCATCATTACTTCCGCAATACGTGCTCTTTTTGAAGTTAATTCATTTCGCCCGTATACTTGAATACGTTTTTGTGCCTCTTTCATAGATAGCCCGTCTCTTGTTGTTTTAAAATACGCAAATACAGATTTTACATCTCTTGTTGCGATTTCAATTAATAAATCTTTATTCTTTTGAAGCATTGTTTGTTCTTTCATTGCTTTTTTACTTAATTTATAAGTAGTGTTACCCACACTTTTATTTACATATAACATATTATCGTCTCCTCCTTTAAACATAGGAAGAAACGCTTTGTTTCTCAATTTATCCACTTTAGCGTGAAAGTGTCTAGCGCTGAAATACTTGAATAAACGCTACATTATGATAAATATAAAGGGAGGAACAAGTCGTTTCCTGCCTACATCATACATTTTTGATTTGAAGCATATGGGTAACGGAACCGAGTCAGAATTTGACATGCTCCTCACCTCCTCATTTATTTTTTAGTTATAATCTATACTATGAAATTATTCATAGCTTTGTAACAAAAAAAGACCCTTACTCATAAGAGAGCAAAGGTCATTGCATACACAAATAAGCGATTCCTAATATAATTAGAAATCTACAGACCTCTCCCTCGTCGAGTTTTAGCACTGTATAGCATAGGTTCATTACCAGCTACGTTAAGAAAAACCTTAATTCGATCATTCCTGTTGACCCATTGGCGTCTCTCGACATTTTTGGGCAGTAGCATTTCTCTATACAGGAGCCTCACCTAACAGAGACTTATTTTAATTACATAGAAAATGTTACTCTTATTTAAAATAGATGTCAACACTTTGTATGGAAACTTTTCCTTATTACGACAACTACCTCTAGTAGAGTACACTAATACGCATTCGACTACATAAAGTGAAACTTTAACCAGTTGGGGGGGGTTTGTTCATCCCCCACTGATTATTAGCCCTCACTAATCGGACTTTTACGGGCAGTTAATCTCCCAAATAACTTCTTTGTTCCAGCTGAATTTTGAGGTAAAAGTTTTACTGCCCACAAATATCGGGATAAATTACTTGAACACATATCGCAAAAAATTAGCACATAAAAAATAAAATCCTTACGTTAAAACGTAAGGATTTTAATATGTTACACAACCAGCAATTACAACTCCGATTGAAAGTGATAAAAACATAAGGAATAGACCGACTGCTTGATTATCTTCTTCAAGGCTTTTATTAATGTTAAAACGTGGTGTAAGCCATTCTGCTAAATAAAATACAACAATCTGTGCTAATATCCCAACTGCTCCCCACGAGACCATATCCAAAAGTGAAATAGAATTAGCAGCTGTTGAATATAAAACGATAGCTAGCCCAAGTACTCTTCCTCCAAGTACATAGCTTACCGCTTTGTTTCCTTGAGCCATTAACTTGAACTCTTTCACTTTCGTTGTTACTTCCATAAGAAAAAGGCCGATACATAGTAGTGCAAGTGATACTCCTAAATATAGTAAAAAATTAATCATTTATTTCCCTCCCTTTTTAATACCTACCGGTAAATAATACGATTCATTCCCTGTAATTTTTCCTCCAGCACGTATTCCGATACCGCTCGCTTTTCCAGCAATTAAAAACGCCCCAAATACATATGAGAGCTCTTCAATCCCTTTTTCAGTTTCAAGAACAACTACTGGAAGCTCTGTATATTCTTGAAATATCGGTAGTGACGTTTTATATGTTTCATGCACATTTCGAATTATAATACTTTCGTCTTTATCACGAATCGTAATCGTATCCCCTTCCCTACCAAACGAAGGTTTTTGAACGAAAGAATTCTTTTCCAAAAATAAATCCGGCTCTAAATATGTAGGTAGCATGTATTCTTTAATCCACTGTTGTTCCTCACTTGTGTAAAAAAACCCCTCTTCTGCTAATCCCCAAATAAGACATTGAATTGATTTAGGCTGAAGTAAAAAAGCCGATACAGGATTTATAATAAAAAGCTTTCCTTCTTTCACAAGTTGCAAAAGTTCCACTCCTACCAAATCCCCTGTTTCCGGATCTCGATCTTCAATCAAATCTTCAATCGGATATGTTTGACGATACAAAACATCGATTCGTACACCATCTCCATCTACTAAAGCATCATCAGTAATTCTAAGCTCTGACATTGGCATCACTTTATTTTCAACTTGACATAACTGACTCAAATACATAGTCGTATTCCAATCTTCTATATGTTCATGATGAGATGTAAAAACGACATTTGGAGTCTCTATCCCTTTTGTCGCTTCCATTACAGCCTTTGTAATACCAGAAGACAGTAAACGCTCTTCATTTGCATTTGGATTATCATAGCCTAACTCTTCACAAACTTCCCCATTCATTTGAAAGCATTCTACAATAAAAGTTGGTGTATCACTATTAAACTCAAGCATTTTAATACAATTATCATCTGTTAAGGCAAAATCAAATCGTGAAATAACAGATTCCGGATACAGTCCTTTCATCCTAATAAAAGGCAAGCTTGTAGGTGGAAAACCAAATTCTAACAGCTGCTCGTCAGATAAACTCCGAAAAATTCTAGCAGTCTTAAAAAATATTTCCCCCATTCGTTCAGTCGCTACTTGCAACTGTTTCATAGTTTGCTCTGTTATTGGAAAAACATGAAACAAACTATACTCACTTTCATATAAATCCGACCAAAAATTCGGATATTTCGAATAAAACTCTTTTCGATCCCTTATGTATTGCGACATATTTTAGCCCCCAAATCCTCCCTTTGAACCGCTTCCAATTCCACCTTTAAATTCCGCAGACGATTGATAAGATTTAAACGCCGATGAATTTTTAAAAGTGGATTTATTTTGATAGTAACTCCCACCATAGAAGTAATGCCCACGATAACCTGAACTACTATCATCACACTGCCATACCCCAAGTTCATCATCCCAATCCCAATCTGAACAACTATTATCATTCGGTTTTGGGGGAAGATCTTGTGCGCAGCCAAATAAAGTGCCAGTCATTAAAGACGTTACGACACCACCTACTAGCCATTTCGTTTTTGTCACCTTCGCACTCCCCTTTTTAAATTCTATTCCTATTATATAGGATGGCATGATAAAGTAGAAGAAAAAGGAAGAAGAGGGATAAAATGCGCTTAGAATATCGACTTAATAACGAAACAAAAGGGTATCCTGCTTTATGGAACTACGCAAACATTTCTAATCCTGAAATCATCGCACGCATGACTTGTGAATATTTTATAAAAGATAAAAATACATATGTTGTTACTGCAACTTCAGTAGATCCAGACGGAGCAGCAGTTATATATATTCAAAAAGAAGAGTTTGCAAATGACCCTTCAGACCCTACATACTCCCACATCGGTTTTGAAGTTAGAGAACTAAGTGAAACGAGTTCATGCATAATAGATAGTAAAGATATATGGAACTATGAAGAAATTTTACCATCTCTTCATTCAGATATTATATATATTCAGCGCGACGGTATGCATATGGAGTTCACTTTAGATTCAAGAGAGATTGATGAAGACAGAAAGTGCTATATTTATTATGGAAACTTCACAGGTGAATCCAGATAAAGTAGATATATTTATGCAACAAAAAAACCTTACGTATAAAACGTAAGGTTTTTATTTAGCCCCACATATGCCGTTCTCTCTAGATGTCCATAAACCTGCTCTCACAGGTGGATGCTCTCACAAATGTTTGTAACTTCCTTCTTAAAAAGACGGCTTGTTAGCTACATTTAAATATTGAACTTCCATATTAAACTTATTGGTTTAAGACATGCATAAGCTACGTACACCGTAGGAATTTTATATAATGTTAGTTGAAATAAGACCCCCGCACGTGCCGCTCCTCGTAAATGTCCAAAAACCCGCTACTCGCAGGTGGATGCCCTCACAGTTACCGTACATCTTCCTCCACAAGGAAGGCTTGATGATGGTCGCTAAATATTGAGCTTCCGTATAACTAACATCGGTTTTAGACATAAATAAGTTACGCACACCGCAGGATGTATTATTTACTTGTCGTTATATTATCACATTGTTTCCAATGTGTAAAATACAAATTTTTTCGAGCAATCTCTTGCTTGTGACCTTATTTTAATACAAATTATTTTTGCATGCAAGTGATTAATCTTCTTCTTTTGCAATTTGATTTTCTGGATAAGAAATCCAATCACTCCAGCTACCTGCATACAATTTAACATTTTGGAATCCAGCTAATTTCAATGCAAGGATATTTGGACATGCTGTAACACCAGAACCACAATATACAATTGTTTCCTTATCTTTCGAAAGATTTTGGAATCGTTCTTGTTGTCCAGCTTTATTCTTAAATTGTCCTGATTGTACAATTCCATCCTTCCAAAAATAGTTTACTGCTGTCGGAATATGTCCTGCTTTTGGATCAACTAGTTCCTCTACACCAGCATAACGTTTTGGCTCTCTAGAATCAATTAACGTAACATCTGCACCTGCATGAATATTCTCTCTCACCGTTTCCATCGTTACAAGCATATGATCTTGTACATTTGCTTTGAATGTTTTTCGTATAGCAACAGGAATTTCCGTTGTTATCGGTAGTCCATTCTCTTTCCAAGCTGGAAATCCGCCATCTAATATATATACTTTCTCATGTCCTACATAGTTTAATAACCACCAGAGACGAGAAGCATTTGCACCCGCTTGACTGTCATATGCAATTACCGTCGTATGTTCACCAATACCAGCTTGTGAAAGCTTGTCTGCAAACTCCTCAATATTCGGCAATGGATGGCGACCACCATGTTCTGTTACAGGACTTGATAAATCTATATTCAAATCAAAATATAACGCATGAAGAATATGTTCTTCCTCATACTTTTCTCTACCCCAATTAGGATTCGCTAAATCAAAACGACAATCGATTATACGGACATTCTCATCTTCTATATGCTCACGTAACCATTCGACTGTAACTATCATCTTTAACGACCTTCTTTCTCTTGCAAACGACTTACATACTCCATAACCATTTCTTCTGTAACAAATTTACGCTGCAGTGTAACACCATTTTTTGCAAGATCATTAATTTGCTTTGTCACAACATTAATGACATCAACCGAAAATTCTTTCCCCTTTGACGCAAGAGATACGGCTGCTTCAATAGCTGCTTCACGCTGCGCATCTAATTGTAAACATGCTTTTACACTTTCATTTTGTTTACGAGAATGTGCTGTAATTGCTTTATGTACTTCCATCTTCTCTTCCCCCTAAATAAGTTATACGTTCTTATTCAATTCCATTGCAAGCCGAATCATATCACGACATACAATCCCATTTTCAATAATCTCTTCTTCATAATGCTTTGAAAAGTAATCAAAATCAATAGAAAAAATACGAAATCCACATTTTTGATATAACGTAAGTTGTGAAACGCTAGAATTACCTGTCCCAATTTCAATTTTGTGCATGTCATATCCTTTAGCTATTTCTATCGCATGCAACAACATCTTCTTACCAATACCTTTCCCTTGCATATGTTCTACAACCGCAATATTCATAATTTCCATCGTCTTTGGTCTTGTTTCTAACAACACATATACACCAACCACTTTCCCCTCTACTTTAGCTACATATACTATTCCTCTCTGTATATATGTAGCGATTTGCCGCTCGCTTGGATCAGCAAGCAAGAGTAAAGACTTTGGCACATTATCTTTAGAAACACGATTTAATACAATATCCATAAAAATTCCCCCTTCTCTATTGTTCTAAACCCTCCTTGTCTACCATAAGTAATAGAAAGGAGGGATTCACCATGGACAACAATGAGAAAAAATGCAACGTCATCTCCATAGATGGAAAGAAAAAGAAGAGCGACACATATTCCTATCCCAAATTAGTAGTCGAAAACAAAACATATGAGTTTTCTTCATTCGTCTTATGCGGTGAAACACCAGACGGCAGACGCTTAGTTCTTACTCATATGATTTCTACTGATGAATTCGCAGGGTTCGTAAAATCTTTAGATACTGTATTACAAAAGAAAATTGAACGAATCTTTTTTTCATAGCGACTATATAACATAAATTTCTTTTTCTATTTCTATTAACTGCTTTTGAAGCTCTTCTTTACTTTGCTCATATAGTGTTACATCAATTGTTTCAGCTAAAGCAAATAATATACTTTCATAATATTTCTCAACATCTTGTTGCATCACTTTTTGGAATAAATTCCATTTTGTATCCCACTCTTGCTTATAATGATGAACGAATAAATCTTCTTCATCAGCTACATAGTTTGATACGAAAGGTTCTAGTACTCCTTTAGCATCTTCTTGCATAAAAGCTTTATCATTTTTTTCAAAAAAGCTTTTCTCATTTTTAAAATGCGCTAGTGCCTTTTTGAAATCTTTTATTTCTATTGAAGGAAATGGCTCTTTATGTGTAATAACTTTATATTCATAATCTACTGTTCCACCCATAGAAATCGATTCATTTTCTCCTTTGCAGTTCACAACAATTTCATCCTTCGCGCGCTTCATCGCTTCATCTATCCACCTTTCAAGACGTAATGATGTCGCACGCATTTCTTGTAATAAATCATGTTGAATAAATGAAACTAATTCCATTACACACTGTTGCAACTGCGTTTTTACATTCCCATCCGTTCGAAGTGATGCTGGATTAATAAATTCAGTAAACACATCGTTATAGCGCAGGAATAAGCGTTGTTGTACGTAATAAAGCAATTCTTTCACTTCATTTTGCATTGCTTGTTCTTCAGCAAGCACACTATATGATGAAATAATATGAAGTAGCTGATCACGCTCTGCTTCATATTTTTTTGTTTGCTTCGCTTTCTCATCATTTCCCTGCTTTGCGCCATTTATCATATTTACTAGAAGCTGATTTGCTCCTTGCAATGCACTATATAAAGCATGCACAGATACAAGCATTAAATCCCTCATCATAAAGGATGTAAATGATTCTTCAAACTTAGCAATCCCAGAGTTTTGTAAGACGCCATACTTTTCTTTGTCAATACTTTTCCCTTGTTTTTCCTCAAGCGCACATAAACTTGAAATTGCAAATAAACGCGGATTTCTAATACCATATTGCAAGAGCTGATCTGCAATATAACCTTTTACCATTTCAAGTTCTTCTTCAGACTCTGCTAAATCGGCCGCATTAATTAAGAAGAACATTTTATCAAGCGCAAACGTATCCTTTACACGACCGAGCTGAATTAAAAATTCACGATCTGCACGAGAGAAAACATGATTATAGTATGTTACGAATAAAATAGCATCCGCATTTTTAATATACTGGAATGCAACATCCGTATGGCGGGCGTTAATCGAATCAGCTCCTGGTGTATCTACAAGAGCTACTCCTTGTCTTGTTAAAGCACAATCGTAATAAAGCTCCATATACTCAACAAAGCATGATTTTTCTTCATTAGCTACATAATCAGAGAATTCTTCTAACGTTACTTGTACTTGTTCCCCTAAATGAGCAGCAACTGCCTCATATCCTTTTTGTACCGCTCGTAAAAAGCTAAATGTTGTTTTTTGCTTCCCGCTCGGTGAAGGATATTTCATAATTTTATCAATTTGCGTTAACGCTTCATCTAACGTAGTAATCTCATAATGAAACAGCTTATAAACAGCTTTCACATCTTCTAATAGTGCTTGCTTTGATTTAAACTGAACAATTACTGTTCCGTGTGGTTTTTCCTCTGTAACCGGCAAAATTTGATTAATCGTTGCTGTCGTTGGGTTTGGTGATACAGGAAGCACCTTTTCACCGAGCAATGCGTTAGCAAATGATGATTTCCCAGCACTAAAAGCTCCAAATAATGCTACTGTAAATTGCTTCGTTTCTACACGCTGTCTTTTTCCAACTACTTCTTGCTGTAAATGTTTCAGTGTAGGCAATGGATCTAATATTGTTTCAGCTTTCTTCACTTTTTCTAATATACGCTGAATATTTAAAGCTGCCGTCCCTTTAATTTCTTCTTCACTAGCCATTTCGTTATCATTTACGATTTCTTGCTCTTGTAGCGTAAACTTCTCACTAACAATTTGTTTTTCACTTTGTAATATTTCGTCTATTCGCAATCCATCTGGTATAGAAATATGTTCATTCCAAACATCTCCTAAATAACTCTCATATTCCTCATACGCCTGAATGTATTGTAATTTCGTTTCTTTTGCTGTTTGTAACATCGTGTATTTTTCAATCTCTTCTTCAATACGAGCAACTTCTATCTTCGCTTTTTTCTGCAATGTACCCGTACTTTTCCCAAAGATTTGCTGGGATTTCATAAAGTATCTTTTTTTCAACTCATTTGCAACATCAGCGGTATATAGAAGTAAGTAATCACCAGTAAAGCCAGCCCCTTGTTTAATTGTCTCCGCCAATAATTCCGGCCCGAAAGCAATCTCTAGAGCATATATGTCCTTCCCAATTTCCTCTGTAAATAATCCCTCTTCTTTTAAGAAGGTTACAATGAATTCTTTCACATGAAAATCAAGTTGCGTTTCAACAGTCTTTTGAAGGGTGGAATGAAAAGCATCCACACGTCTCTGTTTTTCTTGCTCCGTCTTTCCCTTCGCAAATAGCAAACCAACTTTAAATTTCGTTAATTTCGTTTCTAAATACTCATTTGCCAATTCTCTCATTTCAAATGGCATTAAATACGCGTTATCTAATATAGCTTGTAAACCTTTAATAAATTCATTTCTTACATCAGACTCTTTACTCGATGCTCGATTTTTATTTTCAATTAACTCTTCCTTCTTTTCAACAATCTCTGAAAGCGACAGCGGTGAGACTAATTCTTCCGCATATTTTATAAGCTGTTTTTCATTTTCAGAAAGAATAAATGAGAAATGTTCTTGCAGTAAATATTCTGTTTCTCGCTCCATTCCCTTACTTACATACTGCTCTTTTTCTTTCATGATAGAAGAGATTAGTACTTCTAAACGTTGAATCTCATTGTATGGATGATTCATCATTCGCAATGATGTATAAAAAATACCATCCACTTCAATATCCCAGTTAGCAAAAGATTGTTTTACACTTTCTCTATACTCTTCAAAAGATAGTTCATTTTCTTTATGCTTATCTATTTGGTTTACAACAAGATAAACCGTTTTATTACGTTGTTTCAATTCTTTAACAAATTGTAAGTTTACTTCTGATTGGACATGGTTATAATCCATCATGTAAAAAATAACATCTGCAAGATGCAGTGTTGATTCTGTTGCTAATTGGTGAGCATCATCTGTAGAATCAATTCCTGGCGTATCAACTAACATAACTCCGTCAGGAATTGGTGCATCATTTCGATAAATATGAACACCAATTACCTCATCACCGTCTTTACATATTTGTTTTAATTCTTCTGCTGAATATGCGCCGTCATATTCATACTGCTCTCCAGACTTAATCGTAACAACAACGCGATCAGAACCTTTTTCAATTTTAACGACATTAGCACTCGTTGGAATTGGACTTGTCGGTAGTAATTGCGCTTTATATAGATGATTCATCATCGTCGATTTCCCTGCCGAAAAATGACCACAAAAAGCTATCATAAGCTGTTCTTGTTTATATTTTTGAATCACTTCAAACAACTTCAAACTATTCTCTGCATCTCCATGTTTTTGCCACTCTTCATAAAAACAAACAAGTTTTTTCATACCGTTTGTCTGTACTATGTTTGTCATCCCCTTGTTCCCCTTTATCCAAGATGTATATACTTTATCCCGCTATTTGTGTGACAATAATCATTTAGGACTGAGCATCCCCATGATTACAGTTTCACTTTACTATCATACTAAATTTTCAGCATATTCTCATTAAAAATAAAAAAATCCCTTTCATTCTTTTTACAAACGAAAGGGATTTTATGTAATATTATTCATTTTGTTGTTCCTACTCCATTTAATACATACTTTGTAACACCAAAATATATAGCAATCGTTCCTGCAACAAGTGCATACACCATATTAACACACCAACCTTTTTTGATAATGATTATCACTTTTAAATACATTTTATCATTAAAGAGAATCATTATCAACAAATTTCTAAAAAAGAAAGCTCCTTCGGGAAAAGGAGCTCTACTGCCTGTTTTAAAGAAGTTTAAAACTTGCTGTGCACTCTTATTATATCTCATAATACACAACTTAACAGCTTTAAAAATTGGAAATTGCCTATATACCCTCCTCTTTACATTTTGTATAATAAAAGGGAATTACTTAACAAGGAGGAAAATAATGACACAAAATATTTCACAAGGCGAGAGGATACATTCCATCGATATTATTAGAGGAATAGCTGTACTAGGTATTTTTCTTGTTAACTGGCCTGTTATCGCTGGGATTGACTCACGTGATCTTTCAGGAGTTTATGAGGGGCTAGATAGCTATATCCGTCTATTTTACGATATGTTTATTCAAACCAAATTTTATACAATTTTTTCGTTTTTATTCGGCCTAGGCTTTTACATTTTTATGACTCGTGCTGAAGCGAAAACAGATCGCCCAAAAACTTTATTTGTTCGTCGCTTACTTATTTTATTATTATTTGGTTTCTTACATTACGTTCTTTTATGGGACGGAGACATTTTACATACTTATGCAATCGCTGGATTTTTCTTATTTTTATTTTATAAGAGAGAACCTCGTACCATTTTAATATGGGCAATCGTTTTATTAAGTATTTTTCAGTTTTTCATGCTAATCGCTAGTATAGTGGTTGCCTTAGTACCAAAGGCAGAGTTAGGGTTTTCCTTACCGATCATGCCACTTGAAGACTTTGTGTCACAAATACAAAATCGTTTCCATGCATTTTATTCTGAAGGAATTGGACTAAACGCATTCATGCTCCCAGAAACAGTTGGACTATTTTTACTTGGTTTATACGCCGGCAAAAAAGATATTTTCCGCCGCACGAAAGAGTTAGATCCAAAGCTTAAAAAATGGCAAATCATTATGTTCATTTTGACATTACCAATGTGGTTCTTCATGGTCCGTTACTTCTTATCAAAACCATCTTATGAACCATTTTATATGCAGGCCTTTACAATGTTTAGTGGAAAAACATTATTCATATTCTATATTTTCACGCTCATGCGTTTATTACAAAAAGAAAGATGGCAAACATTATTACGTCCGTTCCAATATGTCGGACGAATGGCGTTAACAAATTACATCACGCATACGATTGTTACGTTACTTGTATTCGGCCTATTTTTCAAAAATTATTATCCCGCTCCATTATGGGTGGGACCACTATTTTGCATCGGCTTTTATACGTTACAAATCTTTATTAGCCGCTGGTGGCTTTCACGTTACCAATATGGGCCACTTGAATACATTTGGCGCCTTGGTACGTACGGTAAGATGATGCCACTTAAAAAGAAAAGCAAGGTCTCATAATGAGACCTTGCTTTTTTACGCTTCTCTTACTGCACTTTGCATAGACACTGGCTCTTCTTTTACTTTCACTTTACGCTGCGGCACCATATTAAATACGATATTTAAAAGTACTGCTGACGCACTTCCAAGTACAATTCCGTTATCCGTTAAAATACGAATATTTTCAGGAAGCTGTGAGAATAACGTTGGAACAACTGTAACTCCAAGTCCGATTCCGACAGAACATGCGACAATTAATAAATTTTCTTGTTTTCCAAAATCAACGCTACTTAACATTTTAATACCATATGCCATAACCATACCGAACATTGCTAGCATTGCACCGCCAAGTACTGATTTCGGAATAATTGTTGTGATAGCTGCGATTTTTGGAATGAACCCAAGAACTATTAACATACCACCGCAAGTATAAATAATAACGCGATTTCTTACTCCAGTTAATTGAACAAGTCCTACGTTTTGAGAGTAAGTTGTATATGGAAATGCGTTAAAAATTCCACCTAAAACCATTGCTAATCCTTCTGCACGATAACCTTTTGTTAATTCTTTTTCACCGATCTTTTTATTACAAATATCAGATAATGCAAAATATACACCTGTTGCTTCTACAATCCCTACGCAAGCAACGAGAATCATTGTAATAATTGGTGTTAATTCAAATGTTGGTGTACCGAAGTAAAATGGCTGAATACCATGGAACCAATCTGCCTCTCCAACCGCTTGCAAGCTTACTTTCCCCATAAATGCCGCAGCAATTGTACCGAACAACAGACCAAGTAATATAGAGATTGAACGGATAAATCCGTCAAAGAAACGATAGATAATGATGATAAATAATAAAACTCCAAATGCTAAAGCTAAATTTTCAAGACTTCCGAAATCTTTGCTGCCTACTCCTCCAGCCATATCATTAATAGCTGCTGGAACAAGTGTAACCCCAATGACTGTAACAACAGATCCTGTTACTACAGGAGGAAATAGTTTTACAAGTTTCCCAAATAATTTCGCGAAAATAACAACAAATAATCCCGCAGCAATAATTGCCCCATATATGGAAGACACACCGTATTGTTTACCAATTGCAATCATCGGCCCAACCGCTGTAAATGTACAACCAAGTACAACCGGAAGTCCAATACCGAAAAAGCGATTTGATAATGCTTGTAAAATCGTTGCAACGCCGCACATTAATAAGTCAATCGATACTAAATACGTTAATTCTTGTTGATTTAAACCAAGTCCTCCGCCGACAATAAGAGGAACAATAATTGCGCCAGCATACATGGCAAGCATGTGCTGCATACCAAGCGATGCTATTTTAAATGGGTGCTGCTTCATTGTTAATTCACCTCCGCAGTTTCTTGCTGTACAAATGTAACTGTGCCGTTATCAAGTGATGCAATTTCTGCTAGTGATTCAACACGAACACCCTGTTCACGCAGCTTCTTTCCTCCATCTTGAAATGCTTTTTCAATAACAATGCCAATTCCCGCAATACTTGCACCAGCTTGCTCTACTAAACTCATTAATCCTAAAGCAGCCTGGCCGTTTGCTAAAAAGTCATCAATGATTAACACACGATCATTTTCATCGATATGATTTCGAGATAATGAAATCTCGTTCGTTTCTTGTTTTGTAAATGAATATACTTTCGCCACATACATATTATCTTGTAACGTTAACGATTTACGTTTTCTTGCAAAGATTACTTTTACACCAAGCTCTAATGCAGCCATAACTGCTGGTGCAATGCCTGAAGATTCAATCGTCACGATTTTTGTAATGTTCTCTTCTTTAAAACGCTTAGCAAATTCTTTTCCGATCTCTTGCATAAGTACTGGGTCAATTTGATGATTTAAAAATGCATCTACCTTTAATACGTCACCAGATAAAACCTTTCCTTCGTTCAAAATCTTTTCTTGTAATACTTTCATGTTTGTTCCCCCTCTTATGCAATAAAAAACTCCAAAAGCCGCCACCACTCGTTACAAGTGAGAGACGCGCTTTTGGAGTTTCGCAAAAAAAGAATGCTAAACAAGCAAATATATTCGTCCTCACTCATAGTCAAAGTATTTACGGTACTTCGGTAGAAACTTGCAGGCCATATCCCCGCGATTATATGAGTGTAGCTAACTATTTATTTTATAGAAGGATTATAACGCACTTTTTATAATTTGGAAAGTATTTATTTTAAAAAACACGTACAAATTTTACAAAAACACTATTTTCGTTCGAGTTTTGCAAACTCTTACATTCTCTATTATAGCTTCGTTAAAATGACCGGCCCATCTTTTGTAATCGCAATTGTATGCTCATATTGAGCTGATAATTTACCGTCCATCGTTCTTGCAGTCCATCCGTTTAAATCAACTTTAGAATATCGCATACCTACATTTACAATCGGCTCAATCGTAATTACCATTCCCTCTTGTAGCTCAGGCCCTTGTCCTTGCTTCCCAAAATGAAAAATTGCTGGTTCTTCATGAATCTCTTTACCAATTCCATGTCCCGTAAAATCTCTTGCGACAGAAAAACCTTCAGCATTTGCATAACTTTCAATGGCATAGCCAATATCTCCTACATGGTTACCGATTACCGCCTGATCAATCCCTTTATACAAAGCATTCTCAGCTACTAACAATAACCTTTCTGCTTCATTAGAAATATCGCCAACTGTATACGTCCATGCAGAATCTGAAAGCGCACCATTTAAGTTTACTACCATGTCAATTTTCACAATATCGCCTTTAGTTAAAGGAACATCTGCCGGAAACCCATGACACATTTCATCGTTTACAGATGCACATATTGCATATGGATACCCGTTGTAACCTTTCTGCTCAGATGTTGCACCATGCTTTTCTAAATACGCTTCAGCAAACGTCTCAATTTCTTGTGTCGTTATTCCTGGTTTTATCATTTTTCCAATTTCTCTATGACATGAAGCAAGTAATTTCCCAGATTCATGCATCAAATCTATTTCATTTTTCGTTTTAATTGTAATCATACTATCTCTACCTCTCCTTACTAAACTTGCTATTTACTACTAAACTTCAATCATACACATCCTCTTCCAAAATTTCAAAACCTCCAATTACAGCGAGCACAAAAACAAACATCATTTATTGCTACATCAAAATAAAAAACAGAAGTTCTCCTCTGTTTTTTAATCATTTTTACATATATAATTCATTTTCAAAAACTCAAAACAACTACCATTTGTTTTCTGTATAAACGTTCCAACCGCTTCAAATCCCGCTCTTTTATACACTTTAATTGCTCTTTCATTAAATGTCGCTACTGATAGTGTTATATAGTTACAACCATATTTTTCTTCACTAAAATCTAGTCCAGCTTTTACGAACTTTAAACCGAATCCATTTCCAGTTATATTAGGTCTCATTCCTAGTCCGATATCAACCGTTCGAGTATTCATTCTGCAAAAGCTAAAAAAGCCAATAAGAGTACCATTTTCCTTCACAGCAAATGTGTCGTCCCCTCTACTCTCATCATGTAAAAATTCAGCTAAATCTTCTTGATCTGCCTCTATGTCATAAAAAGAATACTTCCCTTCATAATGCCAGTTGTACGCAATTTCTTCCGCTTCCGTTTGCGACATTACTGTAAATATATAGCCCATTTCTCTCACTCCCTCATAAAAAAGAGCTGCAATTAAGCAGCTCCTGTTTTATAACTCATAAATCTCTTTATATTTAGCTTCTAAATAATCAGCTAAGTAGTTTGCATTTAGCCCTTCACCTGTTACATCTTTTAAAATTTCAAGCGGCTTTTTCGTTTTACCATATTGGTGAATATTTTCTGTTAACCATTCACGAATTGGTGTTACGTTTCCTTCTTCTAATAATGCATCAAAGTTCGGAATGTCTTTTATCATCCTTTCCTTAAATTGCGCTGCATACATATAACCAAGCGCATAAGATGGGAAGTATCCAAATGAACCACCAGCCCAGTGAACATCTTGCAATACACCTTGTGCATCGTTTTCTGGACGAATTCCTAAATATGCTTCCATCTTATCATTCCAAGCCGCTGGCAAATCCTTCACTTGTAATGTACCGTCAAACAATTCTTTCTCAAGTTCATAACGAACCATGACGTGAAGCGGATATGTAAGCTCATCTGCTTCTATACGAATGAACGATGGCTTCGATTCGTTAATCGCATCATAAAACTCATCTACTGATATACCATTGAATTGACCATCGCTATACTCTTTTAATAAATCATAATTTTTCTTCCAGAATGATTTATTACGACCGATAAAGTTCTCAAAGAATAATGATTGTGACTCATGAATACCCATAGATGTTCCACTACATAGCGGTGTACCTTCAAATTTCTCTGCAATATTTTGCTCATATACAGCATGACCACATTCATGAATTGTTCCAAACACTGCCATACGGAAATCTTTTTCGTCATAGCGTGTCGTAATACGAACATCCCCTCTATTTAATGTAATCTCAAATGGATGTACCGTTTCATCAAGACGACCTGCTTCAAAGTCATAATTCAATTGCTTTAATAGCTCTAATGTAAAGTTTTTTTGTTGTTCTTTTGAAAAATGTTCTGATAAAGCACTTGTCTTTAATCTCTTTTGCGACTCCGATATTTCTTTTACGAGCGGAACGATACGCTCACGTAGTTGACCAAATACGTGATCTAACACTTCTACTGTAATACCCGGCTCATACATATCTAATAATGTATTGTATTTATATGTTTCGTAACCCCAATATGTAATAAATTTCTTTTTAAATTCAACTATTTGTTCTAAATACGGACGGAACATTTCGAAATCAGATTTTTCGCGAGCTTCTTCCCACACACTCTCCGCTTTCGCTTCTAATTTCACATACGCTTCATATTCCGCTTGTGGAATTTTCTTATTTCTATCATATTCTTTACGACACTCTTCAACCATTTTCGTTGTCGTTTCAGAAAGTTTGTCTTCACGTATTAAAGCTTCAAGCTCTGTTAAATAGTTCCCCATCTCATCTGAAGTCGACATGGCAAACACTTCTGATGAAAGCATACCAATTACTTCTGAACGCTGGTCTACACCTTTTTTAGGCGCACCTGTTCTCAAGTCCCAAAACATTAAGCTTAATGCTTCTCCGTAATTCTGTATCTTCTTCACATATGTTAAAAATTGTTTTTCTACTTCATATGTAGCTACCGTCATCGTATAAAAACCTCCCTTTTCTACCTCAAACTTAATTCGACATGGAAATCTAAATTCCTTTTATAATAGAAAAAAAGCTTGGCAAGCGCCAAGCTTTCTCCTTATAATTCTTTACCTTCTACTGGTAGTACGTTTTTCACCGCTTCTACCACTTTCTCATCTTCTGTATCAGATAAGAAGATTGATATAGCACCTTTATCGTCGCTCGTACGAATTAAACGGCCAATCCCTTGACGAAGACGTAAAATCATATATGGTACATCTACATCCCAGAATGGATCATTTACATGTTTACGCTTCGCTTCAAACACAGGATCGTTTGGAGGGAATGGTAATGACCAAATAATAACGTGCGATAATGATGAGCCAGGAATATCTAAACCTTCCCATAAATGAACGGCACAAAGTACAGTCTCTTCTTCATTTTGGAAACGAGAAACGAGCTGACTAATTTCTTGATCCCCTTCATATAGGAATGGAACCGACATTTGCTCTTTACTTACATATTCTTTAAACGCTGCAAGCTCTTGTGTTGTACGGAATAATACAAGTGTACGTCCATTTGTTTTCTGTATATTTTCAAGTGTATATTGACACTTTCTTTCCCATTCATTTTCTTTCGTATGCGATAATAAGTTTACTGCCATTTGCTCCTCATAATCAAACGGTGAGGCAACTGAGAATGATAAGTAATCTTTTACCCCTAGGCTATTTGCTGTAAATGCGAATGAATCGTTGTTAGATAATGTAGCAGAAGAGAAAATATACGGAATCTTCTTTGAGAATACTTTTTCTTGTAACACTTCTTCAACTGCACGCGGCATAATAACTAACGTGAAGGCTCCATCACCTTCTTCACCCCATGTAATTACATTTTTCTCGTGCATGAACAGACGAAGTGAATGTTCTAACACATCTAAATGTTCATCTACGATATTTAAGTCGTATGTGTTTACTGTATGCATTTCACTTTCAAATACTAATGCGTCACCGACTTCACCGATTTTTGCGTAAAGTCTATTCGCCTCTGCAGTTACCTTTTCTGTCACAGTAATTTCTAAACGATCAGAACCGGCAATTTCCTTTTTATTCTCTTGTAACACATCAAAGAATCGCTCTGTTTGCCAAATTGTTTCTTCCACTAAATGTGCAAACTCTTCGCGAATATCGTTTTGTAACAATCTCGTTAAAAGTTGCTCCATCATCGTTTGCTTTAAACGATACGTTAAAGCTTTTTGAGCTGCATATTCTACAAGATGTCCTTCATCGAATACAACACAGCTACTTTCAGGTAGTAATGGAATTTGTCCTTCACGTTTACGAGCATCGTACGTCCAAATATGATCCATATAGAAGTCTTGAGAGCAAATGATTAAATCTGCCGCTTTACGATAATGTTCACGAGAAAGAGTTTGTCCACAACGATGACGAGAATCACAAGTGAAGCAATCTTGGAAGTAATCCCAATTTACTTTTGACCATTCCTCATCATTTAAAAGTGGAAACTCTTTTCTGTCACCATAGTGAGTAAAGTTTTGCATCGTACCATGATCAAATACAAACTGTGGTAATTCATAATATACGTCTTCAATTACTTCTGGAGCACGCCCACTCATAACATCTTCTAGTTTTCGTAAACATAAATAATTATCCATTGATTTCGCAAGTCTTACATCAACAGATAGTCCTAATGCTTCAGATAACTTAGCAATGTCCCCTTCTTCTTTCACAAGCTGCTCAATTAACGTTTCGTCTGCACAAGCGATAATAGCTGGCTTCCCAGTATAACGTGCATAACAAATTGCATATAGAAGATATACAATTGTTTTCCCTGTTCCTACTCCCGCTTCTGCGAACATAACTTTTTTCTCTTGGAAAGCACGCTCTAACTGAAACGCCATAAAAATTTGTTCATCACGCTCTTCAAAGCCTTTTTCCGGAAGGATGTCGTAAAACACATCGCCAATCCACTCATTCAACTTATCATAAAAATTGTCTTGTTTTCCTACTTCAAATGGTAATCTCTTCTCAGTAAACATCCTTAGCCTCCAACCAAACAGTTTTTCTATAAAAAGATATAACAGCTGCTACACATATGTATACAGCTACTTTCCCCTGTTGCAATACATAGAAATACACGAAAAAAAATTTCCCTTTCGAAAAAGGAAAATTTTCTTCTATATTAATGACTTTAAATACCGTTTATCAATCGCTGTTTCATGTGAAAGAGCTGATAAATATTCTTCCTGCGCTTTTTGTATTTCATCTACAATTACGCCATGACTATCCACTTCTTTTCCGAGCTCATCATACGTACGGTGAATAGCTTTTTGAATCATCGATAATTGGAAACTATCCATATCACTTCCTCCTTTACGCATTACATAATAGCCAGTATATGCGCGCTGGAGGAGTTTTATACTATGAATTACGCGGTGGACGTTTTCCGAAGTATTGGTAGTAATCTGTACGGATAAATCCGTTAAACAGTTTACGCTTTTTCGATGCATCTTTTCCGTAACACTTCTCAAATGCCTCATAACTTGTTAATAAATACATTGACCACGTATCTAATGGGCGGAATACCTCTCCCATTTCTTTATATAATTTTTCAACAAGCGCTCTTTCACTTAAACGTTCTCCGTATGGAGGATTCGTTACAACATAGCCATAATCCTCTTTTGTCGTGAAATCTTTTACTTGCATTTGTTTAAATGATATAAGATCCCCTAATCCAACTTCTTCTGCGTTATCTTGAGCAACTCGAATCATACGATGGTCAATATCAGATCCAATGATTTGCAATGGTTGATTATAATTTGCTAAATCTTCAGCTTCTTGACGAGCTTCACGCCAATTTTGTTTACCAACCCAGCCCCATTCATCCGATGCAAAGCCTCGGTTAAATCCTGGTGCGATATTTTGTCCAATTAACGCAGCTTCAATTGGAATTGTTCCAGATCCACAGAAAGGATCAACGAAAGGACGATCTGGCTTCCAGTTTGTTAACTTAATTAAAGACGCAGCTAATGTTTCTTTTAAAGGAGCTTCCCCTTGATCCATACGGTATCCACGTTTATGAAGTCCAACACCACTTGCATCAATTGTTAATGTTGCAATATCCTTGAGCATTGCGATCTCAATACGGAATAACGGACCATCTTCTTCAAACCAAGTTGTACGTTTATATGTTGTTTTTAATTTTTCAACGACAGCTTTTTTAACGATACGTTGGCAATCTGAAACACTGAACAACTCAGATTTTAACGATTTACCAATTACAGGGAACTCTCCGTTCTCTGGAATATAATCTCCCCAGTTTAATGCTTTCGTTTTTTCAAACAGCTCATCAAATGTTGTCGCTTTGAATTCGCCAACTTTAATTTTCACACGGTCCGCAGTACGTAACCATAAGTTCGTGCGACAAATCGCCTTTTCATCTGCTTCAAATGTTACTTTGCTGTTTTCCACTTGGCATTCATAACCAAGATCACGAACTTCTCGGGCAACTAACGATTCAATACCCATTGCCGCTGTTGCAATTAAGGTAACTTTTCCCATTTGCATTCACCTCTTATGTATAGTTAAACAATAATTAATAGCAATTTGTCCTATTAATCATTACATTTTACGAAGAATTATCTCATTAACCATTTTAACTCATAATTTATAACTTCATACAAATAAAAAGCCCTCCTCTAACAAAGGAGAGCTGAGTTATTTCATAGTTGGTTCATAACGTTCTGTAAGCCATGTTCTGTTCCTTTGTACTGCAAACGGCCCACGCCTCGTACTCCGGTGGCAATCATCTATCTACAGGTTATGAAAACCTGTCCTTTTCCGTCGTTCATTTCCTTGGAAAAGATTCCCCTACCATTATTTGGGTTTCTCGCTCGTGGGGTTTACCTCGTTCCACTCCTATCATTTCTTCAAGGACTTCGTCACTGTGGCACTTTAAAGGTAGTCAAACCATATCCGAAAGGACTTAGGTTTTTTCCCTGCCGTTAAACCAGCTTCACAGCCAGAATACCCTAGCTTATGACTTGGCTAGGCACGAACACTACGACCATCTCAGGTCGTGCGAGCATGGACTTTCCTCTACAACGTTGGCGTTGCAGCGATTACCCAAACGTTATGACAAACATTAGTATAGTGGAAACAAAAAGATTTTGCAATGTTTTTTTCTATGTAAACTACTTTAACCTTTTTGTTACCCTAATTTATTCGTATAACTTACTTCCAAATACAGCTTTTTCTAAATTAGATAGACGTTTTAAAATATCCGTATTCGTATTGTTATATACTGGTTGTGCAACTGGTGTTTGTACTGGTTGTTGCGGAACTTGTGTTGCCGCTACTTTCTGCTCTTCTAATTCACGTTTTAAACGAACATTTTGTTGTTTTAATTGATCAAATTCCTTATGAAAGGCTTCATAATCTTTAATAATCATATCAAGAAACTTATCTACTTCTTCTTGTTGATAACCTCTCATACCTGTTTTAAATTCTTTTTCTAAAATATCTTTCGCTGTTAATTTAATTTTATCCGAAATCATTTTCTTCACCTCAAATTTTTGCCAAAGCTTTCATTAACTAAATTTTTTCAGAAACAATGCCTTTTGTCAATCAAATATGCAAGTACAATATTACATATTAATCTGCATTATTCCACTGTTCCTCTTCCATTATATCTTGTAAATCAGAAAAAAGAATGAAATAACTGTGATAATTTTCTATTTCTCCTTTTTTCTTAGCCGCTTCTACTATATATTTAGGGCTCCCAGGCTTTTCTTCATCATATACAGCTAAAAGTGCATCGCTTTTTGCAATAAAAAATTGATTCTTTAATTTAAATTGCTCTGGGCTTTCGTACTTCCGTTTCGTAATACTATCAATGTGATCTGCTTGCGAAAGAATAAATTCGTAATATTCACGGTTATCTTCCTTCCAATTTTCTTCTTGTTCTAAAAAAGGAGTAAATACCGCTAATTTTAAATCTGGATATTCTACTTGAATCTCAAAAACAACTTCAGCAGCCCATAATTCAACTCCTAACTGGCCGCTAATAATAACCCACTCCAAACCATCTTCTACAAAAGCAGTTAACTTACGATGAAGCGCCTTTTTTATACATTCTACTCCTGGATGATCATTTTTAAATATTCCAAGTTCAAATGGCTTATATCCTGTTACAGCAACGACTTTCATATCAACACTCCAATTACAAAAAAAGAACTAGCATTTCGCTAGTTCTAACATATCATTTACTTTTTAAACATTCCACCAACGTTTGGTCCTACATTCGGTCCAAATGGTGATACATTCGGTCCTGGTCCAAATGGTGACACATTCGGTCCTGGTCCAAACGGTGATACATTTGGTCCTGGTCCAAATGGAGATATTTGATGTCCATGGTGTCCATGGTGTCCATGACCACATGGTCCACATCCGCCACCAAATCCTGGATCACCAGGGTCTACAACATTTACGTTCGAGTTTGTTTGTGGGAAGAAGTTTTGATTTTTAATTTGTTGATGATGTACGTGTGTTGTATGTGTTGGGAAAATGTGTGGCACCACCGTTGTTGAAAAAGAATGTGTTACGCATTGCTTAGTCGGATGAATGACAGGAGCAGTTGTACAAATAGGTCCTACAGGCTTATGCCCTCCAAAACAAGGATGACAATGATGCATAGTTTTTCTCTCCTCTCTCATAAAGAAAATCTGATTACTCTTTACAATATGAGAAAAGAGGTAAAGCCGTTTGTTATATACACCCATTTATTTCATAGAAATTTGACTATTGCCCTACTTCATACATAATACTGTTATAGATACCCCCCACTATTATTTACCAAAAAAACCTCCAACTTGTTTCACAATACCCGTCACTTGATTCATCGCATTCATCATTTGTCCAGCTGTGTTCATCATTTTATTTACATCATAGTTGCCATCTGATGTTTTAAATTGGGAAACAAAGCTCGAAAATTGACTCGGTTGCTGTTGTTGCTTTTGTTTATTCATAGTTGGATACGGTTGTTTTGGTGGATAAAACATCGCTTGTTGATTTCCATAGGGAGATGGTGGCGGCATATAATATTGCGAATTGATATAAGGTTGTTGTTGATTCATGTAGGGTTGTTGTGGTTGTGGTTGCTGCTGTTGTTGATTCATGTAGGGTTGTTGTGATTGTGGCTGCTGCTGTTGATCCATGTAGGGTTGTTGTGATTGTGGCTGCTGTTGTTGATTCATGTAGGGTTGTTGTGATTGTGGCTGCTGTTGTTGATTCCCAAACGACACTTCAAATGGTTGATAATAATTTTGGTTCCCATAATGAGGCTCGAAAGGATACATATTATATCGTAAATATGTATCCTCATTATATTGGTACATATTTTGCTGTGCATATGGATTTGTTTGCTGATATACATTAGGTTGTTGAAACATGCATACTCTCCTCCTTCACATAAGTTTCTACATATAGAATATGTACCTATAAAATAAAATGTGTGACGGAGTATCTGTCTGTTTTTGTCGGAAGTTTAAATTTTTAAAAAAATTAGAAAGTAAACCCTTCCATGCTATGATAATAAGGAAGAAGATTCTCATGGGGGAGGAATCAACATGGTATTAGGGGATTTAAAACAAGCGTTTTCTCAAAAAAAGGGGTACTGTACAGAAAGTTCAAATGAACTACTAGACTTTGCGAGACATTGTTATCTCGAAGGAAAAATATGCATCTCAGATTACCGAACATTAATACGCGAATTAGAAATAAACGGCGCAACAAAACCTACAACAGCGACAGAAGCCTAAAAAAACAAGAGGGTTTTCCCCCTCTTGTTACTTACATTGATCTACGATATTTTGCAAAGTATACGAAATAGCTTGATGAGTTTCAAAGAAACGTTTACCTTTTCCCTTATTAACAAAACATTGTAGCACATTAGTTTGTAAATTCTCATACACTTGATCGATTTGTTGCACATGTATATACTTAGGCCGCTCTTCCTTTATCCATATATAAGCTAATTCTTTCCACACCTCTAACTCCGTATCTACCATATCAACAAATGGCTTCATATCCTTATAAAAATCATATTCATCCATTTCTCTTTTTTTTACATTGGCTTCATCATTATACTGCATTAACTTCTCCGAAGACTGGATTAATCCTTCATATTTCATTTTATTCCCACCTTATTATGCACTGACTACGACGTTTTGAAATGTCTTTACCCAGCTCCCTTTTTCTTCGTGATGCACTAATTTATTTTCCATATGCTCGATATGCATTTCTGTTATTTCTATCTTATTGCATATTTTTTCAACTTTATCCTTCAATGCGTGATTCATTCTAATCCCAATATTCATTTCCAGCAAATCGAGAGAACTTAACATTTGATCCATTTTTTTCATAACATCTTCCTTCTGAACCATCGCCATATTTAAAACGCCCCCTTCTTTGCCTTTCCTTTGTCATGTAATTTCGCCGATTGATTAGTTACTCCTGCTCACATGACAAAACTAGTTGATATTCGTCAAAGAAATCATTTTGTATGCCATTTTTAGAAATGGTAACAATACAAAAAGGAGGTGTATTACGATGGCAAAAAATAAAAATGAAAAAAAGAAAAAACAAAACAAACAACAAAACAAACCTGAGACTGGTAATCCAAAGCTTGATGGTCCAAATTTCCCCGCTACATAAAGTGAAACTTTAATCAGTGAGTGTTTTGTTCATCCCCACTGATTATTAGCCTTCACCAATCGAGCGTTTACGGACAGCAGGGCTTCCACCTAACTTCTTTGCTCCAGCCGAATTTTGAGGTGGGAGTTTTACCGCCCACAAATAGCTAATTTCCATTCTAACCTTCCCTATTTGCTTTCGATAAGTGCTGAGATTAAAGTCGTACTGCCAGCAAATAGCGAAGTAAAAAGTAATTTGTTGAAAAACATATTACTTTCAATCAAGAAGCCCCGCCTTCATATAGGAAGGCGGGACTTCTTGATTATATCATGAACTCATCTATTCTTTTAACAAAACTACTTAATATAGAAAGAGTATGAATTTGCTCCCTCTTCATCCTATACCATTCTGTTATATTAATTCCTCCCTTTGGTTTTTCAAGTACAAATAACGACTCCACTTCCATCCCTTCACTAAACCAATCTTTTTCAATTAATTTTTCGTGAGCGACAATAGCGTACACATCTCTAAGGGCCGGTGTACTTGATTTTCTAATCTCTCTTATATTGCATTCATAATCCATCCTTGATCCCGTATGCCTAGTTTGCAATGCAAACTTATAAAAAGAATCTTTATACTTTGAATGAAATAATAACCAAGCTAACTTCTTCCCAAGTTCTATACGTTTTTGTAACGTTTCAAATTGACAAACTGAAAACCCATACATTCTCCCTTCCATCATTGGAAAAACAACTGCACTAATGTGAAGTATTTCTTGAAATTTGAACACTGCCGTATCAAATACATGTTTTTGAAAGTATGTATTCTCGATTACTGGTTTTTGAATTTTATTTTGTTCATTAATAATAAGTGCCGTCATAAGCCTATTGATATCTTTTTTCTCCCAGAAATATGACCATTCTTTTTCCATAAAAATTGATATGTTGAAAAATTGTAACAAATGAAAGAGCGGCTCACATCGCCTTTTACTTTCTTCATACAGTAATAGTTGAGGAAATGCATCTAAGAAAATGAGCCAATTGGCTTTCTCATAACATAGAAATAATCGCCTCTTAACTGTTTGGGACAGAAGATTAGAATAATATTCTCCTTCTAAATCTGTCATATTCCATCCCCCATTCCTTGAGACCATACTTGCTAAAAAAGACCATCGGATTTCTTTATTTCTCAAATAATATTCTTGGTAAGATTGTGTACGTGAAATGTTATCCACGTTAGCTACATCCGTTCTCTCCTTAATATTAAGAACCATAGCTTTCTCCTCTTCTGTACACAAAATATCATTACGGTTTTGTATAATTTTTTCGTAATCGTTCCAGCTAAACATGAATAAGTACCATACCTTTCTTGAAAAAGGTCACATCTTTTTTCATTTTTTGATATAATCACCTTTGTAAGTAATTCTTAACAAGTTGGGAGTGGACACAATATGACCATTCGTTACCCAAATGGAAAAAGGTACGATCAAGCTTCACAACCTCATAAGACACCAATAAAAAAACATACTTACAGTAATAGAGGTATGTCCCTTGAAGAGGAATTGAATGAAACCAATCAATATTACTTAACCCATAATATTGCATGCGTACATAAAAAACCTACACCTCTTCAAATTGTAAAAGTAGATTACCCCGCTCGAAGTGCTGCAGTGGTAAAAGAAGCGTATTTCAAACAACCTTCTACAACAGATTACAACGGTGTATACAAAGGGAAATACATCGATTTTGAAGCGAAAGAAACTAAAAATAAAACCAGTTTTCCACTTCAAAACTTCCACCTTCATCAAATTGAACATATGAAGCAAGTAGTCGCTCATAATGGAATTGCATTTGTTATTATTAAATTTACACTTTTTGATGAATTTTATTTATTAGATGCAAAACATATTATTGCATTTTGGAATCGTCAAAATACTGGTGGACGTAAATCGATTACAAAACAAGAAATAGAAGAGCATGGGTCTTTATTATCATGCGGTTATCACCCTCGAATTGATTATATCCGCGTACTAGACACGGTTTATTTTTCGTGATAGAGTCATCACTAAGGCTCTTTTTTCGACTTTTGGGGGAGAGAATGAAAGGTAGGAGAAAGTATAATGTCAGATAATTATCGTTCTCGTACAGAACGAAATCATGTAAAAAATCAAACGAAAGAAACTCATAAAGAAGAAAAGCCAAAGAAAAAAGGTTCCTTTTTTAAGAAATTCCTTATAGGTTGTCTACTTCTTGGTATCGTCGGCCTCGTAGCTGGCGTTTCGGCTTTCTTTGTTATGGTAAAGGACGCTCCGAAATTAGACAAATCAAAACTTGTCAATCCTTTATCAACAAAATTCCTTGATAAAAACGGGAATTTCTTCTATGAATACGGTGCTGAAAAACGAACCCATGTTACTTACGATCAAATTCCCAAAGTAATTGAAAGTGCATTCCTTGCGACTGAGGATGCTCGCTTCTATAAGCATGATGGAATTGATTTTAAACGTACTGGAATGGCAATTATGGAAAATGTCACTGGTGGCTTTGGCTCACAAGGTGGTAGTACGATTACACAGCAAGTAGTTAAAAACTATTTTCTAACGATGGACAAAACTGCAAAGAGAAAAGTGCAGGAATGGTACTTATCTTATAAGTTAGAGCAACAGTACTCAAAACATGAAATTTTAGAAATGTACTTAAATAAGATTAACTTAGGTAATCGCTCTTATGGTATTTCAACAGCTGCAAAAAAATATTATGGTAAAGATTTAAAAGACATACAATTACATGAAGCTGCGATGCTCGCTGGTTTACCCCAAGGTCCTAACATTTATGATCCAACAAAAGAAGAAAACGTTGAGCGAGCAACGAAACGTCGTAATATCGTATTATCTTTAATGAATCGACACGGGTATATAACGAAACAAGAAATGAATGACGCAATGCAAATCCCTGTAACACAAGGACTTCTTCCATCTTCAGAAGTGACTGAAATGAAGTACCAAGCATTTTTAGATGCGGTTGTAAAAGAAGTGGAAAAAGAATATCCGGATGTAAATATCGGTTCAGATGGTTTAACGATTCATACAACACTTGATCAAGATGCTCAAGATTATGCTGAAAAAATTATGGATGGCAATCTTATTAAGTATCCAAACGATCAATTCCAAGGATCATTCGTATTTATGGATACACAATCTGGAGAAGTTCGAGCAATTGGAGCTGGGCGTAAAGAAAGTAAGTCTACTTTCAAAGGTCATAATATGGCCACTGATTTAAAACGCCAAGTCGGTTCCACAATGAAACCAATTTTCGACTATGGTCCGGCAATTGAGAATTTACAATGGTCTACATACCATCAATTAAATGACTCAGAGTATACGTATTCCAATGGTAAAAAAATACGAAATGCAACAAATAGTTATAAAGGTGACGTTTCACTACGTGAAGCACTGAAAAAATCATTAAACATTCCGGCTTTAAAAACAGCTCAAGCGGTTGGTCTTCCTAAGTCACAAGCGTTTTCTGAAGGCTTGGGCATGACATTTAAAGACGGCAAAACATTTGAATCAACAGCAATTGGTAGTAACGATAGTTCTCCATTACAAGTAGCTGGGGCGTATGCCGCATTTGGCAATGACGGTGTGTATAATAAGCCTCACTTCGTAAAAGAAGTCATCTTCCCAGACGGGAAAAAGAAAAACTTTAAACCGAAAGAACAACGTGCAATGCACGACTATACAGCTTACATGGTGACTGACGTTCTTCGTGACGTAGTAAAACCTGGTTCTGGTGGTACAGGTCCAACAGCATACGTTTCAGGTATTGACGTAGCAGGTAAAACAGGTACACAAAACTTTGACGAAGACGTTATAAAAGAATACGGTATTCCAGCTGATGCAAACAGAGATAGCTGGTTCGCTGGATATACACCGCAATATACAATGGCAGTATGGACTGGTTACGAAAAAAATGGCCCAGAAAACTACATTAGTGATCGTTATACTAGAATTGCACAGCAAATGTTCCAAGTAATGATGAGCAAATTCGCTACAGATAACTCTCGTTTTGAACGTCCTTCTTCTGTTCAAGAAATAAACGGAGAGTTATATGTAAAAGGTGCGAAGAAAGATGCAATTAAACAAATTAAAGTAGATCCACCTAGTGGTCTTAATGTAGCTTTCGATGGAGCTAGCACAGTGACACTGAACTGGTCTGGACCATCATCAAATGTTGATGCATACGCAGCAAGCTATAAAGCTACTGACGGTTCTAGTGGTAGCTTGTCAGTAAGCGGTACGACTGCTACTCTTGGTGGTATTAAACCAGGTGTTACTTACAGCTTCTCTGTAGTAGCGAAAAAGGGGACTGGAACAAGTCCTGCAATTGGCGCATCATTCACTGCGCCTGGCGGAACTCCAGATGCAAAAAAAGTTGAAGAAGAGGCTAAGAAGGCTGATGAAGAGGCCCAGAAAAAAGCCAATGAAGATAAACTAAAACAAGAAGAAGCTAAGAAAAAAGCTGATGAAGATCAGCGTAAACAACAAGAGCAGCAGCAACAGCAACAACAACAGCAGCAAGAACAACAACGTAAACAGCAAGAAGAAGCTCAAAAGAAAGCTGCTGAAGAAGAGGCTAAGAAGAAGGCTGACGAAGAAGCTAAGAAAAAAGCTGACGAAGAAGCTAAGAAAAAAGCTGACGAAGAAGCTAAGAAAAAAGCTGAAGAAGAAGCTAAGAAAAAAGCTGAAGAAGAAGCTAAGAGAAAAGCTGAAGAAGAAGCTAGAAAAAAAGCTGAAGAAGAACAGCACCAACAGAATACCGGAGGAGATACACCTCACGCAGACGGAGATGTTGTTACATCAGAGTCTTAATAACAAAAAAGAAGTCCTTACTCTTAACGAGAAAAGGACTTCTTTTTTGTTATCATTTTCTTAACATGTAGCTTTTCTATTTCAATATACAGCTGTGCTAATTGAATATATGAATGATAATTACTCGGTTTCTTTATAATAAATGAGTATCTTTCTACAAAATTAACAGGTTGTGCTTCCAATTCATTCGTATTTACTTGCATCTCATTCAAACTATGAACAGGCTTCTCATTTAGCCAATATACAACCGATAGCAAGTGTGCTGCAAAAAGAATCATCGGGTACTCAGCTTCTTGTTTTTTTCGGTTTCGAAATAGTGTCGCAATTTCTTTATGCCTGCTTTTCCATACATTTAACACTGCCGGAATACTTGTTTCAATTTCATTCCACGGCTCATATTGTCTTTCAATATCAAATATAAAGTAAGTATTTTGTATTATTTCTTCAAAAGACTGGTCTGTATTATACGTAATCGAATTTGCATTCTTTTTAAAAAATGGTACGTACCGAAACTCTTTCGGTATCTCTATAACTCGCTCCATCCTTTATTTCCCCTTCATTCGTTTCTTTCCTTCACGACATATTTCTAGTAATCGACACTCTTCACATTGTGGTCGCTGCGCCTTACAGTAATAACGTCCAAAGAAAATCATACGGTGGTGTGTAACTCCCCACTCATCCATTGGAATTTTCTTCATCAATGTCTTTTCCACTTCTAACACAGAATCTTTCCATCTACAAATTGCTAACCGCTTACTCACTCTCTCTACATGCGTATCAACAGCAATCGCTGGAATTCCAAATGCTACCGAAACAACTACATTCGCTGTCTTTCTCCCTACTCCTGGTAATTTCGTCAGCTCGTCACGGTCTTCTGGAACTTTCCCGTTATAATCATCTAGTAACATCCGGCACAATTTTTGAATATTTTTCGCCTTATTTCTAAACAATCCAATGGAACGTATATCTTGTTGTAATTCTTCTAAAGACACACTTAAATAATCTTCTGGTGTTTTATATTTTTGAAATAAGTTTTTCGTCACTTTATTCACAAGTGCATCTGTGCATTGTGCAGATAATGCCACTGCGATTACAAGTTCAAATGGATTATCATGAATTAATTCACAATGCGCTTCTGGATACATATCCGCCATTGTATCTAAACAATAACGAATTTGCGTTTTGTTCAACATATCTTTCCTCCTACACTACTGCTCCAACCAATTATAAAAAGGCACTTTCCCAGTAAATTTCGTCTCTTGTTTTGTCGTTTGTTGTGTGCGTTGTTGATTCGCTCTAAATTTCTGGCCTTGATTTTGCGCTTGATCTACCGTTTTAATTCCGTTCTTTTTCCACTCAAACAAAATACGATCAATATACCGGAAATTAAGTTTACCACTCATAACAGCTTCACGAAGAGCCGCTTGAATTAAATTCGGATGGTGTTGATCCTGATCTTCCCACATCCCTAATGTTTCACATTCAAATGGCGAAAGTGGTCTTCCGAATTCTTTTTCAAATACTGTATATAAATTTACTTGAATTTGTTTTTGTTCTTTTTGCTCTTCCTCTATAGATTCATTCATTAAAAAGTGCAATATTTTTTCCCACAGTGGTTGTAAAGAATAACTTTCACACATCATCGCTTCAGATCTTCGTCCACCTTCTAGTGCTAAAAAACCTTTTTGGATTAAAGTCTGAATCACTTCCATGCATTTCATTTCTGTTATCGTCATCCGTTCTGAAATCTCTGAAGGAGTCGGGAACGAATTACCTGATTCTAAAAATGTGTGTACATGAAGTACTACCATAAATTCCGTCTCATTTAAACCTAGCTTTTTATAATGCATCATAAGCAATTTAGGAATCGCTATGCTTCCCTGTTCAAACCATTGTAACATCATTTTCTTTTTCATCACCAAACACCTCGCTTTCTAGTATAACACACCTTTAGCCATTTCTTTTTGCCACAATTCGTCAAAAAAACCTCCCTATATATAGGGAGGTTTTTTGCCATTTACTACAAGAAACAGACGATTAAGCCTGTACTTTACTTTTCATGAACGTATGAATTCGTTCTAATGCTTTCTCAACTTGCTCAAGAGATGTCGCATACGATAATCGAACGTTATTTGGTGCACCAAATCCTGTACCTGGAACAAGAGCCACCTTTTCTTCTTCTAATAATGCTTTTGCCCACTCATCAACTGTATCATACCCAGCTAATGCTACGGCTTCTTTTACATTTGGGAATAAGTAAAAAGCACCTTGTGGCTTAATGCAAGTGAAACCAGGAATTTGAATTAATTTATCATAAATAATGTTCAATCTTTCTTCAAACGCTTGACGCATTGTTTCTACAGGTTCTTGTGAGCCTGCATACGCAGCAATTGCACCGTATTGAGCAATTGAAGTAGGGTTTGACGTACTATGACTCGCTAAGTTCGTCATCGCTTTAATAAGCTGCTTATTTCCTGCTGCATATCCAATACGCCAACCTGTCATAGAATGTGATTTAGATACACCATTAATAATAAGTGTTTGTTCTTTTAATGCATTAGAAAGCTGGGCAATTGAAGTATATTCCGCATCACCATAAATTAATTTTTCATAGATCTCATCTGAAACGATTAAGATATCATGCTCTAAACATACTTCTCCAAGCTGTTGCAATTCTTCTTTACTGTAAATCATCCCTGTTGGATTGCTCGGTGAATTAATAATAACTGCTTTCGTTTTCTCTGTAATTGCCCCACGCAGCTGCTTTGCTGTAATTTTGTACTCATTGCCTTCTAGACCTTCTACATAAACTGGCTTACCACCAGCAAGCTTTACTTGCTCAGGATAACTTACCCAATAAGGAGTTGGGATGATAACTTCATCTCCTTCATCAAGTAACACTTGGAATAATGTATATAATGCATGCTTAGCACCATTACATACAATAATTTCAGATGGATCATACGCAATTCCTTGATCACGAGTAAACTTCTTCACAATTTCTTGTTTTAACGCTTGTAATCCACCTGTTGGTGTATACTTCGTATGTCCTTCTAACATCGCTTTATGCGCAGCATCCATAATATGTTCTGGCGTATTAAAGTCAGGTTCTCCTGCTCCTAATGCAATTACATCATGACCTTCTGCTTTTAATGCTTGTGCCTTTGCTGTAATTTCTAAAGTTGCAGATGGTGTTAAAGCAGCTACTCGCTTTGCTAATTTCATTTGTAGTTCCCCCTACATCTATTTTTCAATGCTATATCGTCTTAAAAAGTTCCCATCTTTAAATTCAAGATAGTAGTAACTATAACGATTGTCATCATCAATATATGTAACTTCCCATAATGGTATATTGTTTTCAAAGCCTAATTTTGCTTTTAAAATTTCTTTCGGCTTACTTTTGGGTTCTTTACTTTCATCTCCGACTTGTTCAATCGTTCTTTGTAAAGCATCTTTTTCAGAAATACCTTCGCTCTTTTTCCTTACTATAGTTTCCCCTTTTTTCTCAGGCACCCAAACGATAAGTTGTTCTCCTTTTTCATCTGTACCTTGTACGACTGTATATGAAGATTCTCCGTTATAATAATCCACAGATTTTACCTTTGTAAGCTTTGCCTTTTCTTTTGCAATTTCTACAGATTTTGCCTCTTTAGGGATTTTCTTTTCCATTGCTTTATTATAAACATACGCCCCATATATTCCGCTAGCAACGATTACGATAACGATTGCAAAGATCCACTTTTTCATTGTATCACTACGTTCTGTAAATCGTAAATACAGCTGTTTCTTTATCTTTTTCGTCTAATGCTAATCCGAACATGAGGTCCTGCTCTTTTAACGTACGATTCAAACTATCAACGATTTTATACAAGTCAGACGAATATTTAATACGCGTCGTTGATAGGACTTCGATTTTCTTATCCATGAAAAAACTCCTCCGTTACACAAAAATTTCTAATTATAGAAGAACGCAATGCGGTTACAATAAGAGTACATTCTTTACAACCCCTGCTTCATCACCCATCTATTATAGCAGGACATGTACAGCAAAAAAAGGTTTCAAGTCGAAAACCGATACATTTTGTATACAAGAAGTAAGAAAAATAAAATTCCTCCTACCCACATTTTTTACGCCTGAAGTTTAAATGTACTTCAGGCGTATTTTTATTCCAATTTTATTCATTTGGCCGTTCCTTTAATTGTTCTAACAATTCTTCTAGAGGACCTTCATAGAGCGGGACAGTTGGGATTGATTGTAAAAAACGTTTTCCATAAGAAGAGCTTGTCAAACGACGATCTAATACAAATACAGTTCCCGTATCTGTATTTGTTCTAATAAGACGACCAAATCCTTGTTTGAAACGCAAGATTGCTTGCGGGAGCGCCAACTTAGCGAATACGTCTTCTCCTTGATTTTTTAACCACTCTCCTTTTGCTTCCATCATCGGCTGATGAGGAGGGGTAAAAGGAAGACGGACAATGACAAGACAACTCAGGGCATCTCCAGGTATATCTATCCCTTCCCAAAAACTACTTGTTCCTAACAAAATCGATTTGTCGAACTCCTGGAATTTGCGGATTAGACGACTTCGGCTCTTATTATTCACACTTTGCGTTAATAATAAATATCCTTCTAATGTCTCATCATTTTTCAAATTCGTATACGCTTCTTTCAACATTTCATACGAAGTGAATAAAACGAGCATTCTACCTTTTGTAGCTTTCGCTATTTTCGCAATATGTGCCGATATAGACTCAATATATTCTTCATTACTTGCTTTCTTAATAAAAGGTACATCCGTTGAAACCATTAATTTCATTTGCTCTTCAAAACGGAATGGTGATGGAACCTTTAATGTATTGGGAGCAAAATCATGTAAACCTAGCTCCTCTTTTATATAGTCGAATGAATCATTAACTGTTAACGTTGCTGATGTGAAAATAACACTCTTTTTCTGTGTTAAAAATTCATCAGCAAATCTTTCACCAATATGAACAGGCTGCGCATATAAAACTGTTGAATGAATCGTTCCCTTCGTTTCAGTCTCCATCCATGTCACGTATGAATTCTTTTCTAAAATGAGTAATTGTAAAGATTGTGCCATCTTTCTCAACAACTCAATTAAATGCATAAATTCACCTGTAACGACATGCATCTCCCATTCTAATTTACTTTGCAATATATCAACTTGCTTCTCAAGTGTAGTCAATAATTTTCTTACATCATACACAAATCGATTTGTTAACTCGGTAATGCTATCCCATAACTTACCTGTCTCTACTTCCGTGTTATATCGATAAATGAGCGGCATATTGCTCATCCCTTGTTCCTGCTTTGTTTGTTTAAATACGAAAGTCCGTAACATTTGAAATAGTTCATCCGCATCAAATTTCAATTCCTTCAAACTATGACTCACCATACGGAAAGTCGAACGAGATGCTTGCTCTGATTTTTTCATCATTTTATATACTTTAGAAAGTACATCATCTGTTTCTAGCGTACCAAGACGAGATAAAGCTAATTGAAAATACATGCATGAGAACTGTTCACCTAATGTTCTACTCGCCGCTTCCTCGATATGATGAGCCTCATCAAAAATAATATGTTCACATGAAGCAAACAGTGGTTCTTCACTTGAAAAATCTTGAAATAATAAAGCATGATTTGTAATAACGATATCTGCAAATAACGCTTTATTCTTTGCTCTTTGATAAAAACAACGACTATACCAGTTGCTTTGCATCCCGCCTGGACTATGTACATCACTACAAATACGGTTCCAAAGTAACTTGCCGCCCTCAGGAATATTTAATTCATCACGATCGCCAGTTTCCGTTTGCAATAACCATACTAAAATTTTTGCCTTTGTGAGCGCCATATCATAATTTTTCTCTTCCTCTTGCAAAGCATATTCAAATTTGTGTAGACAAAGATAATGCTTTCTTCCTTTCAAAAGAGCTACTTCAAATGAAAATGACATTATTTTCTGCAATAACGGTATTTCTTTTTCTAGTATTTGTTGTTGCAGTTGTACAGTTTGTGTACTTATAATGACAGGTTCTTCTTTTTTCTTTGCAAAATAAATACTTGGAAGTAAATATGCAAGAGTCTTTCCGGTACCTGTTCCTGCTTCAATAAGTGAAAACCTAGAATCTCTTAGCGCTGTATATATTTCCTTCATCATAATCTGTTGGCTTTCTCTTTTTTGAAACTTTGGCATACTTAACTCAAGTTTATCCATTGTCTTATGTAAGAAAGCATCAAATTTAGATGGGTATGTTTCACTGAGACTTAAAGAATAATTCCGCTTTCGAAGCGCAATATTTCGATACACTTCAAACCCCTCTGCCCTTTCTTTACCATGCATCATTTTCTTTAAAATATTTTCAGAAAGCACATCAGCTATATCACTTTGGAAAACATCACTTAATTCATAAAGCGATTGCAACGTGACAAGCGGTAACTTTTCGATTTCATTTAAAAATTGTATAAACAATTCCGCTGTTGCAAGAGCATCACTATCCGCACGATGTGGTTGATCGTGCTCTAGTTCATGTTTCTTAGCTAAATCACGTAATTTATAACTATCAGCTGTCGGCAAAAGAATTTGCGCCAACTCAACTGTATCAACTTTTGGGCAATGTACTTCTGTATATCCAGCCTGCCTTAATTCTTCCGTTAAAAAATTCCAATCAAAGTGAACGTTATGTGCAACGAAAGCTGCACCTTGTAATAGCTCAACAATCATCGGGGCTACATCTTGAAATAACGGGGCTTGCTTAACCAAACTCTCATCAATCCCTGTTAATTCTGTAATAAATGGTGGAATCTCTCTCTTCGGATTAATAAAAGATGAAAAAATCTCTAATATCTCTCCATCTTCCACTACAACAGCCGCAATTTGGGTGATTTTATCCTTCCCATCCTTCCAGGAGTTCCCTGTCGTCTCTAAATCAACAACGACATAACGCTTACTCATATATGTAACACCTCAATTTCTTACCTATCAAACACAAAATTATATAATGTTACTATACCACGTTTTATCTCATCTTAATGAAAAGATGCACAAAAAAGCTATCTCCAGAATAGAGATAGCCTTCCTACTTATAATATCGTGCCCGCTTTTTCAGCACCTAACATTTCAATAATTTGATTATCATCGTCTAACACTGCAATTTTTGGCTCTTGTTTATGAACATTTTCTTCTGCCACTAAACCATAGCAAATAATAATAACTTTATCCCCTGGCTGTACAAGCCTTGCAGCTGCACCATTTAAACAAACAACACCACTACCGCGTTCTCCTTTAATAACATATGTCTCTAAGCGAGCACCATTATTGTTATTTACAATTTGTACTTTTTCATTTTCTACAATATTTACTGCATCCATTAAATCTTCATCAATTGTAATACTACCTACATAATTTAAATTTGCTTCTGTTACTGTTGCGCGATGTAACTTCGCTCTCATCATTGTGCGAAACATAGATGCTCCCCCTTATTTAGCCGTTAATGTTATATTGTCAATTAATCGTACATTCTCAAATTTAACTGCAATTGCTAAAATGATTCGTCCTTCAATTTTATCCATTACTTGTAGTGAAGGATATGCATATAAATCAGCATAATCTACAGTGCCTTTCGTATATGTCTCAATATACTCTTGTACAAGAGTTGTAATGATTTCTGAATTACGTTCGCCTGCCTCAATTTTTTCTTTCGCTATACATAGACTGCGGTATAAATGAGGAGCCTCTTCACGCTCTTCTTGTGATAAATACACATTACGAGAACTCTTCGCTAATCCGTCCTCTTCCCTTACAATATCCACTGGTACGATCGTAACTGGAATATTAAAATCAGCGACAAACCCTTCAATGACAGCGACTTGCTGTGCATCTTTCATACCGAAATAAGCACGTGTTGGCAATGTGATATTAAATAGTTTCATTAGTACAGTCGCAACACCAGCGAAATGACCAGGTCTTTGTTTGCCACATAATACGTCGGTACGCTTCACAACTTCTACTGTTGTCGTTTGTTCTGCTGGATACATCTCTTCTACACTCGGATAAAATAAATAATCAACACCATTTTCTTTTGCTACATTTTCGTCTCTATCAATATCACGTGGATATCGATCTAAATCTTCGTTCGGTCCAAACTGTAGTGGGTTTACAAATACACTTAAAACTACAATTTCATTTTCTTCCCTTGCCTTACGTAATAAAGTAGCATGCCCTTCGTGTAAATATCCCATCGTCGGGACAAAACCGATGCTTTTTCCACTTGTACGAAGTTCGTTTGTAATTTGTTGCATCTCTTGCACTGTAGTTATGATTTTCATTATTGTTTTCCTCCGTATAACGCTAAGCATTCTTCCTCTTTCATTGTGAATGAATGTTTTTCTTCAGGAAATTGCCCTGTCTTTACTTCAGTAACGTATTGCGAAATCCCTCGCACAATTTCCTCTTGAACAGACGTATATTGCTTCACAAATTTCGGAACACGATTTACGCCGTACGAAATAAGATCATGGTATACAAGAACTTGCCCATCTACTTTTTGTCCTGCTCCAATTCCAATTGTAGGAATTGTTATTTGCGCTGAAATAAGTTCTGCTAATTGCATTGGCACACACTCTAACACAAGTGCTATCGCACCAGCTTCTTCACATTTTTTTGCGTCTTCTATTAATTTTTTTGCACTTTCAGCATCTTTCCCCTGTACTTTATATCCACCTAGCACTCCTACAGATTGAGGAGTTAAGCCTAAATGCGCCACAACGGGGATGCCCGCATTCGTCAAGTAGTGAATAGTTGATATCACTTCTCCAGCACCTTCTACCTTTAATGCATGTGCACCACTCTCTTGAACAATGCGACGTGCATTAACCATCGTATCTTGCAATGAGATATGATACGACATGAATGGCATGTCAGTTACAATAAACGTCTCTTTCGCGCCGCGGCGTACAGCTTTCGTATGATGAATCATATCCTCTACTGTTACTGGAACTGTTGAATCATATCCAAGTACAACCATTCCTAGAGAATCACCAACTAAAATCATATCGACTTTAGCTTCTTCTGCTAATTTAGCAGACGGATAATCATACGCCGTTAGCATTGTAATCGGCTCACCTTGCTCTTTCATTTTCAAAAAATCTGTTTTTGTTTTCAAAAACTACTCCTCCTTTATGCAGGAGAGAGGAGATGGCCGAAATCATATAAAAAACCCCTCTGGCCATAAAAGGGCAGAAGGGTTGTGTGTTAGTCGGCATTATTCATCCCTCTGTCCCAGTCCGTTATTGGATCAAGGCAGAATCCAAAGTATTATTTTTTCATACTGCGTAAAATAATGGTGCAGTTCGCTTTGATACTGCCCATATTCGAACTAATTATAGCAAACTCTGAAAAGGAATTGCTACATTTTTTTGAAAAAATAATTTTCTATTCTAATTACGGTATGTGAAATTTACAAATGTCTAAATGACAAAAAGAAGCTCCAAAATAGGAACTTCTTTTACTTAATTTCTATATCCGCAGAATGAATGTGATGTACGTGTCCTTGATGATCCTCAAGCATCAATACACCATCTTCTGTAATCCCTTTTGCTAATCCATTAATCGTTTGCTTCATCGTTCGAGCCGTAATTTCTTTTCCGATACTTATTGCGTAACTTTCCCAAAGAATTTTTATAACAGAGAAACCATTTTTTAAATACTCTTCATACAATTTTTCTAATTGTAAAAAGATTTGTTGCATAAGTTCCGCACGAACAATTGGCTTCCCTGACTCAATGGCTAACGAAGTTGCAATGTGCTGAATTTCCTCATCAAAATGCTCTTGTTTTTGATTTGCATTAATACCTATCCCCATAATTACAGCATTAATTTTATCAGGATCAGCTTGCATCTCCGTTAATATACCGACAGCTTTTTTACCTTGAATTAAAATGTCGTTTGGCCATTTAATCCCTACATCCACACCCGTACATTTTTCAATTGCTTGCGCCACGCTAACAGCTGCTAATAAAGTAAGCTGTGGTGCATGATGAACTGGAATAGATGGACGCAATATAATACTCATCCAAATTCCAGTCCCTTTTGGTGAATGCCATTTTCTACTTAAACGCCCTCTACCTGCTGTTTGTTCTTCTGCAACGACGATTGTTCCTTCTTCTGCCCCTTCATAAGCAAGCCTTGCTGCAATATGCTGAGTAGATTCAACTGATTCTTCAAAATAAACCGTTCTACCTATACGCTCTGTTTGTAATCCTAATTGAATTTCATTAGCAGTTACCTTATCTGGTTTACTAGCAATTCGATAACCTAAGCGGCGTACAGCTTCGAGTTCATATCCTTCATTACGAAGATCCTCCATATGCTTCCATACAGCAGTTCTAGAACAACCAAGTTTATCACTAAGTGTTTGACCAGATACAAATTCACCATCTGCTTCAGAAAAAACTTGCAATAAATGCTTTCTTATAGTAGATTGCATTTTTCTAGCCACTCCCTTATATTCTCTTTCTTATTGACTAAATCTCCTTGTACGATTGCTTCTTCAATGTTTTGAAGTATTTCGGCAACCCACGGACCTGGCTTTTTATCTGCCCAGCTTAATAAATCATTACCAGTCACATTCATTTCTTGACGATTTTTTATCGGCAATGCATGAAATAATGATTGTACTTGCTTAACAGACGCGCTATTATAACTTTCTATTATCGCTTCATATACTCTTTCCGCCATTTCAGCGATGTGAATTCCAGTTTTATAAAGAAGGACTGTATCCCATTCCTTCTCCTTTCTAGAACGAATTGCTAATAAAACCGCTACAATATCCTTAATCTTTTTATTCGAGAACTTCCATTGACGTAAAAAAACAGATGGATGCTCTTCTCCGATACAATATAAGAAAAATGCCCACGCCTCAATGTCTGTTTCAAAAGAATCCCATTTATACTGCGTAGCTTTCAAGAGTCTTTCTTCTGACATTTGTAAATATGGCAGATGAGAAAATAGCTTCGTTTCTACCAATTCTTGAAGCCCTTTCACACAATACGTACCCGTCAATAACTTTTCGAACTCAACTGTAATTCTTTCAATCGCTATATGTTCGAGCAAATGCCCATACGTTTCAATTGCTTGTTTCGTCTTTGTTTCTAAAGAGAAACCTAACGTACTTACGAACCGAATACCACGCATCATTCGCAGTGCATCTTCTTGAAAACGGTCTGCAGCATCTCCAACCGTTGTAATTTCCTTCAGACGAATCGCTTCTTGCCCAGCAAATAAATCAATCATTTCGCCTTCCTCTGTCATTGCAATTGCATTCATCGTGAAATCACGTCGTTTTAAATCCTCTTCTAATGAACGGACAAATTGAACACTACTAGGTCTCCGAAAATCTTCATATTCGCTTTCTGTTCGAAAAGTAGTTACCTCATACGGTTCACCATTTTCTACAACAATTACAGTTCCATGCTCAAGACCAACCGGAACATTTCTTGGGAAAATAGCCATTACTTCTTCTGGTAAAGCAGATGTTGCGATATCAATATCTCCAATCGTTCTATCGATAATAAGATCGCGTACACTTCCACCAACGAAGTAAGCCTCATATCCGTGCTGTTTTAATATCTCAATAATTGAACTAGCTTTTTTAAATCTTTTCATTCTTGTCATCCCTTAGTATGTCATAATAAATCGCCTCATACTGTGAAACGATTTTTTCCGAACGAAACTGCTCATATACAGATTTCATCGCCCGCTCCCCCATATTACGGTGAAGTTCTTCATTTTCTAGTAGTTGAATTGCTTGCTTAGCTATTCCATCTGTATCTCCAACTTCACATATGTATCCTGTTTCACCATGTTGAATGACCTCTGGAATGCCCCCAACCCTCGTTCCGATACTAGGCACACCACACGCCATCGCTTCTAATATAACGAGACCAAAACTTTCCTTTTCTGATAAAAGCAGCATTAAATCACTCATCGCAAGAAGCTCTGCAACATTATCTTGCTTTCCTAGGAATAAGACACGTTCCTCAATATGTAAACTTTTCACCAATTGTAAAATAGTACAGAACTCTGGTCCATCCCCAACAAGAAGCAATTTCGCATCTACTCCCTTTACAATTTTGGCAAATGACTGCACAACATCCTGTACACGCTTAACCTTTCGGAAATTTGAAATATGAATCAACACTTTTTCATTTTCTCGTATACCATATTCTTTTTTTAATTGAGACATATCACGTTTGAAATACACACGTTCGTCTACAAAATTGTATACCGTCTCAATTTCTTTATCTGGTTTTACAAGTTCATTCGTTTCTTCAATTAACGAATGTGACACAGCAGTAACTACATCAGATTGTTCAATACCAAAGCGAATTAAATTATTTAACGAAGGGTCGGAACCTAACACAGTAATATCTGTTCCATGTAAGGTTGTAACAATTTTAATACGCTCTCCAATCATTTGTTTTGCTAAATATGCACAAATAGCATGAGGGATTGCATAATGCACATGTAAAATATCAAGATTTTCTCTTTGAGCAACCTCAGCCATTTTACTTGCTAACGCTAAATCGTAAGGTGGATATTGAAATACTGAATATTGATTTACTGCTACTTCGTGAAAGTAAATGTTTGGATATACTTTATTTAACCGGAATGGTACACCCGATGTAATAAAATGAATTTCATGCCCACGTTCCGCCAATTGCTTTCCTAATTCCGTTCCAACAACACCAGAACCACCTACAGAAGGATAACATGTAATACCTATTTTCAATCTCATTTACATCCCCCTATTAAATCAGCATGTAATAAAACCGGTTTCTTACTCATAAATCCTTCGGCATACATCACTCCAACTTCTTTCCCAAACATCTTCTCACGAGCAATTACTGTTTCAACGTAACCTTCAGTTAATGGCGTCTTAATACCATCACTTCCTGTTGAAAACTGACTTTCATACGCTTCTAACGCCTCCACCTTTTTAGAAAGGTATTCACTAATATCTATACAAAAATTCGGTTTATGAAAACCATTAATCATATAATTATAAAAAGACTCTACACGGTGCGGTGAAATCTCAGGCATATATTTACGAATTCCCGCTGAAAAGATAGCTTCTTCCACAAGTTTCGCGCAATTAGCATGGTCTGGATGACGATCTTCGTAATATGGTGCGAAAATTAGCGTTGGTTTATATGTACGAATAACCTTTACAATTTCACGTATATATTCTTCTTTCATATACAAACCACGGTCTGGCATTGCTAAATTAATCCTCGTTTTTACTCCCATAATACGAGCTGCAGCCTTTGCTTCTTCTTTTCTTAGTTCTACCGTTCCATTTGAAGAAAGATCAGCTTCTGTTAAATCGCAAATGCCTACTTCATATCCTTGCTTCGTATACTTTGCAATGGTACCTGCCATGCCGATTTCAACATCATCGGCATGAGCACCAAACGCTAATATATGTAATCCACTCATAATTGTTCCCCTCATTTTCTTAACTTTCGGTAATCTAAATCTCCCCGCTCTAATGCATGCATTAGCATTTCAGCACTTGCCATATTCGTTGCTAGCGGGATGGCATATACATCACATAAACGAAGTAACGCATTGACATCAGGTTCATGCGGCTGCGCTGTTAGTGGATCCCGGAAAAAAATCACCATATCCATCTCATTTTTTGCAATCATAGCACCAATTTCTTGGTCGCCACCAAGAGGACCAGATTGATATCTTGTTACAACTAAACCAGTTGCCTCCATAATACGAAGGCCAGTCGTTCCTGTTGCAAAAAGTTCATGTTTTTCAAAGATTGGTTTATATGCGTACGCAAACGAAACCATATCATCTTTCTTTTTGTCATGTGCGATTAAGGCAATTTTCATCCGTTGTCTCCCCTTTAGTCGATAATATTTTCTAAACCGTACACAAGATGATCAAGGTTCATTACTGTTTCAATTGATAGTTTTACACCTGACATAAATGATGCACGATTGAATGAATCATGACGAACTGTTAACATTTGTCCATCTCCACCGAACATGACTTCTTGGTGTGCAATAAGCCCTGGTAGACGTACGCTATGAATGTGAATACCGTCTACATTTGCACCACGTGCTCCTTCTAATTGTTCTGTTTCATTAGGGTGTCCTTGCTCTTTTGGTACACGATTTTGACGGATTAATTCTACTGTTTTTACAGCCGTACCTGATGGTGCGTCTAATTTTTGGTCATGGTGTAATTCAATTACTTCAACATCTTGGAAGTACTTCGCTGCCATTTGTGAAAATTTCATCATAAGAACTGCACCAATTGCAAAGTTTGGAGCGATAATTGTTCCTACTTCTTTTTCTTTTGCATTTTCTGTTAATTGCTTTAGTTCTTCTTCAGTAAATCCAGTTGTACCAATAACAGATCGAAGTCCACGTTCAACTGCAAGTGTCACGTGTTTCTTTCCAATTTCTGGTGTTGTTAAATCTAACAATACATCTGCTTCTACTTCATCTAAACAAGTATGTAAATCCGCGTAAATAGGTGCATCTAGCGCTGGCATTCCAGGTAAATCAGAAATTTTTTCTCCGCCATGCTTATAATCAATTGCTGCTACTAAATTGAAATGCGCTGTTCTTTCCATTAGAAGGACTGCTTCATGTCCCATACGCCCTCTTGGTCCAGCGATAATTACTTTAATTTCTTTCATTATTCTTTCTCTCCCTCATCAATACGTGTCCAGCGATCTTTATCACGTGTATTAAATTTTTCCATTACAATGTTATGCGCTGTTTCTAAATCAATATTTAAACTATTTGCCATACAAATCATAACAAATAATACATCTCCAAGCTCTTCTTCAATACTGCGTTCTATCTCAGTCGTTTTCTTCGGTTTCTCACCATAATAATGATTAACCTCTCTTGCAAGCTCTCCCATTTCTTCCGTTAAACGAGCCATCATTGCAAGCGGACTAAAATAACCTTCTTTAAATTGACCGATATATGCATCTACTTCCTTCTGCATATCTTTCATCGTTTTTGCTTCCATACTAGTCACCTCTTATTCCTTCCTCTTTCATGTTAGCCAATTCATCGCGATTTGACAAATATTATTCTCTCATATCCCTATTTACGACTCTTTTTTGGATAGACTATAATAAAGTGAAACTTCTTTTGCGTGATTTTTGCAAAAGATTAGTTGAACCAATCGGGCTCTTACGGCTGGTTCGACCTTTCTTCACTGTTTTACCCTCTACCAGCCGTTAGAGCGGGGTAAAGTGAGACTTCTTTTGCGTGATTTTTGCAAAAGATTAGTTGAACCAATCGGGTTCCTACGGCTGGTTCGACCTTTTCTTCTTCGCTTTCCCCTCTACCAGCCGTTGGGACGGGGTAAAGTGAAACTTCTTTTGCGGTTTTTTGCAAAAGATTAACCTGAACCAATCGGGTTCCTATGATATTCACTATTTTTATTAGCAGCTAGAAATAACTTATTATGTTTTGCCGTTTTAAGCGGAGCAATTCCAATCATTGCATAACTAGGGGGATTTCTATATGAAAGCAAACTTGAAGATTCGAAATATCATTTTTATTTTAATCGGTTCCGCTATTTTTTCCTTCGGTATTGTGAATATCAATATTGAAAACCATCTTGCAGAAGGTGGGTTTACCGGTATTACGCTATTATTATATTTTCTATTTTCGCTTGACCCTTCCTATACAAACTTAATTTTAAATATCCCTATATTTTTTATTGGTTGGAAGTTACTCGGCCGAACAACATTTTTATATACATTAATCGGTACATTTAGCGTATCTTTATTCCTATGGATTTTCCAGCGCTACGAAGTACTCAACTTACATTTAAACTTGCAAAATGATATGACACTGGCTGCTTTATTCGCAGGGGCATTTATCGGTATAGGACTTGGAATTATATTTAAATATGGCGGGACTACTGGTGGCGTTGATATTATCGCAAGATTAGCCCACAAATATGTTGGCTGGAGTATGGGAAAAACGATGTTTATGTTTGATGCGGTCGTTATTATTGTCTCTATTCTTACATATTTATCATACCGCGAGGGCATGTATACGTTAGTTGCTGTTTTTATCGGGGCTAAAGTTATTGATTTTATGCAAGAAGGAGCTTATGCAGCAAAAGGAGCAACTATTATTTCTGATAAAAACGATGAAATTGCTGCAAAAATTTTATCAGAAATGGAGCGCGGAGCTACCTTTTTAAAAGCAGTTGGATCCTATACAAAAGTTGAACGAAATGTACTATATTGTGTCGTTGCAAAAAACGAAATCGTGAAATTAAAAAATATCATTACTTCTGTAGACCCTCACGCCTTTGTTGCTGTAAGTGATGTACATGATGTCGTTGGCGAAGGATTTACACTAGATGAAAATAAAAATCCGTTACATAATTAAATTCAACTAGAAAAGCTCTTTGGCTTTTCTAGTTTTTTATTATACATCTTTTAAGTTTCTCCAAATCCTCATAAATAAGCTCCAATAAACTCCGATTATAAAAAATTGAAGCTGGATGAAAGGTCGGAAAAATATAATATTCTTTTTCTGTCCATATAAATTCTGTACCGCTACTATCTTTCAATTGCTGCACGGATTGCTTTAACAATTCACCATGAACACTCGTAATTTTATTATTTTTGCCAACTAAACGCTGCAGTGCAATATTACCAAGTGTCACAATAACAGGCGGATGTATAAGTTCCAACTCATAGTCTAACAAAGGTGCATGGGCAAGTATTTCTCCTTGATTTGGTGTTCTATTGTACTTCTTCTGTATTATTTCGCCATTTCGTTCCCTTTTCTCTCTCCATTTATAAGGTCTACTCCGAACCGCACTCGTAATATATACCTCTTCCCTTGTAACGTGAATACGTTCTAAAAACTCCATTAAATGTTTTCCGGCTCTCCCGCTAAACGGGATACCGTTATGAATTTCCGTTTCACCAGGCGCTTCTCCAACAAGCATTAATTTCGGATTTCTAGGACCCTGTCCACTTAAAAAACCTTCTAATTGGTATGTAGCACTTCGCTCCCTCACTTGTTTAACTAAATGTTCTGGATATTCTATGTCTGTCACCTTCTTTCAACATTCCATACTTATCTTTTTTAACTAGTTCTATACCCCATATTATTTCTATTATTTCCATTTGTAACATGTTATAAGATTCATTCCACGAAACAAAAAAAAGACTATCATAATTGATAGTCTTTAATCGTCGCTACGCTGCATACCAGTATAAATTAATACAAGGCGTAATAATTCAAATACTGCTACAGCAGCTGCTGCTACATATGTTAATGCTGCCGCATTTAATACTTTACGAGCTTGACCGTACTCATCTGTCGATACGATACCAAGTGCTTCAATTTGTTGCATTGCACGTTTTGATGCATCAAATTCAACTGGTAATGTAACAAGTTGGAAAATAACACCTGCTGCCATTAAAATAATTCCTAGTAACAACAAACCAGACATTTGTGCAAATACACCAATTAGTACAAAAACCCATGACATGTTTGAACCAAAATTAGCAACTGGCACTAACGAATGGCGTACACGCATGAAGTTATAATCTTTCGCATCTTGAATTGCATGTCCTACTTCGTGTGCTGCTACAGCTGTACCAGCAACTGAATGTCCATAATAGTTATCTGTTGATAATCGAACTGTTTTTGCAGTTGGATCGTAATGGTCCGATAAATGACCCGGCGTTTCTTCTACAGCTACATTGTACAATCCATTTTCATCCAAAATTTTCCGAGCAACTTCCGCTCCCGTCATACCTGAAGTTGAATAAACTTGTGAATACTTGCTATAGGCACTACGTACTTTTGACTGTGCATACAACGGTATGATCAAAATGATCGCGAAGTAAATTAAATAAAACATCATAAACCTCCATTGAAGTTTTAATTATAGTACTTCTCATTCTATTTTTTTCTTACACCATTGTCAATAAATAAACCTTACAATCCGTATCTTTATTTATACACATTATCTATCTTTAGACTGCAAGTTACTTCTCCGTTTCTCTCTGTCGCCTTTATACTTTCTCCATCCAACATACGTTAAAGTGAAAAAAATAAGTCCTCCAGTAATGGTCATAAACCAAATGAGAGAGGGAGCAATCTCATCTTTTTTTACTGTATGAAATATTTTTTGCAAATCACCTTTAATAATCCCTAGTTGCATTTGTCCACCTTTCGTTTTTAACATAACGTTACGAAATTCATCCAAATAAGATAAATGTGCATTTACACGCTGCGCTTCGTTTTCTGGCAGGGCAATCATTAAACTCGGATAAATAATATTAAATTCATTTAAAAATGTATTTAGCGTCTGTTGGAACTGTCCATCATCTTCTTTTTTCATCGCTTTTTCTACTTGAGAAAAAGCATCCATTATCTTTCTTTCTCTTTCCATCCAAAGTGGCTGATATTTGGATACTTGTGCATCAACAGCAAGTTGTAACGCTAACATATTATCAACTTTAACTTGCTTATCTAAATCTTTCGCGAGAGATTGTTTCGCCGTATCGTATGCTAAAGAAATGACTCTAATTTGTCCCGGAGTTACTTTTAAATTATTTTCATTTTCCTTTGATAGAAACTGCTCTGAGAAATGGTACAGTACTTGTATTGCCTTCTCATCTTCATTTTTCTTTACTAACTGTAAAGAGTCGTCTAGCAATCCAGTTAGTTCACTCCACTCTTCAGCATATATACGTACTGGAAACATTATAATTAGAAATGCTATCAGTCCAATTAATGTTCTCTTCATCCCGGTCCCCCCTATAACTACTAGTACAAAATATGTGGAGTTGGACAAGAATAGAACAGAACAAAATCAAAAAATATATTATCTCTATGAAAACAAAAAAATTCTCTTTAAACAGAGAATTTTTTCTTTGAAACCCTTTTCTTTTTCACTAAATATTTATACACACCGTAACAAAGTATACTTCCACTTAAAATCAATAATAAAATAATACATGCAGCATGCATAAAGAATTCTTCCGGTAACATTAAAATAATCGGATCTGTTTCAATATCAAACATCCAATAATCATTGCTAAATAAAAGCTTATGAAATAATACGAAACTCTTTTCAAAATCAATGGCAATCGGTAACGTAAGAGCTATCGGAAAAAGAATTGTAAGAATCGCTCCGTGGAGTAAAAACTTTTCTTTTTTCTTTTTTAGTAAATACGTTCCTCCTAATAAAGCAATTACAATCGTTCCATACATTATATATTGAATCTTTACTAAAATATTTTTAACATCCACAAAATGAATGCGACCATTTGTAGACATGTCTAATGTCGGCAATTGTAATGCACCTTCATAAAACGGAGATAAATATGTAATAAGCACATCATAGTTTCTTTTAATTTCATCTTTCGTCATATCCGCTAAGTCTGGAATATTTAAGAAATCAATTTCAAAATAATACAGCCATTTTCCATATACAACTACCATTGTCGCGAGAGCGAAAATAGAAAATGCTATGCTATATGAAACAACTAAAGTAATCAATCGATCCAATATGTTTATACCACTCTTATTTTTCTTCATTTTCTCCCCCTAAATGTCCTCACCATCATAAAGAAAACTGTTTTCGGTTCTCACGTAAGCAATAATAATATGTGATACACAGTACAGCAATACTTAGCCAAAACGTGAAATAACCAATTTTCTCTACAAACAAATGCATAATTCCGTATCTCGGCATTTGCCAAAATAAATAATCAATTGCATCATTATGTAACGTCCATATGCCAGCTACAATGAAATGCCATTTTTTTATCCGATAAAACGGAGCATATAACACTCCCTGCACCGCCATTGCAAAATGAGATAACATTAACATATATCCCATAAGACCAATAGGGCCTTTTACATAAATCATAACCCCATTTACAACAACAGCCCAAATACCATATTTTATTAAAGTAACTATCGCTAACGCCTCTATTAATCCCCAGTTCTTCTTTATCAAAAAAGCAATTAGAACAAAGACAAAAAAGAGACTCGCCATAGGACTATCTGGTACAAACGGCCAAAATATAGGTGAGGTTTCTTTTAATTGATTTCCATACCATATGAATCCGTAAATTGTACCTAATATGTTAACAACCAATAAAAATAATAGTACCGAACGTTGCCTTAACATTGCATACAAGTAAACCAAGCTTCATGTCCAACACCTTTCAAACAAAGTAATTCTTTCATCGAACTCTACTCTATTATATAGCAAACTTTCCGTCATCAAAATAAAAAGCTGACTACAGATTTTGTAGTCAGCTTTTCGATTATTTTTTATTATACTTTGCAACGAATTCCGAAAGCTTTTTCAGTTCCTCATCTGTACCTTTAAATACCCCTTTAGGCATTGAACCTTTTCCCTCTTTCGCAATTTTAGCGATTTCTTCTGGTTTTAAAGTTAAGTTTTGCAGTGCCGGTGCTGCCGCCCCGCCCTGTAAATTGTCACCATGACATGTTAAACAAGTATTTTTTTGCATTAACTTGTAGCCGTCGTCATTTTTATCAACTGGTGCTGTTTTTACAATTGCTCCTTGTTTTTTTGCAGCTTCCCAGTCGTGGTGTGCTACAGATTCCCAAGTTAAAAAGATAATTGATGCAATTGCTAAAAGCATAAATCCAGTTGCCACAGGCCGTTTCAACGGGCGTCTTTCTGGGCCTCGGTCAAGAAATGGAGCTAACAGTAATGCTCCAAACGCAATCCCAGGCATGATAAATGCTCCAATTACAGTAAATGAGCCTGAAGCATACGAATACTTTAATAACTGATACAAGAATAAGAAATACCAATCTGGAAGTGGTATATATCCTGCATCTGTTGGATCCGCCATTCTCTCAAGCGGTGACGGATGCGCCACTGTTAAACATAAATAACCGATTAAAAAAACTGCACCAACCATCCATTCTTTTAACAAGAAATTCGGCCAAAACGCTTCTGTTTTCCCTGGATATTCCGAATAATCTTTTGGAATATTTGGTTTCCGAGCTACTGGTACTCGAGAATCTCCTACAAACTTCATCCCTTTGCCGCGATGCATAATCTCCCTCCTTTTGTTCTTTCCCCTTTAATTTAGCAATCTCTTATAGCGGACCGGAAATACCTTGTTTGCGAATCATGATGAAGTGGAAGGCCATTAAACCTAGAAGTGCTGCTGGTAAGAAGAAGACGTGAATAGCAAAGAAGCGAGTTAATGTTTGAGCGCCAACAATTTCGGAATGACCAGCGAGTAATGTTTTAATATAAGGACCAATGAGCGGCGTTTGCTCTGCGATTTGAATCCCTACTTTCGTAGCAAATAACGCTTTCATATCCCATGGTAATAAATATCCGGTAAAACCAAGACCTAACATAACAAAGAAAATAAGAACACCAACAATCCAGTTTAACTCACGAGGCTTTTTATACGCACCTTGGAAGAAAACTCTGAGTGTATGTAAAAACATCATTACAATTACGAGACTAGCGCCCCAGTGGTGCATACCACGAACAATTTGTCCATATGCAACTTCATTTTGTAAATAGTAAACCGATTCCCAAGCATTTTTAATATCAGGCACATAATACATCGTTAAAAACATTCCAGACAAAATTTGAATTACGGTAACGAAAAAGGTAAGTCCCCCAAAGCAATAGACGAATGCAGAAAAGTGATGCGCCGGGTTAACATGCTCAGGTACTTCATGATCAGCGATATCACGCCATATCGGTGTAATATCTAAACGTTCATCCACCCAATCATAAATTTTATTTAACATCTACTTTGCACCCCCTCTTGGCTTTGCTTTTCCTAAATAAAGTGTTCCATCTTTTACTTTGGATTCGTATACATCAAGCGGAGCAAGAGGCGGTGTGCCTTTAATGTTCACCCCATCTTTTGTGTAACGTCCCCCGTGACATGGGCAAAAGAATTGATTAGGATGGGCTTTGTCCGAATTCCAGTTCACTGTACAACCTAAATGTTTACACACTGGAGAAAATGCAACGATGTCTCCGCTTTCATCTTTATGCACCCAGGCAGATTTTGGCTCTTCAGACTTGTACCATCCGTCAACCTGCTTCACCTTAAAATCGAAGCGCTTCGGTTCTGTTGTAACATCCTTTACTTGTGCAACAGCAACCATATCTGTTCCCGCTTCTTTTCTTAACACCGGATCAAGCGCAAACCGCGTCATCGGCATTAAAATACCCGCTGCCATAAAGCCTCCTACCCCTGTAAGTGTGTAATTTAAAAATTGTCTTCTTGACACACGATGTTCTTTCTCGCTCACGAAAATTTCCCCCCTCTATCAGAAATTGTCCCCTCGTGAAAATATTATATAAAAAATAAAAACTAGGACACTATCATGATATAATACCCTCTTGTATAGGTCAATATCATACTACTCATAATAATAAGAACTTTCTGTTTATTATTATTTTACCCATCTTTCTTCCAACATTACCATAATATTTTTTATGTGGACACGAATAACCTCTCTTTTCGCCTGGTCACTAAATTGCTCTAATGATAACGATGGAAACCAAAATAAATCCCCCTGCAACTCTTGCATATCTTCTTTCCATGAAAAATCACTTGTCACATAGGCAATATGCTTAAAACCTTGTCTTTGCAAATGATTTGTCCATTCTTGCAAACGATCTTTTTCGTTCTTTTGGCTCTCTACTAAATACGTAAATGCGGGCAGTAAAAGTACTCTTCCTTTATACTCCCTTTCCAGCTCCATACTCAAAGCCTCAATAAATTCACCTTGTTCTACAACCATTTTCATTTCTTTTGCTGTCGAAATAGACAAAAGGGGTATAATCCCTGTATCTACATACTCTCTTGCTTGCTCAAACTGTTCCACATCTTTTACAATCCATTTCAAATTTCTCCCCTCCCTCATTCAAAATAACAGAACTTTCACTTTATATATATTAAACCATACTAAAAGAGGTAAAAAAAGAAAAACTACCTATTTATTAGGTAGTTTTTCTTAAAAAGACCGAAATTTGTAAAGATTTAATAATTAAAATGAATTCTATAACGTTTTTAACTCTGCTGTTAACTTATGAAACGCTTCCTTATCTTGCTTATCCAAGGCTTCATCAATTTGTTTCAAAAGACGATCTCTTCTAAATGAGAATACACTTTCTTCTAAAAATCGTTCTGCAAGCAATCGATCTTTTTCATTCACTTCAATGTGCTTTGGCAAATATGGGTTTTCTTCTAATACAGCTACATAATTTGCATTTTGGAACGATGACTTAAAATTAAGTTGAATATAAATATCCTCATCTCGATTCAAACGAATATCATGAAACGACTTTTCTGCATCTGTTGTCATTACATTTTGTTTGAAAAAGTGAAACGGTGTGTCTTTCACACAATTCGCTGACATCACTAAGCCACGTGGACAATATTTTGCATGTTCTACGAAGTGGACTTTATGCATTAATTGATCGTGACTCATTAAATAATTCAAAATCCATACACATTCACGCTGTTTCAGTTGGTAATTATTCAAAAACCATTTTACAAAGTCCTTCTTCTCGTTTACAGAAACAGGGGTATTCATAGCGATTAAGTCCCTCCTCTGTCTTTCTCTTTTCTTTTTAGATTCAAGAAGCGGCATTCAGTTTCCTTCCAACTTACGAAAAATCCTCTAAATTATATAACAATTCTTCAATATGAATTTGTGTCGGGTCTAGTTGTATTAACTGAGTAAATACTTCTTTCGCCTCTTTTCGCATTCCTTCTTCCAATAAGAAATAACCGTACTCTTCCAAGAAATCTGGATGATTCTTAAAAGAAGTATATGCACTTTCATAGTGTTTTAATGCATCAGAATACATTTCTAATTGTTTTTTTGCAAATGCAAGATCCCAAAGTAGTTGTGTATCTGGTTCTCCACTGTCAATTGTACGCTCCACAACTGCAATTAGCTCTTCATATTTCTCTTGTTCTTTTAAGATATACGCATATTTTAATGTCGCACCTAAATGTCCCGGATCTAGCTCAAGCGCCTTTTGAAGCACTTCTTCAGCCTCCGTTATTTTACCTAATTTCGCTGAAATGTTCGCTAATTCTACATAAAAAGGAACCGAAAGCTCATCAACCTTAATTCCTTCGTGAAGTGTTTCATAGCTTTCTTGAAGCATACCTTCTTTTTCATAGCTTTTCGCTAAATACATGTATAAAGAAGCGTACTCAGGATCTAATTCTTTTAATTCTTGCCAAGCACCAATTGCTCTTTGATATTCTTCCCCTTGATATAAAGTGAAAGCATATCCAAATAACGAGTGAATATCTTTTTGCTCCTCTAGCCCAGCTTCATAGTAAGAGATCGCCTCTTCCCAGTTTCCAATCGCACTTAAAGTTTCTGCTAGACGAAGAGCAATGACAACACCACCCATAACTTTATGTTCTGCTAGTAACGATTCATAATAAGTAATCGCCTTCTGCTCTTCACCTTTACTACTATATAATTCTGCTAACCCAAACGTAATAACAGGTTCGTCTGGCATCATTTCTTTTGCCTTTAATAGTTTTTGTTCAGCTACATCATCAAAACCTTGCATTTGGAATAAATCCGCAACAAGTAATAGCGATTGAACATATAAATCATCATTTTCTGGAATATCATGAAGTACTTCGATCGCTTCATCTTCTTTATCTAAATCAATATATAATTCTGCTAAAAATAGCGTAAACTCACTTTCTTCCGGATATAGCAAGCGTAAATCATCTATAATTGCTAACGCCTCATCCATAAACCCAAGTGTATGATAGTAACGAGCAATATCATACTTCTCTTCATCATTAGCAACTCGTAGTTGTTCTTTTAATAATTGTAATCCTTTTTCTGCTTCACCGTTTTCAATATAAGAAACAGCTTGTTCGAAATTTTGCATAAACGTCTCCTTTAATTCAAAAAAATATTTCTCTTCTGTTCATTTATCATAAGCAACTAAATGTAAGAACGCAACCTTTTGGATGAACTGTCTCTTCCTATGCTTTCTCTTATAGCGCAGCTAATTGTTCAAAAAAGTTCGGATACGATACAGCGACCGCATCACTATTCTCTATTTTCACTTCTCCATCTATAATACAAGATGCGATTGCTAGCATCATCCCAATACGATGATCGCCGTGACTATTAACGGTATTTCCTTTTAAATTTTGTTTACCGTATATAATCATACCATCTGGTGTAGCTTCAATTTTCGCACCTAATTTTCCTAACTCATCCACAACAGTATCGATACGATTTGTTTCTTTTACTTTTAACTCCTCAGCGTCTTTGATAACGGTAATTCCCTCTGCCTGTGTTGCCAATAAAGCAATTACAGGAATTTCATCAATTAATCTCGGAATAAGCGATCCGCCAATCTCTATTCCTTTTAGTTTCGATGTTTCAATCGTAATATCCCCGCACGGTTCAAACTCTTCATTTCTCATATTATCGATAGAAATAAGTGCACCCATCTTTGTTAAAACATCTAAAATCCCTGTTCGCGTTGGATTTAAACCGACATTTTCCAATACAAGCTTACTATTTTGAACAATTGCACCAGCTACTAAGAAAAATGCAGCTGAAGAAACATCCCCTGGAACTTCTATGTCTGCTCCTTTCAGTTGTTGACCACCTTGTAATGACACGGTACGTTCATTAACATCTACTGTACACCCAAATGCACGTAACATCCTTTCTGTATGATCACGAGACTGCATAGGCTCTGTTACTGTAGTTACACCTTCTCCTTGCAAACCTGCAAGTAAAACTGCTGATTTCACTTGTGCACTTGCTACTGGTGAATGATAATGCATACCTTTCACCTTTCCACCACGAATAGATAAAGGTGTATATTGTCCATTTTCTCTACCGTCGATTTGAGCGTTCATCATACTAAGCGGTTCTGTAACACGTTTCATAGGACGATTTCCAATTGATGTATCACCGATTATCGTACTATGGAACGGCGTATTAGCTAAAATCCCAAGCATAAGACGAATAGTCGTCCCTGAATTCCCCACATCTAATACTTCTTTCGGTTCTTGTAAATTATGTAATCCTTTACCGTAAATCTTGACATCGTTACCACTCTGTTCAATCTTGACACCTAGTTTTTGAAAACATGCAATTGTACTTAAACAATCTTCTCCTAATAAAAAATTTGATACCTTCGTCGTCCCTTCTGCTATCGCCCCAAACATAACAGAGCGATGCGAAATAGATTTATCTCCTGGAACAACAATTTTCCCATTCAAACTATTTTTTCGTCCTACTAGTTTCAAACTGTATCCTCCTCACATTTTAAATAAGTTATATGTACAATAGTTCTTCTTATACGTCTACTTCTATTGTAACGTTTTCTTTCTTGAACGTGCAAACAACTCCCCTTATTGCAGCTCAAATGAAAAAGACTCCTGTAATAGGAGCCTTCACTATTTCTTAAGAATACGTTTCTTCTTTCTTCACTTGTTCTTTTACAAGTTCCGTAAGCAATTCAATAATCTCATCATTTTCTTCTTTTAATCCAACAGTAATACGAATACCATCATGCATACCAAACGCTGCACCAGAGCGAACGATATATCCTTTTTTCATTAATCGTTCGAAAGCTTCATTACCAGGTATACCGAGTTTCAAGAAAATGAAATTCGTTTGGGATGGATAATAGAACACATTATATTCCTTACAAAATGCATAATATTGATTTAATCCTTCGGTATTTTTCTTCACACAATCTTGTAAAAACTGTTGATCCTCTATTGCCGCTAATGCTACCGCTTGAGCGATAGTTGATGTGTTAAATGGCAGTCTCGCTACCTCTAGCTGCCCTATAAGCTTTGCATCCCCAATCGCATATCCAATACGAAAAGCAGCTAAACCATACGCTTTTGAGAATGTGCGTAGCACCATAAGATTTTCGTATTTTTCAAGAAGAGGCAATGTTTGCGGATAATCTTCTGCCCCAGCGTATTCATAATATGCTTCGTCCATAATAACGAGCGCTGACTTTGGAACTGATTCTAAAAATGAAAGTAATTTTTGCTTTTCTACATATGTACCTGTCGGGTTATTCGGATTACAAATCCATACAATCTTCGTTTTCTCATCTACTTGCTGTAACATTGCATCTAAATTGTGAATACCATTTTCAAGTGGTACTTCCCGAACTTCCGCTCCTTCAATAACAGCATGGTGATGGTATTGCGAGAACGTAGGATTTGCCATTACAACATTTGTTCCTTCATGTAGTAATGCACGGCTAATCATTTGAATGACCTCATCTAATCCACTACCAAATAGCAGTTGTTCCGCTTTTACACCTAAATGCTCTGCTACTTTCTCCCGAAGCTCAAAAGCCCCTCCGTCCGGGTAAAGTGCATATTGATTGGCTAACGAAGTTAATGCTTCTGTCACACGCGCAGAGCAGCCAAATGGATTTTCATTCGACGCTAACTTCACAATTTTTGACAACCCATATTCTCTTTTTACTTCTTCAATATTTTTCCCAGGTACATATGCTCTCAAAGTTAACAATTGCTCTTTTACTCTCACTTTTCTTCCCCCAGTCATTGATATGATTTATAATTCCTTACTGTCACCTTTAATCATAACCGTCACCATTACGAGAATACCTCTACATATGCATTTCATACCTGTTCTACAACTTTTCTAGACCATATCCTTTTGAAATGCTTCTAACGCAATATGAACAGTCTCATCTGAAATAGATACGACATTCACTACCCCATATTCCTGCATAAGTACCATATGAATTGTTCCTGCATTCGCTTTCTTATCTTGTTTCATCAGTTGAACGAGGCGTTCTACATTCAAATCACTTGGCATTTTCGGATAGCCGTATTTCAAGAACCACTGCTTCATCTCTTCATAAGCAAGATCAACCTTGTACACTTGCTCACTTAAAAATAAGGCAAATAACATCCCAACCGCTACTCCGTCACCGTGAGTAATATTTCCATATCCTAACTCTTTTTCAAGAGCATGTCCTAACGTATGCCCAAAATTCAAATGGGCCCGTACACCTTTTTCTGTTTCGTCTTGCGACACAATGTTCGCTTTTACAGGAATCGCCTTCGTTAATATGTGAATTAATTTTTCATCACGAATATCCGTTAATGTTTGCACTTCTTCTTTTAACCAATGATATAGCTTTACATCACCAATAAGAGCATGCTTTATCACTTCTGCATAACCTGATCTCCACTCTTTTTCAGGAAGTGAATGTAAAAATGGCGTATGATATACAACAGCTTCTGGCTGATGAAATGCACCAATCATATTTTTTCCTAGTGGATGATTAATTGCTACTTTCCCGCCTACCGCGCTATCGTGAGCTAATAAAGTCGTTGGAACTTGGACAAAGCGAATACCACGCATAAACGACGCAGCAACAAAGCCAGCCAAATCCCCAATCATTCCGCCTCCAAGTGCGATAATCAAAGAATTTCTATCTAATTTATTTTCAAGAGCCGAAGTGTGAGCCGCATAAAAATTTTCAAAAGACTTCTCTTTTTCACCACTCGGTACAACAAACGAAAACACGTCCTGCTCTACTTGTAATGCATCAACAACTGTCTGTAAATGTAGTGATGAAACAGCTTCATCAGAAATGATCATTATGTTAGATACAGCAGGATTCATCTTTTGAATAAGCGTTGTTAAATGTGACAACGCTTCTTTTCCAACATGTACATCATATTCTTTTGATTTCGTTTGAATATGTATGTTCTCCATTAAAATCCCCTCGCATATTCATTATGTTTCTCAATATTTTCACGTATAAGATCGATACGATCTAATCCAAATTGTTCAATTAAAGCCGTCGCGAGCTCCCAAGCGACAACAGCTTCAGCCACAACGCTAGCTGCTGGTACTGCACAACTATCTGAACGTTCAATACTCGCTGTAAAAGGTTCTTTCGTATCAATATCAATACTTTGAAGCGGTTTATATAATGTCGGTATCGGTTTCATCACACCACGCACAATAACCGGCATACCAGTTGTCATACCACCTTCTACTCCACCTGCATTGTTCGTCTTTCTTCTGTACCCTTGCACTTCATCCCAAAGGATTTCATCATGCACTTCACTTCCAGGTCTATGCGCGGCTTCAAAACCAATTCCAATTTCAACACCTTTAAAAGCGTTAATACTCATAATTGCCGCTGCTAATTTTGCATCTAATTTTCTATCATAATGTACATAGCTACCTACTCCAATTGGCATGCCTTCTACAACTACTTCAACAATACCGCCGATAGAATCACCATTTGCCTTCGCATCATCAATTGCTTGCATCATCTTTTTACCTGCTTCTTCATCTAAACAACGTACAGGAGATGCTTCTGTAGTACTTTGTAATTCCGCAATAGAGTTATACGTAATATTTTCTGCCTGTACACCACCAATTTCGATAACATGTCCCGCTACTTGTATACCTAATTCTGCTAATATCCTTTTTGCAACTGCACCAGCTGCAACACGAACTGTCGTTTCACGTGCTGAAGAACGCTCTAATACATTTCTCATATCTCTATGACCATATTTAATCGCACCATTTAAATCTGCGTGTCCAGGTCTAGGTTTCGTAACTTGCCTTTTCATTTCTTTCTCTTCCTGCTCAGTTAACGGCTCTGCGCCCATAACCTTTGTCCAATGGGTGAAATCACGATTTTCAACAACAAGTGCAATTGGGGATCCCATCGTCTTCCCATGCCTAACACCACTTACAATTTGCACTTGGTCTTTCTCAATTTGCATGCGTCTACCGCGTCCATATCCTTTTTGTCTTCTAGCTAATTCTTCATTTATATCATTCGCTACTAAAGATAATCCTGCCGGAACACCTTCTAAAATTGTCGTAAGTTGCGGACCGTGGGATTCACCAGCTGTAATATATCGCATACGTTATTCCTCTTTTCGCATATGTATTTATCCCGCTACATAAAGTAGCAATGGTATCTTTCATCATTCTATAAGAAAACATTGAAATTATATAGTAAATCGACTACTTGCTTTATCCTACTTGTAATCATTCTATCATTTTCATAACGTTATACCTTTTACTTTACATACCAATATATCATAACAGTCCTAACTTCGTAACAAATCAAAATAAAAAAAGTGCAAGAAGAATACCCCTATTCTTCTTGCACTTTTTACTATTATCACAGTTATTAAAGCGTTTACAAATTATTTTAAAATAATTAGTAAATCCATTGATTCATTAATTTTGAGTAGTCTACTAATTCTTCTTCCTTAAAGAAAATAGCAATCTCGCGCTCTGCACTTTCTAAAGAATCCGAACCGTGGATAATGTTTTTCGCAACAGTTACACCGAAATCTCCACGAATTGTTCCAGGAGCAGCTTCATGTGGTCGTGTTTTACCCATCATATTACGTGCTGTATCTACTACACCTTCACCTTGCCATACCATTGCGAATACAGGGCCAGATGTAATAAAGTCTACTAATTCACCAAAGAAAGGTCTTTCTTTATGCTCACCGTAGTGTTGTTCAGCAATTTCAGGAGTCACTTGCATTAATTTTGCACCAACTAATTGAAAGCCCTTTTTCTCAAAACGAGCTACAATTTCCCCAATGAAGGCACGTTGTACACCGTCTGGTTTTACCATTAGAAATGTTTTTTCCATAAAAAATCTCTCCACTTCTGAATTATGTATGTAATTGTATATCCCCACACACATATTAACACCCTTATCACAATTGTGCAATAGTTTTGAAATAGAGAGATTATTTTATTTTTTAGAAAAAACACTAAAATTTTCGTTTTCCAATATACTTTGCGACATTTTGCAAAGCATACTTCGCCTGTCCACGCGGGAGTGGTTTTATTATTTCTAATGCTTTATGTAAATAACGTTCACTAAACGAAAATGCTTTATCAATAGCTTCGCTCGCTTTAATATCATCAATAATTTCTTTCATTTCACTTGCTGCTGTATTTTCATTCACAGAAATAATTTTCTCACGAAGAACTGGATCTTCCATGGCATACAAAGCAGGTAATGTAATGTTACCTTGTAGTAAATCACCACCAGCAGGCTTTCCGAGCTTCTCTTCTGTCGATACGAAATCTAAAATATCATCAATAATTTGATAAGACATACCAACAAAATATCCATACCAAAATAGACGATTTACAGTATCACGATTAGCACCAGCAGCAATCGCTCCTAACTGACAACTCGCAGCGATTAATAATGCTGTTTTTCGTTTTATCCTTCTTAAATACGTTCTTAAATTTTGATCATAGTTATACTTATCTTTAATTTGTTCGATTTCACCTTTACAAACTTCTAAAATTGTATGAGATAGTGCCTGATGTGCATCTGGAATTTCTATATTTGTTATACATTCAAGAGACTTCGCAAACAAGTAGTCTCCTGTATACATTGCAATACGATCTCCCCATTTCGCATTCACTGTTGCGCTACCGCGTCGTAAAAACGCAGCATCAATGACATCATCGTGAACAAGAGAAGCCATATGAATAAGTTCTAATGCAACCGCAACATGCTTAATTGCATCTAACTTATAATCACCAAATTTCCCTGCAAGTAAAACAAAAACAGGGCGAATCCGCTTCCCACCTGCTTCAATAAGCTGTAATGCCGCTTCTTCTACTAACGGCTGCTCAGAAGCAACTGTCTTCTTCAATTCTTTTTCTATAACATTAATATCCGATCGTAAAAAAGAGTACATAAGTTGTAACTTCATATTGTTCACCTTAACCTAAAACGTCTTTTTTCTATTTTGATTCTGGTTTAAAACCTAAATGCATAGCTGCTACACCATAAGTAAATGGTTTCACTTGCACATTCTTAAGCCCAGCTTCTTCAAACATACTCGCTAACTCTTTCATCCCTGGGAATGTACTAGCGGATTCCTGAAGCCATGAATATTCTTTATAACTTTTTGCAAACATCTTTCCAAATAACGGCATGATATATTTAAAGTATAAGACATACCCTTGACGAAAACCAATCATTGTTGGTTGAGATGTTTCTAAGCAAATCACTTTTCCACCAGGCTTTACTACACGCGTCATTTCTTTTAATACTTGCATGTAATCCGGAACGTTACGTAGCCCAAAACCAATCGTTACATAATCAAACGTATTATCTTCAAAAGGAAGTTCCATTGCATTTCCATGCATAAGTTCTACTTGCTTTAATTCTAAAGCTTCTACCTTTTGTTTACCGACAGCTAGCATATTTTCGCTAAAGTCTAAACCGTAAACCTTTCCATTTTCCCCTACAGCTCCTGCTAACGCAATTGTCCAATCAGCTGTTCCGCAGCAAACATCGAGTGCCTTACTCCCAGGTTTCACATCCATAATTTTCATCGTTTCTTTGCGCCATACCTTATGCCTTTGAAAACTAATTACAGAATTCATCACATCGTATTTATCAGAAATTTTCTCAAATACGTCATGTACTCTTTCTTCTTTTGATTGTTGCATGCTCGTACCTTCTTCCAATGTAAAGTTGCTTATGTCCTTGATTTATCTCTTAACATAGAAATTATTTCATTAACTTCTGTATGATTCTCTAAAATTTTTTCTTCCTGCTTTTTCATTTCCATAAGCCATTCATTAATAACTGTTTCCAGATTTTTATCATCATCCAATGAGATTTTTTGAACCGCTTGAAAAACAGGTGAATTTTGTTTATCAGCATACAATTGACACTCTTTTTGAAGACGATTTTTTCCTAATACATAAGTTATATATGGTTTCCAATTGGATAAATGAAAATGATCACATGTTTTTTGCAACAGCGCAGATTCAATTATTACTACACTTTCCATTATGTCTTGAATCGTCACATGGGCTTTTTGATATAGCATAATTTTATGCTCATTAATCTCCTTAATTCCTTCAGCAAGTGCGCGAATTAAGATAATATCACAATTCATTGACAATAAGTAATAGTATAGACCACTATAATAATCGCCTGCAAGCACTGTCAATTGACGACGCTTATGGAATCCACTCGTCTCTTCGTTTGCTTTATTTGATACTTTTTCATGTGTATCAAGAGCAATTTGTACAAGCATAATCGTTACTACATAATGATCAATTTGTTCTTTATGTATATTTGCATCCTTTAATGCACCGTATAACAGCGCTATTTTTTCTTCATCAATAAATGGTTCTTCAATATAGTTTATAAAATAAGGATGGCGTAATTTCTCCATCAATTTCTCTTTAATACCCGCATACCCTCCGTAGATGTCACACACAAAAAATCACCCTTGTTTTCTAATTCATAAAATTTATTATAACACATACATTCTATTTTCTATAACCAAAACTTGGCTACTTCTGCCAAACTGTCACCGAATGCAGCCTCCACCTTCATTCATACGAATCATCTTCATCACTAACAACTACAAACATTCATTTCCACAAAAGGCAGAAATAGTTTTCAACCTTTATATTCTTGCTCTTTCATACTAAAAATATATCATTTTTTTGCATATAAAAAAAAGAAAAGCAGTTTCCCGCTTTTCTTTACTTCGTCTTAATAAACGATAAAATTTCACTACGTGCTGCTGCATCATTTTCTAACACGCCGCGCACTGCAGTCGTTACTGTTTTTGCACCAGGCTTTTTCACACCACGCATCGTCATACACATATGCTCTGCTTCTACTACTACCATTACACCATGCGGCTCTAGTACTTCCATAATAGAGTTAGCTACTGTTGATGTAATACGTTCTTGTAGTTGTGGACGACGCGCAATTGTGTCTACAGTACGAGCTAATTTACTTAGTCCCGTTACTTTTCCACCTTGCGGAATATATGCAACGTGAGCAACTCCATAAAAAGGAACAAGATGATGCTCACACATCGAATAGAATGGTATATCTTTTACTAGTACAAGCTCTTCGTGATCTTCTCCGAATACTTTGTGTAAATGCTCTTTTGGATCCTCATGCATCCCTGAGAATACTTCTGCGTACATTTTCGCAACACGTTTCGGTGTATCAAGTACTCCCTCGCGATTTGGGTCGTCTCCGATTGCCTCTAAAATAAGACGTACTGCGTGTTCAATTTGTTCTAAATTAACTTTTGCCATCCGCTAGCCCTCCCGAAAAACCTAAAAGTGATACGAACACATTCTAGCATATTTATGTTTTTAAAAGCAAAAAGAAGAGTTTCCAAAAAGGAAACTCTTCTTCCCTGTTAATATGTAAGGATTATTTAACCGCATCTTTTAACGCTTTACCAGGTTTGAATGCAGGTACTTTACTTGCAGCGATTTCAATCTCCTCACCTGTTTGTGGGTTACGACCTTTACGAGCCGCACGCTCACGAACTTCGAAGTTACCGAATCCGATTAGTTGTACTTTATCACCTTGTTTTAAAGCTTCTAAGATAGAATCAAAAACAGCGTCCACTGCTTTTGTTGCGTCCTTTTTAGAAAGGGAACTCGCTTCTGCAACAGCATTGATTAAATCTGTCTTGTTCATGCCATTCACCTCCTCCCAAAGATAAGACTGTATAATGATCATAAAATGAGTCTTACTTTCATTTGTAGGCAATTTTTACAAATTCTATACTACAAAGATGTAGATAAATCATTATCAACGCCTATATTATACGATTCTCCTTTATAATTCAATATTTTTAAGGAAATTGTTACTCTTAAAATGTGAAAATCTGATGAAACTTGACAATTTACAACAAAATATTAGATAATGACTGTTTATTTTACTATTACATACTCCAAAATAAAAAAATCCCTCTACAATTAGAGGGATTTTTTCTTATAATATAATCGCAATCAATCCGCCAGATCCTTCATTAATAATTCTTTCTAGCGTTTCTTTTAATTTATAACGAGCGTTTTCTGGCATTAGAGATAACTTCGCTTGAATTCCTTCTCTAACAATAGAACTAAGAGAACGCCCAAATATATCAGAATTCCAAATTGATAGCGGGTCATCTTCAAAATCTTGCATCAAGTAACGAACTAGTTCTTCACTTTGTTTTTCAGTACCGATAATTGGTTCAAATGTTGATTCTACATCCACTTTAATCATATGAATAGACGGCGCAACCGCTTTTAATTTAACACCGAACCTTGAACCGTGACGAATAATTTCCGGTTCATCTAAGCTCATATCAGCTAATGCAGGCGCTGCTACTCCATATCCGGTTTGTTTTACCATACGCAGGGCATCCGCCACTTGGTCATACTCTGTTTTCGCATGAGATAAATCGAGCATAAGCTTTAATAAATGATCTTTCCCTCGAATCTCTACTCCTACTACTTCTTTTAAAATTTGATCATACAATTCATCTGGCGCATATAAATCAATCTCTGCCACACCTTGCCCCATATCGATGCCAGCTAGACTTGCTCGATCAATAAATTCATATTGACTAAACTGCCAAACGACACGGTCCACATCACGAAGACGTTTTATATCCTTTACAGTCTCTTGAACCGCTTCCTGATAACTTTGGCGTAACCAATGCCCTTCATTTAGCACCATCACCCAGCTCGGAAGGTTTACATTCACTTCTAAAACCGGGAACTCGAATAACGCTTCTCGAAGTACGTTATACACATCTGTTTCTCTTAAACTCTCTACACTCATCGCAATTACTGGGATATCATATTCTTCTGATAAACTTTGACGTAACTGCTCCGTATCTGGATGATATGGCTGTACAGTGTTGATAATCATAATGAAAGGCTTTCCTACTTCTTTTAACTCATTTACAACGCGTTCTTCTGCCTCTATATAATCTCTTCTTGGAATTTCACCAATCGTTCCATCTGTTGTAATAACGACACCAATTGTTGAATGTTCTTGAATTACTTTACGTGTTCCGATTTCTGCAGCTTCATGGAATGGAATAGGCTCTTCATACCAAGGAGTATTAATCATACGCGGACCATTCTCATCTTCATAGCCTTTTGCTCCTGGAACCGTATATCCAACACAATCTACTAATCGAATATTCACTTCAAGACCTTCATCTACTTCGATAGAAACCGCTTGGTTTGGAACAAACTTCGGTTCCGTCGTCATGATTGTACGACCAGCAGCACTTTGAGGCAGTTCATCCTGCGCTCTTTGACGGTCTGACTCATTTTCAATATTGGGAATAACAACAAGTTCCATAAATTTTTTTATAAATGTTGATTTCCCTGTTCGAACAGCTCCTACAACTCCAAAATAAATATCACCGCCTGTGCGTTCCGCAATATCTTTAAAAATATCTACCTTTTCCAAGTGATTCCCTCCCTCAATATTTTTGGGAATAATTCCGCGTTTATAGTCAACTAATACCTTCTCTAACGTTGCCTATAATATCTGATATAATATAATGGTATTCAAGAAGTTCGGACAATATATCATATAATTTTGTCCAATTTCATATGACTATTTAAAAAATACCTTTTGTTTGCATCGCAAGTTGTATAACATAAAAAACCTTTCTTCTAGAACTTATTCACTAAAAGAAAGGTTCATGACTTATGATTTTAAAAAAATTGGTTCGCCATTTTCCACTGTGTAAGGCAAAGAATATGCAGGGACAAACGGGGAATCTTTTAATAGTATATTCCGGATATCTTCCCCTTCTTTAAATTGCCCTTCATTTTTTTTCAACGTTTCATATAAATCAATTCTATAATCAACAAATAATTCTCCTTTTTCATTGATTACAAGAGGGAGACTTTTTCCAGAGTACGGACTTGTCACTTGAGGTACCTCTTTATACCCTAGTTTTTTGAAATCTAATTCATAAACACCATCTGTAATCACTTTTTTAAAAGGTGGATATTGATGTTCATCACGATACATCCTTAACTTTAATGCCACTTCTTGAATTTGTTCCGCCATCCTAACATCAATTAACTTTACTGTCGGATTTGTTTCAACATCTATTAATACATATTGATACACTCCCCCACTTTCATAGGCATTCCCTGGTGCCTCTTGTATGTATCTCGGAGCAACTTTTTGAAAATCAATTGGATATTTTTGATAAATCGGCGTACTCATATCACGCGTCTTAATTGGCAATAAACCATTCGTTTGTTCCTTATATGTAGTAATAGCTTTTTGAACAACTTGTAACTGATCTTCATAAGGAATAGCGTTTTGTTTCATATTTTCTCTCGGATACATACACCCTGTCAAAATGCTTATGCAACAAAATATTAAAATAATATGGATTTTTTTCACTGGTAATCACCTTTTCCTGCTAGTATGGACTGTTCCTTTTGTAACATTTACAGACTACACATCCTCTACTGCTCAATAGGACCACTAAATACAACAAGGAAAATAATAATTCCAGATACAATCATGAGGGTGTAGGCTACTAAAGCTGTAATCCCTTTCAAAATTTTATTCTTCATTTTATGCCTACTTAATAAAATAAAACTTACTGCAAGAAACATAAATCCAATTGCCCCTAAAGCAAACCACATTTTCATAAGCCCTTCCGACATATATACACCCCTTTACTTTTAATCTATTTTTATACTATTTTAACAAATTAAAATCTTTAAACAAATAAAATTCATCATTTTGCCGTGAATTGACGAAATTTATTTAAAATAATAAAACCGAAGCACGAAATGATGCGCTTCGGTTGACCAAATATGCCCTTACCAGCTCTATTCCCATTCTTTCATGACTATCATATGCATTCTCTAAACTCTTTGTTTCTCATAATTTATTTTTTAAACATTTTACTTAACGAACCAAAATCCGCTGGCATATTATTGTTAATGATAGCTTTTACAATTTGATCCTCTTGCTCTTTCGGCACTTCACGTCCTGCCATTAGAGCAACTTGATGAATCAATTGACGAAGCACTTGCTCATCACGCAAGTTCGCATTTTGTACAGATGATGCTAGTTTAAAAATATCTTCTTTATTCACTTTCGCTTCTTTTTCAATGTTACTAAAAATGTTGTTATCCATTTTTTTCACCCTCTCCTCAAGTTACTCTTCATCCTATGCAAAAATGAAAAATTGGTGAAAAAACCCAGAAAATAAAAAACGGTAGAAGTACAAAATGTACTTCTACCGTTTTTTTATAACAAATCAGGTATCGCCTCAACCTCATGTTTTCGAACACGTCCCATTAATGAGCCTACTGCATCTTTCACATTATTCCCATTAAATAGCACGTCATATAAAGCAGCTGTAATAGGCATTTCAACTTCCATTTTCTCTGCCAATTCATGAGCAGCTTTCGTTGTTCTTACACCTTCTACAACCATACCCATGCTTTCTAACACTTCTTCTAAAGAGTGCCCTTTTCCAAGCATATTTCCAGCGCGCCAATTTCGGCTATGAACACTTGTACAAGTTACAATTAAGTCTCCCATACCAGTTAGACCAGCAAACGTTAACGGATTCCCACCCATTTTTCTTCCTAAACGAGCAATTTCCGTTAAACCACGTGTCATTAATGCCGCTTTTGCATTATCACCTAGCCCTAGACCATCCGTTATCCCAGCAGCTAATGCGATAATATTTTTTAACGCACCACCAAGCTCAACTCCAACGATATCTGGGTTTGTATATACACGGAAATAGCTATTCATAAACAGATCCTGTACTTCCTCAGCCGCTTCCATACGTTTGGCTGCAGACGTAACAGTCGTCGCTTGGCGCAAACCTACTTCTTCAGCATGACTCGGTCCAGACAGTACAACAACATCTTTAATCAAGTTCTCTGGAATTTCTTCCTCAATCACTTCCGAAATACGTTTTGACGTACCTGGTTCGATTCCTTTACTTGCATGAATCCAAGTAATTGGTTCCGTAATAATCCCCTTCATCTCTTGCAATACGTCACGATACGCTTTCGTCGGTACTACTAGCAGGACTGTATTTACATCTACTAACGCTTCTTCTAAAGAAGAGTAGGCTGCGATTGTGCTTGGCAATGTAATCCCTGGAAGATATTTACTGTTCTCATGTTTCGTATTAATTTCATTCATGAGTTCAGGACGATTTCCCCAAATACGTACATCATGTCCATTGTCAGCTAATACCATCGCTAACGCTGTTCCCCAGCTACCTGCTCCTACTACTGTGATTTTTGTCATAAAATCACATCCTCTCCATTAGTCTCTTGCTCTAGCGATAATGTGAATCGGCGTTCCTACAAAACCGAACGCTTCACGTAAACGATTCTTTAAGAAGCGCTCATATGAAAAGTGCATTAATTCTGTATCATTTACAAATATAACAAATGTTGGTGGTTTTACCGCAACCTGTGTCGCATAGAAGATTTTCAGACGGCTACCATTATGAGTCGGTGTTGGATTCATCGCTACCGCATCCATAATTACATCGTTTAATACGTTCGTTTGTACACGGATGCTATGGCTTTCATTTACCTCATTGATAACCGGTAATAACGTTTGTGTACGTTTTTTCGTTTTCGCAGATAAGAATACAATTGGTGCATAATCCAAGAATTGGAAATGAGCACGGATGTTTTCTTCAAATGCTTTCATTGTTTTTTCATCTTTTTTCACTGCATCCCATTTGTTTACAACGATAATAACAGCTCGTCCTGAATCATGGGCATATCCAGCGATTTTTTTATCTTGCTCAATAATTCCTTCTTCTCCGTCTAAAACAACTAAAACAACGTCAGAACGTTCAATCGCTCTAAGTGCACGAAGTACACTATACTTTTCTGTACTTTCGTATACTTTTCCTTTTTTACGCATACCAGCTGTATCGATGATTACATAATCTTGATCATCTTTACTATATGGTGTATCGACAGCATCACGCGTCGTTCCTGCTATATTACTTACAATTACACGTTCTTGACCAAGAAGTGCATTTACAAGTGATGATTTCCCAACGTTTGGACGTCCAATTAAAGAGAAACGGATTGTTTCATCGTCATACGCTTCTTCTTCAATCTTTGGAAAATGATTTGCAGCTTCATCTAGCAAATCACCAAGTCCTAAACCGTGTGTACCTGAAATCGGGAATGGCTCGCCAAATCCTAATGCATAAAAATCATAAATATCACTACGCATTTCTGGATTATCAACCTTATTTACCGCAAGTACAATTGGTTTTTTAGAACGATATAAAATTTTAGCAACTTCTTCATCCGCTGCAGTTACACCATCGCGACCATTCGTCATAAAAATGATAACATCTGCTTCATCAATCGCTACTTCCGCCTGTTGACGAATTTGTGTCAAGAACGGCTCGTCTCCAATATCAATTCCACCTGTATCTATAATGTTAAACTCATGATTTAACCATTCTCCCGCACTATAAATACGGTCTCGCGTTATTCCTGGTATATCTTCTACGATTGAAACTCTTTCTCCAACAATCCTATTAAAAATAGTAGATTTTCCTACGTTCGGGCGGCCTACTATTGCTATTACTGGTTTCGGCATATACTTTCATCCTTTCAACTTGCTTCTGTTTATTATGTAAAAAACCCTTCTTTGTGCAAGAAGGGATTTGCATTCCAGAATAATTCTCAACGTATCAAAACACCTCATATTATACCACACGTTGCTAATGTTTCACAATAATATATACATTCTCTTGTAAGCGATGCGCAATACCATCTAAAATCGCCTCTAAATTATTTGCAACAAATTCTAGTTCTTCTGTCGATTCACAAGTAAACAAAGGAGCACCACCTGCAAATTTCTCCGGTTTTGTTGTAATAACCGCGAGAATAACACTTTCTAACATCATCTCTTATCTCCCCTTCCTTTCGGAGCTTCTGATGACATATGAACAGCACTCTCTAATGTTGGTACATTTCCAATTACCCCTATCGCTTTTTCTACATCTTGATCTTGCGGCAGAACAAAAATCCCAACTCTCCCATCCTCTAAATCACGCTTCGCTAACGGTACAAGTGCCGGCGTTCCAGAATCTCTATATATTCCTAAAGCAACAGAAACATCATGTAAAATAGCTTGACGTTGTCCCAAGTTCGAGATTGTAACCATCGCATCTATCGATTTCGGTTTTAAAATAAATCCCATTCCATATTTCATAATTTCTTCTTGCCTTACTGGTAATCCAATATTCATAATGTAAATATTATCAATATAAAGTCCCGCTCCTTCAAAACGAAGTGGAACGTGCTCAATTTCTACAAGATCATGAAGCCTTTTACCCGACATTAATTTTCTCGCAATGAAAAAACTTACCATACCAGTAATTACCCCAGCAATCCATGAATGGAATCCTATATACGCAAACGTTGTTACAAACGACGTTAACATCGCCAAATAGTTACGACTTTCAAAGACTAATGCAATCCCTTCAATGTATGTATTACCACGTGGTACGAGCTCATATCCATCTAATTGTTGAAGCGTATTTCTTTCCATATTACGCACATCACGAAATTGCGTCGCCGCTAACGTAAGAAATGTAATTGCAGAAAAATCTTTTTTCAAAATAGACGGAATCGCAATTGCCCCTAAGGCAGCCGCAATTAACCCCATCGCAATATGAATAATTTTCCCGTGAAGCCTCGTCGGATATTGCCTCGTATCGGTACGAAGCATTAACACCCTAGTTACCGTCCCGGCAATTACGCCACATAAAATGGCTGGTGTATATTCAGTCATGTATTACCCTCGCCCTTCTTTTACGCGTTTTCCTCTTAAATTGTTCCATATATACTGATACTTTTGTAATCCATAGTAAAATCGCCATAAATAAAGTAGAAACAGCAACGACATCAAAAAAGGCTAAACTGCCATATTCATAAGGAAAATGTAATTTATGAAAAATAAGAGTCACCAACAATTCTCCTTGTAACATCCCTATATACAAGGTGCACAATCTTAATATGCGATCCCCGTACAATAAAATTGATGCATACACAAGCGCACCACTTAGCAGCAACAACCTATCAACCACAATCCAAATCGGATCATATACTTCTAACAAATGAAAACTTGTATATAACATTGCAATAATAAGCGCCGAAAGTAAGGTGTATAATTTTTTCCAAATAGAGTATAGTGTGATACCTACAAAAGAAAGAATACAAAGCAAAAGGGCATTTACCGATACAGTAAAAGAAGCAATCGTCACATTTAACGGGGAACAAATAATAAAAATTAATATACAAGCACTTATCTTCCAACGAATAGGTTCTTTTTTCATAAAAAAGGTCACGACAATCCACCCTATCCAAGCCACAAAATAAAAAGTACTCCCATCCATCATTTCACCTCCTATGTTTTCCATTATGGGAACTTTTTATGAAAGTTAATCCTACCTTTTCTTTGTGCATAGTTTTTCTCATAACAGCAAAACTTTTAATAAGGAGGTGGAACTCACAATGGGTAAAGATCGCCAAGAACGAAAGCTAAGAGAATCACGCCGCGTTGAATCTGATCGCGACCAATCACTTCAATATCCTGGTGCAACTAGTCTTGATACACCGGAGCAAGCTCGAAAGCAAAATCAGCACTAAAAATAAAAAAGACGGTTTCAACATTGTATGAAACCGTCTTTTTTCGTAATTTTTTTAATAAATTCTATTCATAATATAATTCTTTTGTTTTCGTATTAATATCTCAATCACAAGATACTCTCTTTTTTCATTCGTAGAATTATATAGCGCAATATCTCACTTCTTCATTTTATAAAAAAAAACCAACCACACGGTTGATTTTTTTATCTCCTACTATAATGCGTAGTATCAATACCACGCTGCATTAACCAATGATACGTTTCGCCTTTTACAACAAGAGGTACAGATTGTAACTCTTCTATCGTCTTCGCGCCAAGAGCTGTCATAATAAATTTTAAATCTGTATGTAAAAGATCGATTTCATCCATTAACTTCTCGACACCATCTTGCATTAAAACACGTAAAAAGTACCCAGCAAACGCAGTTGTATTCGCCCCTAATGCGATTGCCTTTGCCACGTCAAGCGCTGTTTGTATACCCCCAGATGCAATAAAAGAGAGGTTATTATTTGTAGAGGTTGCTTCAATAATCGAGGTAGCTGTTTGTATGCCCCAGTTATTAAAATAAGAAAGCATTCGCTGTCTTCTTTCATTTTCAACGGCAGCAAAATTCGTACCACCTTGTCCACCAATATCAATTGCTGTTATACCTATACTCGCTAACTGCTGTACTGTTTCCTTACTCATTCCAAATCCCACTTCTTTTACAATGACAGGAACTTTACTTTTTAACACAATTTGTTCAATTCGCCGAAGTACACCCGTAAAATCACGGTCTCCTTCTGGCATCGTTAACTCTTGTATGACATTCAAATGAATTTGCAGTGCATTCGCTTCAATCATATCAACGGCACGCTCCGCCTGTTCGACAGTTGCCTCACTCCCCAAATTAGCAAAGAAAATGCCATTTGGGTTTACCTTTCTGACGATTTTATACGAAGCCGCCTCACTTTCATTTTTTAAGGCTGCCATTTGCGAACCTACAGCCATAGCAAGGTTATGATGTTTCGCTACATATGCTAATTGCTCATTAATATGTAATGTTTGC
>NZ_MAOC01000018.1 GCF_001884135.1 Bacillus nitratireducens | reverse complement strand
ACCACCAGTCATCGCATTGATAAAAATCGGCGAACTTAGTGAAAGTTCGCCGATTTTTGTTTCACATGTTATAGTGTCATAACTTGAATTTGGCAAGCTTTGATGCACAAAATCAATATCATGAAAGCCATGCGTACGAGACTGACCAGTAGAAAGAGCATATTCAATATGATCTAATTTACGTTTTGCCCTTACCACTTGTACCCCTCTTTATTTCTTTAATTTTTTCAGTTGTTCACCAATAATATCACTTAACTGGAAAGTAGCCGAATCAGCATTTGGCTCATATTGGCTATAATCTTCTGTTACATTATTTTCTTCAAGCGTTTCTTTTATGCTTAAAGAAATACGTTTTTCTGCTACATGGACTTCAAGCACTTTCACTTTTACTTCTTGTCCCATTTCCAATACTTCATTTGGATTTTTCACGTGACGATTTGCAATTTGAGATACATGTACAAGCCCTTCAACACCAGGTAAAATTTCAACAAACGCACCGAATGTAACAAGGCGTTTTACTACTCCCTCACGAATATCTCCAGCTTTTATTTCGCCAGCAACATTTTCCCAAGGTCCTGGCTGAGCTGCTTTAATTGATAAAGAAATACGTTGTGTATCGGCATCAACAGATAGCACCTTTACTTTTACCTTTTGACCTTGCTCTAATACCTCAGAAGGTTGTTCTACACGTTCATGTGAAATTTGTGAAATGTGAACTAAACCATCCACACCACCAACGTTAACGAAAGCACCAAAATCCGTTAATCGTTGTACTGTCCCTTCAACAACATCTCCTTCTTTTAACGAAGAGATGGCTTCTTTTTTCTTAGAATCTAGTTCTAGTTCTACTACGGCTTTATGCGAAAGGATTACACGATTTTTTTCACGGTCTAATTCAACAATTTTCACCGCTAATGTTTTCCCTTTATAGTCAGCAAAGTCTTCTACATAATGTACTTCTACAAGTGAAGCTGGGATAAAACCACGAACACCAAGGTCCACAACTAATCCACCATTCACGATATCTTTTACAGTAACATCAAATACATAACCAGAATTAAATTTCTCTTGTAATTCTACCCACGCTTTTTCTGCGTCAACAGCACGTTTAGATAAAACAAGATCATCTTCTTCTAATTTAATAATTTTTAATTCAAGTGTTTGATCTAATTCTACAACATCGCTTGCTTTTTCAATATGAACGTTAGCTAATTCACTAATTGGAATTACGCCATCTGTTTTGTATCCAACATTTACAAGAACTTGTTTCTCTTCAACTTTCGTTACAGAACCTGTAACAACGTCACCAACTTGTAATTCTTTTGAATTCATAACTTCTTCATTCATTTTCTCTACCATGGAAATACCTCCCTACAGAATTGACAAAGCATTTTTATGTATATACGAAATGAAAACAAATGTTTTCATTTGCATGTTTAAGAATTTATCATCACATATTCTGTTTCAATACAGTTCACAAGAAACTATATTAAATCTATATAAATAGTATACAGCAAAATCATCTTGAAGAAAGTATGATTTGAAATATAATAGCGAATATATTCTGACAGTTTTTTTCCTCTGTAACTAACTTCTTACAAATTAGCCCATTTGTCAAGAAAAGAGACTTATAATTCACGTATCCTTTACATTTCAAAAAAAATAAAGAAAGAGGATAGTCCTCTTTCTTTATTTCGCAAATACTCCTGAAACAATACCCATAATTTTTTGGACAACTTCTTCAATTGATAAAGAAGTTGTATCTAATTCCAATGCATCATCAGCTTTTTTCAAAGGAGAAACTTCACGTTCTGAATCTAATTTATCACGCCTAGCAATTTCTTCTTTTAACTGCTCTAAATTAGAATCGAAACCTTTATTCATATTTTCTAAATGTCTTCTTTCTGCTCTTTCTTCTACAGAAGCAAGCATAAAGATTTTCACTTCAGCATCTGGTAGTACATGTGTACCAATATCACGACCATCCATTACTACGCCGCCCTTTTCAGCTAATTCTTGTTGACGACGTACCATTTCTTCACGAACAAGACGATGCTTTGCTACAATAGATACGCGATTCGTCACATCAGGTGTACGAATCACTTCAGAAACATCTTGTCCATTTAAAAATACAAGTTGTGTATTTTCCCCTTGTTGAAATTCAATATTCACATTTTTTACAACTTCCATTAACTTTTCTTCATTTTCAATATCCACTTTTTGTTCAAGGGCTGCATATGTAATAGCACGGTACATTGCGCCTGTATCAATGTAAACATATGAAAGTTTTTTTGCAACAACTTTTGCAACTGTACTTTTCCCAGCAGCTGCTGGACCATCTATAGCAATCGAAATTCGTTTATCCATTGTAACACCTCATTTTTCACTTATAAAACAAAACGAAAAGCAGGTATTCTCCCCCTGCTTCTTCCCATTTGCTTCACGTCATTAAATCCTCAATTATTGTAGCATAATCCACCATAGAAGAAAATGAAAACTACTTATTCACCTGTAAGATTTCCGCCCTATTTTTCGTGACGACACCTTCGTAATAAACAATTTTCGATAAATATTTCACTGATGATTTATGTATAAATAACAATTGCACAACACAAAGACAAATGAATTGTATTACTAATATACGAATAAAAATTTTCTCCATCTTTTTCAACGTAATTGCTACCTCCTATCCTATATTTACACATTTCGTTTCGTGATTTTATGCATCGTACATATAGTAGCTAACTTTATTGTCATTTTCGAGGCATACTTTTATACATTTCCATTGTCGAATTTACTCAAAACATGTTATGTTCTAAATGTATTTTTCAACTTGAAAGGGGTATAAGCATTGAAAAGAATCCTAGTTTTACACACAGGCGGAACAATTGCAATGGAGGAAGATAAAGAAACTGGGGTCGTACAACCAGGTGAAAAAAATCCTCTTTTAAAATTCATTCCTGATTTAGAAGGCGATGTTGATTTAATCGTTGAAGATGTCTTCCATCTACCATCTCCTCATATGACACCGAGCGAAATGTTACAATTACAAGTCATCATTGATGAAAGAGTAAAACAAGACAACATTCATGGCGTAGTCATTACGCATGGTACGGATACATTAGAAGAAACAGCCTATTTCTTAGATTTAACAGTGCAAGCAACTATTCCAATCGTTGTAACAGGCGCAATGCGTTCTAGTAATGAATTAGGTGCTGATGGTCTATATAACTTCTTATCGGCTGTAAAAGTAGCTAGCTGTAGTGAAGCTGCTGAAAAAGGTGTTTTAGTCGTATTAAACGACGAAATCCATTGCGCTACAAATGTAACGAAAACACATACAAGTAACGTGGCAACATTCCAGAGTCCACAGTATGGACCAATTGGTATGGTAACAAAGCGCGGCGTTGTATTCCATCACGCTTTAGTACATCATGAAACATATTCAGTAAATAAGGTTTCTAAAAACGTAGTTGTTCTAAAAGCATACGCTGGTATGGACGATACATTGTTAGCAGCAATTGAAAACCTTCCAGTAGACGGGATTGTTATTGAAGCACTTGGACAAGGTAATTTACCTCCAAGAACACTTCCTAGTCTAGAACGATTAATCAACAAAGGAATTCCTGTTGTATTAGTGTCTCGCTGTTTCAACGGCATCGTGCAAGATGTATATTCGTATGAAGGCGGGGGCAAACAATTAAAAGATATGGGTATTGTATTCACATACGGTTTAAATGCTCAAAAAGCACGTATTAAATTATTAGTTGCATTAGAGAATACAAATTCTCATGAAACAATCCAAAATATGTTTATGCACAATTAAAAAGAAGCTGTCGAAGTTTATTTCGACAGCTTCTTTTTATATTTCCCTTGATGCAATGGTTTGCGCAATCGCATCCCCATGAAATCTACCGTTCTCGATAAATATTTCATTTGCATTATTCCCAGCAGCAATTACACCTGCAATGAAAATATTTTCAGCGTTTGTTTCCATTGTATCCTCTGTATAAATCGGACGCCCTGTTTCTTCATCAATCCGAACACCCATCTTCGTTAAGAAGCTATGATCAGGATGGTAACCAGTCATCGCAAATACAAAATCATTTTGGATTGTATATGCCTCATCATCAACTGTATACGTTAATGTATGTTCAGTAATTTCTTTCACATGAGACTGGAAATGCATTTGAATTGTGCCGTTTCGTACTAATGCCTCAAACTCCGGCAGAATCCATGGCTTTATGCTTGATGAATACTCACTTCCGCGATATAGTACCGTTACACGCGCACCTGCTTTAACAAGTTCTAACGCGGCATCTACACTCGAGTTTTTCCCACCTATAACTACCACGTCTCGATCAAAATAAGGATGTCCCTCTTTAAAATAGTGCGCTACTTTCTCAAGTTTCTCACCTGGAACATTCATATAATTTGGATTGTCATAATATCCAGTTGCTATAACAATATATTTCGCGATATATATTTCTTTACTTCCGTCACGCTTTGTCGTCTCAACCCGAAAAACTTCTCCATCTTTTTGAACTTTCTCCACTCGTTCAAATGCATTTACACGTACAGATTTACGCTTTACTACTTCACGATAATACGCGAGCGCTTGGTTACGAAATGGCTTACGATTTTCTGTAATAAATGCAACTTCACCAATTTCTAATTTTTCACTAGATGAGAAAAATGTTTGATGAGTTGGATAATTATAAATTGCATTTACAATGTTTCCTTTTTCAATTACTAACGGATTTATCCCTACTTTTTGCAACGAAATTGCTGCTGCTAATCCGCACGGACCGCCTCCAATTATGATAGCTGTTTCTTTCTGCATACTCAGCTCACTCCTAGTCTTCTACCAATACACTATTTATAAAAACAAGAAAAAACCTACTTACAGCAGTAGGCACCTATCTTTATTGTATTCATTTTTCATATATTTGTCATCTAAACGAAACATACATCCGATAGACATCTGCTAAAAACTGCTGAAATTTAATGCCTTGTTTCCCTAATACATTCTCAGGATCAATCTTTCTAGCTGGATCAAGTGTTTTATGTGATACGATATCTTTTTTCGGATTCAAACCGAAGTTTTGGCATAAATACGCATGATACCACGTAAAACGAGTATATGCTTCCCAAAAGTTAACCTCACCGCCATAACAAAGTTCTACCCCAATGGCAGCCTTATTCGCATCATAACCATATAAGTCATTATCCGTCGGCACACCATATCTAACATGATACGCAACTTCATTTATAGGAACAATTTCCAATATCGTTTTGTCATCTATAAATGTATGCGCCGAAGCTTTCGGTTGTATTTCATTAAAGTAATCTCGATTCCCTATCGCATTGCTACCAGGATTCCCCGTATCATGACTTACAATAAACCTTACTTTAGAAAGAGGAATTCCCGGTCGTGAACTTCCATATCCAATATAGTTACGCTCTATAGGAAACATCGCCATTACTACCAACTCCCGCTGTAGAAAATTACCTTACTTCCTTATATGTATTCGGTAGCAATGTCCTTATAGCATATTTCTTATGCGAAGATAAAATCGAAAATATTTGATGTGAATACCATAAATAATAAAATACTTACAGCCACTCCATAAAAACCGTAAAACCAAACACAATCTTCTTTCGTATCTAAACCGAAAAATTTATTTACCGATTGTAATAATGTGCCACGCTTACTTTGTTTTTTTCGTAATACTTCCACTCGTTCTACAACATCTGCTGGCATCATAAATCTTTGGTCTACTGTCATTTTCATCATTTATCTCTCCTTAAAATCATTTCCGTTTTGCTTATCTAAGGAAAGTATAGCACGTTTGTTCGTGTAGAACAAGCGTTCTTTTTTTATTTTTTATTCTATTTTTCAACAAGCCAAGTAATAATTGTGAATATAAACGCGATAATTGGTCCAACTACAAATGCACCAAATATTAAAACAATAATCCTTCGCCGAACACCCGAACGATACTTGTCTTTCGGGCTCTCTTAACTCTTGCAAGTTCACCCTCTAACACCTTAACCTTTTCTTCTAATTGGTCTACCCGTTCCATCATTTCATTCCCCATATACAACACCTCATTTAATACTTCAACAAAAAAACGCGATTCCCTCGAAAGGAAATCACGCTTTCTCAAAACATTATATATTATACCCAACCTCTGAAGCGACTAGCCTCAGCCATTTTACGAACACCAATCATGTATGCAGCTAAGCGCATGTTCACTTTACGAACTTGTGATGTTTCATAGATTGAATCGAATGATTTTACCATTACTTTTTCTAAACGTTGTTCTACTTCTTCCTCAGTCCAGTAGTAACCTTGGTTATTTTGTACCCACTCAAAGTAAGATACTGTAACGCCACCAGCACTTGCTAATACGTCTGGAACAAGTAAAATACCACGATCTGTTAAGATTTTTGTTGCTTCTAATGTAGTTGGGCCATTTGCAGCTTCAACCACAATCTTCGCTTTAATCTTATCAGCATTTTCTTCTGTAATTTGGTTCTCAATTGCAGCAGGAACTAAAATGTCACAATCAAGTTCTAACAGTTCTGTATTTGAAATTGTATTATTAAATAGTTTTGTTACAGTACCGAAGCTATCGCGACGATCTAGTAAATAGTCAATATCTAATCCATTTGGATCATGTAGTGCACCGTAAGCATCTGAAATTGCAATTACTTTCGCGCCTGCATCATGCATAAATTTAGCTAAGAAGCTACCTGCGTTACCGAATCCTTGAACAACAACGCGTGCACCTTTAATATCAATGTCACGTTTTTTCGCAGCTTCACGAATACAAATTGTTACACCTTTTGCAGTCGCTGTTTCACGTCCGTGTGATCCACCTAATACAAGTGGTTTACCTGTAATAAATCCTGGTGAATTAAATTCATCGATACGGCTATACTCATCCATCATCCATGCCATAATTTGTGAGTTTGTAAATACATCTGGAGCCGGAATATCTTTTGTCGGACCAACAATTTGGCTAATTGCTCGTACATAACCGCGGCTTAATCTTTCTAATTCACGGAAAGACATTTCACGTGGGTCACAAATGATTCCACCTTTACCTCCACCATATGGTAAATCAACAATACCACATTTTAAACTCATCCAAATAGAAAGTGCTTTCACTTCATTTTCTGTTACGTTTGGATGGAAGCGAATTCCACCTTTCGTTGGACCAACAGCATCATTATGTTGTGCACGATATCCTGTAAATATTTTAACAGTCCCGTCATCCATACGAACTGGAATTTTCACTGTCATCATACGAATTGGTTCTTTCAATAATTCATATACTTCGTTTGGATAACCCAATTTTTCTAATGCTTCATTAATTACAATTTGTGTTGAATTTAACAATTCAAAATGTTGTTCCCCTTGTTGTTGTGTTTTCGTTTGAGTTCCCTTTTCGGCTACCATAGTAAGTAAACCCCCTGTAATTTCACTTGTTTAGTAAACCTTCATTGCCTAGTATACACCGTTAAATTTGGAATGCAATAGAAAACGCTAACAAATATATACAAACTATTTTGTGTTGCAAGCGTTTTCACTATTATTATAGTCCTTTTATTGCTTTTAGAAAAGTAAAATACTTAAATATTTAAATATTTTTTATTTTCATCAAAAAATACTGATCCAATCTTCAAATACAGGTCGGCTAGTCTTGTTGCCTAAACTTCGCTTTATAGATTTTAGATTTTCCAATCTTCAGCTGAATAAAAATAAAACCTCAAGCTAAGTTACATTAGCTGAGGTTTTGCTTTTTCACAAAGTAATTGTATATTTGTTCAATTGCTTGAGAATCCATTAATTCTTTACCATATTCCATTATGCGGTAAATTGTTGCTGTTGACGGATTACCGTATTCCGCTAAAATAGCTATAAAATCTGCCTTTAATAATTGAAATTGCTCTTCTTCTTCTATCCAAAGATAAAAACGATTATCCCATGTATACAACTTCCCATCAGTTACACCAAGGTTATATAAGCGATTTGACAAATTAATTACATCATCTAATGTAGCAAACTCGTAAAGTATATGTTCACTTTCATCAAGAGTCACTTGCATTTCAATAAACTCGTCACGGAACTCATCTTCTGTGTCCACTTCTTGATTTTCTTTCGTTACAATTACAACCATACCTTGAGCTTGTAGAGAAAATACTTCCACAGCAATCGGACCATCCGCTTCAAACCCTAATTCTTTATTTGCTTCTTGCATCATATCACGGAATAGTTGCTGTACTTTCGGTGCATTTCTCCACAAATCTTCTTTCGTTAATCCTCGTTCTGATAAATCATCAAATGTTAGGAAAATTTTGATCTTATTGTAATTTAAACGTTCCAGTCTCATCTCATACCCTCCCTACGTAACCATTGCATCTAATTTTTATTATATGAAATAGAAAATAGATGGTTCTTTTCGAACAACTATTCTGACATTCTTAACCATCCATCCCATTCTTCTTTCGTGTTACCAATAAGGATATTTTGAAGATTTAATTGATCCCCAATGCTTTTTCTTCCTATAAAACCAACAAAGAGATTTTTATTTTTTGCTTGCAACAAATCAATAAATCTTACTGCCTCTTCAAGTTCTCGCTCATCATCAAAAGATATAAACAAATACTTAGGTTGCAATTGTTCAATAGCTTGTAAAATACCTTCTTCATCTAAACTTGTCCCCATATACATTGCTTGATATCCTTTTATTCGTAAATACGTCGCGAAAATAAATCCTTTTAATATATTATTTTCTAAAACGAAAACTTTGTTAACGGAAGAATACACTGATGCATTATGATAAATCATTCCTAGACGTGTTTGTAAGAATGATACAACATATTTGAATTGTGACATTGTAATCTCATTATTATTTTTTAAAATTAACAACTTGTTTGCCACTTGAAGAATGATACTTATAACAACCTTTTCCGTTGAATATATACTAAAAACCTCGTTTAATAATACAGAAGTTGTAATTTCATCAAATTCTAACAAAGCTTGTAGTATATCGTCCACTAAAACAACTTCTTTATCAGTAATTTTTTCTATTTGAATGTTGTTCTGCAACCGATTCTCTTCTAATAACTGAACGGCTTGTCCAATCATCATCCCCCCAGAAACTTTGTTCATTAACCATTTCAAAATATGAATATGCTCTTCTGTATACAAACGATGCCCCGCATGATTTCTCTTTGGGGCAATAATATGATAACGTCTTTCCCATGCGCGGAGTGTACTCGGTTGAATTCCGAGTATATTCGAAACAGCTTTTATATTATAGTTTCCATTTGAAGTTGGCATTATTTCCCTCCACACAACGTAATGATATGTGTTTGAGAAGGTGCCCGAAAACGAAGAGGAAACAATGTTGTTCCATACCCATTACTAACAAAGAGTGTCATATTAAAATGCTTATATATACCACCCTTTAAATGTTTTTCAGATGGAAACAACCGAATTTGTCCTCCATGTGTATGTCCACTTAACACAAGCGAAATTTGTTCTTTACCGGACATTTTCTTTATTATATCAGGGTTGTGACTAATTAAAATGCGAAAACCTTCTTCTTTACAATCAGCCAATGCTAAATCTAAACGATCTCGTTCTAATCCAACATCATCGATACCGAGCAAGCAAATTTTCTCACCCACTTCAGACTCAAATACAACTCTTGTATTATCTAATACCTTCACATTATTCTCTAACAATAAAGCATCTAATTCGTGATATTCAATTTCATAATCATTATTTCCCCATACAAAATATACAGGGGCTACTTCTCTTAATTTTTGAATATTTAAAGAGATTTGCGATAAAGGTACTCCTTTTTCAGCTAAATCACCGCCAATAATTACGATATCTGCTTTCCCTTTTACTCGTTCAATTAGCGAGCTAGAAATGAACCTTCTATGAATATCCGAAATAAAAAAAATATTAACTTTTTGAAAACTTTCCGGAAATTCTTCGAATACTAATGTATGTTCCAGCACAGTATTACGCATCGCTTCTTTATACATTCCAAGAAGACATACAAAACCAATGCATATGAGAGTACATAATAATATAATCCATGTCATATATTTTTTACTCTCCCTCCTCGTAAAGTATAGTCCTTCATTTTATATGCAGCTATTATATATCACTCATTTAACTAGCTCTCTTACTTCGCAGACTTATCTTTTATAGGAATTTTTAATTCTTGTCCTACTCTCACTTCGTCTTCTTGTAAATCATTATATTTTTTAATTACTTCCATCCCGTTTTCATCTGAGAAATATTGCTTCGCTATACTTTCTAAACTTTCTCCATCTTTCACAATATGAGTTGCTACTTTCTCAGACTGCTTTTGAGATTCAGTCTTAGCTGAATCAAAGAAAATTACTTCAAACGCACTTTTCCCAGCATTATTACTATCACTTTTCACCTGTGTATATTTATCTGTATACCATAGAATACTAATAGGTAACAATATGAATAAAAATGTTAAAACTCGGACGAAAATATGATTCATTTTAAATTTTGGTTTTTTCTCTTTATTTCTACGAATTTCACTACGCGGCGGTAAACCTTCATCTTCTTCCACTCGCTCAACTTCTAACTCCTCTTCAAAATCAGGAATTCGTTTTCTCATGTTGTTCACCACCACCTTCCATTTATTTTCTTAATTGGAGTCCCATTATAAAATCAACAAGAAAGTGTGCAAAGATTGTAATAAACAAATTTCCTGTCCACTCGAATACATAACCAAAAACAAAGCTAATAAAGCAGACGAAACAAAACAAAAAAGGCTTCGTTATATACCGAATATGTAACACGGCAAAAATTAAACTCGCTATTACAATTCCAAAATGAGTCTGCACTACACCTCTAAATAAAAACTCTTCCGCAAAGCCAATAATAAACGTGATAACGAGTAAATGCATGACAGAGATTCCTTGAAACATTCTATCGTTAATGCCACCATCATCAAACCAAGATTCTGGAAACACTCGCATTGCAACATAATCTAATAACACAATACATATCGCTAATAAGCCACCTAGTACAAGTATAGAAATCGGTTCCCATTTCCACAAACTATAAACTTCTCTTTTATCTTGAAATAATATGTATGCTAATAAACAACCGATACCAATAATAATTAGTTGTGTTATGTATAGATTCAGTCTTATTTCCCTCGGACTCATATCTTCAACATTTTGCCTTTGAATGTTCATCATTCCTCCATCTTCCCTAGGCCGAAAAGCTTTTGTAACTCTGTTTCCCAATTATAGTCGAAAACTGACTGTTGCGCTCGTCTTTTTTTATAATCTATTTTTGTAATACCACAGTAATCACAACAGTTTTCTATCTCTTTTTCCTTTCTATAACCGAACTGTTGTAATAAATATTCACGCCTACATCCTTGAACTTGTATCCATGACTTCATATTTTCTAGCTCACTATATTTATTACGCAGTCTTACTTCCACTTCCGCTATTAATCTGTGCATTATTTCATCTGACAAGCTCTCTAGCAGAAGATTTCGCTGTTGTATGATTCCAAGATGTTCGAGATGATAACGGATAAAACGCCAATATTGTTCATTAAATCTTGCTGCATTATAACAAATTTCTTCTACATCTTCTATTGGTAATACTTTCGTTTGAAACATTCTTTCTTGTAGTAACGAAAATAAAAATTGTATTTGTGATTTACTTGGCAATTCATCTTCAATGATTGAAATTGGTAAATCATGATCCAATGGACTACATAACAAAATAGCTATACTCGGTTCACCATCCCTCCCCGCTCTTCCAATTTCTTGTAAATAGGAGGCTACATTTGTCGGATATTGAAAATGAATAATATATCTTGTATTCGCCTTATTGACCCCCATCCCAAAAGCACTTGTACATATTACAATTTGCAACTGGTCATTCATAAACTGTTGTTGAATTAACATACGCTCTTCATGTTCCATACCACCATGATAAAAAGCTACACCTGTAATTCCTTTTCCTCTTAAATACTCGGTTAAACGCTCTGTCCAGGCCCTACTTGAGCAATAAACAATACCAGGCCCTTGCAAATACATTATATGCTCAAAAAGCGCCTCTTTTTTTTCTTCTATCGTTTCCACAAATTGCACTTCCATCGCAATATTTGGACGATCAATTGAATACACATGCTCAGCGATATTTTTTAGATTTAAACTTTCCGCTATATCTCGCAGTACATCCTTTGTAGCAGTTGCTGTTAATGCTAGTACATTTGGAGATCCGATACTCTCAATTACTTTATCTAATTTTTTATAATCTGGCCGGAAATCATATCCCCATTGTGAAATACAATGCGCTTCATCTACGACAAATAATGAAATATGTATTTTTTTCAATTCTCTTATTAGAAGTTCCGACTGCAACATCTCTGGTGATACGAAAACAAATTTATAAAAAGATAGCTTTTTCATCGCTTCTCTTTTTTCACTTAACGTCCGAAAACTATTAAATGCAATAACTCGATTTTTCACGACATACTTTAATTGCGTAACTTGGTCTTCCATTAAAGATAATAATGGTGATACAACAAGCACCGTCCCCTCTTGCAGAAGCCCTGGAAGTTGATAACACATTGACTTTCCCCTTCCAGTCGGAAGCATTGCTACAACATCTTTTCCTTCCAATAAGTCCGTAATAACTCCTTTTTGCCCCGGACGAAATTCAGAATATCCAAACCACTTATATAAATATTCCTCAAGCTTCATTAATACCCTCCATCCGTGCCAATACAAGACGGACTTCAAAATAAGAGATCCCCTCTCCAACCGCTTGCTTCAACACACGCAATTTACGTGTTTGTAATGCTTCAATTACTTTTGATACTTTTTCTATTTTTTCTTTTTCCATAAACATCTCAATAGAAAATTCTTTTTCTCGTAAAGCAATCTCCACAAAATGATCTTCTATCGTGGCAACCTTTAAATTCCGAATTGTCGCTATTTCTTCTAAAGAGCGTCCTTGTCTCCAAAAATTATATGTTTTTTTCGTTGATAAGCTAAATAAATCAGCTTTCTCATTTGGATAAGAAATAATTTCAACTAATAATGGAAATTCATTTTCTTTATTGCGAACTTCTTGAATAAGGAAATGAATTGTACCCCAAAATAAAAAGTACACTCGAAATACATCTTGTTTCGTAATCTCCGCTAATTGTTGTAAAGTACACCCGATACGTTCATAGCCAGTTAACCGATATGTTATGATTGTCGCTTCTACTGAATTATTTTTTTGTAAAAGAGTATCCATCTCCTTCCACAATCTTTTAGCCAATTCATTTCTCGTATATGGTATTCCCGTGAGAAAACGTTTTACCCACATCATTATTTCTGTATCCTGTTGAATTGGAATAAATTTCGCATTCGCCTGTTGTATATTCGAAATGGTTTGAACGATTAATGATAATCTCTTCCAAAACGTTTCACCTATTTCACCATAGTGTAAACCATGTAAATACGTCGGAAAGGCAAATTCATCTTCCCATTTGTTTAATTGCATGATACCCGCAGTCGTTAACACGTATGTATTATCATCTATAGATTGAACTAAATCCGTCTGTAACAACTTGGCAACTTCTTGATCATAATCAGCTCTATTTAATGATTTATAAATCCCAAACAAAAAAGAAATTTGAAACATATTCCCATCTTGTAATGTTTGCGACGATCTCTTTCCTTTTAACAAATAATAAATCGAAGAAACGGTTCTTTCACCATTCAATTGTTTTAAACAATATAATAAAGTATATTGTAGCTGCATTACCGCTTCCACCTTTCAGTCTAACTTCATTCCTTTTTCAATACGATCGCATTTAACTTATCATATTCACACTACATGCTTGTATATATTCTATTGTATCAAACGAAATAACATTTAAGTATTTTGAAAATCTTATGAAATTATTCAAAAACAAGTTGACACCCTAATTGATAAGCATTATCATTATAATTTTATGTTGAAAAGTTTTAAAAACCGTTTTACAATAAGGTTATAATTTTTTGACGAACTTTTCACATACATATTATTAGGAGGGAAAAAAGATGGCAAAATATACAATCGTTGATAAAGATACTTGTATTGCATGTGGTGCTTGTGGCGCTGCTGCACCAGACATTTATGACTATGATGATGAAGGTATTGCATTTGTAACATTAGACGATAACCAAGGTATTGTTGAAATTCCAGATGTATTAATTGAAGATATGATGGATGCATTCGAAGGCTGTCCAACTGACTCAATTAAAGTTGCTGACGAATCATTTGATGGCGACTCTTTAAAATTCGAATAGTCTTTTATTAACTTCAAAAAATGCCCCTCATATGGATGAGGGGTATTTTTTGTTTTCTATTTTCATTCTATTTAATAAAAAACCATTAGTAGTCCATACTACTAATGGTTTTTTTATCCCGCTATTTGCGGGCAGTAAGACCCCTACCTCAAAATTCAACGAAAGCAAAGAAGTTAGGTGAGGGGCGGGCTGCCCGTAAATGCCCGATTGGTGAAGGCTAATAATCAGTGGGAGATGAACAAAGCCCCCACTGATTAAAGTTTCACTTTATATTTTATGCATTATTCATTTTTGCAAACACCCATACTTTCAGGCGTGAGAACAACGCTACAAATACAATTGTCACTACAATTCCTTTAATCAAATTAAATGGTAAGATTGCCGTTACAACAGTTGTTTTTATAGCATCACTAGACATAGCTGGTGAATTTAAAAACCAAGTGTAAGCTGGGAATATGATGATGTAGTTTAATACACTCATGATTAACGCCATTGTAATTGTCCCTAGCATTAATCCTGTAGTTAAACTCTTTACAGTACGATACTTTCTAAATAAGAAAGCTGCTGGTCCAATAAATAAACATCCTGCAATAAAGTTTGCAATTTCTCCAACTGGCACTCCCGTTAAGCTTCCTTGAATCCCGTAATGTAAAATATTTTTTATCGCTTCTACAATTACTCCTGCAATCGGTCCAAAAATAATCGCCGCAATTAAAGCTGGCACATCACTAAAATCAATTTTTAAAAATGGCGGAAGCCCTGGGAATGGAAAATCCAACATCATTAGTAAATACGCAATACTACTTAGCATCGCTACACTCACCATCTGCACTACACTGTTTTTTTGTTTCATCTTTCTCTCTCCTTTTCCATCGATCTTCTCATGGAAAGTGGAAAGGTTCTGCTATGCCTATTTTTTCATAGAACGAAAAAACCCCTTTGCGATTTACACAAAGGGAGAGTTTTAAGGCACATCAAACAGACGTTCAAATACTTATCTTTTTTGAACGCTTGAACCTCCATCTTCTCCCATCCAGACTATACTGTCGGCTTTGGAATCACACCAAATCCTGCCTTAACGGCTCGCGGGCTTAGAACGAAATTATTAACTGTTCATCACCGCCGGTCGGGATTTTCACCCTGCCCCGAAGATAGACCGATATTCTATTTTCCACTTCATTATACAACAACATGATCGTATTGTGAACAAAAAAAGTGTAACTTATTAAAAATAAGTTATTAACTTTATATAACAAAAAATACAATCAATATATTTTACAATATAACCCATATTTTTTATCCCGCATTAACGGGCAGTAAGACTCCCACCTCGAAATTCGGCGAATGCGAGGAAGTTAGGCAGGAGTCGGGCTGCCCGTAAAAGCCCGATTGGTTCAACTAATAATCAGTGGGGGATGGAAAAAACCCCCACTGATTAAAGTTTCACTTTATAATTCGGTATTTCTCTTATGAATCCCCCTAGTCATATATCGTTAAAAGTGATAAGATGTTGAATTGTTAAGATAAGAACATTTTCTGAGTTATGGAGGAAATGTCATGAAGAAAGATAAAAGACACTCTATTCGAGAAGCAATGAAAAAGAACTTAAGAAAAGAATACTTTTATTTGAAAAAAGAATTACTTTTCTACTGTCCAATTGATCTAGGCACATTCTCAAGAGAGACATACTACGCTACTTTTGACCAAGATGGCATAAGTATTTATCAGTACGATAAAAAAACAGAAAGTAAATTAAAATTGTGTGAGCGTCATCCATGGAAGAGTTGGAATAAGGTAAAAGTTGATCACTATTTAACAACTTCTCAATTTATTTTCCAAGGTGAGCGAAACTGGATTTTATCCCTTTTCCAAAAAGGAAAAGAAGCTCAAAAAATAATTGAAGAACATACATCTTTACAAATTGAAGTTGTTTCCCGTCCTTTTTCCAAGAAACTTCCTGGTTTCCGTTCTAATACACCATTGAATAAATACATCGGTAGCATTTGTTACACTGCACTTATTGCATTTTTATTAAAATGGATGATTCCATTTCAAGCACCACAAATCGCCCTGTATTCTCTTTCAATTGGCTTTATGCTTCTTGGTTTACTTTGTCTTACAATTGGTCTAATCGAACCAAGTATCGTACTATTTCGGACAAAAGAGAAAACAAGAACAAAAGTCTTTTACTTATATAGCTACTTAGCTATTTCTGGATTTATATGTGTCTTTATTTTTTGGTAAAAGAAACCGTCCCAAAAGATTTTTTGGGACGGTTTTTCATTAGGAATAGGTTACTCTTATCTTCGTATGTTATTGCTAAGTCAACATTTCTTGTCGAAACGTCGATATAAATTCATTTACTATCATATTCTTAAAAATCTATTCAAAAGTTATACTTCGGGAAGTTTCCTTTACTTAACGTATAGTTGTTGGTTCGGATAGATTCGCTCTTGTTGTAATCCATTTTTCACTTTGATTTCCTCAACTGTCATACTAAATCTCCGAGCAATACTAACTAAAGTATCACCTTTTTGTACAACATATAATGATGATGACACGACTTGATTTCTTTGTTCATTTAAAACAAGCAACGGATTCATCGCATTCCTTTTCTCCATCGTCCATCTTCCTTGATGCACTTCTAAATGCAAATGCGCTCCTCGCGATTCTCCTGTATTCCCTACCTCTCCAATTCGCTCTCCTTTTGAAATATTATCCCCTTGAACTACATATCTCTTATTTAAATGCGCATAAACAGCCTCATATTCTCCATGTTTAATAAACACAACATTTCCATAACTACTTGAAAAATAAGACTTTGTCACCTTACCATTTTGAATAGCTGCAACAGGCGTTCCAATGGACGCAGCTATATCAATACCATAGTGTTTCCCATGTCTTGTCCCAAAATAATCACTTACCTGCCCATCAACAGGCCATATCCACTGATTCTCTTCAGCGTAAACATGTAATTGAGATGAAAATAATATACTCAATATCACCACGCCACATTTTAACGCTTTCATATACATCCTCCGTTTTCTAATAACCGTCATACCTTCTCTATTGTGGGATATTACAGAAGAAAGTATACAAAAAAAGGAAGTGAATTACTCCACTTCCTTCTCTTTTTTATTGCGAAAAACAAGTGCACTGCGGTTATATTCCACATCTTTCACTTGTAAACGCGCATTTATTACTCTAGCTACCGCAAACAAATAATCAGATAACCTATTTACATACTTTAGAACAATGTCATTGGTTTCTCCTTCTTTTTGCAATGACACTATACAACGTTCTGCTCTTCTTATAACTGTACGTGCAATGTGTATTGCAGCTGATCCCTCGCTACCACCTGGTAAAATAAAACGTTCTAATGGCGGCGCTTCTTCTGTATAAGAATCAATTCTTCTCTCTAAATACTCGACCATCTCTATCGTTACTTTATAGGGGATTTTCTTCTCTACTATTGCTAAATCTCCTCCACAATCAAATAGTTCATGTTGAATATTTTCAAGCTCGTTATAAATGTCACGAAAACATTCCTCTTGCAATTTTGACAGCGCGTATCCGATATGAGAATTCGCCTCATCAATTGTGCCATAAGCTTCTACACGTATATGATCTTTATCCACTCGGCCACCTATTACACTCGTTTCCCCTTTATCTCCTGTTTTTGTATAAAGTTTCATTTCATTATGACACCTCTCTTTTTCATACTGATTATTAAAGAAAAAAACTCTACCATTCTTTATTTAATTGAACTTACAAAAAAATAAAAAACAGTAGAGCTTTTATTCATTATCACTTTTAAAAAACATATATATCTAAATTATACGATTTGGTAAATATACAGAGAATGTAGTTCCTTCTCCAACGACACTCGATACAGAAATCTTTCCATCATGACCTTGAACAATATTTTTAGCAATCGCAAGTCCGAGTCCAGTTCCAACCTTTTTCCCACGCGTTCTCGCTTTGTCAGCTTTATAGAACCGATCGAACAAGAACGGAATATCTTCTTCTGGAATACCCGCACCTGAATCCTGCACTTCAAAAGTAAGGCCACTATTTTCTGTATTAATTACAAGTGTAACATGTCCACCCGCATTTGTATGACGGATTGCATTATCAATTAAATTCGTCAATACCTGCTCCATACGATCTGCATCAAACGGATATTGTTCAATTGGGCTTTGGAAATCAACTGTTAATTGAACTTCTTTATCCTTTGCAATCCCTTGGAATTTACGGCCAATTTTTTCGACAAATGGATGAATATCTACTTCACCAATATGTAACTCTACGTGACCACTTTCCATACGAGCTAAATCTAATAATTCATTTACAAGCTTACCTAAACGAACGGATTCATCATAAATGATTTGAACAAACTCATTAATTTCCTCTTTCGTTTGCACAATATCATCTAAAATCGCTTCACTATACCCTTGAAGCATGACCATCGGTGTACGAAGTTCATGTGATACATTCGCGATAAAGTCTTGACGCATCTTCTCAAGACGACGTTCTTCCGTCATATCACGCAACACTGCTACAGCCCCACGAATTTTCGTTTGATTGTAAAGCGGCGTCATAAGAACTACGTAGTTACCTTTTTGCAAATTAATTTCAACAACTTGTTGTTGCTCACTTTCTACAACAAGATGGAATAACTCAACAAGTTCAGAAGGTAGTTTTTTACTTAGCTCTATCTCTTTTTCTTCTTGCCACACTTGTAAGAAATGTTCGGCCGGTGGATTAATAACTACGACTGCCCCTTCTTGATTTAACGTAATAACCCCATCTGCCATACTACTCAAAATACTAGCTAACTGTTCTTTTTCTTGCTGCAAAGCATTCATATTAAACTTCAACTGTTTCCCCATTTGATTTAAGGCCGTTGCAAGCTCACCAATTTCATCCTGAGAAACCATAGGAGCCTTTGCATCAAACTTCCCACGTGCCACCTCAAAAGCAACCTCACGCATTTTACGAAGCGGTGCTGTAATTCGAGTAGATAAGAAGAACGCAAAGAAGGTTGTTAATATAATCGCAATCCCAGCCGATAAGAAAATAAAATCAGTCGTTCTCTCCATACCTTGTATCGGCACTTGTAATGATTCATATACGAACACTGCACTTTGATTTTTTGATTGCACCGGTTTTCCGACGATCATAATATCATTTTCAGTATTTTTATTCTTCCTGCTATTAGAAGCTTTTCTAATGTTATTTTTAATTTCTTTTTTGTCTTTAAATACAGCAGCTAATTCTTTATCTTCTTTTAAATCATCTATTGTTAGAGTAACTAACCCTTCTTGTTTCGGAGAAGAGGAAATCTCCTTACCATCTTCTACAATAATGATTCTTGAAAGTGGATCAGAGAATTTGTACGCGATATTCTCAATCGTTTTTACATCGGCACCTTCTTCAATTAGCTCTGAAACACTAGTTGCAACTTTTTGAAGCCTAGCTTCACTCATATCAACATAATATGTTCTAAAAAACTGCGAAAGTAAAATCGCAACAAATCCAAGAACAAACGAAACGAGAAGTAATATGGTCATCCATAACTTCCCTACTACACTTCTCCAAAGCATCAGTCGTTCACAACCTCAAACTTGTAACCAACGCCCCAAACGGTAACAATCATCTTCGCAGCATCTGGTGATTTTTTACTTAACTTCTCACGTAAACGCTTTACATGCGTATCAACTGTACGTAAATCTCCGAAGAATTCGTATTGCCATACTTCTTTTAACAATTGCTCACGGTCAAACACTTTATCTGGAGCTTTCGCTAAAAATAATAGTAATTCATACTCTTTCGGTGTTAAATTCACTTCATTACCATCTGCTGTAACACGGTGTGCATCATTATCAATTGTTAAATGAGGGAACACAGTAACATCTTTTGTCGTTGTATCTTGTGTAAAGAATGTTGTTGGTACAGCACGGCGTAATACTGCTTTCACACGAAGCACTACTTCACGAGGGCTAAATGGTTTCACGATATAATCATCAGTTCCTACCTCAAACCCTTGTACCCGATTCACTTCTTCACCTTTTGCTGTCAGCATAATAATTGGTGTCGCTTTCTTCTCACGAACCCCTTTGCACACTTCGATACCATCTTTACCAGGCATCATAAGATCTAACAAGATTAAATCATAATCATTTTGTAAGGCCATTTCTAAAGCTGTATCACCATTATCTGCTTCTTCAATTGTGTATTGCTCTCTTTCTAAATACATTTTCAATAAGCGACGAATACGATCCTCATCGTCTACAATTAATATTCTTGATTCATTTTCCATTTCTACCCGCTACGCATTTTAGCGCAACGGTTCACACCTACCCTTCTACAATATAATGTTGCACTTATTCTCATTTAACAAAATATTTTTTGAACGTTTCACTTTCCATATTATGCTTCACAAGAATAATAAAGTTTGTTCATTTTTTTTCCAAAACTATGTATTTTTTTTGAACAGTCTATTTGGTCCTCGACATCATTTTACAAAATCGACCGCTACTTTGTCATGTTTTTCTCAAAAAAGAAGAAAAGTTGACAAAAATAAAATAGGAAAGTGACATACACTCTCCTATTTTATTTCTCTATGCATATGAATGTAAACCCGCAATAATTAAGTTTACTACAATAAAGTTAAACATAATGATTGCAAAACCAATTACTGCAAGCCAAGCAGACTTTTCTCCATGCCATCCTTTAGATAAACGTAAATGTAATACCGCAGCATAAAAGAGCCATGTAATAAGTGCCCAAACTTCTTTGGGATCCCAACCCCAAAAGCGCGTCCAAGCAATTTGAGCCCAGATCATTGCAAAGATTAACGCTCCTAACGTAAACACTGGGAACCCTATCGCAATAGAACGATATCCGATTTCATCTAGTAAATCACTATTCGTATTCTTTACTAACGGCTGAAGTGCCGCTGATACTCGCTTACGCAAAACAAGTCTTAATACAATATAAAGTAGTGTTCCGACTAACACTGACCAAATAACAGTATTTAATTTTTTCGCATTTACAATTGCAGGGACTTCAACTGTTGGCTCTAATTTATTTTCTGTCATTAATTTCCCTTCATGCGGTCCAACTAAAGCCGGAAGATTGTACTTCATCTCCACTTGTTGTTCATTTTTATCAATCCATTGAAAATTCGCTTCATATTTCATACTAGAGAATACCGTTGTGATTGCAATAAATCCAACTGTACAAACAAGCGTATATACTACTGTCTCTAACCAAAAAGTTCGCTTACTTCTTGTCGATTGATCTACATTCTTCAGTAAGTACATTACGCCCGTAATAAAACTAATTGCTAAAATCGCTTGTCCTGCTGCCGCCGTCGTCACGTGAATATGTAACCAATTACTTTTTAAAGATGGAATAAGCGGAGATATTTCCCTTGGAAACATACTCGCATAAGCAATTAATAAAAGAGCAACTGGTAATGCAAATAATCCGATTATACTTACACGGTACATAAAATACATGACAATAAATGCTCCGACAAGCATCATGCCGAAAAATGTACCGAATTCAAAAAAGTTACTAACTGGCGCATGCCCTGATGCAATCCATCTTGTAACAAAATATACTGTTTGTGCAATAAACCCTAAAATTGTAATCGTTATTCCTATATTTGCCCATTTATTACCCTTTTCTTTAATTGCTCCTCCAAAAAATAAAGTTGCAATTAAATATAAGATGAACGCAGCGAACAGAAAATTACTACTTATTTGCACCATATCGTTTCCCCACCTTAACTAATTTTTTTATCATTCATTTTATCGTTTGGTTGTGGAATCGCTGTTCCTTCTAGTACTCTTTCAATATCTTTCTTTAAACTGAACCAATTTTTATTCGTATGGCCTGCAATCCACCATTCATCATTAACACGTTGTATCCAAATACGGCGATGATTCCAATACATACCTTGAATCACACCAACCATAAATATAAATCCACCTATACCAAGAATCCAAAGTGTTAAATCTTTCCTTACAGTAAGCGCTGTTGCATTTTGCATTTCCACACCTGCAAAGGACATTTTATACTTATTATTTCCATCAGGTTCTATATTTTGCTGAATTCCAACAAAACTCACTTCACCATCTGGTGTTTCTGGCGTAAACATTTTAAACACAAATGCAGGATTGTTTGGTAATTTCGTTTTTGTATTTGGTCTTCCATTCTCATCAAAATAAAAATCTGGGAAATAGCTTAATAATTCTAGAGAATACCCATTTCCTAAATCGTATTTTTCTGTAGGGTCTGCTAAATTCACTTTAATTGGTCCCCACTTTTGATTATTATCTTTGTTTTGCAAATGGAAGGACATGCTTTTAAATTCACTTTCTTTGTAATCCACCTGATAAACAGCAAATTGATCAAATTTCAGTGGTTCATTCACTCGAATTTCCGCTTCTTTTACTTTTTCCAGTTTCGGTTTTTGTCCTGCTATATTCTCGCCGACTGCTTTATACAATACAGCATTTGTTTGGAAATTTTTCGCAATCATTTTATCACCTACACGGTCAATTGCTTCATCAAAAACTTCCTTGTCCTTACTTTTATCGTAAACTTCCTTTATAAATTTCTCGTTTTTTAAATAGTATTGACCATGCGTTCCCGGTATTTCTTTCGTTTCGCCATCACGTAACCAAAGTGCTTCGTCTACGTACATACTCGGTAAAAAACGGAGCATTGCACCGAATAAAAAGATAATGAGACCTATATGATTCACATATGGACCCCAGCGTGAAAACCGTCCCTTTTCAGCTAAAATGTTTCCGTCTTCCACTTTCACATTATAGTTCGTTTTCTTTAAATTCATTTGGACTCTTTCCAAATCACCATCTTGCGGTGTACCAGTGCCGTATAATCTCTGCCTCTTTAAAAAGCTAGGGTGTCTTTTCACCCCTTGCTTCTTTAAAGCTTTATAAAGGGGAATGACACGATCTAAACTACATATCACAAGTGAAATACCAATTGAAGCAATTAAAATCATATACCACCATGAACCGTATAAATTATTAAATCCTAATTGATAGTACAATTGCCCTAAAAATCCGTATTCTTGTTTATAATATTCAGCTGGTGCAATCCCTGGAGTTATGTACATTTCTTGCGGAAAAATAGTTCCAATCGCCGATGCAGCTAAAGTAATTACAATGAGCCATACACCCACTTTTACAGAAGAGAAAAAGCTCCAAATTTTATCAACTATCGTTTTTGTTTGCGTGAGAGATCTCCGAGCACTCCCCTCATAGCGCATATCCAATAGTTTTATATTTTCATTGCTTTCAAATGGTTTCCCACAAGCTTCACAAAAAACAGTTCCTATTGGATTAACATGTCCACATTCACACTTAATTTCTTTCAACACTCTCACCGCCCCTGTATCTATATGTACTATTGTATATTCTAACCTCGAGTTACCGCAATACTCAGAATTTTTAAACCGAAGGCGCTATAGGTAAGCACCTCTTATGTAAAGGCTTTCTTTATTACGGAGTAATCTTCTTTAAATATCCTTCTAACTGTTCTTTCGTTTGTTCACCTATAATTTGTTCGACTACTATTCCATCTTTATCAATCAAAAAGCTTGTCGGTAATGGTCCTACCCCATATGTGCCTATGATTTTTGTTCCTTTATCAATAGCAACTGGGAATTTCAAATCATATTGTTTCACAAAGTTCTTAACAGCAATATCCGTTTCATCTGCATCTAACGCAATAATTTCAACGCCTTTTTCTTTATACTTTGGATATAGTTCATTCATATAAGGCATTTCTTTCTCACAAGGTTTACACCAAGTGCCCCAAAAGTTTAAAAATACACCTTTTCCCTTTAAATCTTTTAATTCAATTTTCTTTCCTTCTAAATCTGTCACAACAAAGTTGGGTGCTTCTTTTCCAATTTGCATTTTCTCTTTATCAGCAAAGAATCCTTGATAAAGTGTAAATCCTACAGCACCGCTTAAAATGAGCAGAATAATAACGCGAAATAATAAGCGATTTTTTTTCATATTACCTCTCCTCTCCTCGGTAAATGATATGTATTCTCTTCTGTAAATGTTGTATTGAATAAATCACCAGCAGAGTACTCCACTGGTGAAATTTTAACTCTATAACTTATCTTGGCTTTGTAGAAGCAAGTGCGCGTAATTGTTTCACCTCATGAGGTGTCAATTCTCTCGCATCACCAGGTCGCAGACTTCCTACTTCTAAGAAAGCATAACGTTCACGCTTTAATTTTACTACTTTACAGTCTAACGCTTCAAACATACGACGTACTTGACGGTTACGTCCTTCATGAATCGTTAATTGTACAATTGCCGTCTCTTTACGCTTGTCCCAAGAAGTAATTTTCACATTTGCTGGTGCTGTTTTCCCGTCTTCTAACATAACACCTCGCTCTAACATGCGAATTTTCTCACCTGTTAATGGCCCTTTAATTTTTGCAACATATGTTTTTTCAACTTTATATCTCGGGTGCATTAATACATTGGCGAAATCTCCATCGTTTGTCATCAATAATACGCCAGACGTATCATAATCTAAACGCCCGATTGGGAATAAACGTTGTCTGATTTCAGGGAAAAAGTCTGTTACAACACTTCTTCCTTTATCATCTGATACACTCGAAATTACACCAGTTGGTTTATATAGTAAAAAATAAATAGGTTCTTCTTTTTCAAGAGGGATGTTATTTACTTCTACTTTATCTTGAGGAGTTACTTTTGTTCCTAACTCCTTCACTATTTTCCCATTAACTTTCACTTTTCCTTGCTGAATTAATTCCTCAGCCTTTCTTCTCGATGCAATACCTGCTTGCGCAATCACTTTTTGTAATCGTTCCATTTCTTTTTTTCACCTCGAATTTATCTTACCTTACATTAGAAAGACTTGGCAACCGCATACGCTTTACGGCTATTCGCTCCTTCTCACTTAAACAACATAGCGATGATAATAAACATATAAAGGGCAAATCATGTTTTTACCCTTTATTATTGTCCATATTTTTCATATTTCTCACAATAAAAGTTCATCATTTTGTCAAAAATACCGCATAAAAAAACCACTATTAAACTACACGTTAATAGTGGTCGTATACGTATTATAAGCGAAATAGCGCAAAAAATGAATAGCATTACTGAAACAATAGAGAAACAAACACAATCGAGCAAATAATTCCGATTAAATCTGCAAAAAGTCCTACCTTTAATGCGTCTCCCATTTTTCTAATACCAACAGCCCCAAAGTATACTGTTAAAATATAAAAGGTCGTATCTGTGCTACCTTGCATCGTTGAAGCTAATCTTCCAATAAACGAATCTGGCCCATATGTAGCGATTAAATCAGTCGTAATACTTAAACCAGCAGAGCCAGAAATCGGACGAATAAGTGCAAGTGGGACAATTTCGGCTGGTACATGAATTAAATCTAACATCGGCTTCATTACCGATATCATCGCATCTAGAGCACCCGATGCCCGGAAAATAGAAATAGATACAAGCATTCCTACCATAAACGGCAAAATGGAAACTGCAATTTGAATTCCTTCTTTTCCGCCCTCTACGAACGATTCATACGTCGGAACTTTCTTTATCGTGCCATATAAAAGGATAAAACCAATTACACAAGGGATTACCCATAATGAAATTGTATTTACAATACTCATTTTTTCCGCCCCTTTCTACTCCTTCTTCGGTAAAAATAGCGGTCAATCCAAATTGCTCCGATCATCGATAACACTTGTGCTATAAATGTTACGCCAACAATTTCAGTAGGATTTGCTGATTCATAGGTCATTCGAATCGAAATGACTGTAGTAGGGATTAAAGTAATAGCTGATGTATTTAATGCTAGAAACGTCACCATAGAGCGACTGGCCGAATCCTTCCCTCCATTTAACTCTTTCAGTTGTTCCATCGCTTTAATACCAAGAGGGGTTGCTGCATTACCAAGTCCAAAAAAGTTCGCCATCATATTTGATAGAATAAATCCCATTGACGGATGATCCTTCGGTATTTCTGGAAACAATCTTTTTACTATCGGCATAAAAAGTGTAACTAACTTTTTTAACAACCCTGCTTCCTCTGCAATTTTCATTAAGCCAAGCCAAAATACTAAAACGCTAATAAGTCCAATACAAATCGTTACCGCATCTTTTGACCCTTCAAATACAGCTTTAGTTACTTCTTCCATCGTTCCGTTTATCATGGCATACACAATCCCTATGACCGCCATCGCTGCCCAGACGAGATTAACCATCTATCCCAACACCTATCATATAAGAAAAGATTTCTTTTACGTTATTCCAATACATTCCCGTTGTAGCTACTAACTTTCGTTTACTGTAAAACAAATTACGTTCTCCAACTTTCTCATTTCCTACATAAATTTCGGTCTTTCCAATCTTTACCCCATCCGTAAGTTTTGCACTTTTATCGAGCTCAACTTTTAATAACACGCTTTTTCTTTCCTCTTCAGTTAAAGGAACAGAAAAACTATTTTTCGTATAAACATGATTGGCGTATTTCTTTTCATTTATTTCAGCTAACGCTCCTTGTCCTAAAACTGTAGTTTGCTTGAAATGTTCAAAACCTTTGTCAAACAAATTCATATGATCATCCCAATCACTAGAAGCACTCAAAGTTACGACAATTAAATCTAGTCCATCTTTTGAAGCTGTTGTAACAAGTGTCCGTCCTGCTTTCTTCGTAAAACCTGTCTTTCCTCCTGTTGCAAATTCATAATAAGATGTCACAAGCTTATGTTTATTTTTCCATGGATAATCCCAAGAATCTGATTTATACGTTTTTGTTCCAAAAATTTTCTTAAAGGTCTCGTTCCCCATTGCATATTTCGTTAATAATGCCATATCATAAGCCGACGAATAATGCGATCCATCCCCATCCAAGCCATGCGGGTTTGAGAAGTGCGTATCTTTCATTCCGATTTCTTTCGCTTTTTCATTCATTAAATATACGAACCCTTCTATACTCCCTCCCACATTTTCAGCAATTACTTGTGCTGCATCATTACCTGATCTAAGCATTAACCCGTAGACTAAATCTTCTAACTTCACTTTTTGTCCAGGTTTTAAATAAATTGCTGATCCTTCTACTCGTACTGCTTCATTACTAACCGATACTAGTTCTTTCATTTTTCCTGATTCAGCAGCTAACAATGCTGTCATAATTTTTGTTATACTAGCAATTTTTTGTGGCTCATGTTCTAATTTCCCATAAAGTACACGACCAGATTGCTGTTCCATTAAAACTGCGTTACGAGCACTGACACCACCGTTCAATTTTGCATATGTAGGAATCGGCATAACACTTGCGTACATTATAATTAGCGTAATTATTATACAAATTCGTCTCATATTTCCCCCCACGTCCTTTTGGCACTTTTTGTACAAGTGTATGCTTGGCCTTTTAAAATATGAACGAAATCTTCCTTCCACCTCCAATAAAAAAGACGCATGGGATATGCGTCTAATACGGCGTCCATTCAATTTGCTTTGCACTTCCAAATCTCTTTTCTACATCAGGCCAATTTACAACATTCCACCAATTTTTAATATATTCATCTTTTCGATTTTGATATTGTAAATAATACGCATGTTCCCATACATCAAGTACAAGGAGTGGTATCGTATCCCACTGTGTAAACAATTGATGAAGCGTGCTTTGCAAAATTTCTAACCTTCCTGAACGGGGTACCCATACAAGAATCGCCCATCCTGAACCTTCCACTTTAGAAGCGGCTTCCGTAAAATGCTTTTGAAAACGTAAAAAACTTCCGAAATCTTGCTCAATTTGTTGTGAAAAAGCCCCTCTCGGACTTCCACCACCATCTTTTTTCATGTTATTCCAAAATATCGTGTGTAAGTAATGACCTGATCCATGAAAAGCTGCTTCTCTTTCCCAATGCTTAATTAAATCAAATTGATTTGTTTTTCTCGCTTCTTCCATCATCTTCTCTGCTTTATTTAATCCTTCCACGTAACTACGATGATGTTTATCATGGTGTAACATCATAATTTCTCGTGAAATGTACGGTTCTAACGCATTATATGGATAAGGTAATGGCGGGAGTGTATGCCCCCCAATCGGAACAGCTCGTTCGCTATCCCCTCTTTCACATAGTTCATATTCCTCTCCTTCTTGCACAAATACTTCCTGTAAATGGTGTTGAATATGTTCTACATCATCACTTATTTCATACATAAACTCGGCATCTGTGTCGTATTCATGCTCTTTCATACGCTCTAATAACGTTTGAATTTTATAAGCAAGCATATGGACATCATACACTTCCATTGCACGGCTATCTAATACTTGAAGAACACTTTCACACCAGCTTTCTACTTCATGAAAGTAATCTGTAAATACACCTTGCTGACTCATGTCACACCTCCTTGATGCTATTCACTTTAACTATATTCAATTAAAATCCCTTATATAACTGGACAAAAGGAAAAGAAGCTAAGTGTCCTTAGCTTCTTTTCCTTAATTAATATTTGTGCAGCATTTTTGTTTGATAATCTGTCTCATAATATTCTAGTTCTTCACGCATCAATTGAAATTTCCCTTCTAAATCCTTCATCATTCGTTCTATAGATCCAGGTGGTGTTTGCTGAAAAACAATAGAATTTTTCCCTGTATAAGCGGAACGACTATTTTCATACCAATGATCATTCTTTGGCGAAAAAAACTCTGCAATTACTTGATGATAAATCTTATATAAAACTTTTTCAGCTGCTGTCTTTCGAAATGGCTGGCTATTCAGCAAAACAAAACATGCATCAAGTCCTTCTTCACAAAAAACAAGAAGTCTTCTTATTGACCCTAATATCCCTTTATAATATCGCTCGTTTCCTGTTGGTGTTTCCTCCAATAAAGAAGGTAACGTATGATAATTTACATAATTAGTTATTAAGGAAATAACATCTTCTAAAAATATAGAAACTTGTTCTGTTTGATTTTCAACCATCAAATTAGACATGGCTTCTCTCTCCTTTGCCGTTTTACGCTATTTCTACTCTTTTATTTTTATGTAATTCAGCTAATATTTCTTGTACTTTCACCACTGTTCCTTCGTCAAAGTATCGTTGAAAGTCTGTTACTTCATTGAGATACAAGCGCTTCTGCGCGCGTAGCTCTTTATTGTTCACTAAACAAGCGATTGCTACAATATCTCGTAAATATACGTCTTGTTCTTCTACTTTATAAACTGGATTTCCTTCAAAAGGGGTAATTTCTTGTAATATTTCTTCAAAATATCTAACATATAAGACAGAAAAGGTTTTCTCTTGATTATTTAATACATATGTCACTTCAGATCTATTAAAAAAATCTTCTGATGTATTCGGTTTTGCTTTTTCTAACTCATATCCTGCATAACCTATTATAATCATCAACTTCCCCTCTCTTCCTTCTTCCACCTTATTTTAACCTAATTTTCTGATAAACGAAATATTCTTTTAAGTATAACCTATATAAAAAATAGCTTCCCTATACAGGAATTTACCTTTTTATTTTTCTTGAAGTTTGTCATAATAATATTATTGTCTCAGTTTTCTTACACAAGGAGAGTTGTATTTATGTCGTTTTCATGGAAACGTTTCTTACAAATCGGGAAAATACTCTTCCCATTTGTTGTCTTAACAATTGTTTTCTTTCAGGCCAAAAAAGAATTAGCAGGCATTTCTTTTTTAGAAGCGATTGAAACAATTAAAAACATTCCAACTGGTGGAGTATTTTTAGCGATTACACTCGGTGCATTTGCCGTTTCAACAATGTTCTTTTATGACTTTGTTATGCTTCGTTACTTAAAAGCCGATATACCTGTACAAAAGATTTTCCGCATCTCATGGATTGCAAACACTTTAAATGGATTTATCGGTTTTGGTGGTCTTGTTGGTGCTGGTGTACGTACAATGTTATATCGTCCGCATATAAAAGATAATGGAAAACTTATTAAAAGCATTGCTTGGATGACAACCGCTTTTATTAACGGATTAGCCATTCTTTCGTTCCTCGGCCTTATTGGAATATTAGACACTAGTTTTATTCTGCATGAAAAACCGTGGTTATGGCCTGTTCTTATCTTCTTTGCTCTTTTCGTTCCTATATATATTGGATTTTCTAAAATTAAAAATAGAAAAACAAAACAGCTAGACGGACAAGAGGATGAAGAAGAAGAGAAAAATCCAACTGTTTTATATTCATTAGTTTCATTAGTTGAGTGGGTATCTGCTGGTATCGTTATGTACGTCATTTTAATATTGTTTGGAATTGATATTGAATTTCAAAAGTTTTTAGGTGTTTATGTAATTGCAGCCTTAGCCGGTGTCGTAAGTCTTGTCCCTGGTGGCCTTGGTTCATTTGATCTTGTTTTCATAACTGGACTCGGACAATACGGCATTGATACAGGTGTATTACTACCTGCTATGTTATTATATCGCCTTGTCTATTACATCTTACCATTCTGCCTTGGTCTCATTTTTGCAGCCTTTGAAATGACAGGAGCAGCCATTAAAAAAATTGAAGATAAACCATTTATTGCACCTGCATTAGAAACAACTGGTGTAATTTGGACTTTACAACGTGATTTTCTAGGGAAATTAGGTTCATGGGCATCCGCCGCTTTAACAGTCTTCGCTGGCTTGATGGTTATTCTATCAACAATATTACCAACTAGTATTAACCGAGCTCACGCCTTACATATTTTAGCTCCCAAGCACCTTATTCAATTTTCTTTTAGCTTATCATTAACATTCGGTATTCTCCTCCTGATTCTTTCGCGAGGAATATATTACGGAACAAAGCGTTCTTACTATATGACGATTGTTTCTTTAATTGGAGCAGCAATCTTTAATACCCTAAAAGGAATTGATATTGAAGAAACCTTTATTTTATTAATCGTACTTGCTGTGTTGTATATGCTTCGTAAAAGATTTGTGCGCGAGAAAATGGAAGTCTCTCTTTCTGATATCGTAAAAGTATTTATCTTCTTATTGCTTACGTTATATTTATATAAAAACTTAGGCATTTTATTTGCAGGCGCAAAAGAAGCATTCCAACCCGATTTTGTCGTTCGAAATATTACACAGGTTAAACGAAGTGCATTAGCAGCCGCCTTTTTCGTTCCCACTTTTTTACTTATCGGTTCACTAATTGCCAATCGTTATCGTAGTGAATTTCCCGGGCAACCAGCTAATGATAAAAGGTTAGAAAACTTCTTAGAGGAACATGGCGGGAATGTACTTAGTCATTTAGGTTTTTTAGGAGATAAACAGTTCTTCTTTAGTAGTGATGGAAAAGCACTTCTTCTCTTTTCAATTACTGGGAAACGTCTTGTTGTACTTGGTGATCCAATTGGTGATCCATCCTCCTACCGTACTGTGTTACAAGAATTTTTAGCTGAAGCTGATCGATTTGGGTATATTTGCGTATTTTATCAAATTGAAAGTAAATGGATGAGCTTATACCACGATTTCGGCTATAACTTCTTTAAACTTGGCGAAGAGGCTGTCGTTGATTTAAATACGTTTACAATAACAGGGAAAAAACGTGCTGGTATGCGAGCTACTTTCAACCGTTTTGAACGAGAAGGTTATACATTCTCTATTCATGAGCCACCATTCTCAGACGAATTATACGAGGAATTAAAGAAAGTGTCTGATGCTTGGCTTGGCGGAAAAAAAGAAAAAGGATTTTCACTTGGGTACTTCGATCGTGAGTATATTAGCCGTGCCCCTATCGCTACTTTATCTGATGCAGAAGGTAAAATAATTGCCTTTACAACCTTTATGCCAGTATATCAAAATGGCATATTATCTGTTGATTTAATGCGTTATTATCCAGACGCTCCTAGCGGCATCATGGATGCAATTTTTATCCACCTGTTCCACTGGGCAAAAGAAAATGAATACCATTCCTTTAATATTGGTATGGCACCACTCTCAAATGTCGGTTTATCAACGCAATCGTTCTGGTCTGAACGAGTTGCCGCTGCAATATTTAATAACGTTCGTTACACATATAGCTTCAGCGGTTTACGACATTTCAAAGAAAAATACAAACCTGCATGGAGTGGAAAATATTTAGCATTTCGAAAGAATCATTCTTTACCAATTACAATGCTCTCTGTAACAAAGTTAATAGGAAAAAGAAAAAACAGCTAAGTACTTAGCTGTTTTTTCTTTTTTGCACTTGTATACTAAACTCTTTTGTATACTTCTTACCATTTATATAGAAATCTCCCCATATTTTATATGTTCCTTCTTCAGGAAATGTAATTCTATATTGTAATTGTTCATCCGTATCAACAGGAATGGCGTATAAAAAATGCTCCCTCGTCTCCTCAACGATATAAAGAGCGTTGACTTCACCTCTCCCTGAATTTAATTTCAGCTTTTCTCCCTTTTTCGCTTGAAACTGAAATGTTAATGTTGTTGCCTCATTCGGGTGTAATGCACCAAATAAAAGAGACACTTGATGCTCTCCTATATTTTTTGTAAGTACAGTATCAACAGGTAGTTTCTTTTTATTCTTGTCCTTGTTTTTCTCCTTTTTTTCTTCACCAAAATTTTTCTCAGAAAATGATTCTACGGACTTGTTTTCATCTTCATACAAAAATATCGTGTACTCTTCACCTTTCGCTACATCTGAAGAAAGCTTATACGATCCATTTCCAGCAAATATAGGCTTCGTTTGTTGTATGTTTTTCAAATTCCCATCTACTATCACTGCTCGAATTTGATCGTTCACACCACGAACTTCATTATTCATTTTATTTAGCAATTGAAACGAAATATCGGCTTTTTCATTTCCCTTTTTATTTTTCACATCCCATTTCACTTCTTGAACATCTCCGGTCGTTTCTACAGTTTCTTGATATTTTTTTATGTAAAATCCTCCTGCCACAATAAGTACTAGTGCAATAAGCCCAATGACAAGATTTTTCAAAATATCACCTACCATTTTTATTGTCTCTATCCATGCAAAACCTCTTAAGTATATATTCTAGATGATGATTCATGAAATCCTCCTATTTTGTACACATTACAAATATTAAAAAGGTTTTGATTGACAGGATTCGTAGTGTATAATGCAAATGATATTGATTTCTATCAATACATAATAAGGAGGACTTTTCATGAGTGTACATATTGAAGCAAAACAAGGCGAAATCGCTGAATCTATTCTATTACCTGGTGATCCATTACGTGCAAAATATATTGCTGAAACATTTTTAGAGGACGTTACTTGCTATAATAACGTGCGTGGTATGTTAGGTTTCACTGGAACTTATAAAGGAAAACGCGTATCTGTTCAAGGTACAGGTATGGGTGTTCCTTCTATTTCTATTTATGTAAACGAATTAATCCAAAGCTACGGAGTTAAAAATTTAATTCGCGTTGGAACTTGCGGTGCCATTCAAAAAGACGTAAAAGTACGTGACGTTATTATTGCGATGACGGCTTGTACGGATTCTAATATGAACCGTTTAACATTCCCTGGTTTTGATTTTGCACCAGCTGCAAACTTTGACCTTTTAAAGAAAGCTTACGATGCTGGGACTGAAAAAGGCTTACACGTTCGTGTTGGTAACGTTTTAACAGCAGATGTATTTTACCGTGAAAGCATGGACATGGTTAAAAAACTTGGAGATTACGGTGTACTAGCAGTAGAAATGGAAACAACTGCTCTTTACACATTAGCAGCTAAATACGGTGTAAATGCATTATCTGTATTAACGGTAAGCGACCATATCTTCACTGGTGAAGAAACAACATCTGAAGAGCGTCAAACTACATTTAACGAAATGATTGAAATCGCTTTAGATGCAGCAATTCAGCAATAGTACACTAAAGAACTCGTCATACGTCTGGCGAGTTCTTTTTTATGCTACAATACTTCGACAGTCACCGCACCTTCTCTTTATGTGACTTTCTATAAAAAACTACTTTAGAGAGAGACAGATTTCTCCCCTCTACTTTTTTGTAACCTTTGTTATAATTAAGAAATCATTTAAATTACAGTATTTTTCATACGAGGTGAAACAGTGAAGAACAGAAGCATCGTCTTTAAACTATTTTTATTAACGTCAACTTTATTTACAATTATATTTCTCCTTTTTTTCCTTGGACAATCTCTATTTTTAGAGAAGTTTTATATTAATAAGAAAGTAAAAACCGTTCAAACGGCTTTTGAAAAATTCGTAGATAATTACGAAAAAAGCGCCCAAGACTTTGAGGACACTAGAAAATTAAAACAAGAATTTCATGATAAAACAAATGCTGAAATCCAATTTTTAGATTCTAACGGGATTATTAAAAGTGATTACAGTTTTTCCATTGATGTGATTAACCCTAAAAATAATAAAACCTATTCCATCCCCCTTAACAACCTTTTAACACCTGAAGAATATAATAAATTCGTAAACTTAGGATTAAAAAAAGATGGAATAATTTATGTAGACGGACTACTCCGACCGAATGATATAATAACACCTCAAGAATTAATAACTAATAATACTAGATGGATAAATGAACAATTCAATTCAGATTTTCAATCCATTAGTGGTAATCCATCTAAAAATAAACTTAAAAATCGATATGATAATACGGGTTCTCCAATCGAGTTCACTGGGATAATATCTAAATTACAGCTTCCTTCCAAGACTGAGATTCGTCTTGCAAAGGATTTTGAAACATTACAAGCTGTTCAATATTTTGCAAGAACTATTAGGCAAGGTACTTCTAATTCAAATCAATTAAACACGTATATTTTAGATAGTGGGGAAAATATAAAAAACAGTGTCTTTGTAAAGCCTATTATGAAAAACGGAGAAATTAAGGAATACGCTTTTGCGATAGCATCTTTACAACCTGTTAATGAAGCGATGCTCGTTTTAAAAGATTATTATGTCTATGCCTTAATTATCGTGTTTCTCGTTATTATTTTGTTATCCTTCTACTACTCAAAAATCATCGTTAAACCATTAATTAAGATAAATCGCGTTACAAAAAAAATGGCCAACTTTGATTTTAGCGAGAAGTTACCTGTTGCAGCAGATGATGAAATTGGTGGATTATCAGGTAGTATTAATACACTCTCTGTAAATTTAAAAGATCGAATCGACCGATTAAATGTTGCCAATACAAAATTACAACAAGATATTGAACGTGAACGTCAATTGGAAAAAACGAGAAAAGAATTCATTTCTGGTGTATCTCATGAATTAAAAACACCGCTTAGTGTTATTCGTAGCTTCGCTGAAGGTATACAAGATGGCGTAAGTAAAGATACGACATATTATACAAATGTTATTTTAGAAGAAACAGAAAATATGAACAGGCTTATTGTTGAAATGTTAGAATTAGCAAAACTTGAATCTGGTACGTACAAACTAGAAATGTCGACATTCTCAATCGGTGAATTAATTCAACAAGTCTATACAAAATTATTATTTAGCATGGAGGAAAAACATTTACAAGTGGACATCCACGCTGACTCTTCTCTATTTGTTAAAGCAAATCGTAGCCGTATTGAGCAAGTAGTTGTGAACTTGCTTAGCAATGCAATTCGATATACTCCAGATGGTGAAAGAATACACGTCTCTGTTGTAGAAACGGAAGATACAGTGAAAATCGAAATTGAAAACACAGGCAATCCTATTCCAGAAGAAAGTCTTGAAAAAATTTGGGATCGCTTCTACCGTTTAGATGCTTCTCGTAGCCGTCATACTGGAGGTACCGGCCTTGGGTTATCTATTGTAAAAAACATTTTAGACTTACACCGCGCTGAATACGGTGTGTATAATACAACTAATAGTGTTGTATTTTATTTTAATTTACAAAAAGTAAAAGAAGTCAAATAATTTGTCTTAATTTCACTAGGAGTTCACATGAAATTCACACTCTCCCTTTATAGTTAGAAACAAGTTAATCCTTTCCTTTACACATACAAAAGAGGAGAGTGCGTGAAATGAAACAAGCAGGACAACCAATTCAAAACGAAAAACAATTAGAAACTATCAAAAATATACTTTTACAATCTTCGAAACGTGATGGCTTATTATTCGTATTAGCTGTAAATTCTGGCTTGAAAGTAAGTGAAATCTTACAATTAAAAGTTAGTGATGTAATTGATGAAGACGAAAATGTTCGCCATTCCATTTTATTTTACAATGAAAAAGTAAAGAAACATAAATGGTTTGCTGTAAATGAAGACTTACAGCACGCAATCGAAGACTACATGAAAGAACGTAAAACTTGGAAACGTAATGAGCCATTATTAAAGTCTCAAAAAGGGACAAAGTCTATTACGAGACAGCATGCATGGTACATTTTAAACAAAGCTGCAAAAGAAGTTGGATTAGAAGGGATTAGCTCACATACACTTCGAAAAACTTGGGGCTATTGTGCATACAAATCAGGTGTTGATATCGCATTTTTACAACACTTCTTTGACCACAGTACTCCATCAAAAACTTTAAAGTATATCGGTATTGCTTAATAACTCTTATACATAAAAAAGGTTACCATTTATAAATCTGGTAACCTTTTTTATGTTTCATATTCTCTTTTCTTGTCTCTCCTATACTGTAGTGGTACTCTAATAGTAAGGGGGAGAAATTATGAACACATTAACAATTGAATTACCGAAAGAAACGGCTGAAAAACTTGATTTATTAAAGAAAGCTTATCAAAAGAAAACGGGTGCTACTATTTCTGAAAGCACTCTCGTTCAAACACTTATCTCAAAGGAATTTATCCAAGCGATAACTCCTTTTGATTTACAACAAATCATCAATGGAAAAGAACAGCAGTAATTGCTGTTCTTTTTTTATTACTATTTAAAATATAAAGTGAAGGCGTTTACGGGCAGCGGGGCTCCCACCTAACTTCTTTGCTCCAGCCGAATTTTGAGGTAGGAGTTTTACTGCCCACAAATAGCAGGATAAAAAGTTTTTTACTTATTTTCCGAAAAACCATTGACAATGATAATGATAACCATTATCATTTATTACGAAGCCAACAATTGATGAATCAACCAAACGCTCAGTAACATTGTTACCCCTCTTTTTCATATAGAAAGGCACTGTACATTCCCCCTGTTTGTACAGTGCCTTTCTTGTTTATCATCATTCAAACAAATTTAATTGCTCAGGCTTCGGCTCACCATATGTAATGTTCATCAATTTCATAAGCTGTTTCGCATTATCCGCTGCATCTCCGCCCGAATTATTGTTAAATAGTACATATATGCCCTTTGTCTTCTTTTTTAATTGCTCTAGTCTCTCTACCCATTCTTCTAGTTCTTTATTGTTGTAGCGATATAAACAGCGAACCGCTCTCCAATTTTCCCCTTTATCCAGCCAACCATGAACATTTCGGCCATGAAAACGTAATAACGCCATGTCCGAGTTTGTTGCCTCTAATACAAGTGGTACTGATCCTATTCCTGCCTGAGGCTCATCGCAAATTGTATGAATCCATTTTTCTTTTTCTAAAAACTGTAACGTCTTATCTCTCATTTCTGGATAAAACCATGTTTGATTTCGAAATTCTATTGCACACGGTAAATCTTCCATTTTTTCTTTCGTGTATCGAAGTAAATCTACATTCTTCACTTTACAATCAAACCATGGTGGATATTGAAATAAAATCATTTTTAATTTATTCGCTTCTATTAAAGGAAGAATGGATTGTTTATACACATCAAACATCTCATCGAACGTAGAAAAAGGGATTTCCCCTTTCATATGTCCTGTCATTCCTTGATAGGCTTTTACTATAAAAGAAAAATCTTTCGGCGTTTCCATCGCCCATTTTGTATAATTCCGCGCAGGTTGCATCGCATAAAATGAACTATCTACTTCCACAATGGGAAAATGTTCACTATAAGTTCGCAATTTATTTCTATTTTCATAGGGATTTATATATAAAGAATCATGATCTCCCCATCCCGTTACTCCAATAAAAAGCAAACGAATTCCTCCCTTCTCAACTTCAGCCTACACTCATTCTATATTACTTCACAAAAATACCATCCGACCAATTTCACAAAGTAGCTCTTTCTTTAAGAGTATCCGTATAAAAATATGATATACTAAATGGAAGAATTTTTAAATTGAGGGGTTATTTATTTATGCTTCCAAACGATGGTATTGTATCTTATGAAAAACGAATAGAAGAACTAGAAAATAAAGTGCGGTTATATGAAGAGCTTGTGAATCAATTACCACATCATTTCACATACAAAAATCCACATATTGGTTTACAAATAAAGAAAACGAGAACGACTCATTCTATTCAAAACATACAAAAAGAGAATAAAAAGGCTGATTTTCAACTTACTTGCGATTCATTATTTTTATTTGAACAACTTGAAACATACTTTGTTCATATTTTTGATGCTTTTTCACATCATGTCACCTTTGTTGATAGTAAAGGAAATATAACTTTATGTAATCAAGCTGCAGCAGATGATTTTGGTGTAGTACGAAATGATATAATTGGAAAGCCAATTCAACAATTACTAAACTTGCCAGAAGAACAAATTAAAGCGATTGAAACATTAAGAACAGGAACAGAAATATATAATGAAGAAGTGTTAGACAAAAACTATGGTATTTTAAACAATCGAATTATTCGGGATTATAACGGAGAGATTTTTAGAGTTATTAGTGTCTTCCATTATTTAAACACAGAACGTGATGCAGAAAAATTTTCATTAGCAGGACGAATCGCAGCTGGGATTGCTCATGAAGTACGAAATCCCCTTACAACGGTACGTGGGTACTTGCAATTTCTACAAGATAGCGTTTCTCCATCCAATAAAGAATTGTTTAAAAGTCTACTCATTCCTGAACTAGATCGTGCAAATAGTATTATCACAAAATTTTTAGCCATTTCAAAAACGCGTGAATTTACTAGAGAACCTTTTCGGATCAATACGTTTTTACGCGAATATATTCAACAACTACTTGCTAGTGAAGTTTTTTTGCACAACATTTCTATTGACTATGATTTTTCTACGGAATTAGATGGCGTACTCGTCAATATTGATCGCCATGAACTCGTGCAAGTTTTTTTAAATTTATTTCAAAATGCTGTCGATGCTCAAGGTGAAGAACCTCTTTCTATTCAAATTACTAGTTATCGCTTAGATAATTTTGTTCGTATTACTTTCAAAGATAATGGAACCGGCATTCCTCCAGCTATTCAAGAATATATATTTGATCCGTTTTTCTCTACAAAAGACTCAGGAACGGGACTGGGATTATCAGTAACGAAGAAAATTATTCAAAATCATAACGGTACATTAAAAGTTTCTAGTGATCACAGTGGGACAACTTTTACAATATCTATCCCCTCGTTGCCCAAAAGAGATAATTAAAGTGTCGATAAACAAAAACAGTGGGGGCAGTTAAAAACTGCCCCCACTGTTTTTGTTTAACTCATCATTTTCCTAAAAAACTATACAAAATGAAACTTTAATCAGCGTTTTTTGCATCTCCTACTGCTGATTAACCCTAACTAATCAGCCTTTTGCTAGATAGAAATCCTTCAATCTCTTTAATTCCCCTTACTAAGTAGGTAAAACCCTTATTTTTTTTGAAATAGTAGTTTGTCCATCACGAATTTAGTTTTATTTTCATTTTATTATATTGAGACTATTTATTCTATAAAAGAAAGGAATGAAAAGATGAACAATAAAAATAGAGGGAAAGTATTCTTCGGTAACGATTGTTGCGAAGTCCGTGCTTGTAGTTTTATTAACATCTCTAAATCTGAACTTAAAGAATTTATTAAAATCCTTCAAGCTCTTGGACAAAATATTAAAGATATATTCCAAAATCCTTCCCAAAGTAATATTGATAAACTTATAGCTACCCTAGATAATCTACAAAAATTCCTCAAATGTTTAGACTTATCACCTGCACAAGAAAAAATCGGAACTTCTATTATTACTCACCTATTAACTATTCTAAAAACAAAACCTTTCTCGTGCGGAGCATTATACGTTGAACTACAAAGCCTGCTTAATTTTTTACTGTATATCGCTAAGTTATTTAAAGTTAATTGCTGTACTATAGACAAACTTATTAAGCTGATTATAGAAATCCAAACCATTTTAGTTAAATATGGCTCTGGTTGCCTTGGTGGAGGCGCTACTGGCGCTACCGGTGCTACTGGTGCTACCGGTGCTACTGGACCTCAAGGACTTCGTGGCGTTACTGGCGCTACCGGCGC
>NZ_MAOC01000017.1 GCF_001884135.1 Bacillus nitratireducens | reverse complement strand
AACACATTTCTTCTGTATTTTACGACCAACACAAGATGATAATACAACAAGAACACTGAATGATTATTATTGTCTAATTTCATTGATATACCAACCTTTATAATTTATAAGACTGATTATATCAGAGGCGAAATAAAAAGCAAATCCTTTTGGCTACGCCAAACCGAAATTCATCTCCCACCTACCGCTGGGCTACGCCCTTCACGCGCTTGAGGAAGGAGAATCCTTTCGAGGAATTCGTTAAAATATGTCGTTTTAATTTAACGCTTTTATGATGTTATTTACAAATATTTTATCGATTTCATGTCCTTGGTTTGTTTGTTCTGAATCCATAATTATTCCTTGTGATTTCTCTTTGTCAATCCACAAATAGTATGTTTGAGTTGTTCCACTTAAAAAGTGAACATTTACTTTGAAATTTGGCTTGTGTGTACTAGATGTATTTGAATGTGTATGCCCGATATGGGTGATAGCGTTCACGAATGCTCCAACATCAAATTGTTTTACGAATATGTAGGTCTTATTCCCCTCAACTTCAATAAATTCAATAGATTTATCTTTTATGGAGTGTACTCCTTCACCGTCCTTCGCTGTATTATGAAGTATAATACCATCTTCTGACTGTTCGCAATCTCTTAGCATATATGCCACACCATGTGTTTCTTGAGGAGTAACGAACTTCTTACAAATATCCTTTCTATAGTCGTTTTTGTACCTGTGAGTAAAAGTAAATTTCTCATCTTGATAAGTTACAGTGTTTAAACTCGGTACTTTGGCCTCCTCGTCAATGAAATAATCTTTAATTTGTATTTCGTCACTTTTCTTATCTTTTACATTTTGAGAAAATGTTTCAAATCGTTCTAGATTTCTAGATTTTTCTTTATATAAGTGTAAAACAATATCATTTTTGTTTGCTTCAGTGTATGTCTCTTCATCTCCATTAACAAATACAATTAAAGCAGCGATCGATAAGCATAATGCTCCAACAATTAATGTTTTCTTCAAATTGAGTTCCTCCCTAAAGGATATTATAAATTTAATCATAACAATAAATGACTATTCTTATTAAAAAACTTAGTACTTCGAATAGGTTAAGTTTAGATCACATATCTCTAATCAGGTGATTAATAAACATGCATGTAAAATTAACCTAACGTCTCATTATCGGTAGCAAGGATAATGGAGAGTCCCTGCTATTCTTTTTTTGCATAAAATCTTGTATAAAAAGTAGTTGGGTTATAGTGCTTTACTTAGGATAGCATCCGCATTTTCGGGATCCCGCCCCTTTAAAAGAATAATTTCAACAAAATATAGATTGTAATTGCAAATAAAGAATCCGAATTTTGTTTAATACTATTTTTTACGAAACAAGAAAATGGTTCCGTTGGGAAGTTGTTCGTAATGAGATTCAATAAATATACCGTAATATTCATTTTTTTAGCTATTGCTTCAAATTTCGCCTTATCCATGTGGCTCAAACAAGGACTTTTAGGTGTAGTTATTGCTATTATTTTCTTATTAATCGCTACATGGACTACAAAACAGCCTACAGACGACCAGCATAAATGAACAAAATAACTTAACATGGTAGAATAATATTTGGATGGGAGTCCAATGTTATTAAAATTAAAGTGGTTATCAAGTCGGAGGAAGGCACCTTAGGGTGTCTTTTCTTTTTAAAATATATAAGCGCACCAGAACCGGTTCATGAGTATGGAAGTCTCATCTATCAAATTTGGAACTAACTTCTTCCGAAACATTGTTCCTCATTTACCGACCTGTTTATGTTTTTTCAAACTTTGCAACAGAGCCACATTGTTTTAATTGAATTTTGTGTTATACTTCTATAGGCATCTGATTTTTATTCTATATAAAAGTATGTAAAAAGCCCTTATCAATTCGATAATGGCTTTTCTATTTTTCATGAAGATCGATTATATGGCATGAGCAATAAATTTAAAGGAGAATTATAAAATGATTTTTCCAAGTAACATCAATACGTCTTATGAATATTCAATTATAGAAATTCAATGTTTACCTTGTATTTCTACAGCACCCAATTTTTATGATAATTTTGTACTTATTTGTAGTACTTATCTTAACAAAAATGATAAAGCACATGGTCATACTACATTTGAAATTCAATCTATAAAAGAACTGTCTTATAATAATCCAAATGTAAAAAATGCTAAGAAGTTTGTATACCAAGGTGGGTCTTTGAAAATAAATGATTTTGTAACAATTACTCAAACGGAATCAGACTATGATACGAAATTCATAGCGAGACTTTCCTATCAATATCATAGCGATCAAGAGAGGGAATATATACAAGAGCAAGATTTACTCTTATTTTCCATTTCTGAAGGGCCAAAGGGGCAATTGTCTAATATTCCTTATTTATATCTTCCTCCTGATTTTAAGAAGTATATAGAATATTATCAGGCTAAGCACGATTCTGAAGTTCTTCACACTGCTTACTCAATATTAGAACATTTCACAAAAGAACATGATTATTCAGAATCTTTCATTAATCAATTTGAAACTTTAAAAGAAAAACAAAAGAATAAATCTCTTATCTTGTATGATAGCTTTTTACGGAATCAATATAAGAAAATTTAATTTATTTTCATAGAAACATCAAAAACCCTTTAAATATTATACAAAATATGCCTATTGGTTTAAAAAATGAAAAAAATGCATAAATGCATAAAACTATATATGTATTTTGTAGTATCCTAGACTGTATCTGTCTAAAAGTCTTTCATAGTACATTTTTGACACTCCCACCCCTAAAGGGGCAAGCTGACATAGGTCAGTGGGATTCTTGCTACCAAAGACCAAAGGCGAAGTCCATTTTTGGTATCGCTGACGTGCAAGATTGCGATTTGCTCTCACCACTCCCATGACAGACCGTATAGGTTCTCCTTATGCTTTAGCGTCTAGTACTTGACGACATGTATTGTTTTACGCACGAAGTGAAATTGCTTCGTGCAACCTCATACAATATTCATTTTTTAGAGAACATTATTGTTTTAGAGTCTTTTGCATGACTTTGAGGCCATTTTAACACGTCTTACTACGCAAAAGCGATACTTTCACCCCACGCTTAAAGGCGGACTTAAGTCCTGCAGGGGCTTTCTCGTATCGTAAATCTATAAATTTTAGTTAAAAGATACCACTTGTTTAATAAACTTAGTGAAGTAAAGTTAATTACTTTAATATATTATTAGGAGAGAGTTTATGAGTAAAAAACTATTAAAATCAATAACATCACTAACGATGGTAGGAGGTGCATTGTTAGGAACAAGTAGTGATCCCGTAAAAGCTGAAGTCCAGTCAGGGGGAAATTCAGTTGTATTTAATGATGTTCCCAAAAACCATTGGGCAAATAATGCCATTACGAGCTTAGCTAATCGTAATATTATCGGAGGATATGGAAATGGAGTGTTTGGCCTGGGAGATAACGCTACTCGTGAACAGGTGGCAGCTTTAATTTATCGTGTGCTAGCTCCTGCTAAAAAAGGAGGCACTCTTAATAAGGACAACTCTTTTTATATTATGCAAGATGGGTCTCAGCTTAAAAATCCATATAAGGACATTAATAAAAACTCAACAATGTTCCTAGAAGAGATTCTATTTTTGACAGACATAGGAGTCTTTAAAGGGGATCAAAATGGGGCATTTCGACCAAAAGAATCATTAAGTCGTGCAGAAATGGCACAGGTCATCAAGACTGCTTTTAAAGTTCCTGTGTTAAGTAAACATACTTTTAATGATGTACCAGATAATTCATGGGCGAAGGACGCTATTAGTGCCGTACAGTCGAATAAAATTGCATCAGGTACAGGTAATGGAGGTTTTGAACCAAATAAAACTGTAACTCGTGAACAGTATGCACAGTTTTTATTTAATGCATTAAATTATAGGGAACAATTAAATACACAAAATCCTGATGTGACAAAACCAAATAAAGAAGATACGGGTGTACAAACTGAGGTACAACTATTAGAAGCTTATAAAAAAGACATGAAAAATTATATTAATAATCATGAAGAAGATATAACTATAACATATAAATCTAAACAATCTAATATTAGAGAAGTTATGGATACGCTTGTTAAAGCATATGATGAGACAGTTGATTCAAATGAATACATGAAATATAACGTTGCAAATACACAATATTCTATTCGTGGTATTCCAGGAGATTATGTATTTACATTAAAAATTACATACCGTGAATCAAAAGAGCAAATGAACTATGTAAAGACACAAGCAAAATCAGTTATCACTTCAATTGTTAAAGCTGGTATGGATGAACATGAAAAAGTAAAAGCGATTCATGATTATGTCGTAAAACATGTTTCGTATGATACTTCTTTCCAGGCTTATACGGCATATGAAGCTTTAGCAAACCGTTCTGCTGTTTGTCAAGGATATGCATTATTAACTTATCAATTGTTAAAAGAGGCAGGAGTAGAAGGTCATATTGTAACAGGGACTGGAAATGGACAACCTCATGCTTGGAATCTAGTGAAAATTGAGGGGAAATGGTACCATCTTGATACAACCTTCGATGATCCAATTCCAGATGTAGAAGGACGTGTAACTTATTCATACTATAATTTATCTGATGAACAAATTGCTAAAGATCACCAATGGGATCGTAATCAATTTGCGAAAGCAACAACAATCTATAATAATGAGTTAACAAATAAAATTCAGATCGGTAGCCCGAAAGCAATGGGATATCAGAAAATATTAACGGACATCAAACGCTAATATGAATCTATGTAGTTTATTAATAAAATTAAACAATGAACAAACGATAAATTGAGGTCTGTGTAACAATGGACCAGTACTAGATAAAAAAAGAATCCCATAAACATATATGATATGGGATTCTTTTTTTTATTTTATTTGTTTATCTGATGTGTATATTTACAGCATCTAATCATTTTAACTAAATTTAGGTGATTCCTCTCTCTCTTCAATTTGTATGTAGGTGCATGGCACCAACAAATAGGTGGGAGATGAATTACTATTTTTTCATAATAAAACATACGTTTTATCGAACTATATAAACTAACGAGATAGCCTAATCCATGATTAGTTCTTGTACTTGTATAGAAATAAACACGCAAGATAGGTGAATTTAGGAAGCGATCACTTCTAAACAAGCTGGAAGTGGGGATAGTTTACGAAATTCATTTAGTCCTTATATGTGTTTTGTAAATAACGATCATATAAATCTTTTTCTAAAATACTTTGTTTATCTTGTAGTTCCTTAAATTGTTCAATGAATTCACTATCTTCTTTTGTGCTTCGACACAAAGTATAATAAGCATCATGGAGAATTTTAGATTCTTGATGAGCATCATAGTAGTCCATGTAGGTCTTAAATTCTGGTGGTAGATAAAGATAAGGGACGTTAGAAAAAGAACCTTTGATTCCTACTGAAGTAGAAAATAGGAGTAAGTCTTTATTTTGTATATATTCCATCTCTTGATCTTTAGAATATTGGTAAGAAAGGTTTGCTATAATCTTTGTATCATAATCAGTTTTCACCTCAATTATGTTTACAAAATCATTAATCCTTAAAGTACCACCTTTGAATGCAAACTTTTTGGCTTCTTTAACGTGTGAATTATTATAAGATAATTCTTTTACAGATTGGATTTCAAATGTAGTATGACCATGTGCTTTATCATTTTTATTAAGATATGTACTACAAATAAGAACAAAGTCGTTTTGAAATTTTATTGTTTCAGAATTATAGGGTAAGCATCTAATTTCTATTATTGAATACTCACACATACCGTTAACATTATTGGGAAAAGTCATTATTATTATAATTCTCCTTCATATTTATTTCAGGTGAAGAGTAGTTATTCTTCACTACCTTTATTTTAAATAAATTATAGATTAATAGTAACCCTCAATTCCAGAAATTTATGAGGACTTATAAAAAAGCAGTCTAACTCCTAATACTCCAGGTGAACTACCCGCCACTTAACGTCCTAACGGACTGTTTGAAGTGGGGGCTTCTCGGTTAATCATTACTTTTGATAGCTAACGAATTCGTCCTAAGACAGCCGAGCTAACTCCCTTGTTCCAAAGGTTATTTTATTGCTATTTATGCTAACGCTAATAGGCGTATTGCTTCATTTTTGATATTGATAGCTGCGTTATAATCTCTATCGAGATTTACACCGCATATACAAGAATAGACTCGTTCAGACAATGTCATATTTTTTACATTTCCACAACTGCTACATGTTTTTGTGGAAGGAAACCATTTGTCTATTTTCACAAGTTGTTTTCCTTGTTCATTTAGTTTATAAGTTAAGAAAGAAGTGAACATACCCCAACCATTATCAGCGACACTTTTTCCAAAATGAAGTACTTGCGACATTCCTTTCATGTTTAGGTCTTCAATAGCTACAACATCAAAATTAGTAGCCAACTCTTTAGACTCATGATGAAGGAAATTCTTACGTTGGTTAGCTACTTTCTCATGTAACTTAGCTACACGAATACGTTGTTTATTCCATCGCTCAGAACCTTTATTGCGCCTTGATAATACTCGTTGTGCCTTTACTAATCGGTCTAACATTTCACGATAGAACTTAGGATAATTGGCTTTCTCATCCTCAGAACTAACGTAT
>NZ_MAOC01000016.1 GCF_001884135.1 Bacillus nitratireducens | reverse complement strand
CTTGTCCCTGTGAGAGTAGGACGTCGCCAAGCAACTAAAAACACAAGTCTTTTGACTTGTGTTTTTTTTATTTCCCATGAAATAGGCCCGGTTCTGCTAGTAAAAACGCTGAAATATAGTAAGGGATTTTTTGAGCAGAAATATTAAGAAATTGATAAATAAATGGGTAGTCTTCAGAGCTATAGCTTCCAAGTAAGTCATACCACCAATCCGTTTCATACCTAGAAATCATGCTTAAATTATAGAGCAATAAATAATGAACGAGAAGTTCGGGTAATACGGGTTTAGGATTTCTAGGGTCAGTCGTAAGTGGTAAATAATAAGTGTTAGAAAGCTGTTCATAGTATAAAGGAGTACTATACATAGGATTCCATGATTGAATAGGCGCTGAAAAAAACACATTCGATTCATTATCTTTTTCAGGTACGTGTTGTATTGATAAGTGTTTACAGGTTGTTTCGATATAACGAGAAAATCTCTCTTTAGTCATATGTAGTCGATCCAGTATGTTGACTGGAAAGGAGAGCTCATTTTTATTTGTTGAATTGATTTTATATAATGTTGTCCCTTTTTGACTATAGCGAAATAAATGTTGTAACTCAGGAATTTTTCCCAGTAACTCTAACATATTAAACTTTTCTGTTTCCAAGTGTTTCATGTGAAACAGTTGTTCTGCGGCATGAGTAAATAGTCCATTTTTCTGTATTTTCACTTCATCTTCTAAAAATTGATATCCCTGTTTTTTTCGCTTACGGGTCGTCACCCCGTGTGCTAAAACAGTTGTTGATTCTGGATAGTTTGGATTAATGGTTAATAAACAGGCTTTAAAAAGTTGGCCCATTCCATAAAATAGCAACATTGGCTGAATGGAAAATGGAGCTGTCTTATATAATTCATAATAATTTTTACCGTGTTCCAAGTAATAAATAAATGGATAACAATTTTCAAAACTTTTTTTTTCGGCATCTTGAATCGAGGATTTTTCATAACAACGGGCAAGATAATGTTGTACATTTTGAGATGAAAAGAAGAAACTTAATTGCTGCCAAGCACAAGATGTATGATGCATATATTACGCTCCTTTTATTGTCTAAAAATTCTAACATATATATACGTCCTTGACAGTATTTTAACCAATTGATAAGCTACTAATAATAATTTCTGGTATCATGGGGGGAAACAATTATGTGGGAATCTAAATTTGTTAAAGAAGGTTTGACTTTTGATGATGTATTACTTGTACCAGCAAGATCAGATATATTACCAAGAGAAGTAAGTGTTAAAACAGTTTTATCTGAAAGCTTACAGCTAAACATCCCGTTAATTAGTGCAGGAATGGATACAGTAACAGAAGCTGATATGGCCATTGCAATGGCTCGCCAAGGTGGTTTAGGAATCATTCATAAGAATATGTCTATTGAACAACAGGCAGAGCAGGTTGATAAGGTAAAACGCTCTGAAAGCGGCGTTATTTCAGATCCTTTCTTTTTAACTCCAGAACATCAAGTATACGATGCAGAACATCTTATGGGAAAATATCGTATCTCAGGTGTGCCAGTTGTAAATAATTTAGATGAGCGAAAATTAGTTGGTATTATTACAAACCGTGATATGCGTTTCATCCAAGACTACTCAATCAAAATTTCTGACGTAATGACAAAAGAACAGTTAATTACAGCTCCAGTTGGCACTACACTGGAAGAAGCTGAAAAGATCCTACAAAAGTATAAAATTGAAAAGCTCCCTCTCGTTGATAATAACGGTGTATTACAAGGGCTTATTACAATAAAAGATATTGAAAAAGTAATTGAATTTCCAAACTCTGCAAAAGATAAGCAAGGACGCTTATTAGTTGGAGCAGCAGTTGGTGTAACAGCGGATGCTATGCTTCGTATTGATGCATTAGTAAAAGCAAGCGTAGATGCAATTGTACTTGATACAGCTCATGGACACTCTCATGGTGTTATTGAAAAAGTAAAAGAGGTTCGTGCGAAATATCCATCATTAAACATTATCGCTGGAAATGTTGCTACAGCTGAAGCAACAAAAGCATTAATTGAAGCTGGTGCAAATGTTGTTAAAGTTGGTATCGGACCAGGTTCTATTTGTACAACACGCGTTGTGGCTGGCGTTGGTGTACCACAATTAACAGCAGTTTATGATTGTGCGACTGAAGCTCGTAAACACGGTATTCCGGTTATTGCAGATGGCGGTGTTAAGTACTCTGGTGATATGGTTAAAGCTTTAGCGGCAGGTGCACACGTTGTTATGTTAGGTAGTATGTTTGCTGGTGTAGCTGAAAGCCCTGGAGAAACTGAAATTTACCAAGGTCGTCAATTTAAAGTATACCGTGGAATGGGTTCTGTTGGAGCAATGGAAAAAGGAAGTAAAGATCGTTACTTCCAAGAAGGAAACAAAAAACTTGTTCCAGAAGGTATTGAAGGACGAGTACCATATAAAGGACCTTTAGCAGATACAGTTCATCAATTAGTTGGTGGATTACGTGCAGGTATGGGATACTGCGGAGCGCAAGATTTAGAATTCTTACGTGAGAATGCGCAATTCATTCGTATGTCGGGTGCTGGTTTACGTGAAAGCCATCCTCACCATGTGCAGATTACAAAAGAGGCTCCAAACTACTCATTATAATGTCTTATATGTAAATAGACGGAGATTTGATATCTCTGTCTATTTTTTTTTGATTATGTTAGAATAACGGTTATGTGAGTACATAGATATTGGGGGTAGCAAAAGTGAAAGGTATGTTTTGCAAAAGATTCATTGCGTTGGTAACAGTGCTTACAATAGCTTGTAGCATGCTTGTACCATATAGCAATGCATCAGCAGAAACAGGAGCCGCTTTAAACATTGAAGCAGGTGCGGCAATTTTAGTAGAAGCGAATTCTGGAAAGATTTTATATCAAAAAAATGCAGATGAGTTATTGTCAATTGCTAGTATGACAAAAATGATGAGTGAATACCTAGTGAACGAGGCAGTTGCGAAAGGGAAACTAAAATGGGATCAAAAAGTTAAGGTTTCTGAATATGCGTATAACATTTCGCAAGATCGTTCATTATCGAATGTGCCTCTACGAAACGGTGAGTCGTATACAGTAAAAGAGTTATACGAAGCAATGGCAATTTATTCTGCTAATGGTGCAACAATAGCATTAGCTGAAGCAGTTGCTGGAAAAGAAGTAGACTTTGTAAAAATGATGAATGATAAATCAAAAGAGTTTGGATTAAAAAATTATAAGTTTGTAAATTCTACGGGCTTAACGAACAAGGATTTAAAAGGACACCATCCTGAAGGGACAACTCCAGATGAAGAAAATAAAATGTCTGCGAGAGATGTAGCAATTTTAGCACAGCGTCTTATTCAAGATTTCCCTAAAACATTAGACATAGCAAAGATTTCAAAAAAAGTATTCCGTGAAGGTACTCCGGATCGAATCGAAATGCCTAACTGGAACTGGATGTTAAAAGGGTTAATTAAGGAATATGAAGGCGTAGATGGCCTGAAAACAGGATCAACTCCAGAAGCAGGAGATTGTTTCACTGGTACGATTGAAAGAAATGGTATGCGTTTCATTTCTGTAGTTATTAAAACAAACTCTCATACAGCAAGATTTGATGAGACGAAGAAATTATATGATTACGGCTTTGCTAATTTTGAAATGAAGAAAATGTATGAAAAAGGTTCTTCGGTCAAAGGAAAAGAAACAGTAAGAGTGGAAAATGCGAAAGATAAAGACGTAGCAGTTCAAACGAAACAAGCTGTTTCACTTCCGGTGCCAAAAGGAAGTAAAGACGTTTATAAAACAGAATTTAAAGAAGGAAATAAGGGACAAGAAGCACCTGTTAAAAAGGGAGTTTCACTTGGTCAAATGGTTATAACGCCAAAAGATGGTAATGATCCTGGGTTTTTATCAGGAAAATCATTGCAAGTTGATCTTGTAACAAAATCTGAAGTAGAAGAAGCAGGTTGGTTTACACGTTCTATGCGCGGAATTGGTTCTTTCTTTAGTGGTATGTGGAATAGTGCTGTCGATACAGTAAAAGGTTGGTTTTAAAAGCTCCTCATTGTAGGAGCTTTTTCTTATTCCTATTTTTCATACCGACTTTATGAAAAAGTAGTGGACAAGCATCAGATAGTTAGTGGTAGAATGTAAGAGTATTCTTAATTTTCTTCTTTAACGGGGAAAGCAATTCACCTAGGGGGGTTTTTGTACATGACAAATGTAACAGGGACAGAACGTGTAAAACGTGGAATGGCAGAAATGCAAAAAGGCGGCGTTATTATGGACGTAATTAACGCTGAGCAAGCAAGGATTGCAGAAGAGGCAGGCGCAGTTGCTGTTATGGCACTAGAGCGTGTACCTGCAGATATTCGTGCAGCAGGTGGCGTTTCTCGTATGGCAGATCCAACAATTGTTGAAGAAGTTATGGGTGCTGTGTCAATTCCGGTTATGGCAAAATGCCGTATCGGTCACCTTGTAGAAGCACGTGTATTAGAATCATTAGGGGTAGACTATATCGATGAGAGTGAAGTATTAACTCCTGCTGATGAAGTATACCATTTAAATAAACGTGATTACACAGTTCCGTTTGTATGTGGTTGCCGTGATATCGGAGAAGCTGCACGTCGTATTGCAGAAGGTGCATCTATGCTTCGTACAAAAGGTGAACCAGGAACAGGAAACATTGTAGAGGCAGTGCGTCATATGCGCCAAGTCAATGCAGAAATCCGTCAAGTTGCAAGTCTACGTGAAGATGAGTTAATGACATATGCAAAAAATACTGGTGCTCCTTATGAAGTACTACTTGAAATTAAACGCCTTGGCCGTCTGCCAGTTGTAAACTTTGCAGCAGGTGGTGTAGCAACACCAGCAGATGCAGCGTTAATGATGCAACTTGGTGCTGATGGTGTATTCGTTGGATCTGGTATCTTCAAATCAGAGAACCCAGAGAAATTTGCACGTGCAATCGTTGAAGCAACGACTCATTATGAAGATTACGAACTAATTGCAAGCCTTTCTAAAGGATTAGGTAATGCAATGAAAGGTATCGAAATTTCAACGTTATTACCAGAACAACGCATGCAAGAGCGTGGATGGTAATTAAAGGAGATTCTTTAAAATGGTGAAAATCGGTGTACTAGGTCTTCAAGGTGCAGTTCGTGAGCATGTAAAATCAGTTGAAGCAAGTGGTGCAGAAGCTGTGGTTATAAAGCGTATAGAACAACTTGAAGAGATTGATGGTCTTATTTTACCAGGCGGTGAAAGTACAACAATGCGCCGTCTTATTGATAAGTATGCTTTCATGGAGCCCCTTCGTACATTTGCGAAGTCTGGTAAACCAATGTTTGGTACATGTGCAGGAATGATTCTTCTTGCGAAAACATTGATTGGCTATGAAGAATCACATATTGGTGCTATGGATATTACAGTCGAGCGCAATGCGTTCGGACGTCAAAAAGATAGCTTTGAAGCCGCGCTTTCAATGAAAGGTGTGGGGGAAGACTTTATTGGTGTATTTATCCGTGCTCCGTATGTTGTCAATGTAGCTGATGATGTGGAAGTACTTTCTACGCATGGCGATCGAATGGTAGCGGTAAGGCAAGGGCCGTTTTTAGCTGCTTCTTTCCATCCGGAATTAACGGACGATCATCGTGTAACAGCATACTTCGTAGAAATGGTAAAAGAAGCGAAAATGAAAAAAGTTGTATAAGTAACTTGCAACTTGTAAAAGATTATAGTAAATTGATGGTAACAATTTTATAAAATAAGCGTGTTGATAGGAAGTAGTAACAGATGTCGTTTCTTATAGAGAGTCGATGGTTGGTGGAAATCGATAGAAACAGTTTGTGAATCCATCCTGGAATGGAATGTGGAATATCTTTGGATTAGTAAACATTCCCGGTGAAGAGCCGTTATTTCTACTTGAGAGGAAAGCGGTAATGCTTTCAACTAGGGTGGCAACGCGGGTTAACTCCCGTCCCTTTGTATAGGGACGGGAGTTTTTTGTGTTTTATAAAATAAAAGGAGGAGTATATAATGCTTGATATTAAATTTTTACGTACGAATTTTGAAGAAGTAAAAGCAAAATTACAGCATAGAGGCGAAGATTTAACAGATTTTGGTCGCTTTGAGGAACTTGATACGAGAAGAAGAGAGCTACTTGTTCAAACAGAAGAACTAAAAAGTAAACGTAACGAAGTATCTCAACAAATTTCAGTATTAAAGCGTGAAAAGAAAGATGCGGAAGCTCTAATTCTAGAAATGCGTGAGGTTGGAGAAAAAGTAAAAGATCTTGATAATGAGCTTCGTACAGTTGAAGAAGATTTAGAGAGATTAATGCTATCTATCCCAAATATCCCTCATGAATCTGCTCCAGTAGGTGAAACAGAAGATGATAACGTAGTAGCACGTAATTGGGGAGAAGTGAAAGAATTTACTTTTGAGCCAAAACCACATTGGGATCTTGCTACAGATTTAGGGATTTTAGATTTTGAACGTGCTGGGAAAGTAACAGGAAGCCGATTTGTATTTTACAAAGGTGCTGGTGCAAGATTAGAGCGTGCTTTAATTAGTTTCATGCTTGATCTTCATACTGACGAGCATGGATATGAGGAAGTATTACCTCCTTATATGGTAAACCGTGCAAGTATGACAGGAACAGGACAACTTCCAAAGTTTGAAGAAGATGCATTCCGTATTGAAAGCGAAGATTATTTCTTAATCCCTACAGCTGAAGTACCTGTAACGAATATGCATCGTGATGAGATTTTAAGTAAAGAGCAATTACCGATACGATATGCTGCATTTAGCTCTTGCTTCCGTTCTGAAGCAGGTTCTGCTGGTCGCGATACACGTGGTTTAATTCGCCAACATCAATTTAATAAAGTTGAGCTTGTAAAGTTCGTGAAACCAGAAGATTCTTACGAAGAGTTAGAAAAATTAACAAATGATGCAGAACGCGTGTTACAATTATTAGAGTTGCCATATCGCGTTATGAGCATGTGTACAGGAGATTTAGGCTTTACAGCAGCGAAGAAATACGATATTGAAGTATGGATTCCAAGCTATGGCACATATCGTGAAATTTCTTCTTGTAGTAATTTCGAGGCTTTCCAAGCGAGACGTGCAAATATTCGTTTCCGTCGTGAGCCAAACGGAAAACCAGAACATGTTCATACATTAAATGGATCTGGTCTTGCAATTGGACGTACAGTTGCAGCTATTTTAGAGAACTACCAGCAAGAAGATGGTACAATTATAATTCCAGAAGTTCTTCGCCCTTATATGGGAGGAAAAACAGTTATTAAGTAAATTTAAACATTCATCGGTATGAGTGATTGGTAATTATGAGCGCTGTCATTACTATAATGTAGGAGAGGGAAAGTAAAATTTTCCTTTCCTCATAATTTATTTTAGTAGGGTTGACTAACTGTTTTTCTTTTGATATTATATTTGATGTCAATATGGAGGTATACCCAAGTCCGGCTGAAGGGATCGGTCTTGAAAACCGACAGGTGGCGAGAGTCGCGCGGGGGTTCGAATCCCTCTACCTCCTCCAGATATAATTGACAACAGCGCATATAAGTGGAGATTGGAGAACTCGTTACCAACACGTAACGAGTTTTTATTTTAAAACCAATCATAAAGTATGGTGTAAGGCGATTTTGTCCTTATTACACACTCATATTCCGATGATTATCTTCATAGATATGAAAGGAGTCAACATGGATCTTATTATACAAACATTTCCTTTAGATGGAAAAACTTTATATTATGTACAATGTCCTGTCTGTAAGAACAATAGAATTTTAAACAGTGGTGCAAACGTGTCACGCATTATAAGCGATGATACATTCCGTAAACTTTGTGGTTGTACTTGTGATGTAAAACAAGTTGCGAGTAAAGTAGAGGTACCAAAAAAGGTTGAAAAACCAGCTGTAAAGAAAGAAGCAGCTCCAAAACGTACAGGTAAAGTGTTAACAGCAGTAATTAACGGTAAAGAAATGACTGTTAAAGAGATTGCTGAAACATATGATATTAGTACAAGTACTGTTCGTCAGCGTATTAACGCTGGAAAACCTGAGAGTGAAATTATTGCTCCAACAAAGAAGAAGTAATTTAATAGAAAAACCCGTGCATATGCACGGGTTTTTTATTTTACAAGTTTACGTGTTTGCTTTAAAAAATGGCCGATTTTTTTAATGATTGGTTCGATTGAATCGCCATCTTTTAAAATATCGTATTCATTAATGTTTAGTCGTAAAACAGGGCATGAATTAAAGTCATTAATCCAATTTTCGTAACGTCCATGCATCTCTTTCCAATACTCAATTGGTGTTTGTTGTTCCATTGGACGTCCTCGTTCTTGGATACGGTCGACAATATCATCGAAAGAACCTTCTAAATAAATTAATAAGTCTGGGTGTGGGAAGTAAGGAGTCATGACCATAGCATCAAATAAACCTTTGTATGTTTCATAATCAGTTTCTGTCATTGTACCCTTTTCGTGATGCATCTTTGCAAAAATACCAGTGTCCTCGTAAATAGAACGGTCCTGGACAAAACCGCCACCATATTCGAAAATTCTTTTTTGTTCTTTAAATCGTTCTGCTAAAAAATACACTTGTAAGTGAAAGCTCCAGCGTGTGAAATCAGCATAGAACTTGTCCAAATATGGATTAGAATCTACTTTTTCGAAAGATGTACGATAACCTAAAGCGTTAGCTAATGCAGTTGTCATAGTTGATTTACCGACACCTACTGTTCCAGCAATAGTGATAACTGCATCATTTGGTATATCATATTTTTGCCTTAAATTCATTATTATTTCGACTCCTTCAAGAGAGTATTTTGAAGAGCGGATAAGATGACATTTAAATCATCAGGATTTCTTACAAAATCCATGTCGTCTCCATTAAACTTCAATACTGGAATATCTGGATGGTCCTTTTTGAAAGCATCCATTGCTGTTTCGTAATCTTTTGTAAGCTGTAGTAAATAATTTGGATCCATATTTTTTTCGAATTCTCTTCCGCGCATCGCAATTCGTTTTTGTAATGTTTCTAGGCTCGCTGTTAAATAAACGATGACATTTGGTACAGGCATATCTTGAGTAAGGATACGATAAATTTGCATGTACTTGTCATATTGAGAATCTTTTAATGTACGTGATGCAAAAATTAAATTTTTGAATATATGATAATCTGCTACTACAGGCTTCCTTTGATCCAAATACTTTATGTTAATATCCTCTAGTTGTTTGTATCTATTACACAGAAAGAACATCTCTGTTTGAAAACTCCATTCGTCGATGTCTTCGTAGAATTTTCCTAAAAAAGGATTTTCATCAACAATCTCTTTTAGTAAGTGGAGTTGCATGTGAGTTGAAATTTCCTTCGCAAGTGAAGTTTTTCCAACACCAATTGGTCCTTCAACCGTGATAAATGGTACTCCGGTCACGCTGTTTCCTCCTTTCAATCAGTGATTTACCGTGACTACTAAAAACACAAAACAGAATTATTGTAGCACAAGAGGGGGGCGAGCGGACTGATTTGATATAAAAAGTTAGAAAATAGATATGTATTAACTAAATTTTATTTGGGATGATGATACAATATTTGCCTTTAATGTGTTCTCCATTATTTTTAAAGCATGTTCATTATCTTGCTCGTTGTTAGAAGCAATGCAATCCTGTGGTACATAAAGTGTATAATTTCTCATATGAGCGTCATTAGCTGTAAAAAGGATGCATATGTTACCGGCAATTCCTGTTAAGATGAGATTTTCGATTTTTAAATAACCTAATAAAGAATTTAAAGGTGTTTCATAAAAGGCAGAGTAATGTGGTTTAATAAAAATGTAATCGTCAGTATGCGGAGCGATGGCCTCGATAATATTTTTACTATAATCATTTGTACAATGAGTAATAAGTTGATCAATGTCAGACCTCCAAAGTTGATAATGGTCATTGACATAAATTACGGGGTAACCTAAAGACTTCATTGTTTCTTTTAATTGTAGAATAGGATTCTTTATGGTTTCACATTTTTGTGCCAGGATGGGCCCGTGGGAGAATTGAAAATCATTAATCATATCGATAATGAGTAAGGCAGTATTTTTCATATGTAATTCCCTCTCTTTCTTCTTTAGGTTGGATTGAATTTATAAAAGTTATCCCACCTGTAAGGAATGAAAAAGTGTATTTTATTTTTAGCGAAAGGACTATATTATGGATCGAGATATTTATTTTATGCAATTAGCAATAGAGGAAGCGAAAAAGGCAGAGGCGATACAAGAGGTACCAATCGGTGCTGTCATTGTGCTAGATGATGAAGTGATTAGTGTCGCACATAACTTGAGAGAAACTGAGCAGAGATCTATAGCTCACGCCGAGCTTTTAGCTATAGATGAAGCTTGTAAAAAATTAGGGACATGGCGCTTAGAAGATGCAACGTTATATGTAACATTAGAACCTTGTCCAATGTGTGCAGGTGGAATTGTATTATCACGCGTAAAAAGGGTTGTATATGGTGCGAGCGATCCGAAAGGTGGATGTGCAGGTACATTAATGAATCTTTTAACCGATGAGCGTTTTAATCATCAATGCGAAGTGGTGGCTGGTGTACTAGAAGAAGAATGTGGTACGTTGTTAACGAATTTTTTTAGGGAGCTTCGTAAGAAAAGAAAAGAAGCGAAAAAATTAGAGAAAAGTAATACGAACTAACGTATTTGCATTTTGTAAAAAAACAAGTTATACTGATAATGCCTTATTGAAGGCAACCGAATATTGGTTTTAACTTTGCCGTGCTAAGCGGGGAGGTAGCGGTGCCCTATACTCGCAATCCGCTCTAGCGAGGCCGAATCCCTTCTCGAGGTTATGTTGCTGTAAGGTCTGCCTTAAGTAAGTGGTGTTGACGTTTGGGTCCTGCGCAACGGGACCCCGTGAACCTTGTCAGGTCCGGAAGGAAGCAGCAATAAGCGGGTCTTCTCGTGTGCCGCAGGAGTGCCTGAACCGAGCTAACTGCTTGAGTAACGCTTATGGTACGTAATCGACAGAAGGTGCACGGCAGTTATATATGTATACAAAACTCACCTTAATATAAAGGTGGGTTTTTTGTATGGAAAATAACTTTTGGAATCTATAAACAGAATGGGTTATAATAAATGAGATAATAACCTTTGAGGGAGGCCGTATTTTCGTGTCATACCAAGCGTTATACCGAACATGGAGACCGCAAAAGTTTGGAGATGTAGTCGGTCAAAAGCACGTGACAAAAACGTTGCAAAATGCCCTTCTTCAAGAGAAAGTTTCACATGCTTATGTATTTTCTGGTCCAAGGGGAACAGGAAAAACGACAATTGCAAAAGTATTTGCAAAAGCAATTAACTGTGAACATGCTCCGGTAGCTGAACCTTGTAATGAATGTCCTTCTTGTTTAGGAATTACACAAGGATCTATTTCAGATGTATTAGAAATTGATGCGGCTTCAAATAACGGTGTAGATGAAATTCGAGATATAAGAGATAAAGTAAAATATGCTCCAAGTGCTGTGAAATATAAAGTATACATTATTGATGAAGTCCACATGCTTTCTATGGGTGCCTTTAACGCGCTTTTAAAAACGTTAGAAGAGCCGCCGGGACATGTTATCTTTATTTTGGCGACAACAGAGCCGCATAAGATTCCACCGACAATCATTTCACGTTGTCAACGCTTTGAATTTCGAAAAATATCAGTAAATGATATCGTTGAGAGATTATCTACGGTTGTGACAAATGAAGGTACACAAGTAGAAGATGAAGCGTTACAAATCGTCGCACGTGCCGCTGAAGGTGGTATGCGTGATGCATTAAGTCTGATTGACCAAGCGATTTCTTATAGTGATGAGACTGTGACGAGTGAAGATGTTTTAGCTGTAACGGGTTCTGTTTCTCAACAATACTTAGGTAACTTAGTAGAATGTATACGTGAAAATGATGTATCAAGAGCATTACGTATTATAGATGAAATGATGAGTAAGGGGAAAGATCCAGTTCGCTTTATGGAGGATTTCATTTACTACTATCGTGATATGCTTTTATATCAAACTTCACCACAATTAGAACATATGTTGGAACGGGTAATTGTAGATGATCAATTCCGTGCATTAAGTGAAGAAATGCAACCGGAAGTAATCTATGAAATTATTCATACCCTTAGTAAGGGACAACAGGAGATGAAGTGGACAAATCATCCACGGATTTTCTTAGAAGTTGTTATGGTGCAGTTGTGTCAGCAGTTTATGATGCAGGCAAATGGTACAGATCGTTTGCAAGCGATTATGAACAGGATGCAGCAATTGGAGAAAGAGTTAGAGCAAGTTAAAAAGAATGGTGTGCCAGCTGGTGTACAGCAGGAAGTAAGAGAGACGCGTGCGACACCAAAACCAGTACGAACAGGAAGTATGAAAATTCCTGTCGGACGCGTGAATGAAGTGTTAAAGCAAGCAAAGCGTCAAGATTTAGAACAGTTAAAGGCTGTATGGGGTGAGTTGTTAGGAAGACTCAAGTCATATAACAAAGTAGCATTTGCTGTTTTATTAGAAAATAGTGAGCCAGTAGCAGCTTCAGATGATACCTATGTGTTAGCATTTCAATATGAAATCCATTGTAAAATGGCAAGTGAAAATCGAGAAGCGATGGATACGTTGGAACAGACTCTTTTTGAATTGCTAAGTAAAAGGTTAAACATGATTGCTATCCCGAAAAGTGAATGGGGTAAAATTCGCGAAGACTTTTTACAACGCGAAGGCGGGGATTCTGAAGAAAGCCCAGAACAAAAAGAAGACCCTCTTATAGAAGAAGCTGTAAAATTAGTAGGGCAAGAACTTATCGAAATAAAAGAGTAATAATAATTAGGAGGAATTAATTATGATGCGTGGCGGAATGGGAAATATGAATAACATGATGAAACAAATGCAAAAAATGCAAAAAGACATGGCGAAAGCGCAAGAAGAGCTTGGCGAAAAAACGGTTGAAGGTACAGCTGGCGGTGGAATGGTTTCTGTTATTGCAAATGGCCATAAGCAAGTCCTTGAAGTGAAAATTAAAGAAGAAGTTGTAGATCCAGAAGATATCGAAATGTTACAAGATTTAGTGTTAGCTGCAACGAACGATGCACTTAAAAAGGTTGATGAACTTTCAAATTCTACAATGGGTAAATTTACAAAAGGCTTAAACTTACCAGGTGGAATGTTCTAGGAGGATATTGATATATGCATTATCCAGAACCAATATCAAAATTAATCGATAGTTTTATGAAATTGCCAGGAATCGGACCGAAAACAGCGGTTCGATTGGCATTTTTCGTATTAGATATGAAAGAAGACGATGTACTAGGTTTTGCGAAAGCGCTTGTGAATGCGAAGCGAGATTTAGCGTATTGTTCTGTATGTGGACATATTACTGACCGCGATCCTTGTTATATTTGTGATGATTCACATCGAGATCAAACGGTTGTCTGTGTCGTGCAAGAGCCGAAAGATGTAATCGCAATGGAAAAAATGAAAGAGTATCAAGGTGTATATCATGTGTTACGTGGTGCGATTTCCCCAATGGAGGGAATTGGACCGGAAGACATTAATATCCCGCAACTCTTAAAGCGACTGCACGATGAAACGGTACAAGAAGTGATATTGGCAACAAACCCTAACATTGAAGGGGAAGCTACAGCGATGTATATATCCCGCCTCTTAAAGCCGACAGGTATTAAAGTAACTCGTATTGCACATGGTCTACCAGTTGGTGGAGATTTAGAATATGCAGATGAAGTAACTCTGTCAAAAGCGCTAGAAGGCCGCAGAGAAGTATAAGAGGAGAAACAAAAATGTTCTTTCAAAAAAAGGGTAAATTGCGTAAAGAGTACGATGATAAGTTAATTGTACTATTGGAAAAAGTAAAGAATGAATGGTTACGTCAAAAGAGAATGGTTGAACAAAGTGTAGAACCATCTCCAGCTGTACTTTGTTCTTTGAAAATAGCGGAGGCAAAATATTTCTTCTTGTTAAAAGAAGCGAAGCGTCGCCCTGTGAAGATGGAACAATGGTAAAAAGGTCCTGCTTATTGAAGCAGGACCTTTTTAGTTTCTATCTTTAGGTTTGTTGACAGTAGTACAGTGTTAATTGATAGCCGGTATGCCTAGGGTCTGTTTTAGGGGGATGAAGTGATAGGAGTTATGCTTATATGTTCTTTTTTATTGTCTTGTCCCATACAAATAGATATGTATAGGTCATTCATAAGGAGGAAAAAATGAATTCTACAATTATTATTGTTGGTATTCTTTCTTTAGTTTTTATTTTTCTTGTTTTTGGTGTTTCATCCAAACCAATACGTTTTATAGGAAAAGCCCTCTTTCATGTTACTTTAGGTATAGCGTTATTATTCGGAGTGAATGTAGCAGGTTCATATTTTGATTTTCATATTCCAATTAATATAGGAACAGCTACTGTATCGAGTTTATTAGGGGTTCCGGGTGTTGCTGCATTGGTAATTATTAAGCTATATATAATGCCAAGATAAAATTATTTTGGCATTTTTTAAAAAAGCGTTGACTTATTAATCGTTAATATGATAAATTAATAAGCGTCGTCAGGAACGAAAGAAAAAAGTTGTTGACAGATTCAACTCGAAATGTTAAATTATAAAAGTCGCTGAAACGCGATGTTGAACTTTGAAAACTAAACGAAACAAACAACGTGAAACGTC
>NZ_MAOC01000015.1 GCF_001884135.1 Bacillus nitratireducens | reverse complement strand
ATCACCATTGTGGATCCTTTAAAAATAATTGAATATCATTAATATATAAATGTTATATTTTAAATAATTTATATAAAATTATGATAACTTCATATAAATTATTTTTGTATCAAAGGGTACACCTTTTGAAGTGACATGATTTCTATGAAAAACAATGTGTCAAGAAGTTTGAGATAACATTTTGAAGTAGGGCTACCGCCACATGCCCACCAACCTAGCAGATAAGCTTGCCCCAAAAATGATATAAACGAACTAAAAGACATAAAACAATAAACACGTACTTCATATTTATTTTTGCTGTGGACGATAAAAAGCATCTACCAATTGATTATACTCGCTTCTTGAAATTTCTTTATTATACAGTTTAATTAATAACTCTTTATGCGCTTTCGAAAACGCTATTTTATCAATAAATTTTGGATACATACGATCATTTTCTCCCTGTCTGATAAATTATTCTGTTGCATTTCGTCTATTTCCCCTGAATATTTTAAAAAATAAACCAACAATGTTTTATGAAATATTACATATCGAAATGATTGGACATTTTGTAAGTGCTTACTTTTACGAAAATGACAACAACCCTTCATTTCCCCTATGAAGAGGGTGAAGCAAAAACATAAAACCATTATATTTAAAGTTTAATCTACATGAATCGACATGAAAAGACTTTTTTAGACCAAATAATACATAATTTTATGTAATTGTACATATCCAAATAAAGTAAAAGTGTATTTAAGGTACCATTATATAATGAAAGACTTTGAAACTATTTAACTGAAAATGAGTATGGTGAACTTTTAGTAATAAAAAGAAAACAAAAGCCGAACCTTTCAATAGAAAGTAGGAATGACGTTGTTATTAAAAGTATTAATGAAGATGGATGACTTTGTTTAAAAAAGTAAAGCGCACATAACGGGTGCCTTTTTATTATATATAAATTACGGAATAAATAGTAATAAGAATAAGATAGACAATTGGATTAAAAAAGTGTATATATCTCTTGGGTGATTAATTCAATTCAAGGAGAACACAGTCCGATGCGAAAAAAAGATTTATTAAGACAATGGAAAGTGGATTTACAGGAGATTGCTAAAGAAAAAGAGAGAGAAAAAAGAAAAAAAGAAGCGTAAGAAATACTATATTCCTGGTAGCTCATTTCATTTCATGACTAGCAAGGATACTTATCACAAGAAGAATGGGGTTTGGAAACAAAAAAATAAGTAAATGCAAGTGTAAATAAGTTTCGATTAAATATACTATTACTATTTTAGGCGCTGTCGTTATCGGCTTAGCGTCTTATTTGTTGTTAAGGGGAGGGAATTCCACTAGGATAGATGCTAGTTAATTTTTATAACTGTTAAGATTTTTTCAGGTTAAAGTTCTCTTAACGTACAAAATACCGAATTAAATAAGGAGTTTCAAGATTACTGAGTTATGATGTTAACAAAATCGATTTCCCATTGGAAATCGACTTTAAAACTCTTCTTAAAGAAAAGCATCTGTTATTTTAATCACTAGCAATTTTGGTCATCTAAGAAAACAAAAGCCGGACCGTTCAATAAAAAGTATTAATGACGTTGTTATTGAAAGTACTAATGAAGAAGATGATGTTGCCTTTGTTTTTGACGACAGGAAAGTTAAGCGCCCATAATGGGTGCTTTGTTCTTTATTATATATAAATTGATGAATGAATAATAATCTATTAAAATTAAACAAAAATGTATATGAAAAATTGTAGGTGAGAAACTTTGGATTTAATTCGAAAATTAACTCGTATTTATGGCTTAGGGATTTGCTGTGGGTTGTGGAGTAAAGCTGCAGTAATTCAATGGTGTGATAAATTGATTGAAGCAAGTGACAGTCCGCCATATGAAATAATTGAGATATCCTTAATGTCTAAAGCAAAGATGGATGATATTGAAGGGAAGTTATTTGAGTTTAGTAGCACAGTTGATGAAGAATACACTGTTAAATTAACTCTTTCCGTCATTCATAAAAAACTAAAAAAACAAGAACTGACGATTGAAGAATCAATTAAATGTACCACTAGACTTTTAGTTAACAGGGGATTGTATTGGGAAGCAAAATATTTTGATTTATATAGTCTGGATGATAGCTATGACTTAGCTAAAGATGGTGTTCATTTTGATTTAAGCGAAGTTATTAATACATATGTTGAAACGTTAGGCGTTTACAGTAAGTATTTTAGGGGATTTGAAAAGCTGTATTTTAAAGTAATGAAAAATAAGTGGGTTAGATAACAAGAATTGAAGAAACATTATTTAGTAACAAGAAGGCTTGTCCGTAATCATATTAATAATGTGATGTGTAGTAATTACAAAAAAAAGAAGTGCGTTTCGCGCTTCTTTTTGAGGTCTCGCCACATCACCATCAAGCTAATGTTTTCATATCCCCCTAAATTAAAATTTTCTTTCTCTACAGATAGTTATTCCGAGAAGCCGCTCATTTTTTCGTTTTGGGGGCATTTCTTTTTCTTAAGTTGATGGGCATGTATGGTGACCCCTATTAGACGATAGTGAATTAACAATTTCGGGGTTCAGTTCAACTTTATTCAAAATAAGATTTTTTTGCAGTAAAATCAATGTTAGTGGAACTTTTTTAATCAAACTTTTTTCTAAATTAACATAAATACTTGCAACATTTAAATTAGTACTATATAGTTCTAGTTATGACAAAGGTAAAATTAATGAATCAAAAACGTGTGATTGAAGTAGCAGCAACATTATTTTTAGAAAAAGGGTTTGCTTATACAAGTATGGATGAATTAGTACGTGTAAGCAAAGTTTCAAAGTCTAATGTGTATTATCACTTTTCTAATAAGGAAGAATTATTAGAAGGGGTCGTTGATTATTGGATTGAAATGTATCAATCTACAATTGATGACGTACTTTCTCAGAACCAATTTTTAGTTGAAGATCGTATCCAACTGTTTTTAAAGCAATTATCACAAGGAGTTCAGTCGAGAGAGTATAAGGGGAGCTGTCCATTTATTACTCTTTATATTCAAAGTCCTACACAGGCCACGCAAATAAAAGAAAAAATAGGTCTTTTTTTTACAGAATTACAAAAGAAAGTTTCTCTATTACTTAAACAAGGGGTAGAGAATGGGGAATTCAGAAATACGATTAATATTGATGAGGTTGCATCACTTTTTATTACAAATCTTGAAGGAGCGTTATTTATTTCAGAAACATTGAAGGATGCAACTGTAATCACGAAAACAGCAGATCATTTTTTTAACTTGCTTCGATAAAAGAAGCTTTTTTTTTACATCAAATTAGTACTAAATAGTACTAAAAAGGAGGTTTTATATGAGAACAGTATTTTTAATTGGTGGAACAGGCTTTATTGGAAAGCAATTAGTGAAAGAATTAGCCAAAGAGGATGTTAAAATTCTTCTTTTAGTGAGGTCGAAAAGTAAAGCAACACGCATTTTTCAAGAAAGAGGCATCTTAAAAAAGGCAGTAATGCACTTTATTGAAGGTGATTTGACGAAAATAGATTTAGGTCTAAGTGCTGAAGATAAGGAGAGGATATTGAAAACGGATGTGATTATTCACGCAGGAGGCCCCATGGATATTCAAGTGACAAGTAAAGAGGCAGCTTCCGTATTTTTAAATGGCGCCAAACATATTAGTGAATTAGCTAAAAGTATTCATCAATTGAAGGGCTTGCAACAATTTATTCATGTTGTAGGTTATATGAGTCCCTTTGATGATAAAAATAGCAAGATTACAATTGATGTGTTTAAAGAAGGAAACAATTATTTGAAAATAAAAAATCCATATGAGAGAACAAAATTTTTAGCAGATCTTTATATCCGTCACCAGGCATCAGCAGTAGGCTATCCGCTTTCTGTAATTAATCCGCCAACTGTAGTCGGTAGTAGTAAAACAGGGAGTACAGAGCAGATAGCAGGATTAGGTTTGCTTGTGATGAGTATGCGAAGAGGGCTTATGCCAATGATTCCTGGAGGTAAGGGATATAGGTTACCACTTATTTCAAACGATGAGCTTGCGAAGTTTATTGTGCAGGTTTTCAGATTGGAGCAACCGACTATTCAAACATATACACTTGTTGAAGACAAACAGCACGATCAGAACATTGCTGAATTATTAAGTATTATGTCGGAAAGTATGAATATGAGGGCACCAAAAATCTCTGTCCCAATGCCACTTATGAAAGCGATTATGAATAGTGGAGTAAGTAAAATAACAAAAATTCCTTCTGATGGACTGAATTTTATTACAAAACGAAAATTTTCAAATGTTTCAGCGAAAAAAATTATGGGAGGAGATTGGTTTAAGAAGACGAGTGTAATGAAATTTTTCCCTGCCGTAGTAGCTGATCTGGATTATCGAATGATGTATCAAAATGGCCAGCATAATCATTTATTTAAACGAACATTATGCGATAACACTACCCTTTACCAATTACAAGGAGAGGGTAAACCTTTTATTTTATTACATGGTTTATTGAGTGATGGAGAGGATTTATTTCCTTTAGCACAAGAGCTTCATGAAAAAACTGGTCAACCTGTATGGATCTTGGATCTTCCAGGTTTGGGACGTTCTCCTTTTAAACGAGAGAAAAATCTTCTAGATATCTATTTGAATGTAGTGAAAAAGTTATTGGAGAAAGCTACTAATGGTGCACATCTAATTGGCCATTCATTCGGTGCGTTTATTCTTCTGGAAGCATTGGTACAAGAGTACATAGATAAGAAGCATTCAATCACTTTACTTCAGCCACCTGTTGCTAAAAAAAATGCTAAATCGCTAAATGTTCCTCAATTTATGAACAAATGGACATTAAAATTGGCAACTACTAATTTGATAGGGCGTTATTTATTAAGTAATGGTTTGTTTGAAAGTACGGAGAGCATCCCTGAACATTATATTGAAAAAATAAGAAACAGTTTTACTTCTCCTAGAATTTTAAATACTACGGTTCAGCTTAACAGTTTACTACTGAAAAACGATCAAGGTGATTTCAATGAAGTAACAAAGTATAATCTTCACATTATTTGGGGGGATTATGACAGAGGCTATTCTGCTCCATCGCATCTTGGTAAGGTTGATTTTGTTCCATATGGCCATCATTTTCCTCTTAGCCATCCGAGTGAAACGGCAACATTAGTAATAAAAAATAGTAATACTAGCAGATGAGAGTGTGGGATAAATAAAAAGTGTGTAGTAAGATCGTTGTGTCTTTGAAATAAAATCGTACTGTTTGGGGTCCCACCCCACATCCATCAACTTAAGGTATCCTTTTATACAAAATGTGGTTTTTTCACGTAGTCTTTTATTATCTTTTATAGATAGCATAAAAGTAGGCACATCAAATAAACCCTGACGGGTTTCAAATTTTTCGCTATG
>NZ_MAOC01000014.1 GCF_001884135.1 Bacillus nitratireducens | reverse complement strand
CTTATAAACTAAATGAACAAGGAAAACAACTTGTGAAAATAGACAAATGGTTTCCTTCCACAAAAACATGTAGCAGTTGTGGAAATGTAAAAAATATGACATTGTCTGAACGAGTCTATTCTTGTATATGCGGTGTAAATCTCGATAGAGATTATAACGCAGCTATCAATATCAAAAATGAAGCAATACGCCTATTAGCGTTAGCATAAATAGCAATAAAATAACCTTTGGAACAAGGGAGTTAGCTCGGCTGTCTTA
>NZ_MAOC01000013.1 GCF_001884135.1 Bacillus nitratireducens | reverse complement strand
GCGCCCGTGTTACCTTGAACACCTTGAGATCCAGTGGCACCCGTGTTACCTTGAACACCTTGAGGTCCAGTAGCGCCCGTGTTACCTTGAATACCTTGAGGTCCAGTGGCACCAGTAGCACCCGTGTTACCTTGAACGCCTTGAGGTCCAGTAGCGCCCGTGTTACCTTGAACACCTTGAGGTCCAGTGGCACCAGTAGCGCCTGTGTTACCTCTAGGTCCAGTGGCACCAGTAGCACCCGTGTTACCTTGAACGCCTTGAGGTCCAGTGGCACCAGTAGCACCCATGTTACCTTGAGCACCTTGAGGTCCAGTAGCACCAGTGTTACCTTGAACGCCTTGAGGTCCAGTAGCACCAGTGTTACCTTGAACACCTTGAGGTCCAGTGGCACCGGTAGCGCCAGTGTCACCTTGAATACCCTGAGATCCAGTGGCACCAGTAGCACCTGTGTTACCTTGAACACCTTGAGGTCCAGTGGCACCGGTAGCGCCCGTGTTACC
>NZ_MAOC01000012.1 GCF_001884135.1 Bacillus nitratireducens | reverse complement strand
ACCATCGGCGCTAGAGAGCTTAACTTCCGTGTTCGGTATGGGAACGGGTGTGACCTCTCTGCCATCATTACCAGACTGTATTCATTTAAGACAAGAATCATTATAACTTATTCACTTTTGAAAGTCAATAAGTTTTTATATTCTTTCAAAACTAGATAACATTGCTTCATATTATATGGTTAAGTCCTCGATCTATTAGT
>NZ_MAOC01000011.1 GCF_001884135.1 Bacillus nitratireducens | reverse complement strand
TACGCCTGCTAATGCTTTTTGGCTCTCTTTATCTACTTTTGTAATTTCTACTGAACCTTTATCTAGCAATTCGTTCTCTACTTTTATTGATAAAACTTCCGTCATACCTTTTTTGATTTCGAACGATACTGGTTTTGCTAGGTTTTTATATCCTGGTAAGCTTTCTACCTCTACTAGCTTATATTTCCCTACTGATAAATCTGAAATTGT
>NZ_MAOC01000010.1 GCF_001884135.1 Bacillus nitratireducens | reverse complement strand
ACAGAAAGAATAGCTTATTTTTTCATTTTAGGGGGGATTTTGTTTTGTTAGCTTGATAGCGATGGGGTACCGCCAGCATTTCGGAAAAAAACTAGGCTAAGAGTATGCAAGATTTTATACAGTTTTTCTGCTAATCCAGTAACCTAAAAACCATGCCAGGATAGGAATGTATAAAAAAATGCATAGATCCATAGAACAAAAAAAGGAGATTTACTTATGAGATTAGGGTTCCTCCTTATTCTTGCTACTGATAATGAGACGTTATGTTAACTACATATGTATACGATTTTCACCCGAAAAATGAGATAGTTCTTGTTCGACTAACTGGCAAGATAGTTCAATAAGAAAAGGACTTTATAAATCAAAAAAAGAATAATGCTATATGGGTTTCTTTGCCCATTCCCCCCGAAAAAGGGGGAATAAGCTATGGAAAGTATTGAGCTTAATTTAGAATATTGTAGGGTGATAAGTCGATGATAGGAATAAGTATAGCAACCAAGTGGGAATATGAAGCGACATTGGAATACTTTAGCATAAAAGATAACGAATGTTTTGGTTATCCTTATGGCGAGTATTTCATGAGAACAATTAATAATACTGAACTTGTTTTTTATAGTACCGGTGTAAGAAAAGTAAATGGTGTTGGTGGTAATCAGTATATGATTTCCAAATTTAATTTAACTAAAGTAATCGTTGCTGGAACATGTGCAGGAATAGATAATAAGTTCAATAATTTGGATATTTTCGTACCCGATAAAGCCGTTCAATATGATTGCACAGTAAAAGAAATTGAGCCTTTTATTAAACAATCCTTCATAGTCGATATTGATTTATCAAAATATGGAAATGATTTTCATACCGGAACAATTGGCACCGCTGATAAAGCAGTAGTTATGTGGAAGGACTATTTAGAACTTAAAGAAAACGAAATAATAATAGCCGATACAGAAGCGGGCGCAATTGCTTATATCTGTAAGAAGAATGATGTTGAGTGCATTATTATAAAAGGAATATCTGATTTTCCAACAGATGAAAGTAACTCTGATAAATTTGAATCGAACATTGAACAAATTAATGTTTATTTAGAAAACACCCCCAAAGTTATGAATAAAATATTTGGCGAATATTTAAAAAGATTTATTTAAATAAATTTAAAGTTAATAAAAAAGATAGAAATAGTCGATCCTGTATTATTCCCCTTTGTCGGGGGATGGGCAAAGTTATCCAACTTCCAATAACGGTAATTATGTAAATGAGCTGTCCATATGGACAGCTTATTGTATTTTTGCTTAGCGTGGTTTTTTTGATGCATGTTGATCGTTTTTATCGTTTTGGAGTAACTCGTCCTTGTTAGCTTGATGGATATGGGGTATTTGCATTCCTTATCTTGATGGCAATGTGAAACTATCCCTAATATAAAAATACTTTGTCTTTACAAATAATACTCAAACATTTTTGCAACCTTTTCTTTCATTTTTTCTTTTATAGATAATTGATTGACGTCAGAGGATGTTACTTGCTTTGAATTTTGTAAGTCTGCATTAATCACTGGTTTTATTCTCGAAATATAAATAGGGTCATGAATATAACAGTTCATTTCTTCATTTAAATGAAACGAGCGTGAATCAAAATTCACGGTCCCAACCATCAATACTTTTTCATCAATCAAAAATACTTTACCGTGTAACACCCCATTTTTATAACCATATACTTCCATCCCTTGTTTTAATGCTTTTCGAATATATGGATATGCTGCTTCTTTAACTAATAGTGCATCCGAATGAGGTGAGAATAGAATTTTGACACGAACTCCCCTCTTTCTTGCATCTACTAATGCGTTCCAAATAGTTCTGTCTTTTGGTATAAAATAAGGTGTTAATATAATGATGGATTCTTTTGCTTGTTGAAACAGCATTGCATAATCTTGCCCAAGTTTTTCTCCACTATAATATGCAGTAAATCGTTGCGAGGTTGCTCCCTTTTCCTTTACCGCATTGTGTATCGGAATCGGTTTCTCTGAGTTTTTATTCCAGTCTAATACAAATTGGTGTTCTAAATCTTGAACTCCTTCTCCTCGTATTTGAAGATGATAATCTCTCCAATAACCAAGTTTTTCTTTTTCCCCCAAATACTTCTTTCCGATGTTGAATCCGCCAATGTAACCAACCTTTCCATCAATAACTGAAATACGACGATGATTCCGATGATCCAAAGAAGAAAAGAGATAAGGAAAAACAGGTTTATTGTAATATGTAAAATGAACTCCTTTTTTAACTAATAATTCTCTTTCCTTTTTCTTTAGTAAAATTCCACCTAACCTGTCCACTGCATAGTATACTTCTACACCTTCCTGACTTTTTTTCCGCAATAGCTCTAGAAACTGATGACTTACTTTATCATCAGCAATAGAAAAAAAGTTAATATGCACGTAATGCTTTGCTTTCTCTATATCTGAGAATAATTGATTGTTTAACTGTTTCCCATCTGTATACATAGTAATATCACTTTGACGCATAGGGTATTGACTAGAGTTCTGGCTAAATACCCCATTTTTTTCGGCTATTGTTCTGTCAAATTCCCCCCAAACAAACAGAACTAAGCATCCACCGATAAATAAAAAGAGGAATACTCGGAAAATTTTCCCTATCTTTTTCAGCATATTTAATCTCCTTTATATATTATCGTTTTATTTCTGTTAGTTTTTGTTATTGGGACAAAACTATTCCATGCATCTATTAGCTAAAAAATTCTCCTTTGAATGATTAACTATAAAATTTCTCATTCGCATATCCCTAAAATTGGAAATCGTACTATGATAACAAAATAGGCATTCTATATTTTGAAGTACATTTATAAGGAGGAATACTACATGACAGTAAGTACTAAACTTAAACAAACTATCGCTGGATTAAAGAGTGCTCAAGCATGCCTAGAAGGATTTGTTCTTGATACTGATAACAAGCAAGCAAAACAATTATATAAAGGTGCAGCACAACAAACTCAAGAAATTATTGAATCTTTAAATCCTCGTCTTCAACAAATTGAACATGAAGAGCCTCAGTACGAGTAATAACATAATACCTTTCACATAGAATATCGTCCCCATGGAAGAGTGCCCAGCTTAAATAACGATTATCATAATGCTGATTACGATTAAAGGGTATCGCCATATGCCCATCAACTTAAGAAACGGAATACACAATCTGCGTATGCTTTTACGAAACGACTCGTTCAAACTTTTGGAGAACCAACGGTTCTGACAACAGATAAGGCCCTTTCTTTACTTTGTTCACTCAAAAAATTAAAGGTGAATGACTTTTATAAAAGTACTACTCATTCTACAATCAAACATTTCAATAATTACATAGAACAAGATCATCGCTATGTAAAGCGCCGGTTTGCTAAATCCTCAGGATTCTAACACTCCGCATAAATCTGTCCTTATAGGTCAAAATATGTAAGGTATTGTGCTGGAATGCACTTGCCTATTCTAAATAAGGAGTGAGATGAGTGGCTGATAAAAACGAACGTAACCGTGTTGATAATGATACTGGCGAAGCGGTAGGAACTGGTGTCGGTGCTGTCGCTGGAGCTGCTTTGGGTTCTGTTCTTGGTCCACTTGGTACCGTTGCAGGAGCTGTTGCAGGAGGAGCGATGGGTAACAAAGTCGGCGAAGGTGCCGATGAGGCTAATGACAGTGTTGCGAACCGAGAAGATTAGACTTTAACCAAAGTGACACTGAATGAATTGGATTCCCAAAAAGGGAGTCCTTTTTTTATTAAGTTAATTCAGATTTTTTAGATAAACTCCCAGTAAGATTGTGAATCAATTCACTTAAAGTAACGTGTGCGTTAGTTCAACAAGCTATAAGCAGCAATCATAATCATTTTCTTGGTCTTCCGCAATCGGGCGCTATTGCTGAATAAACCTTAGATTATCAATCGACTTTATTGTTATATTTTTGAGTACAGTGAAGTATCTTATATCGGAAATTAAACAACTATATTTTAACCCCGTCCTAAATTTAGAACGGGGTTATGCTTGTTTTAGCTTTTTAAATTTAATAGCACCACCTAAATGGAAGTTTTATCTCGAAACGAAGAGGTAACTCCAATTCTAAAAGAAGGGCCTGAAGTGTTTTGGAGTTTGTAGGGTTGATAGATGCTTTAAAATATGTTTCACCAAGTCGTGATAAACCTTTTAAAGCTTATAAGCATATTACTGAAAATTGGGATGATAACTGGGATAGTGTAAATTCACAGTGGAAAAATATAATTGGAGGATTATCAATTTCTAGTGTCCAAGGTGAAGCATTCAAGGAAGTTACTAGTACCATAGAAGGTTTCTTTAAGGAACAGGAATGACTTAATAGTCATTCCTGTTTGTTTTTTTGCGGTATCAAGTTAAGAAGCACATTCTTCCCCAAAAATCATAAAAATGAACTTCGGTGCTATAAAAAAATTCCATTTAGGGGGTACTTTAAAATACCCCAAAACAAAAAATAAGCTAAATCCTCTTAAATAGCTATATAGAGATAAAGTTGTTATTACAACATATTTTCCACTTTCAACTTAGTTATCATTAGAATGTTTTTCTATAAACTCAAGGATTCTGGCATTAACTTCGTTAGAGAACTCACCATTGATTGCGTGAGATGCATTTTTCCAGTTAACTATATCTATATCTTTAACGTATTTTTTCCCAGTTTCAACTGCTTTTACAGAATTGTGCATTGTACTTTTTTCAGCCATTAATGCAAGCACTGGAACATTGATATTTTTCAAGTCTTCTTTACTAAATAGATCCGGTGCTGGTGTTTTAAGTTTATAGTTACGCATACCCGACTCGATTAACTTAGCGATAGGCTCATCGTCATTTGTTTCTGCTCCTCCAGATACATAGCTTAACATCTTTTGTCTTATAAACTTAGGTACAATAGGAACGGCAGCTGGAATAGATGCAAGTATCATCTTTATGGGTATTTGCGCAAATACAAAGACTGGGTCCAATAAACTAGCCGTAGCAATATGCTCTGGATTATATCTGGCCAAATTCATTGTTGTCCAACCTCCAATGGAGACACCCACGATATGCACTTTTTCTAAACTTAATCCTTCAATTACTTCATTTAACCATTCTGCTTGTTGTTTTTGGTTTTCAATCACCTTCGTTTGCACACTCATTCCAGGTTCACCGAGTAAATCTATCGTGTAAACAGGCCTTTTCTCCCTTAGCCCTTCTAAATTGGGTACCCACATTGGAGTAGATGCACCACGTCCAGGGAGTAAGAGTATTGGCTCCTTATGTTTGTTTTCCTCTTTAGTAAAGTAATAAGCACGAATTGTGCCGTATTTAGTTTTTATATCTTTCGTATCGTTAGGTGTTGGAAGAAGTGCCATTGATTCATCGTAGGTAATTTGAAAGTCTTCCTTTCCTTTTTCAGATGTAAAGTGACCAATCCTATTATCATCTCTCTTCACTTGAATTCCTCCTTTCTACAAATATATTGATGAACTTTATCAATATATTCATGACAATAATCCGTTGAAGATTTATCTTCTTTAAGCCAAAACTCTCATTTAGAAAAAAGAAAAGACACCCTAAGGTGCCTTTCTCCGACTTGAACCATCTTAATTTTAATAATATATATTGGACTCCCATCCAAATATTATTTTACCATGTTAAGTTGTTTTGTTCATTGAGAAATACAATAGTTTATTTATGCTAGTCGTCTGTATTAGGTCTTTTTGTAGTCCATGCAGCGATTAATAAGAGGACAATAGCAGTGATGACACCTAAAAGTATATTAATGATAATCATCCTCCTAAGGAATATTATTATCAAAATCACATCACATTCAAACACCAATAAAGGGAATTAATGTTAATTACAACCGAGTATACCATTTACAAATTCAAAAGAATCCCCCTCAAAGCATCAGCTTTAAGGGGGTCCTCTTAGTATTTTCTCTCTTCATACAATCGATTTGCTTTATATGAGAAAAAGAAAAACATACCAATCGCAGCTGGGATAAACAACCATGAAATGCCCCTCATTAATGCAAATGGTGTTTCAAATAAGAAGGATCCTACAAATGCTGCACCATGCATATCCCATAATCCTGGTGTATAGTATAAGTCTTTCGGATTTAAAATCGCTCCTAGATCAATTGTATTATTAAACATAAATAGGATTAACAGCGGCAAATAACATATCGCCAATTCTAAAAATGTCTTAGATAGACGCTTGTACTTCCCTGCTCGTGACATTTGATCTGAAAAAATGTCATCTTCACTTTCCTCATCTACCTTTTTAAAATATTGCGTGCCTGACCACCAATTACCGGCTATATGCTTCCAGCCACTATCTTCAAATAATGTACAGTAATTAATAAAATCTTTTCTTCTATTAAATATTCTATGATCTATTTTAATTGTCGTATCTTCCGGTTCTGCGATTCTAAATTTATAACCGAATGTATTACTTTTTAGTTGATAGCCTTTCCAAGCCATCTCTTCTAACCATTTTTCCTCTTTCTCAAAGTCTAAAAAGAATTTCAATCTCCACATCATCGTTTCCCCCTAACTATACGTGTAATAAACCTTTTGTAACCTCAATAATGTGCTGCATTCTCATAAAGTCTAAATGTAATACTTCTTTCCCACGTTCAGTAATGACATACACTTTTCTTCGTTTATCTTCACTTTTTACCGATTCTATTAACCCTTGTTTTAATAAATTTTCAACCGCACCATACAATGTACCCGCTGCGATTTTCACTTGATGATTACTAAGTTCCTCCACCTTTTGCATAATTAAATATCCGTGTGCTGGCTCTAATAAAGCTAAAAGAACGTAATACGTTGTTTCCGTTAATGGTAAATTTTTATCTCTATTCATAAAGACCTCCAATGTAACGTTAAATATATAGTCAAACTATATAGTTCAACTGTATAGTTTTATTTTATACAGTCTGACTGTATATGTCAAATTAAGGTATAAAAAAATAACCTAGATCCCTTAAATGGATCTAGGTTATTTTTAATACGTAAACGTAATCGTCACCAAAGAATACCCTTCTTTTGCATTATACGGCTCCGCTTTATAAGAAACACGGTTTGATCCTTTTGGATAACCGATTTCTCCAATTGCCTTTTTCACATCTTGTAATGCACCATTCATTGATTGCTTATACAACACTTCAATCTTTTCTGGCTTTGCACTATAGCGCTGCTGCATTTTACTTTTTAATTCATTATAGCTATTCGCGATGTATTCATTTCCTAAATAATTTAACTTTGTATCTTTCAAAATTTGTTGGTATGCAGGAGTTTTCGTACCACCTGCCGCAATTTTATTTGTTAATGTACTATAATAGTTTGTTGTAGCCTGCGGATAGTCCACGCGGTTCCACTCATGATTTCTTGCAATTTGCTCGTCAGATAAATTGAAATATGAATATGTTACGCGGCCTTGTACATCTGGCACTGGATCATCAAATGTTGTATCGAGATGGTACCATTTGTTATCGATTTTCACTAAATTCCAAGCATGAGGCTGACCGTCTCCAGTCCCTACTACAAAGTGATTCTCAATTCCAGCTTCTTTTAATAATTGATAGGTTAATAGTGTATAACCTTGGCAAACGGCAGAACGATTCGCGAGTGCCTCATATGCTGTATACGCTTTATAAGACGTATCGTAAGAAACATGTTTTACAACATAATCATGAATCGCCTTCACTTTTTCATGATCATCCATTCCTGTTTGAATAATAGAAGAAACGATCGCTTTCGCTTGTTTCATCACATACTCTGTTTGTTCTTTCGTTTCGCGATATGTAATATTTAGCTTAAATGTATAATTTCCAGGTGATCCAGAAATTCCATATGAAACATTCGATCTATTATAATTTGTATACTCATTTTTACTTGCAACTTCTTTATAGGCGTTAAAAAGTGTCTTCATTACTTCTTCCTGATTACTATTTTTCGTTTTATATGGAAGTGTAATGTTCGTTTCGTACGTATTAATACGTGTTTGCACTTCATTTTTGAATGCTGTTAATAATGCCGCATCTCCTGTATCTTGCACCGCAACCTCAGGCTTTTTATATTTCAATGCATTATATAAAAACTGTGCATACTGTTCACGCGTTACCGTTTTAGCTGGTTCAAATTTCCCGTCCCCTGTACCAGATGCAATCCCGTTTGACTGCACCGCACTAATCGCGTTTTCTGCCCAAAATCCATTTGGAACATCATTAAATGTATGTTTTTGTTTAGCTGAAACTTGGAACGCATTTTTAATAATTTGCGCCATTTCTGCGCGGCTAACAGAATCTTTCGGTCTAAAACCGCCATTTCCATCACCTTTAAAAATCCCTAATTTCGTTAACGTTAAAACCTCTTCCGGAAACATTGTAGAACCTGAGCGAATATCACGATACGGATTGTTTAAAATAGACCCATCTTGTAATACATAACGAGCACCATCATTACTAAACGTACCACCTTGCTTATTCGGTACTAACACACGATAAATTAACGCTGCAACTTGCTCCCGCGTCGCAACATCACCAAAACCAAACTTTCCATTTCCATAACCTGAAATAATATTTTTACCCGCTAAATCTTTAATCGCCGGATAGGACCAGTGCGATGTTGGTACATCAGAAAAAACGCCCGCTTCAGCAGCTTTCACATCACTGCCATTTGTATATAATAAAGCACCACCAATAAGTGATAATGATGTAATTGATTTTAATAGTTTTATGTACATAATGCATTCTCCCAATACGTCTTCTATTTTTGTTATTTTTTGTCGAAAAATCTAGAAGAATATGACAAAAAACATTATACAATTAAAACTTTTCGGAGGATATATTAAATTTAAAAATATGCAAAAAATCATATTTTCATTATGGTTTCTACAATAAAAAGAGAGCTGTCCATAAGTCGGTTTCACCAACTTATAGGGCAGCTCCCTCTTAATTTCACCTTATTCTATCGATGAATCCAAACTGCACCTGCAGACTTGTCTTCAGCTTGACCTACTACTTCAAACTTCAATCCTAGTTTCGGTAACTTACGTCCTGCATCTGGAATCGCGCTGTTGATGTACTGCTTAGAGTCATCAAATTTTGCAACCCCTGGTAATCCTTTATAGTCAAAGATACCGCGAGTTGGCGAATCCACTCTCCATGCTGGCGCTTGATCAAATGAGAATGCAGCATCGGCAATTTGATAACGCGTACTGCTCTTCACAGTCGGTTGTCCGTTTAATGTACCTACGATTGCCTCTGGATGAGAATCTACTACTCCTAAGAATCCTTCACCTGGATGAACGCCTACCCAGTTATCTGTAAAGCTTTGATCCGCATACCATACAACCATTCCTGTATTAAAGACTGGACCACGTGCATGTTGTAACGCCGTGTCAGAACCAGCGTAATTTCTCCACTCTACATAGTAGTTATTTTTTTTCTGTTCCAATCCGTTAGATACAGTAAATCCTTTTAACATCATTGCTGGCTGACCTTCTGCATCATCAGAGAAAACAACTTTCCCATCGACAGTTAATGCAGCATTATCTAACGCAAATCCTTTATAAGCTACTGCAATATCTGTTAAATACTCAAATTGCAGTTTTACTTTTTTCCCTTTGAATTGGCTTAAATCGTATGATTTATCAACCCACTTACCATCAGTTGTATCTGCTCCGCCTTTTACATCTTTTTCGCCCATTCTATCAATACGTGTCTTCGTTCCGTCTTCTGCAATCGCATATACGTCAAGGAAATCATACTTCGCTTCAAGTTCGTAGAATGCTTTATAATCGAACTTAGCATTCGTTGCATTTGTTAAGTCAAATACTGGTGTCTCAAGTGTTGTATGAATGTCATTTCCTTTTGTGCTGTAATAAAACTTCTTACCAAATGCTGACTCGATATTTTTAATATCTTTGTCTGGCAAGTTAACACGAACGATTCCTGGTCGTTTTGATTTTGTAACACTTTGATCTAAATATGTTGCAACACCGACTCCCGTGCGAAGTTTATCATAATCTACCTCAACGATATTCGCCCAGTTGCCATTCATATTCTTTTGGAAAAACTCTTTATTTTGTGGTGAGAAACTTGTTGGCTCTGTTCCTGCAATTTTTCCAGCCCAGCTGCCGCCACTCATAATAGACCATGACTCAATAGGTTCACCTTGTCCTGAGTACTTTGTATCGTACTCATCTGGTAAGCCTAAATCATGACCATACTCATGCGCAAACACACCAACCGCTCCATCTTCAGGCTCGATTGTATAATCGTATGCAGCCATCTTTCCGCCCCAATTCGAAACAGAAGATTTTGTGCCATCAATCGCATATGGTTTTGATCCAAGTTTTGAACGATGAGACCAAATTGCATCATCTTTCAATTTACCGCCGCCAGCTTCTTGACCCACGCCAGCATGTACAACCATTAAATGATCAATAATGCCATCTGGCTCGTTTTTATTTCCATCACCATTTTGATCGTATTGATCAAATTGATCATAGTCTGCTAAATTAATTCCTTTTGCTACCGCTGCTTTTAATGCTTCTTTCACAAGATCACGTGGCCCTAAAGGACCCTTATTATCATGACCAGTTCCTGCATCCGAACCGTAATCTGAAGCTTTCCCTGGAACAGTAAGCCATTCCGTTACAGTTCCATCAACTGTGTAGCTCCCGCCAGATTGTTCTTCATAATATTGTTTAAATGTATTAATCTTCGATCCATCAAATAGAGTAAATGGTTCATCACCAAATAACATTTTTTGATAATGTTCACGATTAAAGTCCTTAGAGTACATGTATCCTGGCTCTTGATCAATATTGTTATGCTTAAAATCGCTAAATTCTACGAGTAAAACAAGCACTTTATCTTTTCGAACAGCACCGTTGTACTCTTCTTGCTTCGCTGGTGCAGTAGGGACTTTTCCATTTAATTTAATAGAATTCAATCCTGCACCTGGTCCAGCTACTGGCCCTACTGTTGGCTGTTGCGCCTTTTCATTTTCCTTCATTTTTGCATCTTTTACTTTTTTCATAAAATCAGAAGCTTCTTGCGTAAGACTATCTCCCGTCAAGATTTCTTTACCAGGGTTTTCCCCTTTCTTTTTCTCAACATATTTTTCGACAGCCTTTGACGTCTCAGCTTGTGATGCAGATTGATCAATTACGCCCCGTTGTTTTAGCGCTTCTGCCAAACGCTCCTCCGGTATTAAATGCTCATCTATTGGTAGAGATGGTGTTGGTGTTTCAGCCGCCGCATGACTTCCAAAAGCAAAACTACTACTTAGTACTGCCGCTGTTGCTAAAACTGATAAAGGTTTTAACTTCTTATTCTTTTTCAATGCATTTCCTCCCCAGTGTCTGCGAATTATCGTTTTTTTTGCCGATAGAAACATAATATTCTCTTTATAGAGAATATTCAATCTTTTTCAACAAATAAAATGTTGAGAAATATTTTTTATGCAGGGGGAAATGCGTGAGATAGTAAATTAAAATACAGAGGACGGCACCTTATGGGGGGTCTTTTTTATGAATAGCCCTCCTATGAAAAGTGAAATAAAATAAAAAAATGCTCCGATACTGGAGCATTCAAAATAGTATAACTACATCGACCACAATACAAATAACAATAAAATAGCTACAAAAGTAGCATGCCACCATTTATACATGACTAATATACCGATATATTCTCGTAAAAATGCACTTGGTAAATAATATCTTGCTGTGTTAGAACCAACACCTTCACATTTCAAACCAGATAATCTTGCATAAATACTAGCTCTAAATACATGATAATTATTTGTAACAAATATACTCTTGTGGTCAGTTTTTATAGTGTCCATAATCTTTTTAGAAAATAGCATATTTTGCAATGTGTTTCGAGACTTATCTTCCGTTAACACATCTTTCTCATTCATGCCTTTTTCCACTAAATATTTTTTCATAGCAGCCGCTTCACTTACTAATTCATCTGGACCTTGTCCACCAGAAACTATAATTTTAGGGATACGGCCATACTTAATATACTCATCCATCCCTTTATCCAAACGAGATGCTAATAATGGAGGCACTCTATCCCCACCAATTAAACCTGACCCCAAAACAATAATAAAATCAGGTATGTATTTTACCTTTATAAAATGATAAAGTACTGCATAAGTTAAGTAACTCATAAATATATATGCAAAGTATAAAAATAACAGTACGACTGTTACATAATACATATAGAAACTAGGATGATACACACTAAATGCAAGTTTCATTAATAAACCAATAATACCAAATACTGCAAAACTCAATAATAAAGATAATAAATTACCCAATCTTCTTCCTTCACGTTGCATCATAACTTTTCCATTAAATAAAAGATACAGAGCAACAAACAATATCCCTAAAGGGATTAATCCAAAAACTATTCCTAATAATAATAAGCGAGAAAACTCATTAACCTCTGATTTTGATAAAGCATCAAAAATACTTAGGAAGAAACAGCCTAAACTTAATGTGAGAATAAAAGCTAAACTAATTCGTCTCCGATCTTTAAAAAATAAAAATAAAAATAAAAATAATATAAACAATAAAGCCCCAGCAATTATAAAATTAAACATCACATGCTCCTTTCATCTATAACTATTATACTGAAAAAGTAAGCATAGAATTTTCTAACTACTTTTGTTCATTTGTTTCGCCACTTCTTTTTTAGATATATCAATCAACTATAAAAAAATCCCCTCCACCACAAGGCAGAGGGGATTTTCTCATTCCTATTTCAAACTACCCGCAATCTCCGTAAAGATAACCCCAACCTGCATCAAGGTATCCTAACCTTTTCCCACCAACTACAGCTCCTCTACCGAACGATCTTTCACCGATAAAATGTGCTATCTCTTCTTTTTTCCTATATTTGCACCAGAACCTTATTTTTTAATCAACATTATTTAACTGACTCTACTTGTTTTTCTAATTCTATTCCAAGGAATTTAGCAAGCTCCAGCATACCAAATTGATTCGCTACAGACTCTGCATCAGAATTATAGTTTGTGTTTGTATTAATATCATACGTATAAATTGTTCCATCCGAACTGCGAATAAATTCAATACCAGCGACGGTAATTTCATTTTCTTTCAAAAACTCTTTGTACTGCTCAATAATCGGCTCTTGGAAATCTGATATAATTTCAAATTTTGATGACGACTCTTTCTTACTCTCTTCTCCTACTGGGCAAAAAGCATCGTGAATAGAGCACGCATCTGCCGGACAAAGCTCAAATCCTTCTGATGTATCTACTTTAACCGCATATACAAACTCGCCGCCTACAAACTCACAACGTGTAATATATGGTTCTGGCGCTTCAATATATTGCTGGATTAAAGTAATTCCATCAATGGGTTCTTCAAACGCCGGACCATCCAAATATTGTTCTAAAGCATCAATGGAATGAAACAGCTGAACACCAAGGCCTTTACCTGCACGGTTATGCTTTGTAATGAACGGTACTTCCCCTAACTCCCTTGCCGCTTTTACTATATGATCACGGCCAACAGCACCAATTGTTTTCGGCACTTGTATCCCAAATTTTCTTAATGCTGCATATTGATTCAATTTGCTTACTTCAAGACGTAATGCACGAGACCCATTAAATACTGTTCGTCCGTATCCCTCTAACCAAGCAAGAACCCCTTCAGTCAGCTCAGGTGCATACCGATGCCCTCTCGTATGTGAAGAAGCACTCATGCGGCTATAAAAAACACCTTGGGGAGGTTCTTGTTCTAACGGCAGTGTTCCCTCATTTAAAAGCCATTCCTCATACGGTAACTCCAGTTCTTCCAACCTTTTCACTAAATGATTCGTCCATTCCTTATTCTCATGTAATATGTAAATTTTACTCATTTGTAATCAATTCCTTTCTTTTTGCTTCAACTAATGGCATCACTTTTTCAGAAAATCGTTTCATCTCTTCAAGCTGTGGCGAAAATTGTAAAAGTAATAACGTAACACCCACTTTTTCAAAAGCAAGTATCCTTTCTGCAATTTGTTCTGGTGTTCCGATTAAATTAGGACGTAACCCACGATTAGATACGGAATAATCATTGAGCTTCACTTGCTGTTCCAAATGCGATTTACTAATAAAGTCTTGGTAACCCGCATAACCTAAAGCATCGTCTTTCACATCCGTTATGCGTTTCCATTCTTCTAATGCCTCTTCTTCTGTATCACGACAAATGACGTAAGCGGCAAGCCCGAATGACTGCAATGGCTTCTCTGTAACTTTCTTTCTACGATTCTTCATATCTTCTATTTTCACAGATACTTCTTCTACCGTTCCGCCATGCATTACATATGCATCCGCGTGGTTTACAATGACCTCTTTTCCTCGCTCACTCTCACCACCTGCATAAATCTTAATGCCTTGTTTCTGCACAGGTTTTGGACTTAAATGTGTATGATGAAGCTCATAAAAGTTCCCTTTATAAGAAAACTCTTCTTCTTTCCAAAGCTCTTTCAAAATTGTTACAAATTCCTCTGTGCGATCATATCTTTCATCATGTGCGGTAAATACCCCGCCGTACTGTCTCGCTTCTTCTTCCCACCACGCTGAAACTACATTCAATGTAAAACGGCCATTACTTAATTGATCGATATTTGCTGCCATTTTCGCTGTAACAGCTGGATTGTGGAAGCCAGGTCTTACAGCTGTCATAATCTCTAATTTATCCGTCACTGCTGCAAGTGCTGCCGCAGTTGTCCACGCCTCTAAACTTGGTGCTGAAACACCTTTTATATCATTTAAATTTAATTCTGCAATAAGTGTTGTTGAAAAACCTAATTGTTCTGCCGCTTGCGCTGTTTGTTTTGCATACTCAAACGTAGGCGGCATAGATTCATCATCTACATTTCGAAGCCATCCCCCAAAAATCGGTAACCAAAAACCATACTCCACTACCTATTCCCCCTTTAACTTTTAGTCATAAAAAAAGCTACTCTTATCGAAATAAGAGTAGCCTTCTTGACTAAGTGAACCGCTCTTATCTTTCAGGTGTTTTTTCACCTGCAGGATTTGGCACCTTTCGTCTAAAACGAGGTTGCCGAAGTTTCATAGGGCCCGTCCCTCCACTTCTCAACATAAGAATTGTTTGATTTCCATTTATTATAATCATCAGAATAATAAAAAACAATATTTTAATACTTATTTTTCCGATAAATATTAAATGATATATGGAAAACTATATTGTTATAGAGATTTATAAGGGTGTTATGTTGTTTTACTTGCGAATATATAAAGGGGTATGTTGTATCATGTCGAAAACATCATGTATATTGCTTTACTTCTATCTTAAAAATACAGCAAAAGAGGTGTTAGTAGCATGAAAAATAAACGATGCGAGAATTGTGGTTCTACTACATTTAAAGAAGGCAGAGTTGGATTTGCCTATCATGCATATGTTTGTGAAGATGATTCTAGTAGGCTCTTTTCAGTGGGGAAACGTTCCAAACTATTAACTACATTTTGTTTAGAATGTGGTGAGGTGAAATCATTTAGAGTGGAGAAGCCGGAGATATTTGAAGAATAAAATAATACTAATTATATATTATGAAGATGTTTATTAATGATACAGTAGGAATGATAACAACGGACGATTTCACTACAACTAGAGTAAATACACCAATTATATTAATAAAAAACAAGAATAAAGTGTCTAAAATCCCCTATTTTAATCCAATAATGAGACATTATGTTAATATTAATAGAATCGCTTTATAATATGTATAGTTGCACAAAATTGAGAAACTTAAGGAGACAGATCAATTTTATGAGAAAATCATTCATATTACTTACTTTAATTCTAGTATTAGTCAGTGTTACGGCTGCTTGCACACAAGATAAAAAAGATAGCACCGTTGAAAATGGTCCAATAGAAGAACCAACCGCAAAAAATGAAAATGAAGAATTAATAAATTTTGAAGAAAAAGAAAATATGAGCCGCTTGGAACAAGGTATTTTATTAGTTGGTGAGAGTGTTAAAGGGGGCTATTACTTGGCCACCGTTCAAAGTGCATATTTAAATGCTAACAACGATTCCGTCGTTGTTAATGTCTCTGTAAAAAATGTACGGGGTCAAATGATTGGTCTATCAGAATTAAAATATAACTTAAAAGATGAAAAAAACGGAAAGACCTATGAAGGAAAGGTGCTTGATCAAAACCCTTCTGATATACAAGTTAAACCAAATGAAACGGTAGAATTGAAAATAGCTTTTGAAGTACCAGGTACCGCAGATGAATATATGTTTTATATTGAAAGCTCTTTAGAATCTCTAGAAGCACACTGGAAAATTGATAAGCTGCAATCACAAAAAAACTAAGTCTAAAATACAATTTAATCGAAGACATCTCTCAAATAAGCAAAAAGCACTGAAAAATTTGATATAGATACAAATGAAGAATATATAAAAGTCCCTCCGCCCTAAGGCAGAGGGACTTTCTAATTCCTATTTCAAACTACCCGCAATCTCCGTAAAGATAACTCCAAGCGCATGCGCACCTGCATCAGGATAGCCTAAACTTCTTTCACCAACTGTACCGGTGCGGCCCATGCGAGCTACGATTTCTTTCGTATACTCTGCTCCTTTTTCAAAGGCAATTTTCACTATATTTAAAATATCTGAACACATAAATTCATTTACTTTTCACGAAAATAAAATTGTATTTTTTAGAATTTTAATGTTAATCAATTTGAAACTTTATGAGTTAATTAAATGTGATATTTAAAGAAGGAATTTGTGATGAAGTACTCACATGATGGAATTAATATAAAAAAACAAAAAACTCTAACTAATTCGTCATGGCGATTTAGTTAGGTTTTTTTTGTTTGAAGTATTCACGAGTATCTACCCTTATCTTTTCAGGTAAAACAATATCAAGTTCTTTATCTAACCATGCAAGAGTCTTTTTACGAAGAAACTCACGCATGTGTTCTTCTGCTTCAAGCATTACTAAGTTAATTGTACAAGAAGAATTGCTAGGGTCACAAGAATTACAAGCGTCGTCTCGATATAGTAGACCATTCTGTACAATATTTTTACATTGAAAAATAGGTTTTGGGCCTTCGACGGCTTCTATTACATCCCAAAAAGAGATATCTTCTGGAGACTTAGCTAACCTATATCCTCCCTTTACACCTGGGACAGAATTCACAATGTCAGCTTTAGATAATTTACCGAAAACTTTTGAAAGAAATGTTTCAGAAAGTCCTTGAAACTCTGCCAAATCTTTTATTCCAACACTTTCCTTGGAAGGAGTATTAATTAAATAAACTAGGCAATGCAAGGCATATTCAACCCCAACACTATATTGCATATACAAATCACCTGCTTTTTATTTTAAGGGTTATCAAATTGTATCTTAGGACCATTTAGAATTTTAGTCAAATAAAAAAAGGCTCTTTTAGAATAGTATGTATTTCATTTGACAAAAATAATTTCAGAGCTTATATTAAAGACCGTATCAATCGACGATTAAAATGGTCGACAATTAAAACGTAAAAACTTTTAAAAAGGGGAAATACAAATGAACAAAACACTTATCATAAACGCACATCCGAAAGTGGATGATACATCATCAGTCAGCATTAAGGTTCTTAACCACTTTTTAGTATCTTATAAAGAATTAATTCCTAATAATGAAACGATTGAACAGATTAATTTATACGATGATGTAGTACCAATGATAGATAAAACTGTTTTAAGCGCATGGGAAAAGCAAGGAAATGGACAGAAGTTAACTGATGAAGAACAAAAAGTAACAGAGCGTATGTCCGAAATTTTACAACAATTTAAAAGTGCAAATACGTATGTGATCGTATTACCTTTGCACAACTTTAATATTCCATCAAAGTTAAAAGATTACATGGACAATATCATGATTGCACGTGAAACATTTAAATATACTGAAACTGGATCAGTGGGACTACTTAAAGATGGAAGAAGAATGCTTGTTATACAAGCAAGTGGAGGGATCTATACAAATGATGATTGGTATACAGAAGTGGAATACTCTCATAAATATTTAAAAGCAATGTTTAATTTCCTAGGTATTGAAGATTATCAAATCGTTCGTGCACAAGGAACAGCAGTACTAGATCCAAATGAAGTATTACAAAATGCATATAAAGAAGTTGAAGAAGCAGCTTCTAGATTGGCTAACAAATAAAGTGAAACTTTAATCAGTGGGGATTTTGTTCATCCCCCACTGATTATTAGTTGAACCAATCGGACGTTTACGGACAGTTGATCTCCCACCTAACTTCTTTGCTCCAACTGAATTTTGAGGTGGGAGTTTTACTGTCCGTTAACGCGGGATAAATTTTTTCACTGGAAGAATGATGGTTATAAATAAAGAACCCCTCCACCATAAGGCAGAGGGGATTTTCTCATTCCTATTTCAAACTACCCGCAATCTCCGTAAAGATAACTCCAAGCGCATGTGCACCTGCATCAGGATAGCCTAAACTTCTTTCACCAACTGTACCGGCGCGGCCCATGCGAGCTACGATTTCTTTCGTATACTCTGCTCCCTTAACGGCTGCTTCTGCTCCTTTTTCAAAGGCAGTTTTCACGTCTACTTCGTTTGAAGCGCTAGCTAACCAAGAGTCTACACATGGAGCAAGTGCATCAACAAGTGTTTTATCACCAACTACTGCTCCTCTTCCGAATGATCTTTCACCGATAGATTGTATGCCTTGCAGTGCTGCTTGCAACATTTCAGCGAACTCTTTCACTGTTAACTCACGCTTCTCGCCTGCTGCTTTACTAGCTGCGCGGAATGCTCCGCCCCAAATTGGACCAGATGCGCCGCCGCAATGTTCCATAATAATCATCGAACAACCGTCAAGGAATGATCCGATCGTTACGTTCTCTTGATCTACAATAGAATGCCACTCACGTTTTAATTGCTTAAATCCTTTTGCTACACTCATTCCGAAGTCGCCATCCCCTGCATGTGTATCTAATTCACAGAACGGTACTTCGTTTTTAATAATAACGTCGCTCATTTTATCAACGAGATAAATCATATTGTTTAATGTAATGACATTATTTTTAATAACAGCATGCTCTTCCGCTGTTTCTATTTCAAAGGAAACTTCCTTCTCTTCTACATCTTCAAGCACATTCACGTACTCAACACTTTCAACTGGCCCATCTACTTTAAACGCTGGTGTATTACATTCTTTCGATAGTAATGTTTTTAGCTCATCGTCTAGTTTCATTACTGTTAAAGACATACCAGCCATATCAATACTCGTCATATAATTACCAACGAATACTCTGTTTATTTTAATGCTTCTAGCAGCTAGTTCTCTCGTCACTGCGTTGTTAAATAAGTAAAGTTCTTGCAGTGGTGTTCCGCCAAAACCATTTACTAAAAGCGCAATTTCTTCGCCGTCTTTTACTCCTAAATCTTTTATTAAATCATTTGTCATACGGTTAGCTAATTCATCTGCTGACATCGTTTTTTCACGTTTAATACCTGGTTCACCGTGAATACCTACGCCGTATTCCATCTCATCTTCCGCAAGTGTGAAAGTAGGTGATCCGCTCGCTGGAACTGTACAAGAAGTTAACGCTAAACCGATTGTACGCACGTTAGCAGCTGCTTTTTCTGCGACAGCTTTCACCGCTCCTAAATCCATACCTGCTTCCGCTGCTGCGCCGGCAATTTTATGAACTAAAATAACTCCCGCAACGCCGCGGCGTCCTACTGTATACAGACTATCTTCTACCGCAATATCATCGTCCACTTTTACGTAGTCTACTTCAATTCCATCTTCCGTCGCTAAATGCGCACCGTTTTTGAAATTCATAATATCGCCGCTGTAATTTTTAATAATTAATAACGTTCCTTTTTTACTAGCTGTTTCTTTAATTGCTTGATACACCTGGATTTGTGAAGGAGAAGCAAACACATCTCCGCACACTGCCGCATCTAACATTCCTTTTCCGACTAATCCTGCATGCGCTGGCTCATGACCACTACCACCGCCACTAATTAACGTTACTTTATTTTCGTTCATTTCTTTCTTCTTAATGACTTTATATTTTTTCAAAAGCTCAAGCTCTGGGTGAGCCATAACCATTCCGTTGCACATTTCCATTACTAATGTTTCTGGTTTGTTTATAATCTTTTTCATTGTGATTCTCCCTCAATTCCTTTAATATATTGTGATATATTTGAAATCTTCTTCTTACTACTCATGTTAAAATGAAAGCGTTTTATAGTAAACGGACAAAATGGACAATCTGTCTAAAGACACTGCTCTCATTTGTAGGTAGGATTTTCATATTAATAACATTCTAGGGATGATCCACATGACCTCTTCTATAATTTCTAAAAAGATAATCGCGAATTCATTGAAGTATTTAATGGAAACAGAGTCGTTTCATAAAATATCAGTGAGCGATATTATGTTACACTGTCAAATGCGTAGGCAAACTTTTTATTATCATTTTAAAGATAAATTTGAACTATTAAGCTGGATTTATAGAGAAGAAACGAAAGAAAACATTATCGACTTTCTCGACTATGAAACATGGGAAAACATTTTCGATTTATTATTTGATTACTTTTATGAAAATCAAAAATTTTACCGAAATGCATTTAAAGTCATTGAGCAAAACTCGTTTAATCACTATTTATTTGAGCATACGAAAAACTTATATATGAAGATTATTGATGAATTATCTGTGAGCTGTGGATTCAGCCTTTCTGATGAAACAAAAAATACGATTGCCTCCTTTTATAGTCACGGCTTCGTTGGAACGATAAAAGATTGGATTGAAAGCAAATGCGAAGTAGATCCGTCCATTATGTCTTCTCTCATGAAAAATATGATAAACAATCAATTACTACTTTTACTCGAGCAATCAGCAAAGTAATCAAAGGGTGGCAAAAGCAATGAAAAAGATTATGAATGATGTACAAAATATTGTTCAAGATATGCTGCATGGCTTTTATTTTGAACATAACGATAAAGTAAATTACGACGAAACACATAACATCATTTATGTAAAAGATATCGCAAAACTGAAGCAAAACGTTGTCATGATAAGCGGCGGTGGTAGCGGACACGAACCTGCTGATATTGGTTATGTAGGAAACGGAATGCTTACGGCGGCCGTAAACGGCAGTATCTTCACTCCGCCTACAGTCGAACAAATTGTGGCGGCAACTCGCTTAATGCCAAAAGATAAGAGTATTTTATTCATCATTAAAAACTTTAAAGATGACGTAGAAAACTTTCTAGAGGCGAAGCGAATCGCCAAAGAAGAAGGAAGACAAATTGACCACATCATCGTAAATGACGACGTTTCAATTGAAGATGATGCTTCTTTTAATAAAAGAAGACGCGGCGTCGCTGGTACTGTTTTCGTTCAAAAAATATTAGGTGCGGCCGCTTTTGAAGGCCATTCTTTAGAAGAACTAACAACACTTGGTCGTTCTATCACCGACAACTTACACACATTAGGAGTCGCCCTTTCACCTGCCAATGATCCCATGCAGGGAAAAGCTTCATTCACATTAAACGACGATGAAGTCTTTTATGGCGTCGGCATTCACGGCGAAAAAGGTTACCGTAAAGAAGCACTATCCTCTTCTGAAATATTAGCGATCGAACTTATGAATAAACTAAAAAGCATTTATCGCTGGAAAAAAGGTGACGACTTCGCCATCCTCATTAACGGATTAGGCGCAACTCCATTAATGGAACAATACATTTTCGCAAACGACATTCGCCGTTTATGTGAGCTGGAAGGCTTACATGTGAAGTTCGTAAAGGTTGGTACTCTTCTAACTTCTTTAGATATGAAGGGTGTTTCACTGAGTTTGCTTAAGGTAGAAGATTTGGATTGGGTGAAGTGGTTGAAGGTGGATGTTGGAGCGAGTAGTTGGTAACAATAAACGAAACATTATGATGATTGAACGTTTAGTAATCAAAAGTACTGACTTATATGAAGAATGTATAAATCTAAGGTATCTGTAAATAAATCGAAGCATACATACTATTTGCAAGTTATCCACCCGTTTCGAAATGCGGTTATCAAGTCGGAGAAAGGCACCTTAAGGTGTCTTTTCTTTATTTTCAAAAGGACCTGCTCAATTATTGCGTTAAAAACATAAAGTAATTTGAATCCGTTAAAATACATGAGTGACCCCTTGTTTTCCCCTCTTATTAAAGGAGGAACTATTATGGGATTTGGTGGTAGTTGTGGCGGCTGTGGATTTTCTGGCGGCTTTGCTTTATTAGTAGTATTGTTTATTTTATTAATCATAGTTGGAGCTTCTTGCTTCTGCTAAACAAACTATCGGAAAAGACACTCTTATATGGGTGTCTTTTCTTTGTAATAAAAAACTCTCCATAAAGGAAAGTTTTTAAATTTATACATTCAAGTCATCAAATTAGTTATTTATACAGCACCTTATCACTTTCGGTCTTTAGTGTGACATACAAATAATCCTTCCGCTACACAAAGTTGCTCAACTAACTTTAATTCCTTAGATCCAAAACTTATATAATTAAAACACACATCATCATTACATTCATTTCCTTACATCAATAGTTAGCTCATCTGTAATCTGCTCAAGACGGAAAAATCTATTTATATAATGGATATCTGACCACTTTTCTTCCCCACCAATAATAAATAACTCTTGCGCATCATACATAAATGAAAAGCTTGGATAGAAACTGTCCGCTTTTATTTCAATCTCACCAGTACTGTTACTGATAATCTTACAGTCTGTTGAATAGCTTAATAACGTATAGAGAGAATCTCGTGCTGATTGGAAGAAATACTTCATAAGTGTAGTTATATCATCACTATCGGTAATGAACACTTTAAAAAAGTTCGTATCCTTTTTCTTATTAGTAAAAACTAGCTCAAAATGAAATGTATTCTCTTCTAAAAAACTTTCAATAAGGTCTCTACACAAATAAGTTTCAAATACCATATACATAGGAATTTTGTTAATTGCACCTATAAATCCTTTAATGATTTCTTCAAATCCTGTATGCTGATTCCAATTCGTCCCCACTCCTATCATAATAGGACGATTTAAATAGATAGGATACGGTGATAATCCTTCATCTTTTAACATATACACTCGTTTTCCATCTGTATGAAAAGCAGGTTGAAACTCTTTTAGTAAGTATTGAGATAATTGAACATGTAACATATTTACACCTACCTATCATGTAATACATAAACTGTATCTGTTAAGTCAGAAAATCGGATGTACCATTCACATTTTACCGTGTTTGAGCTTGGAGAACTAGAATCATTTTATAAACGATATCGCAACCATCTTATTGGAGGCTTACAGATCTCCAGGATAATAAATGAACATCGCACCTACAAATGAACACACTAAACAAAAAATAGCCTCGTATTTTATAACTAGAGGAAAGTTGGTATCAAGCTTTTTTTCCTCTCTTTTACATATCATTTTAAATAAAACTCTATATATTACATACCCAATAATCGCCCCGAGGGTATTCGTAAATAAATCATCAATATCTGTAATTCTATTATTTAGTAATTGATTTAACTCAATTGCCAATGAAAAAAAGAATCCCGCACATACGGTGTTTTTCATTTTTCTAAAATGCGGCCAAATAGTCGGTAATAAAAAACCTAACGGCATAAACAGTAAAATGTTCAAAAGATACGCAGTACTACCTGCAGTATCAAATAGAGTCAAGTTGATTTGACTTACACGAATCCACGTTTCATATCTACTTATATCCCATACAGTCGCGATCTGCGTCACCCCATATACTAGCGAAAGGTAGAATAGAAAAACATATACCCATAGAAAATGCAGAATAGATATATTTCTTTTCGCTTTAAAATAAAACACAATTTGAAACACAATACAAAAAATAATAGTAAAAGAATAAGTATACAAATAATCCATCAAAACTTCTGTATGCATGTAGAATCCCCTAACTTTACATTTTCATCTATGACTTTATCGTTTTTAGTCTCCTTCTTGATGTAACTCATTTATAGGATAGGAAAAACTTTTAAAATAAAAAATGGGGTAAACATAAAATTTTCCTTAAATTTTATGTTGGGTTTTATTATTACTCTTCTTAGGAATCCGCCATTGATAGCTAGGCAACAACATGCTTAAACCTGACAATATTATCATTTTTACACGTAATCCTCGTAGTACTTTAACCGATGAAGCATATATAAAATCATGTGAATCGTTTGTTCAGTTACCACATGAAATTAAGAAATATATGACGTACTATAATCACTCTTGCTATCAATAGAATTTAAAGAAGATGACTCCTGTTTGCATACAGAAATCATCTTTTTTAGGTTGCCTAACTTTTTTTAGAGTGTCCTTTACAAAGGATACAGATCAAGAGCACCTTATTCCTATTCAAGGGGATCAACTATACCTTCTCCCCTTAAAATCACCAAAACCCATTTACAAATCTATAAAAGTAGATATAATATCCTTATGGAACCTTTATTGATTTATAAAGCATTGTCAAATGAAACAAGATGTCAAATTTTATCATGGTTGAAAAATCCAGAAAACCATTTCGATGAAAAAGCTTATCTAGAGCAAGGCCTTAGCTTTCAAGTTGGAGTGTGCGTAGGAGATATCCAGCTTAAAACTGGCTTAGCCCAATCGGTTATTTCTAGTTATTTATTAACTATGAAAAAAGCAGGTTTACTACAATCTGACCGAATTGGAAAATGGACCTACTATCGCCGAAATGAAAAAACAATACGAGAGTTTTCTGAATACGTTCAAAACGAATTATAAAATGAAAGCTAATAATTAATTGATTATTAGCTTTCACACATTCTGCTTTTTTATAAAATTGCACTACCTATAAAAGCAAGAAACATAGAAAGGAGAAAATTTTTTAATATATCACATCTAATTATCTAGATATCTGTTATTGTATTTGAAATTACATAGTCCTGATAATATTGGCATCCAATCATGCTTGTAATAATGCTTATTTGTTAATGAATTTACTTTCAAAATACCGATACGAATGGAGAGTTTTATAAATGAAAAAAGTAAATCCTTTACTTATTCTGACACTCGCAATAGGTGTGTTCGGAATTATTACTACCGAGATGGGTATTGTCGGCGTATTACCACAAATCACTGAAAAATTCGGAATTTCAACTACACAAGCTGGATTTTTAGTAAGTATATTTGCACTAGTTGTTGCTATTTCTGGTCCGTTTTTAATTCTGCTCGTCTCTAGTATGAATCGCAAAATAATTTTATTATCAGCAATTTTCATATTTGTTATTTCAAATATAATCTACGCCTATACAACACAATTTGAAATCATGCTTATTTTTCGTATTTTACCGGCAGCACTTCACCCACTCTTCTTTTCAATCGCTCTTGTAACAGCTGCTAAACTTGTCCCTCCAGAAAAGAGCGGTCAAGCGGTTACAAAAGTTTTTATGGGAATTACTGTTGGCTTTGCTTTAGGTGTACCACTAACCTCTTACCTTGCAGATCAATTTTCACTCGAAATTTCTTTCTTATTCGGAGCGCTTGTTAACACTCTTGCATTCATTGGAATACTAATCCTACTTCCTTCTATGCCTGTTACAGAAAAGATGTCTTTCGGCAAACAAATTCGTATACTCGGCAAACCAGGATTATGGTTAAATATTTTAACCGTCACATTCCTTTTTGCAGCCATGTTTTCCGTATACAGCTACTTCGCTGAATACCTTGCAAAAGTAACTTCCATGAATGGATCTCTCATCAGTATCATGCTATTCATATTTGGTATCGTTATGATTTTAGGTAATCATTTATTTGGAAGTCTCCTGCAAAAAAGTATAGTAAATACAGTAATATTATTCCCTATCCTATATTCTATTGTTTATATATTAGTTTATTATTTAGGTTCCTACCTTGTTCCAATGATTTTTATCGTATTCATTTGGGGAATCGTACATGCTGGTGGATTAATTGTTGGTCAAACATGGTTAATAAGCGAAGCAAAAGAAGCGCCTGAATTCGGTAATAGCTTATTCGTTTCATTCTCAAATCTCGGAATTACTCTAGGAACAACAATTGGAGGCTGGTTCATTTCAAACTTAGGTATTCACCAGCTTATTTGGAGCGGATTTATATTCACACTACTTTCATTTCTATTAATTATAATAAAACTAAAATTTTTCAATTCTAATAGCCAGGCTTCATTATCAAGCTAGTACACTTTCAGTTCCAAATTTGATAAAAAAATTATAAATTCTTCTCTATATAAAATTTTATAAACTAAAAAGTATAATGCCGAAAGCCTTTAGCCATAATTACGACTAAAGGCTTTTTTGTATATAAAGTGGAACTTTAATCAGTGGGGGCTTTGTTCATCTCCCCACTGATTATTAGCCTTCACCAATCGGGCGTTTACGGGCAGTTCATGCGGGATAAAAATAAATCTAAAAGGAGCTAATTTTATGGAACATAATCAAAATGGCGTACTTGCTTTAATTGTTTTGTTTTTAGTATTAGTGTTTTTTGTTAGTGGCATGGTTTATCATTTATGGGGTTCTTTTTAATTTCAACTTTTAAGCAGATAAATAATTCAAATACTACAACGTGTATTGTAATTATCGATATGGAATATTTCCCAAAACAACAAAGCATAGATTTAAATTTTCTTTCTCAATGGACAAAATAACTTAACATGGTAAAATAATATTTGGACGGGAGTCCAATATTATTAAAATTAAGATGGTTCAAGTCGGAGGAAGGCACCTTAGGGTGTCTTTTCTTTTTTGTTAATTAATATATTGTTCTCTTCTAGGTGACTCTTTAAACTATAAATTTTAATAAAAAGACGCTCATGCAGGCGTCTTTTTTCAATAAGTCATAAATATGTTTTTTCTAAAACACTCGTTAATCGTCCATAAAGCAAAGCTTCATCTATTAACACTGGTTATGTACTAAACTTTTTATTATTTCGGCATTCTAGACAATCTTATGAATACTCCCAAACCTGCTAAAAAAAAGCCTAAACAGAGCAAACTACCTGGACTTCCCCAAACTATTTCATTAATCATATTATATACCCCCTATAATTTATAAATACTGTACTATTTTACCATATAAATATAAATACAGATAATTAAATTTCCTTTTTAAAGACAGTCATTAATCGACCATATAATGTCTCCTGATATTCATGCAAATATCTAAACATCGTAAATCTACATTTCACTGACAAGAATAAAAAGACTGATTTTTCTACAAAAAACCTTGATTAGGGCTTCTTATTCTGCTTTTACAGCAAGATTCTCCATGAAATTGCTAATTGAATAAATTTGAAAAAAGACGCATTTAGATTGATGCGTCTTTTGGCGATGTCTCTTTTGTGAAATCATATAAGGCTATTGCACCTACAATAACAAGTATGCTTTCAGGAGCATCTATCAAAATAGCTTTCCAAATTTTTGGTATTACCCATTTAATATCTGCTGCTGTTTCAAGATATGTTTGAAAATAACCGATTGTAAAATCAATTACAGATAAACATACAAATAATGTTAGACAAAATCGAATTAATTTCTTATTTTTAAACATGTAACACCTCTCAAAATTCATTGGATATTCCTACTTTTGGTTCGTTATATATTTACATCCTTATATTTAATTTTAACATACAAAAAAACCCAAATAAATACAATATGCATATTTACATATCATATTAACAGTATTCAATTAAATAAGAATTCGCTTTTCCATTCAGAATCCTTTCTATCCTCTTCATTATAATCAAGAAGACACTCTTTCATTATTTTTGTATCTCTCGGTAACCTTTTTTTCTAACTTTGACCATCCGTCGAAGATCATTTTGTTTGGCAAATGACACACAAATCCTGCAATACAATCCCAAAAATCATCCCAGTTTTCCCCGTACAAATCAGGAAACTCAAGCTTCTCTTTAAGAAGTAAATGCAATTCTTTTGCATTATAAATGTTGCTTACATCTATGACAATAATTGATTCACGTTCATTACTCAATTATATATAAATCATGCTTAGTTACATTAGGTTAATTTTATAAAGAGTCAAAAACCTCTAAATATTTATTTTATAATTATATAAACAATCCTAACATCTCCAAAATTTGATATAATGATACAGTTATTAATAGCAATTAGGGAGATATACAGCATGCACGATACACATATGCCAAAAGAAATAGGAATGACTAAGCGGACTCCATTCGCTTCGATACCGAAGAAATTCACCGCTATTGGTAAGATTGTTAAAAAACAAACAAAAGTGGAGCGCCCTACATTAACCCAAGACGAACAAGAAATTATTGAAAACAAGTTAATATGTTCATTTCTTTCTGAAGAGAAGATATTGATTACTTATTATAGGGATGGTCATTTGCTTACTAGATATGTGACTGTAACTGACATAAATCCGATACAGAATTTAATAACTTGCACTGATGCATCTTATAACAGAGTTTTCCTTAAATTTATAGATATAATTAACTTGAGATAAAAACATTCAGTTTTTCAAATGTATCCGGGAATAAAAATGAAAGAATCTTGTATTCTAGGTTAAATACAGATAGAGAAAGCTAAAGAAGCATTTAGATAATAGTTGAAGACGCCCGATTAAGGACGGCTTCAACTATTATCTAACTCTGTATTAGGTAGGACATCGGTTTGGATATAACATAGTCCAGAAAGTGAATCAAGATTAACGCTACCTTTTATTCCTCGTTCTGCCATAGCTTGAATAGCTTCATCTAAGGAGTTAGTACTGAATCCACCTGACTTAACGTATTGATATCCACCATTAGAACCCCTGTTTCCTTCACCATTCCCAACAGTTTGTCCCGTTAGAGCGTATAGTCATAACCCCTCCTTATGGTAATTCCTTTTGTAAATCTTTTTATTTAAATGTATAATTGTATAAAAAGTTCTAAAACTTTGAATCGAGGTGAAAAGCATGAGAAGTTTTGGCTCATTAATGACCTCTACTATCTGCTCAATAATCCTTATAATTTGGAATGCCTATTCCTTCTATGATGGATTCACAATGGGACATACGTATTACTGGGTTAATGGCATCGCAGCTGTTATCTTCTTTCTATTCTTTATCGTAAACATGCGAGAGATCAAAAAGAAAAACTATAGAACTTCAGAACGATAGGAGTTGATACATATGTGGAAAAAAATTAAGACTTATAGATTGAGCTTAAAAGATTTAAAGTTCATGTTATGGCTGTTCGGTATTACATGCTTTATATACAGCTACAATTTCATTGTAGGACTTGCTTTTGTCCACAAATTCCAAGTTTATGATTTAGGTGGTGCTATAGCGACATCCGCCGCATTTATGGATACTAGAAATAGAATTAAAAATAAAAATTATAAAGCAGCTTAATATAAAAAGGATCCTTTGCGGTTTCCTTTTTTCTATGCAAAATAAAAAAGCAGCGGATTCGCTACTTCTAATTAATTGTAACTTCATATTGTTTTCTAATTAAATTTGATTACTTTCAAAACAATGAAAATGGATTTTAAAAGTAATTAAGATTATATTGGCTATCTGTATTTTTTCAGTCATCCTATTCCAAATAAAAGCCCGCTCAACGGATGATTTATGTCTTACACTAAACTTTTTCACTACTATACTTAATTAGCAATGATACAATTGGCCACGAATTTCGCCATTAGGATGTTGTACTGTATGAACATTAATATAAATGTTTCCAGAGATGATTTCATTTACAAGAGCGGCTAAAGTTTGACCAGCCAACGGCCCAACCAAATCCTCTTGAGTGATCATCCCTGTAAAAGTTGCACACTCTATTGAAACCGGATTTGTTATAGGCCCAAATAAAAAAGCTACAACAGGACCGTTCGTTCCTTTGGCTCCTAGATGCAGATGGGCAACTACTACATTTTCTATATCGAATAAATCTAACTTGAATTTTAAACTAAGCTCGTCCTGGCTTAATTTAAAGAAAGCTTGTCCTCTAGCATCGGTTTCTACTGGTGGAACTTCATTTCTACCACGTAACTTTGCGAAGAACATATTTATCACTCCTATGCTTTTATTTACTCCTAATATATTCTAGTCCTTCTTAAATGGTGACAAACAATTAAAGCATCGGATTCGCTACTTTAATTGTTTGTTGTTTGCTTCTATTTCTTCTTCATTAAATGATTTTTTTACATTTTTTTAAAATCCAACCCTTTATAAACAAGTTCCTTGAACTCTTTCATAGATAATGGGATCATTCAATACTTCCCATAATCCTATCAATTCTGTATATTTAGGTGTCTCCATAAAATACTCGTGTGATTTAACTATTTCGAAGTGTCTATGGAATTCCCAATGACATTCTTCGCATAAATAGTAGAAAGCGGAACACCTGTCATTTCGAAAATGTCATTTACACTCAAACTATTTTCTGTTCTATGGTTTCCTAGCCCCATTGTTATTCCTCGCTTTCTACTTGTAAATTTCTATTTCAATTGAATATGCAATATTTCATATTTTATTATTTTGATATCCCTTTATTAACTATCACTTTCTAGTTCATCATTAATATCCATTGATAAATCAACGTTTGTAATTTAATCCCTTGTATTAAACCCCTACAAGATTCTTTTAAACGATATATTAGAATAAACATATTGGAATTTCTTGTTCTACACATCTATACGTGTTTTGTGTATTATATAGCAGAAGAGTAAGGTAAGAGTTACTCTTTGCCATTTTAGAAAAGGTTCTGTTGGAGACAACAGAACCTTTTTTGTTCGAATTTCAATAAAACAATTCTTAAATTCCATCTCATTGGAAATAATTATATAATGAAACTGATTAAATATTAGGAGTGCTATTAATGTCTGATATAATCCGTCTCTTAATTATCATGATGATTGCAACCTTTTTATTTTCTTCCATAATAATGGAGTTTAAAAAACCTCAAAAAAGCATGTTTTGGTTCTCAATTGAAGTCTTGTCTCTCCTCGGGGTTTTACTGCTAATAAAGGAATTTTTTATCAATCATATAACATAGTCCCCTGAATAAAATTCAATATTCCGTCAATACTGTAGACAACCGATTAAGTTACTTTCTCCTTGTTCCCCCTTGGAGAACCGAGCAGTTAGCTTTTGCTGACTGTTCTTTTGTTTGAAATTAAAATAGCGTTTTCATCCCAAATGGTGCCCTCATTCTTTTGGACACATTTACCAGTATTTTTACCAAAAAATTCATGATATCGTTAATTAGTCGAGTACGTCATTACTTGACGATTACCCTTAGGAGCCCCGCAGACAATCGGGGTTTCTTTTATTTAAAGTCATTTTCTCTTTTAGGGTGATATAGTCCTTAAGATCTTGTTAAACCTGTGCAATTACGGTTGGAATTTCATTCTGTTTGACACATATCCCCAGGCTATCTGGACATGATAAAAGATGAGGTGACTGACATGAAGGATAAAATATTGGAATTAGTACCAGAATCGGTAAAAAAATTACTCCAGAAAAAAGTGAAAGATGGAAACCGATGCATCATTGATTTAGTTGTGGATGATGCAACTGCTTATGGATTTGAACCGGAGCAAGTAATCCCTTGTATCATGGCGAGTTATTATGTTTATGAATCTACCACCTATCCCAGTGAAATGGAGGAAGAATGGAAGCTGAACTTGGTTTTTCATGCGGCCAATCGCTCGGCAATGAAGCTTCTGTCCTATGGGAAGTATAAAGCGAAACAATCTGAAAGTGGATGGATGAGATATACAAATCCATAAGGTTTACTTAACATACACTAACTAGCTTGGTGAGCATGAGGCAACGTCACATGCCCATCGACTTGAGATTTTGAAATACCCCAAGTATTTTGGTGAAAAAAAGCAACATTTAAGTTTCTTATGACATTTTTCTAATATAAGTTGTAACATTGCCTAAACAACAACTACCTTGTGGATTGTTTAGGCAATGTTACAACCACATCGATTTTCTCTTATGTTTTCGCGAATATGCTCTACTGGATTAGGAGTAAGTCCATTTTCCACATATTGTTTGATTTTTTCTTTTGTCCAATCAAAACAATAACAAATTGGTGTAGTTGCTGAGTCATCTTTTTGATTTACAGCTACCTTTATGTCAGGTACAAAGTATTTTTTATTATTCGTATCAAAATAGACTACATCACAATCTTCGTTTGAACAAAAATAGTGATTTTCTTTAGCATTTAATGTTTCTAATGCAGATGGTTTAAGCAATAATTTTAGTGTAATCAACTTTACATTCTTAGCTTTATTTTTACATGATGGACAATGACCATTATTTTCAATTTTTATTCCTTTAAGGTTACTACAACAATCTTCCATTATTCTTCCAACTTTACAATTTATTATTTTTATAAATATTCTTCTGCTTCCTTTTCTGAATCTATTAAAGTTTTGATAATAAGATATTGCATCTATCTCACCTCATATAAAGTATAAACCCTATACCATAGTACAGGGTTAAGGAAAGTATTATTTACTATATTATCGATTTACTTTCTTAAAATAAACTGTCATTATTCAATGAGCCTTTTTCAACAACATGCTCCGATTGCAGTATAAAGTTCCTAAAAGTGCAGTCTTAACATGTAAAAAATTTACAATCATTATCACTCCACGCTCCGTTAATAATGTCCGATGTTTCAATTCATCTATTAGCCATAATTCCCGTACCTAATAACACCAATAATTAATAACAACACTAATGAAAAAATACATATAGTTCCGATTGAAGCTAAAACATTAAGGATTTTATTTGCTTTTGTACTAAACAGCTTACAAAATACAATATAAATTCCAACTCCAATAATTCCACCTAATGTATTTCCGATAAGGTCAGTTATATCGCTACCTCCTATAGCAAAGATGAATTGTAATAATTCAAATAACAAACTTATTCCCGCTATTGGTACAATCTTTTTCAAGAAAGACCAACTTGGTTTTAGCATGCTGATATAAATTCCAAATGGGATAAATGCAAATACGTTATAGATTATTTCACCAATATCTATTTGCTCGTTTTTAATAACTGAACCAGCAAAAGGGATTAAGTTGATTCCCCTAAAATCCGTGAAATGACGCAAGTCTTGAAATGAAAATTGCATTTTAAAGAGTATAATCCATGTTAATACAAATAAATATACGGTCAACAAGCCAGCAGTTATTTTATTTTGGTTACTTTTTGATTTTTCCATATAAACCCTCAATTCCTACTTACAATCCAATCTTTTATCCTACTTCACAATTGAATCTCTTAAATAACAAATTATAGCTTGGAATATTATGTTTGTGCTACCCCTAACTTGTAACGAAAAAATGTACATTTTCACTTGGAGATGCCAATTTTCTCGTTTGGGGATATTTACTTTTCTGAGCTTGATAGCGATGGACGATATCCCTATTACGTAATGATTGTTAGACGTCCAATTTGATTACACTCTTCAGCGAACCAAAGATCGCCATCCGGACAAAACGTGATACCATGTGGCTCTGCATTGTTTGTAGGTATCGTATATTCCGTAATAACTCCTTCAACTGTAATACGGCTGATTTGGTTACCTCCCCATTCTGTAAACCAAAGATCTCTGTTCTTCCCGGGTATTATGGCATGCGGACGAGCGTTCGGCGTCGGTATAACAAATTCTTTGACCTCACCTTCGAACGTAATTCTACCAATTTTATTGCCCATGATTTGCACAAACCATATTGCTCCATCTGGTCCGCTCGCAATTCCAACTGGCCCGGAGTTGGGTGTTGGGATTGGATATTCTTTGACCTCACCTTTAGTGGTTATTCTCCCAATCCTATTGTTCTGATTCTGTGTAAACCATAATGCACCGTCTGATCCCAGAGTAATAAAAGAGGGAAATGATTTGGAGTTAGGCAATTCAAACTCGGTGATTTCCCCTGACTTTGTTATTCTTCCGATCCTACCATTATTCATTTCTGTAAACCATATTGCTCCATCTGGGCCTTCCGTTATGCCAAAAGGTGCAGCGTTCGTTGTAGGGAGTATATATTCTTCAAAAAGACCGTTCATCGACATTTTACCGATCTTGCTTGAGTTATATTCCGTAAACCATAAGTCACCGGTCTGGTCCGAGATAATTGACATAGCTCCTGCATTTGCTGTCGGAATGGGAAAGGAATATATTTCACCAGTAGCATTTATTCTACCAATTCGATTCCCTTTCTGTTCCGTAAACCACAATGCTCCGTCTTTTCCTACGGTTATTCCATATGGCCCTGAATCTATTTCATTGACCACATATTCTTGTATCGTGATCCTCATATCATTTCCTCCCATTGAAAATTTCGAGTCTTGTTTTTCGGTATAATTTAGTTTAAAAAAGGACATTCCTGGTATTACAGTGGATGCCCTTTTTGCTAAATTATAAGATATTTTGTTAGAATTCAAAGTCTAGAGTCATTTTACTGGTTTGACCTGTAAACTTATAATTATAGGACCCTTTCAGGCTTTCTAATTCACCAGTAGCTTTGATGATTGTTGCAGGGGAATCAAGATTTCCCTTATCAAATATCCCTTGCTCTATAGCTGTAAATGTCCCTCGTTTTCCCTTATAAACTCCTTCAAAATGTAAAAACCCGGAAATTTTAGCAGTAGCCAAGTGACCATCATCTATAGTTGATTCTAAATAATATAATAAATATTCAACAAAAGCTTTTCCTTTTAATTCACCGTCAATATCATATTCGACATGGGCAATATTAATAGGGAAATCTTTTCTAGTGTCATTGACTGGCTTTTCATCCCATTTACTTACTGTAAATGTTACTTCCATACGCGTAAACCTCCCTTCATCATTAGATGAGTAATTTACCTCCAGTATATCACCTAAAAAGCACCATCAATAATTATATCTCATAGGAGTGTTTCTAAAGTAACGGGTGCTTCTTATATGACATTGAAGGTAAATTTTTATTTAAAAGTTTACTTTCGTATTTACAATGAAATACAAATGATTTTTATTAATTTGTTATTTTCATACTTTTACAAAACTTATTTTCACTATATGAAAATACAAAACAATTTATGAAGGGATTCTTTACAAACAAAAAGAAGGCATCTCGAATAAAGATTAATCAAAATAGCCTTCTTTACACATGCCCATCAACTTAAGCATTCAGAATTACCCCATCTCCAGGGGAAAATATACATTTTTTTGGTTTTGAGGGCCACCTGATGAGCATAGGGTATCAGAAAAAACGCGTTAAAATCAGTATTTATATACTATTTCGTTTCATACAAAAGGAATTTGTTCATTATTAACGAAAGTGTATGTTAACTAAATGAATTCATTCATACACAGTACTACAAAAAGAAATGGGGACAATCTTATATTACGATACATAATTATAATCCGTTTAAGAAGCTAGTAAAATTAAGGAGAAACATTGTATGGGGAAAAAAGTATTGTTCTTTGGAGATTTTGGAATTGACGATACGATAGCTATCATATATGCACATTTAACAGATAAAATTGATGTTATAGGAATTGTTGCAGACTATGGGAACGTACCTCAAGCTGAAGTTGTTAGAAATGTTCGCTTTTTACTTAAAAGTGTAGGAAAAGAATATATAAAAGTTTTTGGTGGGGCAGAGCATTCCATGTCTTCAGAAGCTGAAACTTTTTATCCAGAAGTTCACGGTAAATTTGGGATAGGGCCTATTCACCCAGGACTAGAGCTTCAAACATTTGAGAATTTTTTTGAGGTTCTCGCACTTATTAAGCAGTATAAAAATGAACTTATTATCGTGAATACCGGAAGGCTAACTTCACTTGCAACTTTATTTCTCCTTTATGGAGATGTGATGGAATATGTACATTCTTATTATATTATGGGAGGAGCTTTTCTATATCCAGGAAATGTTACTCCCATTGCCGAAGCTAACTTTTATGGCGATCCTGTAGCAGCCAATATTGTAATGAGATACGCAAAGAATCTATCAATTTATCCTTTGAATGTTACACAATCGGCTATCGTAACACCAGAAATGGTCAATTATATTCACTCTAAAGGAAAAACTAAGTTTTTAAAACCTCTTTTAGACTATTACTATTATCAATTTTATCAAAAAAAAGTTCCTGGAATACAAGGTAGCCCGGTTCATGATGCGCTCACTTTGATTGCGATTAATCGTGATGATATTTTTACGTACCATCAATCAGCAGTGACGGTTAATGTACTTGATACTGTACGAGGGCAAAGTATAGGAGATTTTAGATCTACTTTTGAACCAGAAACATTCGGTAATCGTCCAAAACATAGGATTGCAATACAAATGAATTATGAACAATTTTTTAAGGAGTTTATGACTGTAACGACTGGCGACCTATTTTAGTGAATACCCTTGTCCATCAAGCTAAGATTTTAAAGTAACCTCTAAATGGAAATTTTGTGTTCTTATAGACCTGAAATTTATTTTTATCATTTTGGGGATAACTTGTTTTCTTAAGTTGATGGGCATAGGGCGGTACCCCTTAAATGTAGGTTCAATAATATAGTTATCAAGTCGAAGAAAGGCACCTTAAGGTGTCTTTTCTTTATTTTCAAAAGGACCTGCTCAATTATTGCGTAAAAAACATAAAGTAAA
>NZ_MAOC01000009.1 GCF_001884135.1 Bacillus nitratireducens | reverse complement strand
ACATGAGTGACCCCTTGTTTTCCCCTCTTATTAAAGGAGGAACTATTATGGGATTTGGTGGTAGTTGTAGTAGTTGTGGCGGCGGCTTTGCTTTATTAGTTGTATTGTTTATATTATTGATCATTGTTGGAGCTTCTTGCTTCTGCTAAAAAACTATTGGAAAAGACACTCTTATATGGGTGTCTTTTCTTTATAATAAAAAAGCTCTCCATAAAGGAAAGTTTTTAGGTTTATACATTCAAGTCATCCAAATTAGTTATTTACACAACACTTTATTTCTTCGCATCTCTCATACTGTAATATCCTAAATTAATAATAATCAAGAAATACCCACCCATAATTCCAGCAGCAAATGTCCACATGAAATCATGATGTTCAATTTCATACATAATAATCGCACCGAGTATCGCGGCTGCAAATCGATTCATCATTCCAAGCATCGGTGCTTTTTCTTTTTTTACAATGCTATCTCCAAACTTTTCAATACGCCTTCCTAAAATCCATGCGCAGTACATACTCACCAAAAGGCCAATACCTATCCCTACAAACTGGGCTGAGAAAGGTGTCATAAACCACCCCAATAAAATCACGCCTAGCAAACAATATATTTGTATGTTAAATGATTTTAGTGCCATACGAATCATGTTATGCTCCTTTACCTCTCTCATTGTATTTACGTATCATTAATTATGTCTGCTACTATTCATCTTTTATCTCTCTCCCCAATAACACGGGGGAGTTTGTGAGAACCCTAACTTACAAGTATTCAGTTCCATGTTGTCAAAACTGTCTTGAAACATTTTAAAGTTAATTTTTCCAGTTAGAATCTTTTCGATCATTCAACGTCTTCTTATTCACGAATAATTCCTACACCTCTGCCGATAGTAATAAAAGTGAAGCACCATAAAAATGCACCAATCGCAGCGAACAATATATACGTTTTCAAATTCATTTTGCTAACGCCTGAAAGGTAACATGTTATATGTCTAATGCCTGGAATGAAATACCCAAAAACAAGAGAATAGGGTCCATATTTCTCCATCCATTTTGCAACTTTGTTCATTCTCTTTTCCTTCAAACCAATCCATTTTCCATACTTATCAATGAAAGGACGCCCTGCCTTTTTGCCTATCATGTAGCTGATCACCGTACCCAACAACGCTCCTACAAAACTGACTAAAATGGCAAGTTCATAATTTAGGACATTAATATTTGTAAAGTAACCTACTACTGTCATTATGACTTCATCAGGGATTGGTAATCCTACAATCCCAAGAAGAAGCATCAAAAAAATAGCGAGGTAACCATAGTCTGTTATAACCTGCTGTACTAATTCCATCTTTCAGACTCCAATTTTTCCGATATATCTTTTTTAAAATGTGGGAATTTGATTTTGCTCACCATTAAATATGCGAGTATACATGTACCCAACGCCACGGAAACTGGATTATTCAAAAAGCATAAAATGAGAAGACACATTGCCGCAAATGGAATGGGCATGCCTATAAATGTCGGGAGTTTACTTTGTTGTGTGTTAAATCTCGCAAGCCGCAGCATTCCGCAAATACTGTAAGCAAGCGCACATATCATCCCGATAAACTGTAAGTCTTTTAAAGCGACACTATATGCAAGAATAGACGGTGCTACACCAAAGGTAACTAAATCCGCAAATGAGTCTAACTCTCCGCCAATTTCCGAAACAGCATCAAGTTTCCGAGCGACCATGCCATCAAAAAAATCAAATAACATTCCTGTAATAATAAAAACTGCTCCCAAATACATATCGTGAACGAAAACAGCATAAATAGCCAAAAGCCCACATACAAAATTTGCTATCGTAATCATATTTGGTATGTAACTCATAACACGCTTCTCCTCCTTTCTACTAATCCCTTCATATGGACTTTCTTACTCATTTGGATTAATGCCCTTCTGTTTTTCTTCCAATATCACTTTATTTATTTTCGTTAACGTATCAGTCATTTGCTCTAAAGCTTCGATATCAATTTTAGAAAAATATTTCTCAATTAATACGTCATCTAACTCAGACAACCGCTCTATATACTTACTACCGTTTGTACCAAGTGTAAGGAAATACTCCCGTTTATTATTAGGGTTTACTTGTTTCGAAATCATCTTCTGTTTTTCCAATTTCGATAATACTTGGCTCACAGCACTTTTCGATATATTAAAAGTAGTCGCAATGTTATTTGCTGTCGTGTTTTCATTTAAATTGATATAAAATAGCATGCTCTCTTGCTGCCCTGTAAGACCGAACTCATCCTTTAACTCCTGAAATAGTAAAATGTAGAAGTCATTGTAGGCTCGATTCATTTCATTAATTACTTCTTTATACGATCTAGTCATAGCATTCTTCCTCCAGTCATGCTGTTATTTCGTTTCGTAATATAGTTTAGTTTAGTTAACTTAACTAAACTATATTATACCTTTATGTTCGTGTAAAGGGAAATATAGCTCCATACTTTTCTACACAATTTGTGTAAATTATGAAATAAGGTATGCTCATTTACCTTGTCTACTGCTTTTAATGGATCAAATCCCAACATAATATACAACATCTCGCATTCCAAATAACAAAACGTACCCATTATTTAAATTCCATATAGACCCATTACTGGTTAAAATGTTATAATTAAACCATCCTACATAGTTACTCATGTTCAGGATGAGCAACTAACGTCTTATTAAGTAATGCGCATAACTTAAATAAACAAGACACTGCAAAGTGTCTTGTTTATTTGTATCAAGTTTCCTTTTTATTCCAAAATAAATATAATAAAATGTAACATTTAATACATATAAAGAAAAATACAGATTTATTAAATCATTATGGCACCCATGAAAGTACTTTTATTTCGGAGGAACAAACTATGAACAAAAGGTTATTAACATCATTATTATGTAGCACATTCTTATTTGGATTATCAGCTTGCGGTTCACATGATACATCCAGCAGTAACACGAAAAACGAACAGGAGACTTCTAAAGAAACAAAGAATGATGACCTTAGCGACAAGGATCCTCAAAAAGAATTTCCAACTAGTGGAAATTCTTCTGATGTATACATCTCTATAGGCCCTGTCGATTCATTAGACGTTATAGGGAATGGAGAAGTTCAAGCACAAGGTGTATTTAAAGTATTAGACGTCAGAGTGCATAATGATAAAGAAGAACCCATTACACTACATAGCGACAACTTTACATTAATTGACGGAACCGGAAGAGAATATCACATTTCTAATGAATATCAATTAGTACTTAAAGCTGCTAATACCGCTACTTTTAAATTTGGTGTTCTTAATCCTCATGAAAATTCGGAAGGGAACATTGTATTCGATGTACCGAAAAATACGCAAGGATTAACTTTAAAAGTTCATGGAGATATGTTGGGTAAAGGGATCGAGTTAAAAGTGGAATAGTCAAAGAAAATATAAAGTGAAACTTTAATCAGTGGGGGTTTTCTTCATCCCCCACTGATTATTAGTTGAACCAATCGGGCTTTTATGGGCAGTTGATCCCCCACCTAACTTCTTTGCTTTCGCTGAATTTTGAGGTGGAGGTCTTACTGCCCATTAATGCGGGATAAAATAGATAAACCACTTTTACTAACACAACAAAAAGTACAGCCTCTGTATTAACTACAGTAGACTGTACTTTTTCATTTGTGATTTTGTGTAACTTACTATCACAGGATCCCTTAATTCTTTTGAGAAGATGCTCTCCAATCACGAAACGATGTTGGGCGTCCAGAATAAGCTCTTTGCTTTGGAGCAGCTGGTTTTTCCTCAAGAATAGTTGATTTCTCTTCAGGAGTAGTTTGTTTTTCTTCAAGAATAGTCAAAGCTGTTTGCATTTTCTCTAGCTGTTCTCTTAAAGCTTGCTGTTCAATCTTTAAATCCGTAAGTAAACGTAAAATCATCTCAGAATTAGCCATAAAGATCCTCCTTCCCCCAATACACAGAATAAAATAACATATGTAATCAGCGGAATACTCGTGACAAAAATACACTCGTCAACTCTCTTAAAATACCGAGTACTTTTATTTTTCAAAGGGACCTGCTCAAGTTTATCCGTAAAAACATAAAGTGATATAAATCCATTAATATATGGACTTTATGGAAGGAGGAGTTAATATGGGTTATGGCGGTAGTTGTGGTGGAGGCTGTGGTTTTGGCGGTGGATTCGCCTTACTTGTTGTGCTTTTTATCTTATTAATCATCGTTGGCGCTAGCTGTTGGGGCGGCGGAATCAGCTGCTAATAAGAGGCACTCTTGAGAGTGTCTTTTTTTATTTCTCAATATAGGGCTAACATATATGTGTTACTATCAAGAGGCGAGATTCCCTAAGCGTAATATAGTAGTTTACCAACTATGAAAGCCACTGTCACAAGAAAACAGTGGCTTTTATTTTGTTATTTAACAAGATTAAAACAGGAATTGCCATTTCCCCTCCGTACCATTTTAAAATTGACATAGCACTTCATGCACCATATACTGTTATTAATAGTATACTGTCATTAACAGTATAAATTCTAGGAGGTATATTCATGAAACATACAGGAAGACATACAGGTGCATTTCTTTTGTTATTTTTAGCAGAAGGTGATAACTATGGCGGACAGCTACTTCAGAAATGTGAAGAAGAACTTCCAGTCAATCCAATCGATAGTGCCATCCTTTACCGCACGCTGAAGAAATTAGAAAACGAAGGTGCTATTGAATCTTATGTAAGTACAGATCATCAAGACAAACCGAGAAAGATATACAAAATTACGCCTGCTGGAAAGGAACAATTGGCGGATTTTCAAATAGATATTGAGGAAAAAATGAAAAACTTAACCTTTTTCCTAAACAAATATAAAGACTTAAAGGAATCTAATCATGATTAATGGCGCTATTCTTTACACTTTGGCCATTATTCTTACGGGGATTTCTTTTATGAAGGATCGGAATAAAACGAAAGCTGCCCTATTAAAATCATGGAAAATATTTCAAAACCTTCTCCCTGCCATGCTCTCCATCATGCTTTTCGTTGGACTATCACTTTCTATCTTAACGCCGTCCTTCATCTCTTCCATCATTGGAGAACAGTCTGGATTTTTAGGTGTTATTTATTCTGCAATACTCGGCTCTGTGGCACTTATCCCTAGCTTTGTCGTATTTCCTCTTGGTAATACGTTAGTAGAGCACGGTGCAGGCCTTCCTCAAGTTGCGGCACTTATGTCTACACTCATGTCAGTAGGAATTACAACCTTGCCGATGGAACAAAAGATATTCGGACGAAGCTTTGCTTACGCACGTAATGCATCTGCATTACTCATGTCACTCCTATTCTCCTATATCATTTGGGTGGTGATGGTATGAAAGAACTAAAAAGATATCGCTTCTTTTTCATATTACTGCTTGGGCTTCTCTTATTAACTTTTATAAACCAATCTTTAGGATGGAGCGCATTACAACTAACAGGGAATAGTATTTTAGATATGCTATTTCTACTCCCCCCTGTCCTAATATTTGTAGGGTTACTCGATCAGTGGGTGAAGAAAGAGACGCTCATGAAATACATGGGAGAAAAGTCCGGCATATATGGAATCTTATTCTCTCTATTATTAGGCGGAATTGCAGCTGGTCCCCTCTATGTTGCCTTTCCGATTGCAGCACTACTATTAAAAAAAGGCGCAAGCATTAGGTACATCGTATTTTTCTTAGGCGTTTGGACAACTGCGAAATTACCAATTATGGTGTATGAATTTTCTTCATTCGGAGCTACATTTACACTCATTCACATTTGCTTCGGACTATTGTTCTTCTACGTAATGGGTATTATTTTCGAAAAGTTTTACGATCAAAAGCAATTGCTGCAGTATGACATTACGAAAGAAATGTAAAAAGACATCTTTATTTTGTAAAGATGTCTTTTTAATATGAAGCTTAATTTTCGTTCTGTAAAATCCCTGCTGCCTTTACTTCCTCTTTCTCTTCTTTTAAGAACAACGATACGATAAAAGCAATAACGATAAAGATTAACCCTAGTGTAAATGCACCTTGGAATCCCGATGTTAAACCGTTTAACTTCTCTACTGGATCCATTGGATTTGCGGAGCTTTCCATATACTTAGTTGTTCCTGAAGACATTTTCGAAATAAAGATAGCTGTACCAATTGCGCCAGCTACTTGCTGTAACGTATTAAACAGCGCTGTTCCGTGCGGATATAGATCTGGTGTTAATTGATTTAAACCATATGTTTGTGCTGTCATGACAAACATGAGTCCAACCATTAATACGCTATGCATGACAATAATTTGTAGCATTGATGTATCAGGAGTAATGCCTTTAAATAAGAACATTGCAATCCCTACTAACACAATACCAGGAACGATAACAACTTTCGGACTAAATTTATCAAATAGTTTACCTGCGATTGGTCCCATTATAGCGCTAATAATACTTCCTGGAAGCATTATTAATCCTGATTTAAAGGCTGTCACGAGTAAAACTGTTTGCAGAAACATCGGTAATAAAGTCATCGTTGAAAATAACGACATCATAACAATGACAATTAATCCAACTGATATTGTAAACATCGGAACTTTAAATGCGCGTAATTCTAAAATTGGATTCTCAATTTTTAATTGTCGCACGACAAAAATACATAGTGATATAAGCCCAACAATTAAAGCACCGTACACTTTCGTATCGGACCATCCTAAATCACCTGATGCACTAAAACTATACACAATCCCGCCAAATCCTAATGTTGATAAAAGGATTGATGGATAATCTACTTTTGGCCTTGTTAACTCTGAAACATTTTGAATGTACTTCATTCCAATTACAATGGAAATGATTACGATCGGAATAACAATGTAGAATAACCAGCGCCAATTTAGTGAATCAACGATTACTCCAGATAATGTAGGACCAATTGCTGGAGCTGACATCATAACGAGTGCGATTAATCCCATTGTGGCACCACGTTTTTCAGGCGGACAAATAATTAAAATCGTATTCATTAATAACGGTGAAATTAACCCCGTCGCTACTGCTTGGACGATACGGCCGACTAATAAAACGGAAAATGTCGGTGCGAATCCCGCAATTAACGTACCGACTAAAAACGTTACCATAGCGATCAAAAACATTTGTCTCGTTGTGAGCCATTGCTGAAGTAACGCTGTAATTGGGACTAAAACACCAACCACCAACATGTAAGCTGTAGAAAGCCATTGAATAGTTGAAGCTGTTACGTTAAATTCTTTCATTAATACCGTTAACGCATTACCAAGTAATGTTTCGTTTAATAATGCAACCATTGCCCCTAAAAGTAATGCAATTAAAATCGGGGTATGTTTCATATTAGAAGTATCAACTTTGCCACTTGCAGGGCTCTTAGTTGTTATATTCATTTGCAGATTCTCCTCCTGTTTCTTACTTAAAAAGTTTTAAATACGCCGGAACACATGTAATATAATATACATATGTAGATTAAAAAGGGAGAATCAATTTTCAGCCATTGTATATTTAATCTACAAAAAAGGAGAATTGTAGATGAACGATAATGAACAACAACTTGATTTACGTATTAGACGTACACATAAATTACTTTGGGATTCCTTATTTGAATTAATGACGCAATCAAAACAAAAATATAGTACCATCACAATTAACCAAATATGTGATCGCGCGATGGTACATCGAACAACTTTTTATAAACACTTTGAGGATAAAGATGCTTTATTAGCATTTGGATTTAAACGATACAGCAAAATGATTGCGGGAATACCAGTTTCAGATCGATTAAGCAAACCATTTCAAGTAATGGAACAATTTCTACATCATGAAGAAATCGGTAAAATATTAGAGACGCAAATGTCTGATGCACAATTTATTAGCCGGACACAGTATTTAAGTCACGAAACGAGAAAACAGGAAATAGAAGCGTTAAATCAACTTTGCAAAAACCATACGATGCCAAATGATTTAATCATTGAATTTTATTCAGGGGCAATTACCTCATTAAGCGCATGGTGGTTTAAAAATGAAAGAAAAGTTTCTGCTGCTGAAATGGATAGGTATCTTCACCAACTTATTAACCGGGATATTTTTCAGTTTGAAGAGGAATAACTTCACCATCAAAAAACGCCTATATGAAATAGGCGTTTTTGTACATATTACATACCGATTTTCTTCAAATCCGAACTTTCAACAATCGAATGGGTATACCCAGCTTTCCCAACTCGTACCATCGCTCTTCCTAATTGATCAGAAGTTATAACACTGCCGAATCGCTTCAAAAGAGGGTTAAATGGCTTCATCACATCGTACATCAATTGATATGATTTCGTTTTTGATTTCACACCGTTTGCCGGGATGATTAATCCTGGTCTGAACATATACGCAGCTTTGAACGGTAAACGCAATAACTCATTTTCCGTTCGTCCCTTCACTCTCGCCCACATCGTACGTCCTGATTCTGTACTATCTGTGCCGCTACCGGATACGTAAATGAATGTCATGTTCGGATTTAACTTCGCTAATGTTTTTGCGGTAGATAACGTTAGGTCATACGTAACTGTTGTATACTCATTTTCTTTCATCCCTTGAGAGGATACTCCTAAACAAAAGAAACATGCATCAAATCCGGTTATTTTTTCTTCAATGGACGATAAATCAGCCACATTTGTAAGCTCAATTTCGGTTAATTTTTCATGCATCGCATTCGTACGTTTTCTAACGATCGTTACGACTTCCTTTACTTCATCATTTAATAAGCTTTCTCGTAATACACTCTGGCCGACCATACCTGTCGCTCCAAAAATTATAACTTTCATTTGCATCCTCCTTATAGAAAGGCTGGTTTATCACCGTCTGTATTCGGTTTATTTACACCTAAGTTTCCGCCAACGTGTAAATCTGGTGCCCCTGCCAATTTCACGACGAAAGCTGCAACACTTTTACGTGATACTTCCGTTCCTTTATACTGCTCACCTTTTTCCGTAATTTCATATTCCACTTCATCATAATCCGTTAACCATGCTGGTCGTAATACGGTGTAATGAAGATTTGAAGCTTCGATCACATCAACAGATTTTCGGTATGGCCCTAAATATTGACCAATCGTACGGTTATTCCATTTACCAAATTCTCCTGGCACTTCATCATAAATGCCAAGTGCGCTAATGAAAATAAGACGTTTCACTTCAGTCTCTTCCATCGCACTCACAACAATTTTCGCCTGCTCTTCTAAATCGTCACCAGCTAAATTTGCATACACTACATCTTGATTTACCATCGCCTCTTTTAACGTTTCGCGATTTAAAACGTCACCTTCCACAATACGTACACGATCAGAAGCGTATTGCTGTACTCGATCTGCATTTCGTAAATATAACGTTAACTTTGCATCCGTTTCATTTAAAAATATATCAATCGCATGACGCGCAATTTGTCCGTTCGCTCCAAGAATTAATACGTTCGTCATATTCAAAACTCCCTTTCCTATTTGTTATGAAGCAGTAGAAAGTGTTTCTACTGCCTCGCAAAAATCAAATTACAAATGCTTGCCAAGAAACTCCGTTGCCTTCACTACCGCTTGATCGACATACTCAGGAATATCGTATAAATCAAAGTGAGATCCACCTTCCAGAACGACTAATGCTTTCGGTTCGTTCGCTAATTCATAAGCTTCTTTACTTTGCCAAAGTGTCCCTGCTTTACTTCCTGCAACTAATAGAAGTGGCTGCGTTAATAAAGTGCTCATTTTTTCATCGATTGCCGTAAACGCTAAAATTTTATCAAAGCTTGAAAACAGCAATTTATTTACTGAATTCGGATGATGCGCTCTAGCTGTTCTGTAATATTCATATCCTTCAGCTGTTTCTGAATCCGTATTTTCATCAATTTCATGCGGTACGTAAGAAAGATACATCGGTTCCGCCCCATTTGCTTCAGCAGTACGTTGCTTTGCGACTGCATCAAGCGTCTGGATTGCACTAGATATCGGCGCTTCACCAGTCCAGCCCTCGCGGAACGTTCTTCCCATATCTGCCGCGCTAATTCCTACAACAGCTTTAATACGACGTTCAGTTTGTGCTGCACGTATCGCATAACCACCACCAGCGCAAATACCAACTACACCAATTCGCTCTGAATCAACGAAAGAAAGTGTCGTTACATAATCTACCGCCGCTCGCACATCTTCTACTCTAGATGTTGGATCATCAAGATAGCGCGGTAGCCCTTCACTTTCCCCTTGATAAGCAGCATCGAAAGCTAACGCAACATATCCTTCATCAGCTAACTTCTGAGCATAAAGACCCGCTGTTTGTTCTTTCACTCCACCAGCCGGATGTAAAACGATAAGAGCCGGGTATTTCTTGTTAGGATCCATTTCGTTTGGTACATGAAGATTACCAGCCATATTCAAATTATATTTTTTAAACGTTACTTGCTTTTTCATATAAATCTCTCCATTTCATATTCGTTTTTATTGATACACTTTCATAATTAATCTTCAATCGTAAACCATGCTCCTGAAGCCCCAATGACATTCCACAGCTTTTCTGGAAGCTCCAGCTCACTTACTGTTGATTTCTTAATTGACGCTTGAATTTCATCTTCTTTTCCGTCCTGCACTTTCTCTACCCAGTCTGGATTCATAATTAACCCGTGGCCAATCGCCGTAAGTGTGATTCCTTTTTCTAGCGCTAACGAAGCATCATCTGGCGTTACGATAGAACCTGCTACCATTAACGGAGTTCTTCCGTTTACATGTTCGGCGATTAACTCAAGGTACGTTTTCTCGTCCTGATTATCAACTGGTTTTGCAGTAAGAGCACTCGCTAATGAAGCGTGAACGTAATCAATATTTGATTCGATAAGATGGTTAATTAACTCATACGTGTCTTTCATTCTTAAAGCACCTTCTTGCGGTTCGTCAGGTGAGAATCTGTAACCTAATGCGAACGGCTTCTTCGCATGCTTTTTAATAACGGATTGAATTTCACGAACAACTGCTAGCGGGAAACGTAAGCGATTTTCTAAAGAACCGCCCCACTCATCTTCACGTCTATTAAAGAATGGTGAGAAAAAGTTTTGTAGTAAAAATCCGTGCGCGCCGTGAATTTCAACACCGTCAAAACCAGCTTCGATTGCTCTTCGCGTCGCTTCTCCAAAATCACGAATCACTTCTAAAATTTCATCGTGCGAAAGTTCTCTTGGTAATACAGATGGCGCAAACGGAGAAGCTTCTGTTTCTAAAGCACTTGAACTTACTACATCCCTACCCGGCGTGAAATCAGGTAATGCTTTGTTCCCTGCATGGAAAATTTGAAGGATAGCCGGAGCTCCGCCGCTCTTAGCCGCATCCGCTAACTTACGTAAACTTGGGATAAACGTATCAGCATAACCTGCAAACTCATTTGTAAAACCGATACCGTTCGCCTGTACGTGTGTACATCCTGTAATCACAAGCCCGACTCCGTTCACTCTCTTTTTGTAATACGTTACTTCTTCATCTGAAATCGTATAATCATCATTACCCGCCCAAGTTGTCATCGGCGCCATCACGACTTTATTTTTCAGAGTAACGCCAGATTTAAATGTAAATGCTTCAAATAAGTTGTTATATTTCGGATTCATAATTGACCTCTTTCTCGTTGTTTTTCATATATAAAATTGTCATTATTTTGTTATTTGTTCTTTTGAATAAAGTTACTTAGAGCACGAAATGTGACTTCTATCCCCCACTTTTATTGAGAAATGACACTCGGAAGAATTAATGCACGTTGATGTATTATCTCTCCCGTGTGTATAATATAAAATGAAAAAGAGATGTTTTCAAACGTCAATTTTAGTGAATTCACGCATTAATACACACATCCATAAAAATTGTGTATTAACTATGAGGAAAGTTTGGTGACGACAATGGAAAAAGTCGATAGAAGGATCATTAAATCAAAAGAAGCAATAAAAAACGCTTTTATTGAACTAATGGCCGAAAAAGGATTTGATAAAATTACAGTAAAGGACATTTGCAGCGGAGCAGACGTTGGAAATAGAACGTTCTATCTTCATTACCTCGATAAATTTGATTTACTTGATAAACTCGTTATAGAACGTATAGAAGCACTAAAAACACTATGCGCTCCCCTCCATGATTTAAGCTTTAGAGAAGCTTGCATCGCTTGGTTCGAAAACATGGAACAGCACTACTTCTTCTTCTCAACGATGCTAGCTGGAAAAGGAGCTTCCGCTTTCCGCAAACACTTCTTCGATTACATCATCGAACAAATAAAAGATGACGTAGATATTAAAGAAGGAATAAACAAAGGATTTAGTGAAGACATGATCATTACATTCTTCGGATCCGCTATCGTAGGAGTCGTAGAGACATACTTTATGAAGGGACTTCCTGATCCGCCGGAGGTTGTTGCGGAGCAACTGGGAATGTTGCTAGATAGGAACTTTTAAGTAAAAAAGGCTATTGTATAAACCGATTGAACCGGATTATACAATATCCTTTTTCTTATGGGATAAAGTGAAACTATAATCAGTGGGGGTTTTGTTCATCCCCCACTGATTATTAGTTGAACCAATCGGGCATTTACGGGCAGTGGATCTCCCACCTAACTTCTTAGTTTTCGCTGAATTTTGAGGTAGGGATCTTACTGCCCGTTAATGCGGGATAAACCGATTGAACCGGATTATGATTATAAAATAGCCTCTTTATTATGCAGAGAAAAAAGCGTCGATAAATTTTTGTTCCAAATATTCAGAATTGATATTAAAATAAACGATAGGGATAGGGGTATGGAATCATAAATTATACATAACGAGGGAATAGAAATGAAAATTCAATTAAAAGCTGATTTAATGCTACTACTAGTTACATTTTTTTGGGGTGCATCCATCCTACTTACAAAGCTTGGACTTGATGGCATAGAAGAATATAATTTAATCGCATTACGATTTATTATTGCCTTTCTTTTATCAGGTTTAATATTTTACAAACATTTATTCAAAGTCGATTTTAAAACTGTAAAATATGCCTTTATACTAGCTTCTGTTTTATTTATCGTTTACATTTTTGCGACATTCGGTACAAAGTATACAAGTGTCTCTAATGCCGGTTTCTTACTATGTCTCACAGTCATTTTCATTCCGATATTATCAGCTATATTTTTAAAACACATTCCTGAAAAGAAAGTTATATTAGGAATTGTGTTAACGATAATAGGAATTGGCTTATTAACATTAACTAGTGAATTCAAGATCGGTAATGGCGATATATTTTGCATATTGTCTGCTTTATTTTATGCCATTCACGTCATCATTACTGGAAATGTAACGAAACACGTGAACTCGATTGCACTTGGAGTAATACAACTCGGTTTCGTCGGCCTATTTAGTCTTATTTTTTCATTAGTGATGGAAACCCCAAAACTGCCTAGCACGATCAACTCATGGCTAATCATATTAGCCTTAAGCATATTTTGTACCGCAGTCGCATTCATCGTGCAAGTTATCGCCCAGCAATACACGACGCCAACACATACGGGACTTATCTTTTCATTAGAACCTGTCTTTTCCGCAGGATTTGCCTTTGTTTTCACAGGCGAAACGCTCACAGGAAAAGGATATTTAGGGGCGACGCTTATATTGTTAAGTGTGTTGATTGCTGAGGTGGATTTTAAGGGGTTGTTGCGGGTTGGTTTTAAGAGGAATGTGGAGTAAGTATTAAACACACATCCACGTTAAGGAGCTTCATTTGCACTATTCGCTTAACCTAGCATATCGTACTATGCCTTTTCTTAAGCGAATAGTGTGTTTAAAAGGAGAAAATTTTATTTTCAAAAGAAGTAGCGCTAACAATTCTTGCCCTTCCCTATTTTTTAAAGAACATCCACATTATTAATGTAATAAATTAAATAACTAATTCCTCAATAACATCTGGAGAACCACATTTGATTCCCTTAAGAAAACTCTCGAATACATCCATAAATTGTTTAGGCTCATGTATATGAGCAACGTGCCCAGCATTTTTTAATTCTATATATGTAACATGAGGAATCCAGTAGTTTATATTGTACAACGTTTCTTTATACAAATTATCATACTCGCCCATCACCCATAAAACGGGTTGCTTAAGCGACATCAACATTTTTTCCGAATCAAACTCCATTTGTATTCGAACTGCTTTTTCAAATACATTCGGATGCAATAATTGCCCATAGTTATAGAAAATAGACTGCGAGTCTTCAGGTATTTCTTTTTTATTTGGATTTTGGAGAACGGCGTACTGCTTTAACCAACCTTGATCTGTATATTCACTCTTCTGCTCCAATAGTTGCATTAGATTTGCCTGAAATTCTGATGGAACATTGCAATAGCCACCCGAGAAAGTTAAACTTGCTACTTTTTCAGGGTACTTATTCGCAAATGCTAAAGCCGGCAAACATCCAAAACTAAGGGCACATAAATGTGCTATTGCAATACCCGCCTTCTCGTATTCACTATTTAATTGCTCAACCAAAATCTCTAAGAAAAAAGGTATATCCTTTCCTAAAGTATCAAGACCGTAACCAGGGAAATCATACCACCAACAATCATATGAAGTTTTCAAGTATTCGTACTCTGTTTTAAATGCATTTCGATCCCCTGTTATCCCGTGTAAAAATACAATATTTTCTTTCATAAACATGAACCCCATTTTCCTTCAATATACTAACACCTTAATATTTTTATATTAAAAAAGTTAAAAAATCAATACTCATTTATATTTGGATCAAATGGCACCGATTAAATGTTGCTGTACAGTGTGTCTATATGATGCATTAGCTCATAAATAAAGCCCCCACAAGTGATATTTGTAGGGACTTTTTAAGTACTATATTCCTATTTTGTTAGTTGTTGAGAAATTTCAAATTAAAAGATAGATTCCCCCTCCAACTAATGCCCAATCTCCACAAACCGCCCAAACTCCTTCAAAAATCTCAACTGAAAGCTGCCAATAGGTCCATTCCGATGCTTCGCCACATGAATCTCCGTCATCTCTTTCTGCATCGTTTCCTTATCGTAATAATCTTCGCGATACATAAGCATAATGACATCCGCGTCTTGCTCAATTTGTCCTGTCTCTCTTAAATCAGATAAAAGAGGTCGCTTATCTTGACGCGACTCTACAGAACGAGACAATTGCGACAATGCTACTACACAAACATTTAAATCACGCGCTAACAGCTTAAGCTTACGTGAAATCTCACTAATCTCTTGAAATCGATTGCCCTTATGCTTCGGATCGCCCGTAATGAGCTGCAAATAATCTACAATAACTAAAAGCTTTTTATCACCGTGCTTCCTCTTTAACTTACGAGTCTGCATCCAAATATCTTGCACCGTAACGCCTGCATTATCGTAAATCTCAAGTGGTAATTCCCCTATCTCCGCAAACGCCTTACTCACCTTTTCCCAGTCTTCCATCGCAAAACGGTGCTTCGGATTTTTCAGCCTACCTCCTGACACTTCACCTACACACGACGCCATCCTTTTTAACAATTGCTTACTACTCATTTCTAACGAAAACAATCCAACTGCCGCTCCAGATTTCGCCGCATGTAGTCCAACATTTAACGCAAACGCCGTTTTTCCCATAGAAGGACGCGCTCCAAGAACAACAAAATCACCTTCCTGCAATCCGCACGTCATCTTATTTAACGATATATAACCAGTCTCAATACCAGTATTCTCTTTCGTATCTTGATGAAGCTCTTCATACAAACCAACTAACGCATCCTTCAAATCAAACTCACATACACAGTCCTTTTCTTCTAACTCACAAAGTTCCGTAATCGTCTCACCAATAATTTTCTCATTCTTCTCCGCAATAAGACGCTCTCCCATCTTGTGCCCGAGAACGCCAGCCTGATACATTTTCCAAGCACCTCGAACAAGCCCCTCGTAATAAGAGAAGTTACTAGTCGCAGGCACACCATCCATTAACCCTATAAAATACTCCATTCCCCCGATCCCCTGCAAAAACTTCGGATCTACCCTAGAAATGAACGTCACAAGATCAATCGGTTGCCCCTCTTCTTCCATTTTTCGCATCAACTGAAATATAGACTTGTGCACTGGCATAGAAAAATACTGCTCCGTCAAACGGCACTCCTTAATAAGCTCTCCATCAAGTAATAGAGAACCTAACACCGTCTTCTCCGCCTCCACATTTTGAATACTCATGGACGCCACCCGCGCTCCGCTAAAAAGCGCTGCAACTCTTCCTCTGACGGCACATTCTTCTCCCACTCGTCACACTTCGCCAAAAAATTCTCTGTCTCCCCAGTACTAACAAACGACTCCTTCTTCCGAAACTTCGACGTATCCGCATCAACCTCAGACACTTTCGTAAATCCTTTCCCGTGCCACCCTCTCAAAATCCCTTTCACATAAGCAACCGTCCGCTTATTATTCTCAAACGCAATTTGAAGAGCCTTAAGCACAAGCTCCTCTGACAAATCATCCATCCACGCACTCAGTTCCTCCACCGTATGAGGAGACAAACTACCGAAATGTTGCTCGAAAAAAGAAAACACGCGACTTCCCGTTTCTTCCTCTATAACCTCTTCTTCCGCCTCTTCACAAACCGGATCAACATCATGAACGGCCGAATCACTAGGCATACCGAAATGAGCTAAAAGCATCGGAACATTCAGCTCCTCCTCTACGCACTTCTGAAGAAACATATGTACAAACTCCTTATTCTTCACACCCTTAAGCTCACGAAGCACACACTTCTCCACATTCGTATTCGTCACAGGATTATAACGAAGCCAATTTAAAATGAATAACTCCCTCGTCTCCGCATCATAAAGAATCTTTCCATAATCGATGAAGCGCTGCACCAACTTATCAATCGTCTCCCGATTATAACCCGTCTCCATCTCAGCTAACCGCTTCGGAAACGGAAAAATCCCACACTGCGTCGTCTTCGAACAAGTTAATAAGTAAACATAAAAATATCGCTCCTCCGGCGTCAAATCCAAAACAAAATCATCCTGCCAAAAATTCACCTGCACAGTACGATACACCGCCATCCAAATTCCTCCTGTCTCCATTCAAAAACGAAAAATTCCTCTTTGTACTATATATAGGAAGGAGGGACGGGTTTTTGGCGTGTTATTTCAAAATTTTTTTCGACTACTACTACGGTGTTTGTTGGTGTTTTTGTTTTGTTGTGTTTTTTCTTAGTGATTTATTACTTGGTAGGGGCTTTCAAGGGGCTTATGAGGGGCTAGTTGTCGATTACTTCGATTAAAAAGACTCGATCTGAAAAGCCACCTCGTTCTTCTGCTTTCTTTTTACGGATGTTGTTGATTTCTTCTAGTGTTGTGCCTTCGTGTTCGGCTAAGGCGTTTATTAGTTCTAGGAGGTCGGATAGTTCTTCGAGTTTATGGGATTTTGTTTTTGCTTCGATGTATTCTGTTAATTCTTCTTGTGTTTTCTTGCAGATTTCTTTTATGTATTCGTCTTCGGGTAGGATTCTTGTTGTTGGTGTTTTTCCGTTAGCTTTTATTATTTGTGGAATTTTGTTCCGGATTAGTTTGTTGTAGGTTGGCATGGGATTTTCCTCCGTTGGTTTTTTCTTCTATTATAATGGAAAAGCAGTTTAACTAGGTGTTAAACTGCTCCATTGCTTCTTTTATATAGTTTTCTTCTTCAGTTGTGAAGAGGGTTGGGAATTCGGATAGCGGGAGGCTTGATTTTTGGATTATATCCTCTATATCACCTTGAGGTGTATCAAGATAGTTCGTTACCTCTTCTATTACATTGAAAAATTCCTTCAAGATAACTTGAACTTCATGATGACTCGGATCCTTCTCTTCTTCCTTACACTTTTTCAACTTCCCTATCACATCCATAAATCGCCGATCGAACTTTTCTTTAACTTCCTTATTACTATAAAACGCTTGAACACACTCATTTGAAAAGTGTTCCTCTAACCATTCTTTATTTTCTTTCTCCCATATAAAAGTTTGCAAAAAAGAAGAAAACAAAGCAACATCCACTCGTTCTTCCTTTTGAAACTTCTTCGTCATCTCATCCATATGCGAAAGCACCTTCGCAATTCTTTCTTGCTCTGCCAACAGTAATTCTCTTTGAAAGTGTATTTTCCTTAAAAAGTCTTCAGTCCCAATATTACGCTGCAATATAATATTTTGAATTTCCCCAAGCGAAAAACCGAGATGCTTAAACGATTGAATTTGCTGCAGCGCATACAAATCATCTTTCGTATATAACCGATGCCCGCCTTCGGTATAATCGCTCGGCTTTAATAAATTAATCTTGTCATAATAACGAAGTGTCCGCACCGTAACATCCCCAACACTTGCAAACTCACTAATCGTCCACGCCATATCATCACCTACTCCGCTAACTTCTCTCTCACATACTGAAACATATGAGAAAAACTCATCTCATTCTTCCGATAATATTGAAACAAACCCACAGCAAGTAACAAAAAAGGAATATTCCCTCTATAACGATTTTCATACTCACTAATACCATCATAGAAGTACTCATACTTTCGTCTTCGTAAAACGATATAACTCGCAATAAACAACACTGCAATCATAATAAAGATTTGCTTCCCTTTTATCTCCACTTCTTGTTTCATCACCTATTCTCCTTCCACTATATACTTATCTTCTTTAAATAAAGGAACTCGAATGAAATAACGATATGGCTCGTCGCGTATTACTTTCCACGCAACAATGATCACTTGAACGACCTCTAAGGCAAATACAATCCAAAATAAAACATCACTAATACGCGAACTAATATTAAATAGAAGAAAGATTAACAAATGAAAGTTGAACGCCTTTCGGCAATGATATGTGTACACTTCATTTTTACGTGCCAGTGTGATGTACATGAATAGTGGTGAAAAAATTCCTATTGCGGCTGATAGTAGTAACATGATGATGGTATTTCTTTTTTCTTTTGTGGTGGTTTTCATGATTGGTTTGGTCCCCCCTTTTTGATTTGTCTTCTTTAGGTTAGGGGGTGACGTTGGGGGAGGTGCAAGAGGATTATATAGATTAAATTTAGTAACACCAATATAAATAAAATATGACCTTTATCTTGACAGGGTGGAGGTCATCATTTTAATTTTACATCCACTTTATTTACAAATAAAAAGAAGAGCACATACCTCATATGCTCTTCTTCCCATAGCTAACAATACACTTTATCCAACTAATATTTATCTATAATATTTAAATGTTTCTCCACTTCACCTAAAATCATTAGTTCCATGCAAAAATAAATTTGGCCTTTATCCATGACTTAATCACCTTTGTATCTAAGTGCTATTCCTTAACATTTAACACCCCTAAAACCTCCCTAAACAACACCGAACTCCTACCAACAACCAACTCCAAAGCAACCTCTTTAACTAGCCCATCTCTCCCAACCATAACAACCCCACTCTCATAATCAACCCAAATCTGAACATCCTGCACATAATAACTCTTAATAGAAGAAGCCTCATCTAAGTTGTTATGGTCCAGCTCAACTTTAACTTGCTTCGTAAAACGACGCAGCGTTTTCCAAAGAATTCGTTCTTCTTTTGATTTCATGAAGAGTTCCGGGAGTTCTTGTACTTCTTTTAATAACGACATAGTTGTTATTGTGTATGTTTGAATGCCGTATCCTACTGGGCGGATGAGATGGTCTAGTTTTTTCCATGGCTCTAGTTCGAAATGTATATACTCATCGTTTTGTTGCATTTGAATGTGTTTGATTTTTGCTACGTATTGAATGCCACCATTTTCTCCGTGCCATTTTTTCGGTGCATATAATGCTATGTACTTTGCTTCTTGCCATCCTGGTTTTAACTGTATGACTGGTAGCTGATATACACCATTCTTTCTATATGTTTCATAGTCATTTTCAGTTTTCACACTGCCTACTAATACTTTTTCTTCTAATGAAGAGTGCCATTCTTCTTTTGTTCCTCTTGGAAGAATGCCTTCTCTTATAATTTCTTCTGGGCTTTTTTCAATGAGATGATCTAGAAATTGTTCGACCAGTCTTGTTGCGTTTGGTAAGAACGGGAAGCCGCCGATATTTACTTTTTCGATACTTTTATAAAATGGATGGTTCTCATATGCTTCCTCTTGGTTCCACGGGAATAGTACGTATGCTCCGTAAGCTGTTCGTTCAAATGGTCCTTCTTGTTCTACTACTAGTGCGTCTCTGTAGCGATGCATTGTGTTAATGTCTTCTTCCATTGGGCCAGGGGCGCCATACTTCCTTTTATAATGAGAGCTTTCAGCAAAATCAATTCGGTATTTCGCATCAAAAATGTATTGATATTGATAGTTCTTTCCCTTTTTCTCAATAGCGAGCATCGTATCTGGTTTTTGTGTAACTGTTGGTAGTCGACCGTTTCGTTTTTGGAAATAAAGCTCGATTACCTCGTCTGTTTCTGGGTGTTTGAACGTTCTTTTGGCGGTTTTACTTTCATCTAACGTTACGTATAAACCGTCTTGTTTAACTTGGATAACATCTTGATGGAGCGGTGTATATTTTTTGGATAGAATTTGTCCAAGTTTTAAATATGTCCAGTATTCGTATAACCTTGCGACATCTTTTACCGACATTTTAAAAATTTGTCCTCTTAATGTTAATCCTCGCGATAGCATTAAGAAAATTTGATACGCATCTCTATAGCCTGCCGCCATTTGTATAACGAGTGAAAAGACTGAGCGATCCAATTTTCCGATTCCTCTCCAAAATGGATCGTTCAATTCATTTTTCATTCGATACTTCATATTTTTTACACGCTCTAATAAATCTTCATCAGTTACACTACGTGCATATCTAGACTTTGGCTCTAGCGCCTTAAGTAACTCTTCTATTTTATGTACAACTCTTTGAATCATCCATTTAACAAATCGATTTTCTAGTGTGTCATACGACACTTCCTTGTAAGCTGTAATCCCTTTAGTCGGTATACTGTTTTCTCCTTGCAGTAAGTGCGGTCGCTTTCGCAAATAGTTCATTCCGACAGAATCCAATTTACGAATTTTTTCTCCTCGTACAAGTTGATGCCTAGTCATAAGCGTATGATGCGGTTGCCTTTTTATATGAGAGATCGACTTCATAAATCGCTCAAAGGAATCATTTAAAATACGATAAAATTCACTCTTCGATGGATTGGTAGCGTAAATTGCAGATGCTCCTAAGTAAGTTCTCTTTAGTAAATGAAAGGCTAAATTATAAATTTCATCATTTACTTCATCTAATAAGGCTCTGTAATCATCCTTATAATCAAGCTTTGCCGGGAAAACTTCAAATGTAACGGTTAATAAAGTTTCATTAGCATCTTTAATTTCAAACGTTGTATTTCCTACTTCATTTGGAAACGAAAGATTCCCCATTAACACATGAAGTGACCCCATTTGAATAGAACTAACTTGTTTTCGAAAACCCGGATGTTCATGATAAAAGGAAAGCTGTTGGTTCTTTTTCGGAACAATAACAAGCTGATAACTTCTATTTTCAAAAAAGATTGGTGGATGTTCGTTCCATTCATCCAACCTCTGCAACCTCGCATCAAATACAGAAACGGCTTCTGCCTTCCCATCTACATGAAAATACATCATTTCATCCACGTTCATAGCATGATATTCTTTTAAACTCTCGTATTTTTCATGATAAGGATTTCCTTTAATCGTTAATGATAGCTCCTCTGTTTCAATCTTAACTAGCTCTATCTCATTATTAGATCCAGAAAGAGGTGAAACCATCATACTCGAACCTCCTTAACATATGAGACAGCTTGTTAGCTGAACGAGGATACTTCGCATAGGAATCGGCATTATTGCCACTATCGTATTCTTCATTTGCACATAATACATACAACTGTTTTAATACCTCTTCTGTTCTGCCATCGCTCCCTGCAAGACGCGGTAAAATCTTTTGATATATTTGATAATCAAGTGCTTCATCGAATAACAATAACTTCCCTTGTTCGTTGTATGCCATATAGAAACAAATTTCATCTCGTATACGATATCCAACTTGAGCCCCAACTGATTCAAGTGTTTTATTTATTTCTATTAAAACGCTCGATATATTTCTCACAAGATCTTCGTTTTCTTTAAAGCATTCTTTTAAATGCAGATACTTAGCTGCTAAAGAGCTATTAGAAACAATTTCAGCTTCCTTCTCTTCTACATCCATTAAGAAATTAAAATAATCTAAGTTAACGGTATTAAACTCAATTGTATTCGCACGATCTAATACTTTTTTACTTAACGGATGTGTCGTTTCATCCATATTTACAGTTCCGATAATATATACATTTGATGGAATCATAATATGCTTATTCGTAATTGATTCTGGAAGCACTGGTGACGTAACAATTTTTCCATCTTTCCATTTACGACTTTCCATTACACTTAAGAAGTCACTAAAGTAGTATTCCACTCGAGCTAAGTTCATTTCATCCAGCACTACAAAATACGGCCTATTTGGATTTGCATCTGCAGTTTCAAGAACTTTAATTAACGGTCTTTCTTGAAACTCCCCTTGAAGGTTCACATAACCAAGTAAATCAGAGCTATCACTCCAATCAGGTCGAACCGGAATAAGCGTAAATTGTCCATTCTCTTCCGTAGCCCCTAAACTCTCTGCAAACCACTGAACAATTTTCGTTTTCCCTGTACCCGAAATACCTGATAAAATTACAAACGGCTTCGTCTTTAATGAAAGGAAGAAATTAATAAGATCCTTTTTCTCATAATAGAAACCTTTACTTTGAATATAAGAAGACACATGATCGATAATGGATTGTTGATCTAAATACACTTCTTTCCTCTCATAAATCATTTCATATTTCGTTCCTTCCTCTTTGTAAGCAATAAATCCCTCATAATAACCAAGCATTTCTTCTAGATCTTCTACTAACTCTTTTTCACTTGGCATTTTATTAGCATCGTACGCAATATAAGCCGCTGTTGAATTCGCATATCCTTTCGCTTTTGGACTTGTTCCTAGGAAAATCTCATCATCTTTTTTTACCTTTTGGGACATATGTATTTGTTCACGAATCTCTTCTTTAATTTTTTGCATCTCTTCTTTAGTTGTTTCTGTTACACCTTGGGCCAGCGTTAAATATAATCGCTCCATATCTTCACTAAATAAATAAACGATATAATACCCTCTCTGTGTGGATGTTGTAATATCTTTATTCATAATCGCAAGCCACGGAACAGCAGCCCAATTCCCTTGTCCAACTGATCCTGTGACAACATACTGATTATGATCAATAAATGGTAGCCTCGTTATTTCTGTTGTCATTTCATGCCTAACAACCGATCCCATTTTATGACCCGCAAATCTTTCTGTTCTTGCCTGTAAATACTCATCCATAACAGTTAAAAACTTTTCACGTAAATTACTGTTCATACTACCGCCCTTTTCTTCATCCTTTTTTATGTATTGTTCAGATGGAATCCATTCACTATTAACTAACCCTACTTGTTCAAGCCAATCTAGTAAGTTATTCGTACACCACTTCGCTACTGATTCAACCATCAAATTATCCCCTAATGAATTTCGGACAATCGCCATTCCTAAATCTACTAAAGCCTCTTTCTTTTCATCCTTTGAGTAGTTCTCTAACACTCCAAGAACAAATAAAGCATTTCGGAAATACTCCTGTTTTAAAACTAGCTGTGCAATATAAGTATTCTTATCTTCCGAATGAACATATTCGTTTAATAGAAGTTCATTCATTTCATGAGATTCATTCAAAAAGCCTAATAATCTCAAATCTTGGCGTGCGTTCGATTTTACTCTATATAAATTCTCATCCGTTTGTTCACGTAACGTACTTGGATTATATGTACCATTCATTATCTCTTCTAAAAAGAGCATAACTTTATCATATTTTTCACTTGGTAGATTATCGGTTTGGAATTCTTTAAATGTAATAGCTCTCGATTCCATACCATTCACAAATAGAATCTGTGAGAAGAAAGCTACCAAGAACGTATTACTTTCACTTACTTGTCCGAAATCCTCACTCTTTACCGTACGCATATTGATAAATTTTCCCCAAGCATTCTTAAGAAGTTCAAAGCTCACTTTAAAATAAGACGACACTTCCTCTTCTTTTTCATATTGCTCGCGTGAAAGTTTAATCTCAACGTCTAATCCTTCATCATCCTTGTTTATAATTAAATAATTTTTATCACCCTGGATATTTTCAACTTGCTTCGTTGATTTAGCCAATTCAATTATGAGTTGCTCTAACATTTTCATCCCCACCGTTACAATAAATTACAATTACTACTATTTTACCAAACTATGTATAAAAGAAAAATCATACGCCATACCGTATGATTTAATAATTTCCATTATTACCCACTAGCTCCCCATACTCCTGACTACTCTCCTCAAGAAACACCCTACTCTCTCCACTATTCTTATAAAAAGAATTCCAACCTCTCTCCCTCAAAATCCCCTTCCAACTATCACTCTCCACCATCTGCTTAATGATACTATCCCAATAAGCAACCTCTTCTTCCGTCATATCTTTCAGGCCCATAATCCCTTTCCAGTGCTGGAAGATGACGTTGATTCCTTGTTCTTTCCATGTTGGGATTTCTGGTAGGTGGTCTAGTCGTTTTGGTGCGGATACGGCTAGTATTTTTATTTTGCCGGCTTTGTATTGTTTTTCGGCTTCGGATAGGGTCATTGTTGCCGCGCCTATTTGTTTGTTCGTTAGGGCGTTTATAATTTTTTCTTTGTTTTCGTAGACGAAGAATTGTAGTTCGGCAGGATTTATGCCGAAGGCTTTGCTTACTTGTACAAATGATAGGTGATCGTCGTTTCCTAGGCCTGGGGCAACGCCGATTTTGAAGTTTTTCTTGTCTTGTTTTAGTTGTTCCATTAGTTCGTTTGCGTTTTCTATGTTCGATTCTTTTGATACGACAACGACTTCCCAATCTGATGCAAGTAGCGCGAGCGGTGTGAAGTCTTTATATGTTAGTTTACTGTGGCCTAGTAGGTTGTTCGTTATGAGTAAGCTTGAGTTAATCGCCAGTACGTGACCGCCTTTTTGTTTCGTATATTTCCATCCGACATCACCACTGCCGCCTACTTTATTTGTGACTGTGATTGGTTTTGTGAAGATTTTTTCTTCTGTCAACGTTTTTTGCATCGCTCGTGCTGTTAAGTCCCATCCTGCTCCTTGAACGTTTGGTGCAACGATTTCTACTTTGTCTATGTTTACTGTATTCGTTTGAGTTTTTTCCGAAGAACAACCAGCTATTACTCCTGTCATGATCCATATACATAGTAATAATCGTTTTTTCATAGTCCTCGTCCTATGCGATATTTTCGTTCTGGTCGTCCGATAATGCCGTATGTGTACTCTACTGTGCATTCGTTTGTTGCTACTAAGTATTCTAGGTATCTTCTTGCGGTTGTTCTGGAGGCTCCCATTTGTTCTCCCATTTCTTCTATTGTAATGCCCTCATCGAATCCTTTTATAATCCCTTTCACCTTTTGCAGTGTTAATGGATCAACACCTGTCGGTAAGTTTTTCATATCTGTTACTTGCGAGGTACCGAAGAAGTTATCGATGAGTGCTTGATTTACTTCATTGTTACTATGTAATAATTGCTTCTTTCTTTTATAGTCTTCAATGGTTCGAACAAATTTATCTAACGTGACCGGTTTTATAAGGTAATTGCTTACGCCGTTTCGAATTGCCTTTTCTAACATATAGTTTTCATTCGCCGCTGTAACCATAATGACGTCAACGTTTGGAAAGTCAGCATGGATTTTCGGTAATAAGTCCGTTCCAATTCCATCTGGTAAATAATTATCTAATAGAAGTAAATCGATTTCTTCCCTTTGTAGTAGTTCCATCGTTTCTTTTGCGTTCAATGCTTTTCCAATCACTTTTACGTCTTTTATTTTTGATAAAAACTCTTCCTGAATTTGCGCGACGCGGAAATCATCTTCTGCGATTGCAACCTTCAACATATGCCCATCCCCCTGTTTGTCATGTACTTTCTCTCAATGTTTTTGGAAGGTAAATTGTAAAAATAGCTCCCCCATTTTTCTCGTTTTGAATTTCAATTGTTCCTTGTAGTAGATCTACCATTTCTTTTACATTTGCTAGTCCGTAACCACGATCATTTCCTTTCGTTGAAAATCCTTTTTGAAAAATAGTTGCGATTTTTTCTGTCGGTACTCCCGCTCCACTATCTATCACTTCAAACACAATATCGTGTCCAATATCCGTAACAAAGAAGGAAACATTCTTCTCTTCTTGTGCACTCACCGCATCAAACGCATTGTCGATTATGTTTCCAACAATCGTAATGAGGTGTGAAACTTTTATATGGTCTGGTAATGGCTGAAGCGCACTATCTCCTTCAATATGAAAATCAATTTTCTTCTCAGATGCTGTTCCGATTTTTCCTAATAAAATAGCTTGTACTTTCGCATCATGAATTTGATGGAATAAAATATGATTTTGGCTTTGATGAATATTAGATTCTTGTTGAATAAATTCAATCGCTTCTTTGTAATGTCCTAACTGAAGTAATCCTGATAAAACGAACAGCTTATTTGTAAATTCATGCGTTTGAGCACGTAAGTCCTCGGAATATTTTCTTACCTCAGATATTGTATTCACTAGATTTTGCAGTTCTGTTTTATCTCTAAAACTACATACAACACCTACCGTACTGTTATTTTCGAGTATCGGTGTCCTATTTAAAATAAACACTTTATCTTGAAACGCTATTTCTTGATCGTTTTCTAGTACTCTCTCCATATTAAATTCCGGTAAAACTTTTGAAATGTGCTGCTGCATATAATCATCATTTACATGCAGCATCTCTTCTGCCGACGTATTCATCATTGTAATAAAACCATTTTGATCAATAGCGATAATCCCTTCTTTTATAGATAGTAGTATCGCGCTTCGTTCCCGGTATAACGCTGCAATTTCGTTCGGTTCCAAACCGAGTGTATCTTTACGAATGCTACGTGCTAAAAGAATGCCGCCAATGATTCCAACTAGTAATACCGCTAAGGAAAAGAGTATAATTTCTTTCGTTCTGCTCAGTATGTTAGATTCAATACCCTTTATTAAAAACTCTACTGTCACAACGCCTACGACTTGATCGTAGTCTCCGTTATGAACAATAATGGGTGCCTTCGCCATTAAAGCCGGACCACTTTCGCCATTTCCTTCGAGTGTATAATAGCCACCAAAAGTGAGTGCTTCATAGTTATATGGATTGTTACTTTTTGTTCCAATCAACTCAGAATTAGAATGTGAATACATAACCCCATAACGATCTTCCACAATTACATAATCTGCACCAGCTTGCTCACGAACTTGTTCCGCAATGGATTGAATCGTACTTTTATGCTCGTTGTATTGAAAAGCATCTTTTATAGCTGGCATAAAAGACAAAGATTTAGCCGTTTGCAGAGCTAACTGTTCTACTTGGCGCTTCGTATCAACGGACTGAATGTAAACAAATATTCCTGCTAACAGGAGAACGACAAATAAAATTAACGTAATAATTAAGCTTACTATTTTTGTTTGCAATGATACTTTGCGTGATCTCTTCATACTTCATATCCTTTGATAAAATATTCAAAACTATCAATCTCCTTTTTCTATTATTATGACAAAACTAATAATGAAGCAACTATTAAAAATCTCCATGTACATAAAGTACAAAAAGAATAAAATTGTCATAATATTGAGATTTCAACTCGAGAACAGTACAATTCAACTATATTGAACACGCTTTCATAATTATCATTTTATTTATAAGCAAGAGGAGGAATTATTATGGCTCAAGTAAAATCTAACCGAGTCGCTGGCAATATCTTTAAAGGTTCCGTCGGCAATTTAATTGAATGGTACGACTGGTACGTTTACTCTGCTTTCGCTGTTTACTTCTCAGCAGAGTTCTTTCCTAAAGGAGATCCAACGAGTCAGTTACTGAACACAGCAGCTATTTTCGCAGTCGGATTTTTAATGCGCCCTATCGGAAGTTTATTAATGGGACGCTATGCAGATCGGCACGGACGCCGGGCAGCATTAACGCTTTCCATTACAGTTATGGCCGGTGGTTCTTTAATTATCGCCTGTACACCTAGTTACGAAAGCATCGGTATTATGGCACCAATTATTTTAGTTCTTGCCCGTTTATTGCAAGGGTTATCACTTGGCGGAGAGTACGGAACTTCCGCAACATATTTATCTGAGATGGCTAGTAGTGGACGCCGTGGTTTTTATTCAAGTTTTCAATATGTAACGCTCGTTGCTGGACAGATGGTTGCGTTAGGCGTTCAAATTGTTCTTCAGCAATTACTAAGCGAACCAGATATGAAAGCTTGGGGATGGCGTATTCCATTCATTATTGGTGCGATGGGAGCAGTAGCTGTATTATGGCTTCGACGTACAATGGATGAATCAGAGCAGTTCTCAAATATGGAATCGAAAAACCGCGAAAGCGCAGGAACCGTTCGCACTCTTATGAAGCACCCGAAAGCAGTCTTAACAGTAGTCGGTCTAACACTAGGAGGCACTGTCGCATTCTATACGTACACAACATATTTACAAAAGTTCATGGTAAACACAGTCGGTCTCCCGAAAGAAGTTGTAAGCTGGATTAACTTTGTCGCACTACTTATATTCGTTGTACTTCAACCGATTGCAGGGCTATTATCCGATAAAATTGGACGCCGCCCACTATTAATGGCTTTCGGTATTCTCGGAACGTTACTAACAGCACCAATCTTCTTCTTTATGGAAAAAACGACAGAACCAATCGTAGCATTTTTACTCATGATGGTCGGCCTCATTATCGTTACTGGTTACACTTCCATTAACGCAATTGTAAAAGCCGAACTCTTCCCAACTGAAATTCGCGCACTTGGCGTAGGTTTACCATATGCACTAACAGTTGCGATATTCGGCGGAACAGCCGAGTTCATCGCATTATGGCTAAAAAGTATCGGAATGGAATCACTATTCTATTTCTACGTAGCTGGATGTATCGCGATAAGCTTTATTACGTATTGGCGTATGGATGAGTCATCGAAGACTTCGCAGATTGAGGCGGAGCTTAGTGGTGGAGATAAACTAGCTAATAATAAATCTAGTTAAAATTATGTATTCTATGTTCTTCGTTTACCTGAATTCGATTTGCTTTATCTAAAAAAGCATAATTCATTAATATACAATTTAAAAACCTCTACTTATATGTAGAGGTTTTTGTATGACGAAAAAACGCGTAGTTCCATTGTTATTTTACAAACCCCAAATTCTTCCTCATCTTAAAGTGGAACAAATCTATCCCTTAGAGTGTCTAATAAGTGTATTTCTAATACTAGTTGTCCAGATTGGATACAACATATCCCGTTTGACATCTATTTTTATGTATTACAAAAAAAAGAAAGGACTTATTATTCCCAAAAGTAAAAAGTATGTATTGTAATACTTTCACAGGTGAACCATTACAAGTGGAAACAAAAAAGAAACAGCCCAAACCGTGACTTATCAATCATATAAAGTGAAACTTTAATCAGTGGGGGTTTTGTTCATCTCCCGCTGATTATCAGCCCTCACCAATCGGGATTTTACGGGCAGCCCGACCCCCACCTAACTTCTTTGCTTCCGCTGAATTTTGAGGTGGGGGTCTTACTGCCCACAAATAGCGGGATAAACGTTTTGGATGTCCTTTAACCTGTGAAATTTTAGCTACAGTAGTATTGTTACCCTATGCCATCTTTAATTGCATTGGTATTTAGAATACCTAGACAAAATCCATATATTCTTGAAAGAGGTTGAAAATTTATGTTCGTTTTAAACAAGTTCTTTAACATTTTACATTACAAAAAGATTGTGCCTGTAGTATTACTTTCATGTGTATCACTTATAGGTTGTTCCAATAGTAACACTCAATCTGAACCACCTAAACAAACGAATCAAGCTACTCAAATTAAGCAAGAAAATACAGGTAATCAATCTTTCGCTAAACTTGAAAAAGAATATGATGCTAAGCTTGGTATTTATGCACTGGACACAGGTACGAATCAAACTGTTGCTTATCATTCCGATGATCGTTTTGCATTTGCATCTACATCTAAATCATTAGCTGTGGGCGCTCTTTTACGCAAGAACTCATTAGAAGCTCTTGATCAAAGGATTACGTATACTCATGAAGATCTTTCTAATTATAATCCAATTACTGAAAAGCATGTTGATACAGGAATGACGTTAAAAGAACTTGCAGATGCTTCTGTTCGATATAGTGACAGCACAGCACATAATTTGATTCTTAAACAGTTAGGAGGGCCCTCTGAATTTGAAAAAATCTTGAGAGAAATGGGAGATACTGTTACTACTTCAGAACGATTTGAACCTGAATTAAATGAAGTGCATCCAGGAGAAACACATGATACCAGTACACCAGAAGCGATAGCTAAGACACTTCAATCATTTACATTAGGAAATGCACTTCCAACAGAAAAACGTGAACTATTAGTAGATTGGATGAAGAGAAATACAACTGGAGATAAATTGATTCGTGCGGGCGTACCAAAAGGATGGGAAGTAGCTGATAAAACAGGCGCGGGATCTTACGGAACAAGAAATGATATCGCAATTATTTGGCCACCAAATAAAAAGCCGATTGTTCTTGCTATACTTTCTAATCATGATAAAGAAGATGCTAAATACGATGACAAACTTATTGCAGACGCAACCAAAGTCGTGTTAAATACCTTAAAAGCTACGGAATAAATGATAATAGGTTAAAAGTTTTCTATTTTAGGCGGGTGTTTTCATCAACTAAAAATTTAATAGTGTCCCAAAAACGAAATTTGGTGCTAACTTGTAATAAAAGGATCATTTTTATTGTTTGGGGATAAATCGTTCTTTAAGCTTGATGGCGATTTGGTGCTATCCCTAAAACATCTGGACTTTAATAGCCAACTAAAAAATGCAAACAAAAAGACCTTTAATCAGTCGTTTTGTTTGCATTTCCTTTTTCTAAAACCACAGAAAAGATAAGTACTATAGTTAACACCATAATAAACCTTACTTCACTTCCATCACTTACAAAAAATGAATACAAAGTATAAATTAAAATTAATATTCCATAAATAACTTTGTGCAATGAACTCCCCCCTTTTTTGCCGTATATATTTTAGTGTAAAAATTTAATTCAAGCCCTATATCAAAATGAAAATAAAAAGCACCTGTGATATACACAAAGTGCTTTTCTCTTGTCAATTTATCTATTTTCACTATATTTATCTATTTTCTTTTTATAACTCAAATTTCTTCGAATCGTACTTTTCTAGAGTTTGCTGCAATTCATTTTGTTCATATGGAATATGTTTATCTGTCTGTACATCTTCAACATTTTCTCCACCCGTTAATAATCTCCTGTACTTAAAAGAGTGCCCTGTTAATACTGTTGTAATCATTTTGTATTGCCCTCCTTTTGTTTGATTACTTGTATCATAAAACAAGTATCTGAAGTTGATATGTAGTTTATCTAGAGTGTATGTAAATTTAAAAAATCTCTAATAAAATGTTTATGTTGTAACGTTACCACCAAAACTAGTGCTTCAAACACCATAATTTGAAGAGACAGTAACCCATATTCTAGTTTGAATTCCCACTACAGTTCTATATTGAGTAAAACCAGTGGATCCCTATAATATAAAAAGAGCACCACTTTTTGGATGCTCTTCGTTATAACTATATATTATTTAATTTCCTTCTTTTGTTGGTACCATTTTTCCTTCTTGAGAGTCTGTACCCTCTGTTCTTTCAACTGTTTTTGCATGTTCTGATTTTTCAGGGGCTCCCATTTCAAATCCAGATTGAGAATCTGTACCTTCTTTTGTTGGTACCATTTTTCCTTCTTGAGAACCTGTACCTTCTGTTCTTTCAACAGTTTTTGCATGTTCTGGTTTTTCAGGGGCTCCCATTTCAAATCCAGGCTGAGAATCTGTACCTTCTTTTGTTGGTACCATTTTTTCTTCTTGAGAACCTGTACCTTCTGTTCTTTCAACAGTTTTTGCGTCTCCTTTAGGAGTTGCTGGCACTGCATCTTTAGGTAAATCAAAGTTTTGTGAGAAAGACGTTGTTCCATCTGCACTTTGTGTAATTACTTGATTTGAACTATCTTCATTTGACTTTAAATTGTCCATTTTCGTATCATCTGCACCTACTGCACCTCCCGCTACCAATCCTGTACTTAAAAGTGCTCCTGCTAATAATGTTTTAATCATTTTTCATTACCTCCTGTTTATTTGTAATATTCATCAAAAAAGTATCTAGAGTTAATGTTTTAATCATTATCTTTATCTACTTGCTTTTTGATTACATTTAGCATAAGACAAGAATCTATAGTTGATATGGACTGTATCTGGAGATTATGTAAAGAAAAATAGATGATCAATTGTTTATTATATAAATTATTTAACGCTACAAGCCATACCAGCTATCATATTACCAACTGAAATACCACCAGGTTCCCCCGATGCTCTCCCTCTAAAACAAATGACAAGCCACCTCATGCCCCTTCGCAATCTCAACCATCTTCGGTACTTCTTGCGCGCATTTTTCAGTGGCGAATTTACAACGCGTTCTGAATTTGCAGCCGGATGGTGAGTTGAGTGGGCTTGGTACTTCACCCTCTAGAATGATCCGTTCTTTGCCTGTGTTTGTTGGATCTGGTTCTGGCATGGATGAGAGTAGTGCTTGTGTGTATGGATGTGCCGGTTTTGTGTATAGGTCTTCGCTTTCGGCAATTTCTACTATGTTTCCTAAGTACATGACTCCGATTCTATCTGATATGTGTCTTACCATGGATAGGTCATGTGCGATGAATAAGTATGTGACGCCTGTTTCTTCTTGGATGTCTTGCAGCATGTTTACGACTTGTGCTTGGACTGAGACGTCTAGTGCTGAGATTGGTTCGTCACATAGGATGAAGTCAGGTTTTACAGATAGTGCGCGCGCGATGCTGATGCGCTGTCTTTGCCCTCCGCTAAATTCGTGCGGGTAGCGATATAGGTGTTCTTCTTTTAGGCCTACTTTTTTGAGAAGGTCTAGAATGATTTCTTTTCTTTCTTCGGCTGTGTAAGAGCCGTGAATGTTCATCGGTTCGCTAATAATTTGGAATACGTTCATTGCCGGGTTTAATGATGCGTATGGATCTTGGAAAATGATTTGCATTCTTTTTCGATATTCTTTTAGTTCACTTTCTTTTAGATCTGCGATATCTTTTCCGTCGAATAGGATATTACCTGAAGTGACATCGTGTAAGCGAATGATGCTTCTTCCTGTCGTTGATTTTCCGCAGCCCGATTCTCCTACTAGCCCAAATGTTTCACCCTTTTTAATTGTGAAGCTTAGGTCATCGACTGCTTTTAATTGCTCTGTTTTTCTGCCGAATAGTCCTTTTTTAATAGGAAAATACTTTTTTAAGTTCCGAACTTCAATTAAGTTTTCTTCATGCATGGGAATCACCTACCGCCCTATCGTTTAGCCAGCACATAGAGCGTCTTCCGTTTCCGATTTCAAAATATGGTGGACGTTCTTTTTCACAAATGTCCATTTTATGTGGGCAACGCTCTGCGAATGGGCAACCTTTCGGCGGGTGTAGTAAGTTTGGCGTTACACCTTGAATTGGCGCTAGTCTTTCTTTTACGCCGTTCGATATTTTTGGCAGAGAGTTTAATAGCCCTTTCGTATATGGATGATTCGGCGATTGGAAAATATCAAGTACATGCCCTTCTTCCATAATAAGTCCGCCGTACATAACGATGACGCGTGTACAGTTTTGCGCAACAATTCCAAGATCATGCGTGATGAGCAATAACGACATATTCGTTTCATTTTTTAAGTTTTTCATTAAGTCTAGTATTTGCGCTTGTATCGTTACATCAAGTGCTGTCGTCGGTTCGTCCGCAATGAGAAGGTCTGGGTTACAAGACATCGCCATTGCGATCATAACCCGCTGCTTCATTCCGCCGCTTAGTTCATGCGGATATTGTTTTACCCTTTCTTCCGGTGAAGAAAGACCAACTTGTTTTAGCAAATTGACCGCGATATTTTGTGCTTCTTTCTTTTTCACTTTTTGATGCCGAATAATTACTTCCGTCATTTGCTTTCCAATTTTCACAACTGGATTTAATGCCGACATTGGATCTTGGGAGATAAGTGAAATTTGATTCCCTCTAATAGAGCGTAATTCTTTCTCCGATTTAGAAAGCACGTTTTCATTTTGAAAAAGAATCTCTCCTTCTTTCACTTTCCCCGGAGGCGTAACGAGGGCCATAACGGATTTCGCCATAACGCTCTTTCCGCTTCCCGATTCGCCAACAATCCCAACGACTTCACCCTTTTTCAGACTAAATGAAACGCCGCGAACCGCTTCTACTTCGCCGTCTTCTATGAAAAAAGAAGTCTTTAAGTTTTTTACTTCTAATAGTTTTTCAGACACGCTTTTCACTCCCCCTCACTTAAAGCATTAGTTCTCATGATGAGCCCCTTTTGGTGCGAAAGCTTTTTTCAACGCTTCACCGATTACGTTAAAACTTAGTACTGTTAATAAAATAAGGAACCCTGGGAAGAGTGTTAAATACCAAGCTTCACCTATATACCCTTGCGCATTATTTAGCATGCTGCCCCAAGAAGAATCTGGTTCTCTAATACCTAATCCTAAGAAGCTAAGTGATGATTCCATTAAAATAGATGTCGCAATTGTTAATGTCGCTGCGATTATAATGGTCGATAAAATGTTAGGAATGATGTGTCTTACAATAATCATGAGTGATTTTTGTCCAGATACTTTTGCATATAAAACGTACTCACGCTCTTTTACAGATAACGTTTCTGCCCTTACGATACGCGCGGTGTCCATCCACGTTAATAATCCGATAATAAGAACAAGTGTTGTAATTCCTGGTTTTAAATAAGCATTTAATAACAGCATTAAAAAGAATGATGGAATCGACATTAAAACTTCAACAATTCGCATTAAGAAGTTATCTAACTTTCCGCCAAAGTATCCACTTATTGTTCCTACTGCGGTCCCGATTGTAATAGAAACAACCATCGCTAGAAAACCAACCGCAAGCGAAACTCGTCCGCCATATAACGCTCTCGTTAAGTAATCCCTTCCGTAATCATCCGTGCCGAAAGGATGACTTAAACTTGGTTCTTGTAAACGATCTGGAATCGACATTTTGCTAGGATCATACGGTGATACGAATGCGAAAAGAGACGCTATTGTTAAAACCGCAAGTATAATAACTCCCATTAGTACAAACTTATTTTTCGTAAAACTATTTTTTATCGTTTGAAATCTCCTATTATTCATTCCAAATCACCCCCTCATTCGAATGCGCGGATCTACTACGCCATATAAAATATCAGCAATTAAATTACCGAGAATTAACATGAACGATGATAATAATGTGATTGCCATAATAATTGGATAATCAAATCTAAAAATAGCATTTACCCCAAGTGAACCAAGTCCCGGCCATGAGAATACTGTTTCCGTAATGAACGCTCCGCCTACTAAACTTGGAATGGATAATCCGAAAATTGTAATGATCGGTATTAATACGTTTCGAAGTACGTGATTAAATAAAACTGTTTTCTTTGAAGCACCGTACGCATATTGAATTTGTACGTAATCTTCTTCTAATTGCTGAATTGTGCTGGAACGAATATATCTCATATAAACAGAGATGTTTTGGAACGCTAGCACCATGCAAGGTAAAATGCCGTGCTGGACAATATCCCAGAAGGAATCTTGACCGACTGTGCGCATACCCATACTCGGAAGCAAGTTCAACTTTAGAGAGAATAAGTAGATTAATAGTAACGCGAACCAAAAGACTGGCATTGAGATTCCCACATAGGAGATAAAGTTCACGATGCGATCAAAGATAGAATTCTTTTTCACCCCTGTAAATAGTCCAAGTGGTATTGCGATTACAAATGAAACGAGTAAAGATGATCCCATTAACCCGATTGTTGCAGGTAATCTTTCTGTAATAAGTTCTAAAACAGGACGGTGATTTTGAAGTGAGTATCCAAAGTTTCCTGTTAAAATATTTTTCAACCATAAAATATATTGCATGTAAATCGGTTGATCTAGTCCTAAACTTTTGCGAATACGCTCGACGTCAATCGGACTCATATTCGGCGTTACAAAGTTTCGAACGGGATCGCCCGGCGCTAGTTTTATTAATAGAAAAGAAATAATAGAAATAACAAATAAAAGCGGAATTGCATTTAAAAGCCTCTTTGCAATTACTTTATACACAAACTTCCCCCCTCAAGATAAAGTGAAACTTTAATCAGTGGGGGGTGTTCATCCCCACTGATTATTAGCCCGAACCAATCGGGCATTTACGAGCAGTTGATCTCCCACCTCACTTCTTTGCTTCAGTTGAATTTCGAGGTGGGAGTCTTACTGCCCGTTAATGCGGGATAAAGTGAAACTTTCATTAGCCCACATCAATCAGGCTTTAACTTGATAAAGAAGCTGATTTCCACCAGCTTCTTTACTGTTTCTTATTTCACTTCATAAATCTTAGATAGATCTTCAAACATTGTAACTGGAATTGCTTTTGCTTCTTTTAATCCATCAAACTTTTTATCTACTGCAATAACTGCTTTCGGATATGCGATTGGTAGATAAGGTAAATCTTCTCTAGCTGTCTCTTGAATTTTATGGTATAGTTCTGCGCGTTTCGTTTTATCTGTTTCAACTGCAGCTTCTTCCCATAACTTATCGAAATCAGCGTTTTTATAACGTGCATAATTGTATTCAGCATTGCTTAAGAATAAGCTCTTATATGAATCTGGCTCAGGTCCCATTATGTAACCACCGAATGTAATATCATATTCTTTATTCGCTTTATCTAAGCTTTTTTCACTTGCTGCACTAGCATCTAATGCATTCAGTTCAACTTCTAAGCCAACTTCTTGTAATTTTTGTTGTGTATAAAGCGCTAAGCTTTCCATAATTTTATTATTCGTTACATACATAACGCGTACTTTTTCTTTATCTTTTACACCAGCTTTCGCTAATAAATCTTTCGCTTCTTTTTTATCATACTTATAATCTTTAATGTCTTTTGCATAATACATAGCGTCTGGCGTTAAGATTGAATTTGCTGGTTCTGCAAATTGACTAGAAACGAATGCTGAGTTAATCATTTCTTTCTTATCTAATGCATGCGCAATTGCTTGGCGCACTTCTTTTTTCTTCATAAGATCTGTATTTTGGTTATAAGATAAGTAGAATAATCTACCTTCAGGGAATGTCACCATTGAGAAGTTCCCCGTGCTATCTAATTTCTTAAAGTCTTGCGGCTCAATCATCTTCATGTTGATTTGACCATTTTGTAGTGAAACATTTGCTGTATTACGGTCTTTTACAACACGATATACGATAGAGTCTAATTTAGCTTTACCACCGACATAATCATCGAATCGATCTAATGCAACGTACTCATCTGATTTATACTCTTTAAACTTAAATGGACCTGATCCAACAGGTTGTAGGTTTTTCTTACTCTTCACTAAATCTGCTTCACCTTCAAATACATGTTTCGGAATTGGGAAGAAATCATTCATAACCCCTTCGAAAGATGCACTTACTTGTGGTAATACGAACTGAGTCGTTAGCTCATCCACTTTTTTCACCTCAAGCGGCTTTCCTTTAAAAATAAAGTTTTCACGGCTTGAACTATTTTGCTTCTCATCTAAAATAGATTGAAATGTAAATACAATATCGTCTGATGTAATTTTCTTACCATCATGCCATTTCAAATTATCTTTTAGTTTTAAAGTCCATGTTAATTGATCCTCTGAAGGCGTAAAGCTCTCAGCAAGAACAAACTTTTTCTTACCGTCTTCCATATGATACAGCGGTGCATATAAAGCTTGCTGTACGGTTAACGACACACGATCATTCGCATAAAGCGGGTTCATCGTATCTGGATTATCACTAACACCAACTGTTAACGTTCCTCCATCTTTCGGAGTCCCTGACGTACTAGTTCCTGCTTGCTTCGAAGAATCTTTTTCCCCTGAGCAAGCCGCTAATGCAATAAGTAATAGTAGGACAAATGGTAATGCAAACAACTTCTTCTTCATATTTCGACCCCTCTCGACTATTTACACCTATAAGAAAACTCGGAATTAATACCGAGTTTTCTTATAGGTTTTAAATTACCACTACCCGTATGTATTGTCAAACTTTTTCGCAAAGGTAGAAAGTTTGAAATCTATCAATGAATTCTTGCGATAAAGTGAAACTTTAATCAGTGGGGGTTTTGTCCATCCCCCACTGATTATTAGCCTTCACCAATCGGGCTTTTACGGGCAGTTGATCTCCCACCTAACTCCTCCGCATTCGCCGAATTTTGAGGTGGGAGTCTTACTGCCCGTTAATGCGGGATAAAATATATTTATGCGGAGGAGAAAATAAAAAGACCACGAATAGCTGGCCTAGCAAAATGAGTTAGAAAACTAGCAGCCTACAGAAAGTTTCTCTGAAGTGGTTGTTATATATAATTGAAAATGTAGAATGAGATTAAAGATAAAAAAACATTTTTAGGAGGTTATCATGACATTTGATGAATTGAAAAAAAACAAACCAACAACCTCATGGGTTGAGTATGATGAAGATGGGGAATTTTTCACTGAAGAAAATATAAGTGCAACAAATAAAGTTCTCGACACTTACATTAACAATTTAGAGCAATTAGGTGAGAATCCAACCGAAGTCGAAGTAATGCAAGTTGTTAAAGAGGTAGTTATTAAAATAAATGAATTAAATATCGAACATGACCATTTTATCGAAACAATGGAAAGAGAAAATCTCTATGAATTTATCGATACAGGAGCACGAATAGCTGGCTTAGAATCCGAAGAAGACATAACAGAAGAATGGCGAGAATGGTAAAAAAGCTGCATACTTGGTGTCTAAATTTACTCCTTCATAAAACTTTGTCCCTTATTCTCCAATTAGAAAATGAGGGACAAACAAAAACAACTCCAATAAAGTCAAATACTGATATTTTTCTAAGTTCTTCTTCTCTAACTAAAATTAATCTATTTTCCAAACTCATTTCTCTAATCAATTACCAAGGCATTTTGAACATGAATATCTTATATTCTTTAAGATGTGTATCTTTAAAGTATTAAATAAGTAGAAAAATAGCCGACTCTTTGTATAAAAGTCGGCTGCTTTCTTAGAATTCGAGCCCTCCCATGCGAAGGGGTTCAACAATTACTTGTGAATCCCCTTTAACACTAGCCTTTGCATTACATTTGATATGTGTAACCTTTGCAACATAAGAATCAAATAAACACCACTTTCTCTTACAAAGATATACTTGGCATAAAATAACTAAAGTTCTATTTTTCTCTAAGTTGACATGTTAGAATTACACTAGAATTTATTCATTCATATTTACAAAAGGGGAGATAAAGATTCATGCGTTCTGAAAAAAACGGGGGAACACAATGACGCTAGGCGGTATTATCTTAGGTGGTGCTGCTCTATTTGGCTTTTTAAATGACGGTACAGATTTTATTGGGAAAGTCCTTGATAAAAATCCTTTCAAAGAAACTCAACAACAGCAAAGTGAAGTTATAGCAAAAACAAAAAAATTTTCCAAAACTGAAATTAATGAATTTATGAGTCGCTATAACCGCGCAAGTGTACACGCTCTAAATAACAGTGCAAATGTAAGGGTCCTAAATGACAATGATTTGGATGAAGTTAAAGGTTATCTAACTTCTAAAGGAAGTTTTCAAGCAGCACAACTTCAGGAGATTGATGAAAACTACACCAACAAAACCACAAAGGAACTACTAAAGAGTGAAGTTACAGAGGTAGAAGTAAAAAAACCCAATGAATACGTAGTATACACATACGAAGAATATGATATTTATAATCATGGGAAAAAGAAACCTGCGGATAAGGGTGAGCATAAATACACGCTTATAGTTGATGAAAATAACAAACTTAAGGTAAGTGATCATAAACCATTGTAAATTTTTCTTAGCAAAAAGATAATATACCATTCTATAATGGTTTACATAGGCTTTTTATTACACTTACGTTCTCAATAAAAAACAATTGAGATTAGACAAACTTATGAAGAAATAAAGAAGAATTTTAATCTTCTGGGCAGTTCCAAGCTTACGGAACTGCCTTTTATGTACTGTTTTTACTGCTGCAAATAAAGTATTTTATACACATAAGAATTAGTAAGCAATAAACCCCTCCTCATATTGTTTTATTTACCTTTCATTCATTACAGTTAATAAAATGACACCACAACCTAGGTGAGGTCCCCCTTATATACTAAGCATGATTATCATTCATATAACAGGAAACTTTAAATTAGCTTTTTATATTTCAAACTGTACACAGAAAAATAGCTGACTCTTTATATAAAAGTCGGCCGCTTCCTTATAGTTCGAGTTCTCCCATACGAAGAAGCTCAACAACTGCCTATGACGTCATTTAACCCCTAGCTTTTGCATTACATTTGAGATGCAAAAGCGCATTATAAACCAAAAGGACACCACAACCCCAATACACTTTCATATACAAAAATTTATAAATTACCAAATAAAGTAACTTATCCCAAAATTAAAAAGACCACCAAAAGGCAGTCCCTCAAAACTCAATCCTATTCCCTACCCCATTCTCCACCGCTTTCTCATACAAATACTTCGCAACAATTATATCCACTACCGCCAAACCAACCGATTTGAAAATAATAATCTCTTCATCATTCTCTCTACCAGCTTTTTCTCCGCTTATAATTTGACCAAGTTCGGCGTGGATCGCACTTGCCTCAAATAACCCTTCTTTTATAGGCACTTGAAGATCACCTGTTTCTTCTAGTGCTGCTTCTTTTGATTCGACTATTACTTTGTTAGCGCCCGCGATGGCGTGAGATGGTAGTTCTTGCATGCTCGGTCTAAATGAACCGACGGCGTTTATGTGGACGCCTTTTTGTAGTTTTTCTGAGAAGACTGGTGTGGATGCATTCGTTGTTGTGACGATGATGTCTGCTTCGCTTATTGCTTCATTTGGACTTGCATAGACGTACGCTGGTTTGTTAAATTTCTCTTGTATATATTGCGCGAATGCATAGGCTTTTTCTTCCGTTCGGTTGTATAAAATTACTTTTTCGATATCTCTAACCGCGAATACCGCTTCTGCAATTCCTTTCGCTTGTTCACCTGTTCCGATAATGCACAAGTTTTTTGCATTATGACGAGCTAAATGTTTTGTCGCTACTCCTGATAAGGCGCCTGTTCGAATCATCGTTAAGTATGATCCTTCTAAAAGTGCGAGCGGTTCTCCCGTTTGAAAGTCTGATAGCATCACAATCCCGTTTATCGTTTTCTTTCCTATCTTTTTGTTCTCGGGGACTACTGTTACTACTTTTAAGCCAAGTGCCTCAAGTCCTTCCGCTACTGAAGGCATAATTAATGCCGTATTTTTCTCGTTCGCAAATGGTAATGAGCCGCGAATTGGTGTGATCGTTCTTTCTGCGGAAAATTCTTTTAAAGCAAGCGCCGCGCATTCAATGACTTCGTTCATATTTACTAAGTTTCTTTGTTCGTTTGCGCTTATGACTAGCATATCTTTCACCTCCTCCTTTTAGCTTAACAAAAATCCTCGATTCAAATCATCTCTCGGGTCTACAACGAACTGATGAAACCCTGTAATAAATGCATTCCCCGTTACTTTCGGAATGACAGCTTCATATGTATCTACTGCGGTTACGGATAATACTTCTCCCTCAAATTGGCCGTCAGTAATGCATTCGTGGACGAAAATCTCTCCCTTTTGTAAGGCATCTTTTTCAAAAAGAGTTGCGATTCTTGCGGAGGTTCCTGTACCGCAAGGAGAACGGTCTACTTGCCCATCAGCGAAAATCGTTACATTTCGTAAGCTAGCGTCTTTCCCTTTCGGTTCATCTGAGAAAATAACGCCGTATATTCCTTTTAAATCTTCTTCAAGTGGATGTTTTACTTCCATTTGACTCTCAATGTAGTGCTTAATTTTACCTCCCCACGTTTGAATCGCAGCTAAATCTTTGAAATCAACTTTCAAACCAAATTCTTTACTATCTACAACAGCGTAGAACGCTCCGCCAAATGCGATATCTACTTGGAATTCATAGTCATCTATTTTGATAGGAACGTCTTTCTTATATACGAACGAAGGAACGTTTTCAAATGATACTGACTCTACTTCGCTCCCGTTAAATTTTGCGTACGCAATAACTTCCCCAGCAGGGCTATCAATAATGAATTTTTGTTTTTCCCCTGTCACTTCAAACATACCAGTTTCAATTCCTACTGTAATAACAGCGATAATTCCGTGACCACACATCGTACTCCAGCCTTCATTGTGCATAAATAATACACCAAAATCAGCATGAGCACTCGCAGGCGGAGTAATGAGACAACCGTACATGCCGTGATGTCCTCTCGGTTCATACATAAGTACCTCGCGAAGATGATCCAAATGTTCCATGCAATACGCGCGTCTTTCTAGCTGCGTTTCTCCTTTTATTTCTGGCACTCCGCCCGTAATAATTCGAAGCGGTTCCCCAGCTACGTGTGCATCAATTGTCGTGTACACTTTACTAACCTTCATTTCTATCTCTCCCCTATATGTTGATACTCCTTTTATTGCAAGTATCATGCCAACGCATAGAGTATAAAGTGAAACTTTAATCAGTGGAGGTTTTGTCCATCCCCACTGATTATTAGCCCACACCAATCGGGCTTTTACGGGCAGTTGATCCCCACCTAAATCCTTTGCTTTCGCTGAATTTTGAGGTGGGGGTCTTACTGCCCACAAATAGCGGGATAAATCTGTATACATTTTTTGAAAAATACACACCACTGTCTACTTTTTTATACAGTAGGTGATTATTGGCCCCAAAACAAAAAAATCCCCCGAAAACTCAGGGGGTGATTTAAGCCATAGATTTGCGGGATTTGAGTTAAAAATCGAATTTATTCTTCACTCTCCAAGCTTTCCCACTCACTCAAATACATGACATCTTGTTTTACGTTTTTCTTTTCAGGAAGTAAACATAGAAATTCTAAAGAATTGCCGTCAGGATCGTAAAAATAAAGGTTTGCAGTCGGTGTCCACGTTTGAACCATAGGCTCGGAAGGTTCAAGACCGAAAGCAGCCCTTGGGCTTATTCCTTTATTAAGAAGCCATTCTCTTGCATGAATGATTTCTTCATAGTTAACCTTGAATGCAAAGTGACTTGTATGGAATGTTTCTTCCGATACCTCCCAAATACCCAGCATTTGTTCCTTCTTATTTTCTTTATCAAACCAAAAGAATGCTACACGGCGTTCTTCAATAGTGTGAGCATGAAATAATCCAAGTTTAGTATAAAACTCTTTTGCCACTTCTAAATTTTTTGTTTTAACATGTGTTTCATATAAAGTACCTGGAAACAAAGCATATCCCTCCTTTATATTTTTAGAAATTCTTATTATAAATCCTATTTTAATAAACTAGAAATAGAAGTGATGTCGTATTTTCTTTAAATAGTTTTCAATTTCGTAGCCCTAATGCTGCAGAAAAACCACCACTGATTAAAGGTTTACTTTATGAGAAGGGGTTCTTCAAATTCATGATTTACGGTAATATTATCGTTCAAAGTGAGGCGGATTTATGACTCAAATCACTCGAGGGACCCATCAAACCCTAACCGCCACCACATCCGGCACTTGCTTAGCAATCTCCTCACCAATCTTTATACTAGCCGTTGCAGCTGGAGATGGCGCATTACAAATGTGCAGAGAATTGATGCCAGGGATAATACAAAAGTCATCAACCATATTTCCGTTTGATAAAATGGCTTGTGCTCTTACACCTGCATGGGTTGGGACGATATCTTTGTCTGTTAGCTCTGGTATTAAGCGCTGTAAGCTTTTTAGGAATGATTGTTTACTGAATGAGCGCACCATTTCTTTTATGCCTTCTTTCATATTTGGCATCGCCATTTTCCAAAAGCCTGTGTATGTCATTGTTTCCATGAAGTCTTTTATATCGAAGTCTGTTTTCGTATAGCCTTCTCGCTTAAAGCTTAATACTGCGTTTGGTCCTGCATGTACGTCGCCGTTTATCATTCTTGTGAAATGAACACCTAAAAACGGGAATTCTGGATTTGGAACTGGATAGATTAAATGTTTTACGAGATAGCGTCTTTCTGGGACAAGTTCATAATATTCACCACGAAACGGAACAATTTTCATATCCGTTAATATGCCTGTCTTTTTCGCAATGCGATCACTATGTAAGCCGGCGCAGTTAATGAGAAATTTCGTTTTAAATGTGCCTTTGTTTGTCTCAATTGTTACAGCGTCTTTCTTCTCAGTAATACGCTCCGCCGCTGTTCCTAAATGTACTTCTCCCCCGCTTTCTAGGATCAAACGGGCAAATGCATAACTTACTCCTTTATAATCAGCAATCCCGCAAGAAGGAACACGGATTGCGCCAAGTCCTTTTACATGCGGTTCAATTTCAGCTAATTCTTCCTTATCTATTTTTTCAATATGTAAATCGTTTTGTAAGCCTCTCTCATATAAGTTATGTAAAAGAGGAATTTCGTCCTTTTCTGTAGCGACAATTACTTTTCCGCACATGTCATAAGCGATGTCATTTTCTTTACAAAATTGAACCATAGCTGCGTTTCCTTCTTTGGCAAACTTCGCTTTATAACTCCCTGGTTTATAATAAATTCCAGAGTGAATTACTCCGCTATTATGTCCAGTTTGATGATGTGCAAGTTCCTTTTCTTTTTCAATGATCGCGATTTTCGCACGAGGGAATTTTTTCGTTAAAGCCATTCCCGTTGAAAGCCCAACAATTCCTCCGCCAATAATTATAAAGTCATACATCCTACTTCCCCCTTAATATGATGAAAGGCAGGCCTTTTTTAAGACCCGCCGTACAAACTTATTTAGAAAAACAACCACGTTGACGCATTAGTTCTCTATATAAATCTTTATTTTTCTCAAATGCAGCTCTTCCGTGCATCCAAAATAAGTTGTTTAAAAGAACTAAGTCACCAATTGGTAATTTCAATGCATGTGTTGCTGGTGAATTTTCAACAGAATATGATAAGTCTTTCAAATAGTTTGCTTGCTCAATATTATCTGGATAAGCGAACTGATCAATAAAGCAAATACACGGTGCGTTATTTACGTCAAAAAATGTTTCACGATAGACGATTTCTTGCGCATTTTTACTTGGTGGCGCTTTATACGTAATTTTAACAGATGCGAGTGAATGCTCTCTAAATTTCTGAAGGTCTTCCCAATCGTCTAAATGTAGTAAACGAGATTCTCCGCCTACTGCATTTTGCTCTTCAATTTTCATCATAAGAAGCCAATCTGTCGGCTCATCAACGAATGTACCGTCTGTATGAAGTGTAAACAATCGGTACGCTTGACGAAGATAAGAATCACTACTATCTGTATCTTTCACATTAAATCTAGCATAATACGTTCCTGTCATTGCATCAAAGTTTGGCTCCCCGATTAAATGTGTTAATGCTGTTGCAAATTTCACGTAGTCTGCTGGATCTGCCGTTTCACCTTGCACCCCAATTGTAAATCCGCCCGTTTCACGGTCATGAATAATGCCGCGAATGTTATCCATAAATGATTGCCCAAAAATCTTTCTCATTCCATCCGCAAGATTAAACCGAGAATAAGGAATGTATTGCAGTGACTGCTCTGAATGCTCTTTTACCTCTTCAAAAAACTGCTTAAGCAATTGCTGGTTTAGCGTAATATGATATAAACGTTTATGCTCTGGATGAGGAGCAATTTCATACCCCTCATATTTCTTTGCAAATTTCATCTTCACATTTTGTTCTGTAATAATCGACATTTCAATTCCTCCCTAATTTAAATATGAAGAACGTATTGACGCTTTTTACAGACAGTTATCCTTATCTTCTTATGCTGAGATTCGGTCTTACTGTCCTAACAACGAAAAAGCCAGTTATACGCATACCACGACATAAAATCGTAGAAACGTACAACTGGCTCATAATTACGAATGTTCTTTAATCTCTTAAAGTACAATAATAATAGACAGTTTGTATGAAAATATTTGTAAAACAGGAAAGCAAGATCGGATATAGAGAAGGCTAATTTCTCGTATGGATCTTATTAATTAAATAATAATTCAAAATATTCTAACTGTCAATTCGTTTTTTATTATTTTCTCGACATACTTTACACATTTTACAAATCCCTTTACTTTCTGCGCACCCTCTTTTTTTCGTCTCTTGTTTTACAACTTGAACTTCACTTAACTTTTTCATAGTTCTTGCCTCCTCAATATAAAAAGCCAGTCGTATCTCTTTAAAAAGAAATACAACTGGCTCTCGTTTATGGTTGTAAACTAGACAGTTTTTATGGTGTCGTTTCCTCGTACTCTCCTCTGGGCTGTTCATCATTTAAATAACTTACATATTGGCGATGTAAATCTTTTACCGCACTGACGATCGCATTTTGCGCTTTTCCTTGATAATGGTCCATAATATCTTGAACGATTTCTTCAATACCATCTTGCAAACTATGTCCTCTCAAAATTTGAGAAACGAAGTCTCTACCGTGCTCTGTCGCAAGCGTACATGACGCTTCAATAATGACGTGATATTTATGATCTGCCTCAATTGTAATCGTTAATGTTTCATACATACTGCGAACAGCCATCCCTTTCGGAAGTCTCGAATGTCCTGCCATAAAAAAAGTCCCTTTACGCATATTTCATCCTCCGTTACTATGTTAAGAGCCAGAAAAACAATGTACACATTTGCATTGAATTTTACTACCCTTATCCTTATAGCTCGTACTTCTGCTAAAGAAGCTCAAGTGGAAAGAAATTACTCTCTTCATTTTCAAACATAAATCCGGGCTTACAGCGAGGCTAATCACTGTCATCCGATAATAAGTTAATCATAATAAAAATAAACTGAATATTCAATATTAAATTCTACAAATTTCATGAATAAAAAAAGAAAATTCTCTCGCCCAGGCACATATACTGTTCAAAAGAAAAAAGGAAGTGGTCTCATGTATTACGGAACAAAGGGCTGGTACGTAGCTGAGCTTAAAAAATTAGGTGTTCGCTATCATGAAGGACGAAAGCTAGAAAGTTACCGCGGACACGTATTACGCAATTTACTAATTGCACAACAAGAGAAGACAAAAGAAGAGTAATTTACTAACAAAACAACTCTCGAGATATATCGTCTATTCAACAAATCCCGTCAAATCTCCCATCTAAACTACCAACTAATCACACATTGATACAAACCAAAAAAGGTCACCTACACAGGCATGCCCATCAACTTAAGAATTCAGAATCACCACAAAATGAAAAAATAAGCTTTTTTGTCACAAGTGTAGCTTTGTAAAAAAGATTGATTAAAAACATCAAACCTCTATAGATTTCTTAGAGGTTTGATGTTTTCTTGTTGGATATTTATGTTAATCTAACGATAAACATTGTGAAGAAATGTAATTCAACTAACGGGGCAGGTTAGTTGAAGATTGCTTTGACCTTTGTTCAACAATTGGGCCATTTAGTTGAAGATCTCATCAAATAAGTAATGATATTTAAAGGAATAATTCATTCTGATAAAGAACATTAAAAAACGTGATGGTAAGGAGGCGATTGTATGGCAAATCATGTAGAAAATCTATATAACTATCATGTATGGGCAAATCAACGGATTATTGATCATCTTAAGACACTTTCTCCTGAGAAATATCAAAAGGAAATGAAAAGTGTCTTTTCTTCTGTTTCAAAGGTTTTATCTCATCTCTATTTGGTGGAATATGGATGGCTTCATACCCTTGAGGGTCAGAGTATGAATGAAGCAATGCAATCTTCATTTCAAATTCAAGAAAAGATTGAGAAACTGCCCATTGAAGACTTAGAAACGGAATTTCACACTTTAACATCCCGGTTTAAAACCTTTTTGAACAGACAGGAAGATATGGAAAAGAGAATAATGTTGGATAATCCATGGGCAGGATTAAGAGAAACAAGTATATCTGAAATGGTCTTACACGTTGTGAATCATGGAACCTATCATAGAGGGAATATTTCAGCTATGTTACATCAGTTGGGTGATTCTTCAGTTATGACTGATTATGCTTTTTATTGGTATTCTTGAAATGTTATTCATTAAGGCTCAGTAAAATAATCAAACTTTTTTATAAAAATCTCATACTTAGCTAAAAAGGGTAGCTCCATTTTGATCAATCTTTATTCAAAATGGAGTTTTTATATTTGTTGTTAAATAAAAAAGGATAATCAGCCTCATAATGGACTAACTATCCTGTAATTTATTAATTTAATAAACGGGTGACCTTTCCTATTCACAAACAAGAATTTGTCTAGAAAATGATCCTTTTCTTGTGATACAGCGGTCTGTAATTTCAAATCCCGCTTCATGAATCATGTCGTCCATTGTTTCCATCGTGACAACGACTGCTTTTTTTGCAATACGGCGCGCACTTGAAAGAATTGAGAGTTGATCTTCTGGTGTTGCGTGCGTAAATAGGTCGTACGGCATATCGATAATTGCGACGTCGTAGTTCTCAGTAATTTCTTCAATCGGACCTTTTGTTACTGTTCCTTCAAACCCGAAATGTGCGATGTTTTTTCTCGTTCCGAGCACCACAAGTGGATTTATATCTCTACCAACGATGTTAATCCCCATAGAAAGTGCTTCTACTACTACTGTTCCAATACCGCAGCACGGGTCAATTGCTCGTACTCCATCTGGGTTTGGTACAGCGATATTTGCGACAGCTCTAGCAACACGTGTGCTCAGTGATGTCGAATAGCTATGCGGTTTTTTTATGTGATGATACCAAACCGGATCACTTTCTACATAGTGTCCGAAGTACCAGCGTCCTCCAAGAGGAACAATCCCGAATACACGCTCTGGATTACGAACATCCGCTTCTCCTTCAATATGCATACCGAGGTCTCGTTCAATAAGGCGTCTTTCTCCATATTCAATTTTATTTTCTTTACCAAGATCATTGATTTTAACGAAGATAACTTTGAATGTCGCTCCCGCTAAATCAATTTGTTCCACTTGTTTTAAAATGCTTTCTAAGTCGTCCCCTTCATACATAACCTCGACGCGCTCTTTAATAAACGGACTTCTACTCGGAGCAATCTTGACTTCACTTTTTAAAATATTAACGTGAGACTCCATCCCAAAGAACGAGCGCATTTCCAAGTAACATAAAGCACGCTCCTCTTCGCGAAATGCATACGTATATATACATGCAGGTGTTTTACTATGATTACTCAATCTATTATCATCCTTTATCGTTTAAAATTGTTATGATTACAATTACTCGAATACTTTTTTCATATAAAATTAAATGATATCATATGCTCGAAATAAAGAGAAACCTTTATAATTTGTTTTATAAATAAAAAGAGACTGCCTATGGCAATCTCTTTTATTTATTAACGGAAAGAAGATACGTCATTCCCCATTGCTTCATAGTAATCTAGAATACCTTGATAAATAGCTTCTGCTGCACTTTGTCTCTGCTTTGGTGTAGCAATTTTATCTGCATCACTTTTATTATCTACAAATGCTAATTCTGTTAATACAGCTGGCATTGTATTTTCTCTAGTTACGTATAAGTCCTGATGTTTCGCGCCACGATCTTTTGTTCCAAGTGCATTCACAAGACGTTTTTGAATTTTTTCTGCTAATAAACGACTCTCTTCTACATTTGGATTCGTTACTCTTGCTCGTGCTGAGTCATAATATAATGTCTCTGTACCTTGTCCATTTTTCAATTCAGAACCATTAGCATGGATACTTACAAAAATATCTCCATTATTTTGCTGTGCAAATTCTACACGTTTTTTTAAAGAATCAGGACCACTTGTTCCTGGACGTGTATCATCTGTACGAGTGAATAACACAGTAAACGGTGTCTTTTTCTCAAATATTTTCTGTAATCGTAATGATACATCTAATACGGTTTTACTTTCTTTCTCATAATAACCAGGGTTCCCCGAGTCAATTCCACCATGACCTGGATCAATAATAATCGCTTTACCTTCTAGGAAGTTACCTTGCTTCACTGGGTTTAATTGATTTTTATCCACCCATTGGAAGCCAGCTCCCATACGGATACGAATCCAGCTACCATTCTCTTCAATAACAGTTACTTTTTGTGCATTATATGTACCTGACACTTTAGATTGATGCGAAGCTTCTGCATACGCAGTAAATCCTTCATTAATAGCATCTGTTTTCTCTGTTAAAGGCGTCCACTTCTCACCTTTACTTGTTACAACTTTCAACCAACCATCCGCTCTTTGCTCTTTCACTTCAAGCATTTGTGGCTTATGTTGAGTGTCAGTAATACCAGATGATAACGATGCCTGATGATATGTAATAAAGTTTCTGTTCATATACATTCTTTTCGATGTATTTGTTTTATTTTTATCTGCCATCGCGATGAACTGAGCTGCTTCAGCACGACTTACAGTACCGTCAGGCTTCCAACCATTTCCTGTACCCATTGAAATCTCTAAAGCTACTAAAATATTAGCTTGTTTCTTACCCCAATGAGGTTCTAAATCATTAAACTGTGTTGGAAGTTCTCCAATAATTTTATTGTCTAATGAATATGCTTGTACAAGCATAGATGCCATAGATGCACGGTTAATTTGGCTTGATGGATTGAATTTTCCAGTACCATCTCCACTAATTACACCTGCTTTTTCTACCGCAGCAATATATGGTGCTGCCCAATGATCTTGCGAATCTTTAAAAGATGGTTTCGCTTTTGGATCAATTGGTAAACCAAGAACTACCGCTAATATTTTTGCAGCTGATCCTTTATCTACTGCTTCAGATGGAGAAAACGTTCCATCTGGTTTTCCATCAAGTGCTTTTTTCCCTACTAAATAGTCAACCGATTCCTGCGCCCATGTAGGAACATCCGAAAACTTTTTCCCTGCTGCGAAACTACTAACTGGAGACGATAATAAACTTGCGGCTAAAATACCAGCCGCGACTGCACGATACTTCATAAAAATAATACTCCTCTCAAAAATCATTTACAATAACGCGTAATCTTAATATACAAATTATAACAAATGCGAGCAAAAAAAAATTAGTGCGCCTCTATCATTCTATAATACTAGAATTCTGTAGTAAACCTACTTTCTTAATATTGTACAATAAAATACAATTAAAGTAGTTTTTATGCACAAAAAAGTGGCTGATTCATAGAATCAACCACCCTCTCACTATTCTGCTATCATTTCTGATAACACATATGCATAAACAAGTGCTTCTGTATGTACAATCGAGCTTTCATGCGTACGCTCAAATGCGTGAGAAGAATCAATACCAGCTCCAATTAATGCATGTTTCACATCAAATCCAGCGCGAATCGCAGCTGATGCGTCTGATCCGTAGTAGGGATAAATATCCACTTTATATTCAATAGCATTCGCTTTCGCCAATTCAACTAAATGCTTACGTAAAGCGTAATGGTATGGACCGCTAGAATCTTTCGCACAAATGGATACTGTATATTCATCAGATGCTTGTCCGTCACCTAACGCTCCCATATCAACTGCTAAATATTCTACCGTCTCTTCTGGAATATTTGAGTTTCCACCGTACCCAATCTCTTCATTATTAGAAATTAAGAAATGTGTTGTATACGGTAATGTTACCTTTTCATCTTGCAATCTTTTAATTAATTTTAATAGAATTGCTACACTTACTTTATCGTCTAAATGACGTGATTTTATGTATCCACTCTCTGTAATTTGAACGCGTGGATCAAATGAAACGAAGTCTCCTACTTCAATTCCTAATTCGCGTACTTCATTTGCCGAAGAAACACGCTCATCAATACGAACTTCAATATTTTGCTCATCGCGCTTCGCTTCCCCTGCATCTTTGTACACATGGACAGAAGTTTGATGCATTAAAATTGTACCTGTATACTTCTTACCGCTTGACGTTTCAATTTCGCAATATTCCCCTTCTACAGAGTTCCAGCGAAATCCACCAATCATAGATAGACGAAGACGACCGTCAGACTTAATTTCTTTCACCATCGCACCTAACGTATCAACGTGTGCAGTTAATAAACGATGCTGATCATCATTCTTTCCTTTAACCGTTAAAATAAGAGCGCCTTTATTATTACGCTTCGTCTCTACATTCCACTCACTTACATAGTTTTCAATAAAATTAATAATTTTCGCAGTGTTTCCAGATGGACTTGGAATAGAGACAAGCTCTTTAATTAATTCCATCGTTTCTTTTGCATGATGTGCCATTGTCGTTTCCTCCTCATTCTCTCTACTATTTAGTATAGCGAAATTACGATAAAACCTCTACTCATATAGTTTAATTTTCTAAATTATAGTAAAATTTAGTTTAATAAGTTAAAAGGAGATAACAAAAATGAATGTAACGAAAAAACATGTACATATTGCACTTATTTGGTTTTTATCATCATTACTATGTTTACAAGTTTCTTATGCCATTCACACTACTACTTCTATTGCAATCGGCTGGACATTAACAGCTATCTTCTTAATCGTTAGCCTAATTGCAGGAAAAAAGCACAGCGCTACTGAGTAAGCTGTGCTTTTTCTATAAAACTACTCTTCCGAAACGTCCATCAAATAAATCCCTCTTGTAAATCCGCCGCGCTCTTCTTCTTTTTTCTTACGAAGACGCTCTATATCTTCAATTGTTGCACCTTCTGCACGAGCTAATGAAATAATAACTTCAAGTGCATCTGCAAGTGAATCTAGCGCATGTTCACGCTCTTTCATCGAAGCAAATTCACGAATTTCTTCTGTACCAATTTTCGCTAACGCTTGTATGTAAGCTTGTCCTGTTAATTTTTGTGCTGTATATGTTTTTCCAGACATTAAAATTTTCTCCGGGACACGGTCTCTTACTAATTTGTTATAAGTTGACATCACTGTTCCTCCTATTTTTAATAACACCCAAGCTCTGCTTTATCCCGCTATTTGCCGGGCAGTAAAGCTCCCACCTCAAAATTCGGATGGAGCAAAGAAGTTAGGTGGGAGATTAACTGCCCATAAACGCCCGATTGGTGAAGGCTAAATCAGTGGGGGATGAACAAAACCCCCACTGATTAAAGTTTTACTTTATAGAAAAACCACTCTTTTTCCACACAAGCACTTAACATATCAATTCCTGATCCGCGCGCCCTTACTACAGGAAAGAAGTAATGCTCTGGTTCTTCTTTCTTATCGCCATATAAGGTCCGGTACTCATCAGGAATCGCCTCTTTTTTCACATCCCGTTCTTTCTTCACTTCACCTGAGAAAGCAACAGTTGGATGTCCCTCAAAGAATAATGCAGTCCGTACCACAAGAGATGGTGTACTATGCAAAGCATAATACGTAAGTAAAATCATAACGATAACACCGATAATTTTCTTCATTTATACTCCTAAAAAAAGTGCTAACACAATTATACTAAAATGTGTTAGCACTTTCTTCCCTTTATCTCGAATTAACGGGCAGTAAAACTAATAATCCGCGGGGGATAAACAAATCCCCACGGATTAATGTTTCACTTTATTCCCCTTTAAATGCTGGTAAACGTTTTTCTAGAAAAGCAGCAATACCTTCTTTATGGTCCGCTGTTTGTCTCATCGTATATTGACCACGCTTTTCAAGCTGAAGCGTTTGTTCTAAATTAGAACGATTGACTTCACATAAAATTTGTTTCGTTTGAATCATCGCCTTGATTGGTTTGTGTAACCATTCATTAATTTTTTGCTTCACAGCCGTTTGGAAATCCTCACCGATTACTTCATCAATTAAACCGATATCTAATGCTTCTGTCGCTGATAATTTCTTCCCTTCCCAAATGATTTTCTTCGTCATATTTTCACCGACGCGCTTTTGAAGGAAGAAATGGCCACCACCATCTGGAATTAAAGCGATTCCAATAAAGTTCATCGCAATAACTGATGATATATCTGCCATAACATAATCAGCTGTTAATGCAATACTTAATCCAAGTCCAGCAGTCGGTCCATGAATTGCACTAATAACAAGCTTTGGCATCGTATATAACGTCACCACGATTTCAGAAATTGTATTCATGATACCTTCAAACTTACTTTCATCATTACTTGAAAGCATTGATTTAATATCTCCACCCGCAGAAAAACCACGGCCACTGCCGCATAACACAACAACGTGAACAGAACTTTCCGCCACTTCTTTCAACTTTTGTAATAACTCTTTTAACGTTGGTTCATCTAATGCATTTAAAACCTCTGGGCGATTGACCATAACCGTTGCTACGCGCCCTTCATATTTCACAACAACAGATTCTGTTTTACTTGTTACTTCCATTATATATACCCCTCTTTTCCACATAAAGATTATACTTCTATAATTATAGAAAGCATGTTAAAAACCCTTCTTTTTTCTTAATTTTCTGTCTAATATTCTCGTAATTTGTATATATATCCGTATAAAACATACAATTTCGTTAAAAAATATAGAAATTAAAGTCGGTTTATCATTGCTTTTCATCTATTTACCATTGCAATGAAATGGTGTATTCTTAAGTTTGATGCAAAAAACAAACATTGAAATTCATTCACCTTACTATGCCAAAAAAAGGCTTTTATACCCATCTCTCGGGTGTTGAAATAAAGGAATGAAGAAATGGAGGAACATATGGTTACTAAGTTGAAACAAACGGATAACTACTTCCCGCATTTCCTATTGCTATTCATTGTGTTTCAACCAATTTTAGATTTATTAACATCTTTTTCAATCTATGTATTACACATGAGCGCAACAGTTGGAATCGTAGTCCGTTTCGCCTTTATGCTTCTTGCATTAGGTTATCTACTTCTTCATAGAAAACAACATGGGGCGAAAAAGTACATTCTCTATTTATGCCTACTCGGGATCGTACTAGCAATTGGTCTTGTAAATAATATGATGGTCAAATCTCCAGTTTCATTTGGCGAAGAAGTGAAATTTATTTTAAAAAGCGTATATCCAATTGTGCTACTGTTTGGATATATTATCGTCTTTAAAGAGTTAAAAAATAAAGAATATACATTTCATAAAATCATTACATATTTCTTATATGCAACTTTAATTTTCAGCATCACACTGATTGTTGCAATGCAAACTGGTACAGATTTCCCAAGCTATCCTCACTCAAAGATTGGTTCAAGAGGTTGGTTCTTTGCTGGAAATGATTTAAGTTCTATTTTTGCAATTATGTTCCCAATCGTAGTGTTATATTCGATTCATAAAACAACTTCTTTCTCGAAAATCTATTACTGGATTCCAACAATACTTGCGATGTATGCAAGTATTATGGTCGGAACGAAAGTAGGATATGGTGCAATTGTTCTAACGCTTGGCGTGGCACTTTTATTCTCATTCATTGAATATATGATTCATCGCAAAAAAGAAGGTAACGGATTCACATATCTCGTAAATACAGTTGTTGCCGCTATTGTTTTAGGAGGTTTAATTGCACTTACACCACATACTCCTATTGCAAAAAATATGGGCATCCACATGCAAATATACGAATACAAAAAATCAGTACAAGAAGAAAAGGATAGAAAAGAAGGAAAAGTAATTAAAGAAGATCTAGACGCAGAGAAAAAACATGCAAAAGGTGAGCTAACAGACTCTGAGGTCAAAAGTTTAATTTACAGTGATCGCGATAAGTTTTTAAAAGTATACAAACAATACTATAAAGACGCACCGCTATCACAAAAATTATTCGGAATGGGCTATGCTGGTAACTATACGGTTAAAATTAAATTAATCGAAATGGACTTCCACGATCTATTCTTTGCATTCGGAATCGTCGGCTTCCTTATTTACTTAATACCGCTTCTATACTTCGGTATTAAATTATTCATTCGCGTCATAACAAACTTTAAGAAAATAATAACCGTGAAATATATGCTATTAGCTAGCACCGTTGTACTATCACTTGGAATCGGCTTTATGTCCGGCCACGTATTAACAGCGCCTTCCGTTAGTATTTTCTTCGTTGTTATACTCGCTTACTTAATTGTTGATTTAGAAGCGGAATAAAAGAAGCAGCATCCATTTGGATGCTGCTTCTTCTTTTGAAAAATCTCACAATCAAACTTTGTTATTTAAATAACCCTCTAGTTTAAGGTAGGAACTATTTATTTTTTGAAATACTTTACCAAACGGATAACAGCAAAACATATAGCTATTATCATAATTACAGAAATCACAACACCTATAGGATTAACAACAATATAATTCATTTGTCCGCTTTCCATCTTTCATCACTCCCATTCACTATTAAGTATTAATAGTAAAAGAACTACCGTTGTAATAAATTATACCTTTTGGATAAATAGTAGAATAAACAACCGCTTTATCATATATCTTCCTGTGTTAAACAAATTTTATATGGCTGTAAGAAAAAATACAATTCTAGTAATAAAAAGAAATATTTGTTATTATTGTAACGATAATGGGTTTTATTACAAAAAAAGAAGCAGCCATCAGATCTCGGTGGCTGCTTCTTTTTTATACAGTCTACTCGGCAAAGACTAGACCACATTTATGACCTATTTTTTATTGAAAAGACGCCCAAATCTCTTCTAGCACCTCATCAATATTATCCTTCGTAATAACAATACCGAAATCTTTCGGGACATTGCTATCTTCTTCATTCACAACTTTATGCGCAACCAGCTTTCCAATTTCTGGTCTGAAATGATGCCCATCCATATAGTTGTCTAAATTCGTTGTAACGGAATTAAGATACATGAAATGATGAACTTCTCCAAATACATCTACAGCGTCATGAAGCCATCTTTTATAATCTTCCCATCGCCCTGATTGAATCATCGTACGGAATAGTGGCCCTGAAACAGGCGTTGTAAAAATATAAAACTTCGTGTTCGGATTATGAGCCTTTACTGTTCCTAATATTTCTTTCATATTTTGATACTCATAATTCCCGCCATAAATCTCTTTACTAAACTTATCTACTTGCGCTGTAACTTGCGCATCACGCTCTTCTTTCGTATAATCGCGCATCGATTTTATATTCTCTCGATCATACCGATCAATGTTCGTACTATGATGAGTAGAATTCGCAATTGTATTCTTTGAATAAGTAATTCCGTCCATACTTACATACGATTTAATCGGATACAATAGGCTTTGCGCCTGATTAATATACACTTCTGGTTTATCAAAACCAATTTCCCTATTTTTGTTCGTTCCAAGGAAATCTAAACCAAGTACAATAGATGCGAGTTCACTACCTTTTTGTTCTTTTGCATATTCAATATATGCATCATACTCACGCGGGTCTGTACTACTTACCGCATAATTAAATGCGTTTAACCCGGTGAAGTCATTCTCATTAATAAAAGTCGTTCTACTACTTCCAAGTATAACTCCATCATATGTAAACGGACGGTACGTTATATAATTCGTTTTCTGTTGTCTCTCGTTAAACCCGTACTGCACATCATTCCACTTATTTTTATGCGGGAATAACCAAAGAGAATCTATATAGCTATTAAATATCCCGACACCTGCGAGAGGAACAAAAACACATACAAAAACGAAAATAAGCCAATGTTTGTTTTTCATATTCTCCACCTAGAAATTAAAGTATAAAAACTCACTAATACTCGTTAAATGTAACACGCTATATACAAGCAATATTGCAGTAAATAAAGCAGTCCACACATTTGGACGGAATGAATCTTTTAACTGAATTGAATTTTTTAAGAAGAAACTAATACATAACGCTCCGAAAATATACGCTACCATTTTCGGATCTAATAAAGAGACATGGTATCCTTCTGTAAATGAAACACCGTACTCTTTTAAAAATTGTAACTTCTCTATTATAAATGATGGGAATACACTATTTGCTAATTCGATTCCATTTAGTCCGAACATTCCTTTTAACACCTTCACCGCATCATGTATAGATGTTGCCCTAAAGAATACCCACGTTATATTAATGAAGAAAAACGTAACGAGCCAACCAGCAAAGGCCGGCATACGCCCTCCTGCTTTACTCCATAATCGGTGAATAACAGAAGCTAAACCGTGCAAGAATCCCCAAAAAATAAATGTCCAACCAGCTCCATGCCAAAGTCCACTTATTAAAAATACAATCATAATATTTACGTATGTACGCGTAATTCCTTTTCGATTTCCTCCTAGAGAAATGTATACATACTTCGTTAAAAACTGGCTAAGCGTCATATGCCAACGATGCCAAAAATCTTGTATATTCACTGCTTTATACGGTGAATTAAAGTTTTGCGGTAATTTAACATTAAACATTAAAGCGATTCCAATTGCCATATCACTATATCCACTAAAATCAAAATACAATTGGAACGTAAACGCTAACGACGAAAGCCACGCTTCAACAAATGTTAATGATTGCTGCACATCAAACCCTTCATGTACAAGGGGTGATAATACATCTGCAATACCTACCTTTTTGAAAATACCAACTGCAAATACGAATATACCAAGAACGATATACTTCGATTGCCAGCGCTTTTTACTATCGTCAGCAAACTGCGGCATAATTTGCGCATGATGTACAATCGGCCCTGCAATAAGCTGCGGAAAAAACGTTACAAACAATGCGTAATCAAGAAAATGACATGCCTTCGTTTCACCACGATACGTATCTACTAAAAATGCGATCTTTTGAAACGTATAGAAGCTAATCGCAAGCGGTAACGTTAAAGATAATAATGTAAACTGAGTTCCAAATAATGAATTCACATTTTGTAAGAAGAAATCATAATACTTGAAATAACTAAGCATTCCTATATTAAATATTAATCCTATCGTTAAAAGAAGTTTACTCTTATGTTTTACGAGCCTCATTCCGATAAAGTAGTTCACAATGAGCGACACTAACATAAGCGGTAAATATTTCACATTCCAATAACTATAGAAAAATAAAGAGGCCGCAACGAGCCAAGCTTTCGCTAATGTAGCATGTCCAAATTTATTTAATAGAAAATATAAAAGAAATGCTATCGGTAAAAATAAAAAAATAAACTCAAATGAGTTAAATAACACACCATCTCTTCCCTTCCAAACAAATCACACCTTATTCATCTTATCTTATCCAAATAGTGAGTGTCAAAAGGGTTCCGCTCCCCGTTTCTTCTATTATATATATTAATCATTTTAATGGAATTATTAACATGATAAAATATTAAAGGCACTTTTATATAAAAGAATATATAATAGAAATGTCGTTTTTTTTGCACGAAATGTATTTTTGAAAAAAGTGAGGAGAGTCCTTTGGTATTTAGTAGTTCTGTTTTCTTATTTATCTTTTTACCTCTCGTATTATTTTTCTATTTTATAGTGCGTGCCGAGCTACGTAATTTCGTATTACTTGCATTTAGTTTAATTTTCTATGCATGGGGAGAACCTCGATTCGTCCTCTTAATGCTCTTTTCTATTCTTTTAAACTACTGCTTCGGCCTACTCGTGCATCATTATGATAAACGAAAAAATATGAAAGTCACATTTTTAATTATGGCTGTGGTCGGAAATATTTTATTACTTTCTTATTTTAAATACATTTCCTTTTTCACAGACATTTTAAATCAAACTTTTCATTTATCTATTCATGTGGAACCTATTCCACTACCAATTGGAATTTCATTCTATACGTTCCAAGCGATGTCATACGTCATCGATATATACCGTAAAGATGGCGCAGTTCAAAAGAATCCACTTAACTTAGCGTTATATATATCAATTTTCCCGCAGCTTATTGCCGGACCAATCGTTCGTTACAATATCGTTGCTGATCAAATTAAAACGCGCATCCATTCTTTTGAACGATTTACAGAAGGTCTCCAAATTTTCATTCTAGGATTAGCGAAAAAAATATTAATCGCTAATCAGGTCGGATTTGTCGCAGATAAAATCTTCGCCTTACCGCCGTCTGAGATAAGTGCTGGAACAGCTTGGATCGGGATTATCGCCTATACACTTCAAATCTATTTCGATTTCTCAGGATACTCCGATATGGCAATTGGACTTGGAAAAATGTTCGGGTTTGATTTCCCAAAAAACTTCGATTATCCATACATCTCAAAGTCCATTTCAGAATTTTGGAGAAGATGGCATATTACACTAGGTTCTTGGTTCCGCGACTATATATACATTCCGCTTGGTGGAAACCGCGTTTCCAAACTAGCAAATTACCGTAACCTCTTCATCGTATGGGGATTAACCGGTTTATGGCACGGAGCAAGCTGGACATTTATCGCCTGGGGCTTATATTACGGCTTTATTATCTCCATTGAAAAAGCTGGATTCGAGAAAATATTAAATAAACTATGGAAACCGCTGCAACATGCATATGTACTAATCATCGTTATGATCGGTTGGGTCTTCTTCCGAGCTGATAACTTCGCTTACTCGTTCCAATATTTAAAAGCGATGTTTGGCATAGGGGGGCAATCTTTCATCGATGACAACACAATGTTATACGTACATGAATACATTATTATTTTTATCATTGCCTTTATCGCAGCGACACCGATTTTAAAGAGAGTTAAAAACATACTAGAACTTGCGCCCAAAACATATATGTTCACGATGCAAGTTGTACGTCCTATATTATTACTAACATTATTTATGATCTCGATTATCTATTTAATTAATTCGACGTATAATCCATTTATTTATTTCAGGTTTTAACTTATCCCGCTATTTTCCGGGCTGCCCGGAAAAGCCCGATTGGTTAAGGCTGATAATCAGTGGGGATGAACACTCCCCACTGATTAAAGTTTCACTTTATGTAGGAAGGAAACGTTATTATGAAAAAATTGGGGAACATCGTCCTATTTATCGGTTTTCTCACCATTATCTTTTCATTTGGCATATTATCGCTTCTCAAAACTGACCGAGCAGTTTCGCCCGTTGAAAATCGTCCGCTCGCTCAAAAACCAGCTCTTACAAAAGAAGCTGTCGTAAATGGTAGCTTCTTTAAAGACTTTGAGATATATACAAACGATCAATTAATCGGAAGAGATGAACTCATAAAAAACTATACGCTTGCTCAAATTAAAATGGACAAGTCTCTCATTAACGATATTATTTTAACTGATGATAAATGGCTTCTAAAAAACCCAGCATGGACTACAAAATATAATGAAATCGATCAATCCATGCCTGCTATAAACGATTTATCTCAGTTTTTAAAAGAACAAAACGTTGAGTTTTACTTTGCCTTACCACCGTCCAAAACGAATGCATTATCATTTAAATTACCTTCCCATATTCACACATATGCACAGGAAAATTTAAATTATTTTCTAGATAAACTTCCAGCGGACGTAAAACCAATTAAACTCATGGAACACTTTAAGAAAAACTATACAAATGAAGAAATACAAAGTATGTACTTCAAAACAGACCACCACTGGAATATGGATGGTGCCTTCTTAGGCTATCAATATATAATGAACACAATCGCGCAACAATCTTCTATATATAAAGGAAAAGAAATAAAAAAAGAAAATTACACTCGTACGTGTGCTCCAAATAAACATCTAGTCGGAAGCTTTAACAACCAGCTATACCAACTAATCGATGCAACTGGAGAAAAACTATGCTACTACACACCAAAAGACGGCTTCAACTTTACGAGCGTAGTCGCCAAAGATGTAAACGGCACCGTATATCGCACATTAGATGAACTATATGGCGTAGAAAAACAAAAAGACACAACATCATACGCAGGCTATTACGCAAACGACTATCCAGAAATCGTCATCGAAAATAACAATGCACCAAATGATGTACGAGCTTTAGTCCTAAAAGACTCATTCGCAAACGCAATCATGCCTCACTTAGCACAAAGCTTCAATCACACATCCATCCTCGACCTTCGTCACTATCACGAAAAGGATGTATATCAATACATTAAAGACAACAACATTAACATGGTATTGTTTGTGTATAGTGATTCGAACTTGAGTGGGGATATGTTTAAGTTTAAAAAATAAAAGAAACCTCTTGTGAAAATTACAAGAGGTTTCTTTGCGATATTTGCGAAAAAAAATCAGTGGGAATCAATCCCCACTGATTTTTCACTCTATCTATAATCAACTTATAGATTTGGGTTGTTAAGCACGTTCACGTGTACAGCTTGTGAACCAATTTCGCTTGTTACAACGTCTTTATCTCTTAATACTTTGAATACTAATGTACCTTTGTCAGTGTACTTAGTAGTTAAAGTATTATAGATGTCCGGATTGAAGTTTGGAAGTGCAGAATCACTTGTTTGATTTACTGTTACATGACCAAGCTCTTGATCGAATAAATCGAAGTGAGCATTGCCATTTGTATCAAGATAAAGTTTACCTTGGTTGTCACCAGATTTTACAACACGTACTTTATGTTGTGTTTCTTTCGTTAAGTTAATACCTTTAACGATATCATCAAGGTTACTTCCTTCAAGTTCTAATACAGTACCGATGTTAATTTTCTTCTCAACGAAGTTTACTGTTTGAACTGGTTTGAAGTTTACAGATTTAATAGCGATTTTCTCTTGAACGATTTCGATTGTCGCTTTACCAGCAGTTGCACCATTTTTCGTTAAGTGAATATCAACTTTACCTGGTTTTAAACCTTTAACAACAACTTTATTTCCAACAATTTTAGCATCAGCTACTTCTGGATTTTTAGACTCTACTACATAGCCTTCTAAGTTTTCAGCATCAGAGTATACGCGCTCTGAAGTGTACTTAGATAATTGATACTCAACTGTATCAGAAACATTTAGGTCAAGTTTTGTATCAGGTGATTCACCGTATTTACCTAATTTAGATACAAGTTCAAAGTTTTTAAATGCAACGTTACCTTCTGTTACGTTTACGTATAATGAACCTAAAGTATTACCGTTACCGTTTTGGAAGTGAACTGTACCTTCGCCTACTTCGTTACCTGTAATACCAACAGTTTTTGTACCAATTGAACCAGCATCAGTTGTTACTACATCTAATCCACCTTCAGCAACTACACCTGTTTTTGGAAGAACTTCTTTAATTGAAGCTGAGTTAGCACCAAATGGATCGCCATATTGGTCAGTTGTTACGAATGTAACAGGTAATGTTTTATTTTGAACAACTTGTAATTTGTCTGGATTAGCTTTTACTGATTGTAATTTACGAGAATCAGTAGTTACTTTAAATTTAACGTCTTTCGTTACATCGCCTACTTTAATAGTAAGTGTAGCTTCACCAGCAGCTTCAGCAGTAATGTAGTTGTTTACTACAGAGATAATGCCGTGGTTTGAAGATTTAATGCTAATTGATCCTGGATCAACTACTTTATCTTCTCCAGCAATTGTAGCAACTACGTTATGGATTTGTGCTTTTTCACCAACAACTAAATTTTGGCTATTTAACTTGAAGTCTTTTCCAGTAAGTGTATTACCGTATACTACACCATTTTTATCAGCATCTACTGCAAATACAGTATTTTTAATTGCAGTAGCTGGTGTATCAAGGTTTTTCACTGTAATAATACCAGTGTTAGAAACTGTTAAACCACCACGTTTTGTAACTTGTACTTCTACTTTGTAATCACCGTGTGAAAGACCAACACCAAGTTTACCTGTAGCAGAAGTTGACTTTCCATCCTCAAAGATTTCTGCTGGTGAACCGTCTAAGTTATTTGCAACAAATTTGACGTCATGATCTGCTAAGTTTAAGTACTCAACATCAGCGTTACCTTTTTCATCGTTTAATTTGAAGGCAACTGCTTGACCAGAACGATCATCATCAAATGTTAATTTTTCTACAGCTAATTTTTTAACTTCGTATACGAATTTCGTTACGAATGATTGATTTTTCACTTTTACAGTAAGTTCTTTATTTGGAGCAACTTTACCACCAAGTGTTACAGTTGCAGATGTACCGCCAGCGGTTGCTTCAATCGCAACTGCTTTGTCACCTTCAAGAGTTACTTCATCAGCAGAAAGTTTATCTAAACCAGTTCCTGTTAATGTTAATTTCGTTGGTTCAGAAATTTTCACATCAGTTACATATGCTTGTGTGCTATCTGGTTTTGCATATTTTTTATCTGTTAATGCGATAAATTGAGCTGCTTCTGCACGAGATACAGATTTATTCGGCTCCCATTTTTTCCCTGTTCCTACAGAGATTCCAAGATTGATTAGGATGTTTGCTTTTTCTTCACCCCAATGATCTAATAAATCCTCAAATGTTGTAACTAACTCGCCGTTAACTTTGTCTTTTAAGTTATAAGCATTTACTAACATAGACGCGAATGAAGCACGATCGATTTTACCGTTTGGATAGAAGTTTTCTTTTCCATCACCTTTAACGATACCTGCTTTTTCAACTGCTGCGATATATTTTGAAGACCAAATATTTTTAGCATCTTTGAAAGATGGTTGAGCATTTTCATCAACTGGTAATCCTAAAATTTTAGTGAAAATTACTGCTGCAGAAGAACGATCGATTGATTCAGCTGGACCAAATGTACCATCTGGTTTACCAACAATTGCGCCTTTTTCTACTAAATAATTAATAGAATCTTCCGCCCAATCACCTGCTGGAACGTCCGGGAATGATTTACCTGCTGCTGCTACTGGAGATACAACACCTGCTACCATTGCTGCTGTCATTGTACCTGCGATTAATTTTTTGTAAGAGTTAGTCTTTGCCATTTTATAATTTTCCTCCTTCAGGAATATGCTACTAGTTTCATATCATATGTAATTTGAAAACTAGCTAGTTAGAAAAGCCATAAAACAATAAAAAACATTAACAAAAGCATAAAATACCATAAGAAAAGTAGTTCACAAAATAAAATGATATAAACCGGAAGATGTAAATATAAGGTTTAAATACCATTTTCTGAAACAAATTCATCATACTATACAAAACTATTCGTTATCAAGAACTTTCTCAAAAGAAGATTCGACATATTCTGATAATTCAGTCTTCTAATTGTATTATTTAGATATCAATAATACTAAAATATAGAAATGAACAAACTGTTTCCCTATAAATCACTCTCACTGCGCTTCGTATATTTTTCATATCGAATACACAATTGGAATTATAGCACATATTTCCACTTCATCACCTAAATGTTTTTTACAATAAATTCAATTTTCGGACTATATTCGACTTAAATTATTATAATTCGACATTTTCTTCTTTTTTTTGAATGTTTTTTTAACGAAAAACGCAGTGAATTTACAAAAGTTTCACATATTAATGGGGTGTTTTTCCACTTTTGAAAACGTTGTCAATTTATTTCTCAATAAAACTAACTATAAATCTTCAAAATATGATTTATTTTTCAAAAATCGTTCTTTATAAAAATTAAACCATAAAAAAAGAGCCCACATAATGTGGACTCTTTCTATTGAAATTTATTTCAATTAGCGAGCTACTGTTACTGGTTTGAAAGCAACAAGTTTGTTATTTGCTAGGCCGTCAACTGTATTTAAAGTTTCATTCGCTTTAAGCTCTTTAGCTTTAAGCGTTAATGTACCAGTTGCAAAGTTAACATTCTCTGTAGTTGTTAGCTTAAGTGCTACTTCTTTAGAAGCACTTTCTTTTGCTTTATTAGCAGATTCTTCTGTTACTGTAAATGGCACACCATTTAAGTCAAATACAAAGTCAGTTGCATCAACGTTTACAGCTTCAGAGAATGTAAGAGTTACTTCTTGTTTCCCTACATTTGTAACTTTAGCTGATTTGAATTCAGGAGCTTTTGTATCAATAACATCTAATAATAGGTTTGTTGTACCCATTTTTACTCCAGATGCATTTGCAACGTTAGCTACTGTAAACTTCACTGTTTCTGATTTTTCGAAAGTGAATGTTTTTGGTAGTTCGATAGTTGCAGTATCACCAGATAAAGTGATTAGTGTACCTTCTGGTAATTTAGCACCTGCTAATGTGTAGTTGCTTACATTAGCTGCTGACTCTGCACCTTGACCACCTTTTACTACCTTGTCAAATTTCACTACAAGAGTATTTTCAGCCTTATTAAATGCTGCACTTGTTACCTTTGGAGCTACTTTATCTACGTTTACTACTTCTTCATCTTTCTTTTTATCAACTTTTACATCTGCAGTAAATGCTGCTGAATTATTGCCAGCTGTATCTTGAATAAATCCTTTTGAAGCAGCAACTTTGTAGTTACCTGCAGCTGGGAATGTTAAAGTGATTGCTTTTTTATTATCTTTAACTACTGCTGCAGTTACTTGTTCTGTTACATCTTCACTTGTATCTTGATTAATAATACGAACAACTTTTTTATCAAATTTAGTTGTTTCAACATTTACTTCTTTGTCAAATGTAAATGTAGCTGCTACGCTTTGTTCTTTTTCTGCTACAGCTTTTACGAAGTTAGGAGCTACAACATCTTTTGTAACTTTTACTTCTTTAGATACTTTTTGACCTACGTTGTTAGCTGCATCTTTATAACCAACAAGTTCAACTGTAAGATTTGTGGCTGTTTCATCTGCTTTAAGAGCGTCTTTTACTTCAACAACTGCTTTTGTTTTATCTTGAGCATCAGCAGAAATTGTAGCTACTAAAGTTTCTTTGCCTTTTTTAACTGTTACAGTACCTAGGTCCGCGTTAGTCATCTCTTCAGAGAATGTAACTTCTAATGTAGCGTTTCCTTTAGCAAGTTCTTTCACTTTAACATCTTTAACTTCTGGAGCTGTAACATCTTTTTCTACTTTATAAGTAGCTTTACCTTCGTACATTTCCATAGTGTTATTAACTAAATCTGTAGCACCAGTTACGATGATTGAGAATTCTTTACCGTTTTCAAGATTTAAAGCGTTATTAGAAGTGAATGTATTGTTTTCCACTTTACCTTCAACTTTTTGGCCGTTAACTACTACAGTTGCACCTTTTGTTGCATTTAATTTTTCACTGAATACAACTTTAAGTTTTCCTTCTAGAGTAGATACTGTAGATACAATTGGAGCTACTTCATCATTAAAGAAGATAACTTCTAATGCTTTTGGAATTTCTTTGCCTTCAGCAGTTTTTAATTTTTCAACAGTCACAACATAAGCATTGTTATTTTTAAGCATATCAGCATCTTCTAGAGTTAAGATTACAGATTTTTTATCTTCACCGATTTTTGCAGGAACTGCTACTGGAGTACCACCTTGAGAAATTGTGAATTTCGCGTTCTTCACATCTTCTTCTTTCACTGTAGCGCCAAGTTTAACTTCGATCTCTCTAGCGTTGATTGCCTTAATAGACTCAACTTTAGCTTCTGATTTTTGTCCGAACTGCTTGTCAGTCTTAGCAATGAATTGAGCTGCTTCTGCTTTAGTTACAGTTTTATTTGGCTCCCATTTGTCGCCAGTTCCTACAGAGATTCCTAATTCAACTAGGATGTTAGCTTTTGCTTTGCCCCAGCTATCTTCTAAGTCTTTGAATTTAGTTTCTGGAGTACCGTTTACTTTAGTATCTAATTTGTAAGCTTCTATAAGCATAGATGCCATTGAAACGCGGTCGATTTTGCCGTTTGGCTCGAATTTGCCGTTATCTTTACCTTTAACTACGCCAGCTTTTTCAACTGCTGCGATGATTGAAGTAGCCCAGCCTTCTTGAGCGTCAGGGTAAGATGGTTTAGCGTTCTCTTCGATTGGTAAGTTTAAGATTTTAGCCATCATTGTAGCTGCTTCTGCACGAGTTATTTCTTTTTCAGGCTCGAACATTCCTGTGCCATTACCTGCAATTGCGCCTTTTTCTGCTAAGTAGTTAATAGAATCAATTCCCCAATGACCAGCTGGAACGTCTGGGAATGTTTTACCTGCTGCTGCTACTGGAGATACAACACCTGCTACCATTGCTGCTGTCATTGTACCAGCGATTAATTTTTTGTAAGAGTTAGTCTTTGCCATTTTATATATTTCCTCCTTCAGGAATGTAATACTAGTTCCATAATATTTTAAATAGATATTCTATTTAATGTTGAAACTAGTAAATATAAATGTAGTTAAGATCCTATATATATAAATTATTCCGTAATACAGAATAATAACGACATCAAAGCATTTTTACCCGAATTTAAATCCTTAAATTCGACAAAAAAGTGAATTCTCATAATTCTAACGTTCATTTTTTTTCGACTTTTATTTTAAATAACCCGATTTTAAAATCGGAATATCTTAAATGTACGAAACAATACGTCAGAACTACATTTGTACAATATTTATATAACCATTTACAACTATAGCAGAAAAACACTTATAATTTCAACATCTAAATATAAAGATAATAAAATTAATTAACGCTATATTTCTCTGGCGTTCGACATAATTCTTAAGATCGCTTTTTTGAAGAAAACCGACATCATTATCCAATTATTTTCATATAAAACGCATTATACCGATATTATTTATATAATAACGTTAAGATTTTAAGATAAAACCCACCTATTCAGGAACAACTAAAACTTCAATCTGTTGTTTTTTTCGACATTTTTTCTTTCATACGCTTCTCTTTCAAATCCTTACTTACATAGCAAAAAAAGAACAGACAACCTCTGTTCTTTTTTCTACTCAATTATTGAATTAAAAGAGGAATGGCCTCTATTCCATTCCTCTTTTTATAGACTCTTTTGCATGTAAGTCATTAATAATATATTTGGACGCTATGGAAATTTGCTCACGCAATTCCTCTACCCTTTGTCCTAACGTTTCTTGTACATATTCTGTTTGCTCTAATTGTTTAATCGCCATACTATGTAATGTTTCTGTCGTCCAGTCTCCATCAACATTCCCAATAATCGGCTGATTTACTTGTTGTAAAAACGAATCGATCTTTGGATCATATGAAATTCCAATCATAGGCGTGTTTGCAACTGCCGATAATATAAGAGCATGCAGTCTCATCCCTATTAAAAGGGAGCATTCTGATAAAATAGAGATTTTCTCATGAATATCCATTTTATAAGGGAGCATGTGCGCTTCTTCTCCCATCAAATTAATGATATCCCTTGATGCATTTTGATCAAATGGTCCATGCATCGGTACAAATAAAATATGGTATCCCTCTTGCTTAAGCTTTTTCAGCGTATCTGCTAACTTCTTCATATAATCTTCTTTTGCATCCCAGTACCTTACACTAACCGCAACGACTTTTCCTTGCAGAGAATGTTTTTGAAGCCAATTGGATTTCTTTTCTTCTGGCTGACAAGCTAATACCGGATCTGGAACAAGTTCGATATCTTTCTTAATACCAATTTCTTTTAAGTACAAAAAAGAGTCTTCATCACGCACTGATATATATTCAGCCTTTGATACATGCCATTTCACTAATAAACGATTTTGCTTCTTCGTAATAGGTCCGATTCCTTGGGCGTAAATATAATACGGCTTTTTCAAAAAACGGGCAAGTCGCATAATACCCGTATAGTATAAAATACTTTTAATACTCGTCTTATCTTGCAAGAGACTTCCGCCTCCGCTAATTAAACCATTACTTCTCTTTATTTCTCGGTAAATCGCTCTTATATCCCAGCGATTTACTGCTTCTACACCGTACATTTTCCTTGTATAGTCGGGGTCATTTGAAAGTACAACAAGCTCAAGAGTAGGATCCTCTTCATGTAGCGCTTTAATAATTGATTGCAAAATTGCTTCGTCCCCAACATTATAAAAACCATAATATCCTGATAAAACTAACCGCACTCTTAATCTCCTCCAACATTTCGCAATCAACTCTTTTTGTAATTAAACAAATTGTTATCCATTCCTTGCCGAGGAAGGTTTGATAACTTCAAATTGATTTCTTTCACAAACATCTAACAAGTCATGCCCATTTATAATATTGTTCATTTTCTATAACAAACGATTTTATTTACGTAAAAATGGAATTTGTTCTTTCGATATCCAGTTTAGTTTAAGTGCACATATGCCATATAATACTGATGCTACACTTAGCGCCACAGCACTATATATCATTGCTAGAATCCTGGAATCTGTCACATTAATTAATGTAGACACAAAGTATAATGCTATACCTAAAATACTAGATACTCCAATGACCGCCAAAAACTTCCCTATATCCATTGGATAAGAAAGATCTTTTCTAATATAAATATGATTTGCGATACAAATCATTATATAAATAATTAGGGTGCTATACGCTGCTCCATTTATACCGAATTGGTTTACTAGCGCTATATTTAATATAATTTTTACGAAACTTGCACCGATGACAATCCATGCTGCTTGCATCGAACGATTAATCCCTTGCAAGATTCCTATTGATAATACCATAAGTGATGTGAAATACGAGCTACCAATTAAAATAGCTAACATACCACTTCCTTTTGTATCTGTAAATAATGCAACATTAAGCGGTACTGTGAGCGCCATAAGCCATATCGTTATCGGCATTGTTAAAACGTGCGCAAACTCATTTGTACGTTTTACTGTCAGTTTAGCTAAAGCTATATCTTTTTTTGTTAAAGCCGCTGTTAATAATGGAATTAACGGAAATACTATCGCACTTGCAAATACAACAATTAATTGCGTAAATGCAAAACCACGGCTATATATACCAAACTGTTCCTGAATCGTTGTAGAAGATTCATGTAATACATGTGGAATTGTTATAGAATCAACTAAATTTAAAACAGGCATCGATAACGCTCCAATTGCAATTGGAATTGAAACACGGAGTATGTTTTTCGCGTTTGTCTTAAAATCTTGTAATGAATATGTTTCGCTCTTATAGCGATACATGCTTTTCACATATTTCATTCGCAAATATATGAGTGACGTAATAACACCAAAACAAGAACCAATCATCGCTCCGCCTGTTATGATATCACTACTTTTATTCCAATATACAAATACATAAGCAATTGTTAGCATAAAGAATACGCGTATCAACTGTTCAATTACTTGTGATACACCAGTAGGTATCATATCTCCGAACCCTTGGAAATATCCACGGTACACTGCCATATATGGTGCGATTAATAAAGCAAACGAAGTAACAATTAATGCTAGCCTCGTCTCTTGCCCACCAAGCATATTTGCAATGCTACTTGATCCAATAATAATAATTAAAAATCCGAGAACCCCAAATATAACACCTATAATAGATGCGGACGTAAACAATTTCGCTATTCCATCACGATCATTCTTTTCATGAAGATCAGCTATTAACTGGGATATTGCTAGCGGGACTCCCGCTACTGATAAAGTTAAGGCTATCATATATACAGGAAAAACAAGGCGAAAAATCCCAAGTACTTCATCCCCTGCTATATTTTGCAATGGGATTTGAAAAAAACTCCCCACTACTTTCGATAAAAACGTTGTAACGGTTAAAATCGCAGCGCCTTTTACAAACTTCTTATTCATCTTCTATCTCTTTTCTTTCAATATATAATCTACATAAAATATTAAATCCATATTATTCATTCATCTTGAGAATCATCACTTTATCTCATTTAGTTATCATACCAAATTTCTTATATATTGAATACTCTCTTTCTTTTTATGCTTTAAATATAATATGTGCATGATACACGTATTTTTATCCAGTATTTTCTTCAATTTACTACTTCTACTTGTTCAAGATAAACATGTGCTATAATGTAGCTATTGTCAGTAAGAGGAGTGTTTACAACATGCTGAATTCGGTAAAGAAATTGTTAGGAGATTCTCAAAAGAGAAAGCTAAAAAAATATGAACAACTCGTTCAAGATATTAATAATTTGGAAAAACAAATGTCTGATTTATCTGACGAAGAATTACGTCGCAAAACTGTCACATTCAAAAGTATGCTTAAAGATGGTAAAACAGTTGATGACATAAAAGTAGAAGCATTCGCTGTTGTACGCGAAGCCGCAAAACGCGTGCTTGGATTACGCCATTACGATGTACAGTTAATTGGTGGACTAGTATTACTAGAAGGTAATATTGCAGAGATGCCAACTGGTGAAGGAAAAACATTAGTTTCGTCTCTTCCAACATATGTACGTGCACTTGAAGGAAAAGGCGTTCATGTTATTACGGTAAACGACTATTTAGCAAAGCGTGATAAAGAGTTAATTGGCCAAGTCCATGAATTTCTCGGTTTACAAGTTGGATTAAATATTCCTCAAATCGATCCTTCTGAAAAGAAACTTGCATACGAAGCTGATATTACATACGGTATTGGAACAGAGTTTGGTTTTGATTATCTTCGCGATAATATGGCTGCTTCACAAAATGATCAAGTTCAGCGCCCCTATCACTTTGCTATTATCGATGAGATTGATAGCGTTTTAATTGATGAGGCGAAAACGCCACTTATCATTGCTGGGAAGAAATCCAGTAGCTCTGATTTGCATTATTTATGTGCAAAAGTTATTAAATCGTTCCAAGATACCCTTCACTATACATACGATGCAGAATCGAAATCAGCTAGTTTTACAGAAGACGGTATTACAAAAATAGAAGATTTATTTGATATCGATAACTTATATGATTTAGAGCATCAAACTCTATACCATTATATGATTCAATCATTACGTGCCAATGTCGCTTTCCAGCTTGACGTTGACTATATTGTGCATGATGAAAAAATACTACTTGTAGATATTTTCACAGGACGTGTTATGGATGGTCGCTCTTTAAGTGACGGCTTGCATCAAGCACTAGAAGCAAAAGAAGGTTTAGAAATTACAGAAGAAAACCAAACACAAGCTTCTATTACAATTCAAAACTTCTTCCGTATGTATCCAGCATTATCAGGTATGACAGGTACAGCAAAAACAGAAGAAAAAGAATTCAACCGTGTATACAATATGGAAGTTCTTCCAATTCCAACGAACCGTCCTGTTCTTCGTGAAGATAAAAATGATGTAGTATATGTAACGGCTGATGATAAATATAAAGCTGTGCGTGAAGAAGTTCTAAAACACCATAAGCAAGGACGCCCTATTTTAATTGGGACGATGTCTATCTTGCAATCTGAAACAGTTGCTCGTTACTTAGATGAAGCAAACATCAAATATCAATTATTAAACGCGAAGAGTGCAGAACAAGAAGCCGATTTGATCGCAACTGCTGGACAAAAAGGTCAAATTACAATCGCTACAAATATGGCAGGCCGAGGTACTGATATTTTACTAGGTGAGGGTGTCCACGCCCTTGGTGGATTACATGTAATTGGAACAGAACGTCATGAATCCCGCCGTGTTGATAACCAACTTAAAGGACGAGCTGGTCGCCAAGGTGATCCGGGAAGCTCTCAATTCCTCCTATCTTTAGAGGATGAGATGCTAAAGCGCTTCGCACACGAAGAAGTAGAAAAGTTGGAAAAATCACTAAAAACTGACAAAACAGGACTTATTCATACATCTAAGGTCCATGATTTCATTAACCGTACACAATTAATTTGTGAAGGTAGTCATTACTCAATGCGTGAATATAATTTAAAACTAGATGATGTAATTAATGATCAACGTAATGTTATCTATACACTGCGCAACAATTTATTAAAAGAAGAAACAAATATGATAGAACTTGTTATTCCAATGATTGGACATTCTGTAGATGCAATTGCTAAACAGCACCTTTTCGAAGGAATGCTTCCTGAAGAATGGGATTTCACTAGTTTAACAGCATCTATTAAAGAAATTTTACCGGCTGAAACTTTGCCGCTATTATCTGCGAACGACGTACATTCGCCTGAGGATTTACAAATCGTTTTAAAAGATACAATTTCTAGCTATATCGAACGTGTACAAGAATTAAATAACCATGCGGATTTACAACAATCACTGCGCTACGTTGGTTTACACTTCCTAGATCAAAACTGGGTAAGTCACTTAGATGCAATGACTCACTTAAAAGAAGGTATTGGCTTAAGACAATATCAACAAGAAGATCCAACTCGCCTTTACCAAAAAGAAGGTTTGGATATTTTCTTATACACTTACGGTAATTTTGAAAAAGAAATGTGCCGCTATATCGCGAGACATTTAGCAGTCCCAGAAAACGTACAATCATGAGGTGAAAATTTATGTTATCATTCCTGAAAAAGGCAAAGAAAAAAGGAAAAGATACTACTGTTTCTAGTAATCAATTATTTGGACAAGAAGAAACTACTTCTCAAAATAAAGCAGTAAAGCCTGTTCTTTACTTCCATCCTAGCTGGGGTGAAGTAGCACAAGAACAAAAATACATTTACCAATTCTTACATAAAGAATTACCACTTTTACAAGAATATCAAATTTCTTTATCAGGAATTGAAATTGAAAAACGTGATGGTGCATACGATGTAGCTGCGTTCATTCGCAGCAGTGTCCCAAAACCGATTTCTTTCGAAGAAGTTACATTACTTCTATTAAACAAAGATAAAAAGCTGTGCGCACGTAAAACATTTAACCTGTCTGCTCTTGGAGATATTCCTGCAAATGTGAATATGCCTTTCATATTTACATTTGAGCAAGAAACAATAACTGAAGCTGAACTATCTCAATCAGATTGGGAATTAGCTTTCGAACTTGAAAGTAAGCATGAACTAGATTTAGATCCATCTTGGGAAGCGCAGTTACCTGAAGCAAGCAAAGAATCTTTACGTAATTTTGTAGACAATTTAACGCCTCCAAGTGAAGGTGAAATTAACTTCCTAGGTTTACAAGCCGCACTGAAAGAGAACGGCGATTTACATACAACACTGCTAATTCGTAACGGCTATAAAGACAACATTCAACTAGAACAACTTCCCCTTCATATTGAGGACGCTTCTGGAGAAGTCGTTGTTAAAGGTGCTTTCACGTTACCGAATCTTGAAATTAAAGCGAATACTACAAAACCATGGTCATTTGTTTTCCCTGCTTCATCCATCTTGAAACAAAATATGGATTTATCTAGCTGGACAGCATTTGTACCACAAGACTAATATACAAAAAAGCCTATCCTAAAAGATGGTCATCACCTCTTTAGGATAGGCTCTATTTTTATGTAAAATCTACTTCGTTACTAATAAACGTTCCATATGATACTCCGCTTCTAGTTTACACATTTCATCAACATGCTTTACGTCGCTCTGTTTTAACTGCTCTAATTGTTCTTCGTTTGGTTTCTCACTAATAAGCTCATTAATTTTTTCATTTACTTTCATCGCTAATGCTTGATGGAAATCTGGATGTCCTTTCAACTCGTCGTCTACTTTATTAATCCAAGTTGATTTTGTGTATAAATATTGTTTCCACTGTTCAAGAAATTGCTGCATATCAAATTTTTCTTCATTCCATTCAATTTCTTTCATATATCTCTCAAAAGAAACAACAATTGATCGTGTAACCCCGATCTTCACTCCATGTGGTAACTGTTTGTACATCAAATATTCCCTCCAGCTTAAAGCTCTTCCTTCTAAATATAAAGGAATCTCAAAATTCACATACCTTATTATAATAGCACATTGCTAATCTAAGATGTTACTATAATGTGTAGAAAATCAATTATCAACAAGCTTGCAACATCCAGATATACGAATCCCAAATATAACAAACACAGTAAAAATAATAAAAACTTTCACACTCTACAAAGCATTCCATGTGAAAGTCCTTATTATTACATCGCTTTAGTTTCTAAAAATCGTAATTTCTCTTTTTGCTCATTATTCGCCATCATCACTATCGTCTTTTCAACATGCGGATGTATATGTTCAAGTGTCACACTCGCTCCTGCTTTATCCGATTGCTCAACAAAGTTTAATAATGCCATAGCCCCTGATACATCCATATAGCGTACATCTTTCATCCGTAAAATAACTGGTGACTTCACATCTTGTAAAGAAGCAAAAATACGATCTACTGTTAGAAATGAAAGTGGTCCCTGAATTGTATACGTCGCTTCTTTTTCTTTTATAATAGAAGCTTTACGTTCTTTACACTTCACCATGTATATAATGAAAGAAAGAATAATGCCAAACGCAACAGCAACCATTAAATCAAATTTCACTGTCACAAACATCGTCACGAGCATTACAACTACATCACCTCTTGGTGCTACATGCATCTTCTTCATACTTTCCCAATCAAACATTCCAATACCAGTTAAAATTAAAATACCTGATAATACAGCAAGCGGAATATATTGTACCACTGAACCAAGTCCCATAATGAAAATGAATAAGATGACACTATGCATACAAGCTGAAAGTGCCGTCTTCCCCCCGCTTCTTATATTGACGATGGATCTAACAGTTGCACCTGCTCCTGCTAATCCGCCGAACAAACCACTCGCGATATTACCAATACCTTGTCCGATTAACTCTTTATTGCTTTTATGACGCGTTCCCGTCACATTATCCATTACAACAGATGTTAGTAATGAGTCAATTGATCCTAGTAAAGCAATACTAAGTGCTGGTAATACAAGTGCTAACATACCATTTGCGTCTAAAGTTGGTACGTGAAGAGATGGCATCGCCTCTGGAATTGCACCTATCTTTTCAATCATCTTATTTAAAGAAAGAGTTCCTACAACTGGTAAGTTTACCGTAATTCCTTGTAGCATAGAAGAAAACAACGGCAACGCTACTGTAACACCTACTAATGCTACTAAACTTGATGGAATGGCCTTAATCCATTTTCCAGAAACGATCATTACAATGATCGTTAACAACACAAGCAGAAAGCTATTTTGTACGTGCTTCATTTCACCTAAAATAATAATAAGTGCAATCCCATTCATAAACCCTGAAACAACAGGATACGGAATATACCGAACGTAAGAGCCTAGCTTACATACACCAAATAAAATTTGAAATAACCCTGCCATCATAAAGGCTATAAAACTCGCCTCTAATCCGTGAGTTGCAATAACACCTGTTGCAATAACTGTAATCGGCCCAGTAGGACCCGTTACTTGCCCCGGTGTACCACCAAATAACGCCGCAAACAAACCTGCAAAAATCGCACCATACAATCCGACTAGCGCTCCCTCAGACGTTCCCGTTGCGGCAATACCAAATGCAATTGCTAGCGGCAAAGCAACAATCGCAACAGTAAACCCTGCTAAACATTCCTTTGCTATTTTTTGAAACATATAAATAACCACCTTCTCATTAAGTCCACGTTCCATTGTACACCTAAAAGAATACATTCGTTAGCCCACTTTTTACAGTATCGTGACGTAAACGCATCCAAATAAAAGTTTCCTCCTTACCTTTGGAAACAATTGCAACTATGCTATAATGAACAAATTAAATCTTTTACTATATACTTGGAGGCACTATGCTAACTTTTGAAGAAAAATTATCGATTATTGAATCTTTCCCAGAATTAGAAAGAAAGAACGTATCATTAAAACGCGTCAACTTTCACTTTGAAGAAAGTCGTTTAGATAAAAAGAACGTTGTATATCATTTACACCCAAATGGAAACGGATTTGTATATGCAAACTTCATTAAAGGTTATAAAACAGATGATAAAGGCATGATTAACATCCGTGAGTTTTCAGAAGAAGAACTGCGTTCATTAATTGAAAAAGTAATTGAACGTCTATCACAGGAGCCAGAGGAAATTGTAGCACCAATGGAACCTGCTGCCGAAGAAGAATGGCGTAACGAAGACGGTCATATCCTAACTCTTATTCAAGAGGATGACATGTGGAACGTTTACGCTGGCGTAAACTTAGACGGTACATTCAACTCTTATCCAGAAGCTGCAGAATACCTTGATGAAGAAGGTTTCTCACGTAAATAATATGATCCAATGAGGCCGTCCCAATTTTTTTGGGATGGTCTCTCTTATTAATAAGTAGGCTATCGTTATCTTATTTTGCAGTTAAGTCGATGTATTTAAGGTTAGGCTTTAGGGATCGTCCCATCCCTAAATTTATGGCATCAAAACTTCTTATTCTCACTATCCCCTATAAAAATTTGAATTTGACAACTATACGTCTCCGTATTAAAAATATCACTAACTAACTCCACTTCAATAAAACTCTCCACTTCTATATTATTTTCTTTTGTATATTCAATTATAAAATTTCGACGTGCTTCTTCATTTTCTTTACTATACGCTAATGTTACATATTTCCCGCCTGGTAATACTTTTATATTTGGCATCTCTTCCATATGTACATGATCTTGTACCTTATTAAAAACATACTTTGGTTCTACATCCCACTTTTCATTGACATTGTATAGAATCCCCATCTCCATTGCCATTTTCTCTTCATAATCTTGCACGATTTTCTCTAAATCGGAATAATACAGTAATTCCTGTAAACTCCCTACTTCTTTACAAGGCGCAACAACGACATAACGCTGTTCAAAAAATTCAATAGAGATTTCATCATTCTTTAATATTTCCTGTGAACTCCCTACTTTCGCATGTAAGTCATCAATCGTTTCCATTACCTCTTTCATTTTCTTTATATGTTCTTCCGCTTCCGCTCTCTTTAATTGTAAAAATCGCAGCAATTTATCCGTATTACATTCCTTAAAAATCTCTTGCAGTTCTACTATACTGGTGTTCAACTCTCTACAGCTTTTTATAATGTCGATGTGAATAAATTGATCTATAGAATAATATCTATACCCCGTTGATTCATCAATATGTTTTGGAATAAGAATCCCCATCTTATGATAGTATCTTAGCGCTTTTATCGTAATATCCTTTATTTTTGCAACTTCTCCAATAGAAAATAACTTTTTCATTTGCATCTCTTCCCTTATATTTTTTCGCATGCAACCATTGACTCTCCCCTAAGAGGAGACCTTACTATTTATAATAAGTCATTTATATTGATAAAGGGAGTATACAATTATGAACACAGTAAAATATAGAAGTCTTGTTAAGGAAGACTATGAGCCTATAAAACATTTAATTGGTGAGGCATTTGGGTTTAATGAATTCATTACAGATAAAAAATTTTTAAATTCAATATTAAACTTCTATCTACACAGTTGCATTTTAGGAAGTTCCTTTAGTAAGGTAGCTGAAAAAGATAATAAAGTTATCGGTGTCATTTTAGGCGATTCCGAAAAAGATAAAAACCGTTTAAAGAAATTCCATAATACTGTTAGCTTTGCCTTTAACACGATGAAACTATTCATAACGAATAAAGAGAATAGAGAATTTTTAAAGGCATTTATAAAGGTTCAAAAAACATATAAAGAACTCATTCAAGGAAAAGAAGATCATTTTCAAGGCTGTATACAATTATTCATCGTATCCGAAGAATCGAGAGGTCTTGGAGTTGGAAAACATTTATTGAACCATTTATTCCAATACATGACAAAAGAAGATGTAACATCTTTATATTTATATACAGATAATGAATGTAACTATACATTTTATGACAAACAAAACTTCCAACGTATACAAGAAAAAGCAGTGAATTTCGGGCCAAAAGAAGAAGCTTTCAACGTATTTTTATACCGCTATGACTTTAACTAATCGTAGCATGTACACTTCGATGCTCTTTGCTACTTAGCAAAGAGCTATATTCAGTATGATCGTGAGTAGTTGTCAAAAATCATACTAACCTAGATCCTCCAGCCAAACTCTACTACTATTGGTTCAGTTCGATTAGTGCGAAAGAGAGGAAGATGTATAACAACTTCAATATAAAAAGGAGCGCACAATATGGAATGGATTCACGAATTATTTCAGCAATATGGGTATTATGTAGTACTTGTCGGATTACTATTAGAATATATTGCTCTTCCGTTTCCAGGAGAGCCAACATTAGCTTATGCAGGATTTTTATCACATCAAGGTGATTTAAGTTTACCAATTTTAATTGTTTTATCCTTTATTGGGACAAGCGCAGGTATGACGTTCCAATACTTTTTAGGGAATAAACTGGGTATGCCTTTCATTCAGAAATACGGGAAGTATGTATTTTTAACAGAAAGAAAAATTAATTTAACGAAAATGTGGTTTGATAAATACGGATATTTTCTAATCTTTATCGCTTTTTTCATTCCAGGCGTTCGCCACTTCACAGGCTACTTTGCAGGAATTATTAACTTACCGTTTCGCCGCTTTGCGATGACAATTTATGCAGGCGCCCTATTTTGGGTATCATTCTTCTTAATCGGTGGTTACTGGTTAGGGGAAAACTTAGAAAATATATTCCTAGTACTTGAACAACACATTTGGAAAATTATTTTCGGTATTATTATCATCACGCTAATCACTCGATTTCGCAAAAAAATAAAACATGCGATTTTAAAAGGTATAAATTAAATCTTTCATCAACAAACTTATATGCGTACAAGAATAATAAAAAGCGGAGACACATAGTCTCCACTTTTTATATACAGCCCGTTCTCAAACTAAAAACAGAAGAGCTTGACACTATTTCCTTATTAAGAAAGATAATCTTATTTGTAAAGATAGCCCCCTATTGTTTTGCGCCTTTCAACGACTCTCTTAGCACAAATTTTTGTAATTTTCCGCTCGCATTACGAGGAAGTTCATCTACAAATAAGTAATGACGCGGACGTTTATAATCTGCTAATTCATCACTTTCTTTACAATACGTTTCTAAATCGGCTTCTGAAATATTTTCATCTTTCTTTACAACGACCGCAACAACACGTTCTCCCCATAATTCATCTGGCTCACCAAGTACTGCAACATCTAATACACCAGGGTGACTATGAAGGAAATCTTCAATTTCACGTGGATAAATATTTACACCACCGCTAATTACCATATCATCAACGCGATCTGCAACGAATAAATAACCGTCTTTATCGAAATAGCCTAAATCACCAGAATGATACCAGCCTTTATACATCGATTTTGCATTTGCTTCTTCTCGATTATGATATCCAGCCATCATAGTCGGGCCGCGCAAAATAATTTCCCCTACTTCATAAGGAGGCAATACATCATCTGGCTCTGCTGGTGCATCTTCGTTCGGTTTAACAATTCTAATTTCATGGCTAAAGCACGGTGTTCCAGCTGAACCAGCTTTCGTAATTTGATCCTCTTCCACGAGAAACGCAACAACCGGTCCCATTTCTGTCATTCCGTAAATTTGGACAAGATCAATATAAAGACGCTCTTTACATTCCTTCACTAGTGCCGGAGCCATCGCAGCCCCGCCATATACACCGATTTTCATCGAAGTTAAATCATACTGGGATAAATCTTTTTGCAGTAACATATTCCACATCGTTGGTGCTGCAAAAAACGTCGTAATCTTCTCTTCTTGAATTGTATGTAACACTCTATCCGTATCAAAATGATGTAAAATAACATTCTTTCCGCCAACTTGAATGCGCGGTATGATTCCAGCATTTAACTCGCCGCAATGATATAAAGGCGCTACCACAAGTCCGGCGCTATCCCTGTTATATTTTATGAAATACGTACAAATCATACTATGCTCAGCCATATCACGATGGCGATGTAGTACACCTTTCGGATGACCAGTCGTACCGCTCGTATAAAGCATAGAACAATAATCCATTTCATCTACTACAATATCTACTTTTTCAGCTGATGCTTCATTTACTTTTTCATGGTAAGAACTCGCATAGGAAGGTGTATCGTCTTCTACATACCAAAAAGACGTACTTGGAAAATCTCGTTCAATCATAGCAACAGTTGATTCGACTGCTTTTTCAAAGACAACTACTTTCGAGGCTGCATCTTGGAGGATATACGATAATTCTTTTGCTTTTAAGCGGAAATTAATCGGGTTAAAGATCGCCCCAATTTTGGCACAGGCTAAGTAAACGTTTACAAATTCACGACAGTTATATAAGTAAACAGATACAGAGTCTCCTTTTCTTACTCCTTCTTTCAATAGAGCTTGCGCCGTTTTATTTATTTGCTCATCCCACTGTTTATATGTCCAGCGAATATTTTTTTCTGGTTCTACTAACGCCTCTTTATTCGGATACTTGCCAACTGCTAAATCAAAAATTCTCCCTATCGTCATGTACATGCCAACAATTTCCCCCTTTTCTCTTTCATAAATCTATCATTTCGTCTATAAGTAGACATTGTCCTTTAATAATCCGACTAATTTTTCTGATTATTATCGACATAGTTTTACAAACAGTGCGGTATCTTGGTGAATGAAATTATGTCGTCGATATTCAAAATATATCGAGTTACCAACAAAAATGGTGGGCAATAGCCCCCTATATTAAAAAGAGGCCATCCCAAAATTGGGATAGCCTTCTTCTTACACGAATAGCTCTTCTAAAATTTTCAGTTTATCTTCTGTATATTTCACAAAGCCATCGTTATATGATTTTGGATCTTTCGGATTCGCAAAGTGTGTAATTGCTCCTGTTTGTGGGTGAACAAATTTACTTGATGCCCCGCAACCAAGTCCGATAATCGATTGTACTTCTTCCATAATAACAATATTGTAGATACTTTCTTGCGTAGGCATTGCATACCCAACGTTTTCTAAGTTACCTAAAATATTTTTTTGACGATATAAATAGTATGGCACGTAATTGTGGTTCTTCGTCCACTCTTCCGCCTCATGCATCATCGCAGTGATTTCTTCGCGACCTGCTACTTTATATTTACGTTTGTTTTGCGTCATTTCAGAAGCACGTTTAAATGATAAAGTATGAACTGTTAACGATTCTGGCATTAACTTTTCAGTTTCGTCTAACGTATGCTTGAAGATATCTAACCCTTCACCAGGAAGACCAATAATTAAGTCCATGTTAATATTGTTCATTCCCATTTCACGTGCTAAATGATACTTCTCAATTGTTTCTTCTACAGTATGATGACGTCCAATTGCTTTTAGTGTTTCTTGATGGTATGACTGCGGATTAATACTAATACGGTCAATGTTCCATTTATTTAACACTTCTAGCTTCGCTGGTGTGATCGTATCTGGACGACCCGCCTCAACTGTTACTTCACGTACATCTTTCACATCAGGGAAAGCTTGGTACATTTCTTCATACAACATATCCATCTCTTCTGCTGTAATACTCGTCGGTGTACCGCCGCCGTAATAAATCGTCGTAACTGTAACACCTTTTTCTTTTAAAAACTTACCAATTTCACGAACTTCATAATGTAACCCGCCTAAGAACGAATCAACTGATCCTTGGCGTCCGTTAATTGCGTAAGCAGGGAACGTACAGTACGCACATTTTGTAGGACAAAACGGAATACCGATATAAATACTTACTTCTTCTTTCAAGCGGTATAAATCTGGAACCACCGCTAATTGGCAATCAACAATGCGCTGAAGAAGTTCAATTTTCTCTTCATGAATTAAATAACTTTCACGAAGTTCTTGGTGCGCTTCTTCTTTTGACATACCATTTTGAAGCAGTTTGTGAAGAAGCTTCGTTGGGCGTACCCCAGTTAAAATTCCCCAGCTCTGTTCAAGTCCAGTTAGCTGTTGAAGTACAGAAAGATATACGTAAGAAACAACATGTTTCACTTGCTTCATACGTTCTTTTTCTTCTGTGAAAGCAGATAAATCTTTCGAGAATGTTTCTTCATATACATTTCCAGTCGCAACATCTGTTAAACGAGCCGATGCTGTCACATTACCTTCTATCTGTATATCAACGATAAGATTTGCTTCTTCTTTATCAAACCCTATCGTGCTCTCTTCAAAAAATAAACCGCCAATATTTTGTAGAGGACGTAAAAAACGATCGTCTTGTAACGTTTTAATTGAAATTAACAACATTATCACCTTTTCATTTGCAAACTCTCTTTAGTTTACTTGAAGGGCGTTTGCAGGTCAATACAGAAGGTTTTACCTTATTTCTTCTATTAATAACTTAAAGGCATAAGAGATAACATTCCTCTTATGCCTTTTATACATCTATTAACTATTTTTAGTCATAAATCTTAAACGTATTCCTAATAACAGAAGAACAAAACCGACGAATGGAAGATAATTCATATCATGCCCTGTAGCTGGCAGTTGTTGATTATTAGAAGAACCCGGTCCTTTTTCTGGTAAATTAGGCTTTCCTGTTTCTTCACCTGGCTTTTCTGTTCCTTCGCCTGGCTTTTCTGTTCCTTCACCTGGCTTTTCTGTTCCTTCACCTGGTGTTTCCGTTCCTTCACCTGGTGTTTCCGTTCCTTCACCTGGTGTTTCCGTTCCTTCACCTGGTGTTTCCGTTCCTTCGCCTGGCTCTTTTTGATTTGTAATTTGAAGTTTTATAGCTTCAATTTTTTGATTAGAAATCGTAAATCTGATTTCTTTATCAGATAAAGTGTATCCTTCTGGAGCTTGAACTTCTTTTAAAATATAATCTCCTGGCTCCAATTCTTTCGAAGTTACTTTACCATTTTTATCTGTTGTTAATGTGTCTATTTTTGTTCCGTCTTTCAAAATTTCAAAGACTGCGCCTGCTAATGTTTTATCTGTATCATTAGCATCTACCTTTGTAATCTCTACTTGGCCTGTAATTTTTTCTTTCACTTTTTCATTCAATACTTCTTGTTTTACTACTTCATTTGCAACAATGTTTACTTCTACTGTTACTTCTACTGCTTTGTAACCTTCTGGCGCTTTCGTTTCTTCTAACGTGTATTTTCCTGGTACTACGTTTTCGAATTTCACAACACCATCTTTATTTGTTGTTTTCGCTTCTCCAACTACTTGACCAGCTTCGTTCTTTAATTTAAATTCTGCACCTGCTAGAACTTTTCCACTTTCTGCATCCTTCTTGATTACTTGTAAGCTTCCTAGTTCTTTTGCGTTTTCTACTTGTACTTGTACTACTTTGTTCGCTTCCACAACGACTTCAATTTCTTCTTT
>NZ_MAOC01000008.1 GCF_001884135.1 Bacillus nitratireducens | reverse complement strand
GAACGTTATGATGGTAATTTAGTTGATGGGAATTTATCAGATGAAAAGGTAGAAGAAGGGGCAATGTGCGGCAAACCCTCTGAAAAATCTATGCTTAAAAAAATTTGGGACGGTATATATGTTGGTTCTGGGCAAGTTATTGGGGGGATTGTGGAAGGGTTTGATTCACTAGACGATACAGTAACAAAAGAAAACATTAAGTATGCTATAGGTCACCCTATAGAGACAACCTTTACTGCTTGGAATGCTGTTTCGGATTCATTTATGAATGATTTTTGGCATGGTGATGCGGAAAGTCGTACAAAATGGGGAACGAGTGTTTTTATGGGGCTTGGATTGGGATGGCTTGGGGATAAAGGAATAAGTAAAGTAGGGAAAGTAACTACACTCGCAAAAGGTACGAATCTAACAAAATTCTCAGAAGGTATCTCGTCTGTTTCGAATCAATTACCATTGAAAGACCGATTTGCATTTGCAGGTACTAGTGGCTTTGGTAGCAATCAGATAAAAGCTTTTGAAGCTTTACAAGAAGCCCGTGATACATTTATGTTTTCCGAAACTGGTGGAAAAAGTAGAGTTAAAGGTGTACAAGAAGTAATAAAAGATTATGCGGATAAAGTTTTTGATAGAGTAGATGTAAAAAATGATTATCCCGATTCGTATACAGCATCTCAAAAATTACGTGAAGAACTTAAGGATGCAGGGATTGAACCACCCCCATATTCTAATGCAGCACATCATCTAACACCTTGGAATGATAAAAGGGCTATTGAAGCACAAGAATTATTAAAAGAATTTGGAATACACCATGATTCTGCTGCTAATGGAGTATTTTTACCGTATAAAGTAAATGAATATGTGACTACTGAAGTGTTACATATAGGTAACCATGGTACGGATTATATGAAAGAGGTAACTAAGGTACTAAAAGAAGTTAAAGAATATGGTGGTACTCAAGCAGACGCTGTTGCAGCTTTACATGACATAAGAACACGTTTATTAGATGGCAGCTTAAAATTAAATAGCCCGAAATAATTTATGAATAGATTAAATATAAAGGAGAAGGAAAATGAAAATTTGGGAATTGAAGAGTTCATCTGATAACTATGAGTCTTTCCAACTATTAAATTATAAAAAGGATAAGAAATATTTTGAAGGAAAATTCAACTCCACTACAATTTTACTAGATTCATGGGGAGAAATATTTATTGAATGTCTAGAAGAAGGAAATCATAGTGATTTTCCTTATTTTTGGGGAGAAACTGGTGCACCAATGGTTAGTGAACAAGCGAAAAAATTATTAGAACCTTTAATAGGTGCTAACGTTGAGTTTCTTCCACTTATTAACAATACAACGGGTGAAGTATATTATGTAGTTCATGTTTTAAATGTATTAGATGCAATTGATAGTGATAAAGCAATTTTTAAAAAACTAATTACAGGTTTAATAATAGGGTGTGAAAAATTTGCATTTACTCCTAATGTTATTCAAAATGAAGTGATTTTTAAAGTATATGTAAATAAAAGGATTCATCCTACTGCTGTTTTTGTATCTGAAGAATTTAAAAATACAGTGTTAGAAAGTGATTTAAAAGGTTTTGAATTTGTAGAGGTATGGGATTCAGAAACGGACATGTAAAAAGGTCCTAAAATAACTGACAGGAGTTAGTAACATGGACGCAAAGGTTTGGTTTCAGAAATTCTAAGAATGTTAAACAATTATGGGGGAAATGAAAAAGAAATTTTTGAACAGATTCAAGCTGAAGCAATGGTGAAATATAAACAATGTGAAGAAATGATAGATACGATACTGAATAATAAGTTTAGAACCGAAAAAGAAAAGCATGAAGCTATAATGAGTATGATAGGACATATTTTCACTTGTGGCGTATCTTATGGGAGTGTTCAAGTTCCATTAGAAATGATTAAGAATCGTCAATCATCTATACATTGATTTATATTTTGAGATAAAGTCGTACCAGATAGTTGATGAAATGAATAATAGTACACGAATGTCATTTAATTTTATTGACGTTTGCCCCTGTGGTTATGTAGCATATTCCTATACACATTAGTAACGTAATGTTACCAATGAATTAGGGAAAACTAAACCAATAAAGGGCGTGAAATTTAGCGTATTTATTGGACGAAAAGAAAATGTTAGAAACGTATACATATCAAGGTTTAAAGCTTTTGGTTATACAGTATCCATGTCAAAAGCAAAACCTACGAATTCTGAGTTTATCGCAATGGTTGCGGATAAGCTAATACTTGAACATAAGGCTAGTTGAGAGTAGTATATTCAAAATAAATTTTTTTTATAAAAGATCAAGGAGTTTAAAACACTCGTTGATCTTTTATTTTGTTATAAGAATAATATTGAAGTCGTATTTCATAAGAAATATGATTATGACACATTCAAAGGTGATTTATTGATTTATATGGAAAATAAAACATATATTTAGTAAAAATATCTATAAAGGGATATTTCTTGATATAGAATTTGTTAAGGAACAAACTAGAAATATTTGGGGATATTTATATGAAAAAGAAAATTTTAATTTGGATTGGATGTGCAATAGGCTTAGTCGGGCTTACTGCTGGTATAACTTTTGGAATGTTGGAACTTGCAGATAATCCGGCGGAAAAACAAGCTAGTGCTGAAATAGATACAAGCGAATATAAAACAGTTCCAAAAGAAAAAGAAGCGTAGTTTGGTGAGATTGGTGGTGCAAGTGCGAAACTCCAAATTACAAAAGATTCTACTGAAGAAGAAGTAGTTAAAGCGATGCACAGTATGACCCACCAAAAAGTAATAGCTGAGCAAAAATGGGGAGCAATCCCGATGTCTAAAGAGAATACTGAAAAAGTAAGAAGTATCTTAAATGAGAGTGCTTTTGAAACGAAAGAAGAACTTTTAGCGATTGCTGAAAGATGGATAAACAAAGATTTTAGTAAAGTTGTGGACGATCATAACTACTTTTGGAAACTGCAAGGTGGTAATATCGGAAAAGCGATAGGAGTTATGGACTCGCTAGAAGAGCAAACTTTTTCTTTAAACAATTTTGGAGATGTAGTAACAGGTGAATTACATAAATCTGGAGACCTTCAATAGATTGGTGGAACTTAAAATTGCAATTTGTGGAAAAAGGCTTCTCTATAGAGGCTTTTTATTTTGTTGTTCCATGCATTCATAATTTTAGTGGGTAAGTTATCCATGATATAATAGAAAATAATAAAAAGCCCTGCAAAACAGGACTATATTATTCTTCGTCTTTATTTTGTTTTTCTAATTCAACTAACTTTTGGATTAAAATATGCTGTGGCATATGCATAAGTTGTTCAAGTGGAACACCTAACGCTTTTGATAGGCGGACTGCAGTGTCTGGAGAAATTTGTAATGGTCTCATAGAAGTACCTCCTTTTTCGTATAGTATAGCATAAGATTGGGGGAGTGAGGATGACTCTTATATTTGCACATCGTGGTGCAGCGGGAACATATCCGGAAAATACAATGATTTCATTTGAAGCGGCGGAGGCTTTCGGAGCAGATGGAATTGAACTCGATGTTCAATTCACGAAAGACGGAAAAGTTGTCGTCATTCATGATGAAACGGTGGATCGGACAACAAATGGAAAAGGTGCGGTTCGAAATTATTTATATGAAGATTTATGTAAGTTGGATGCGAGTTATAAATTCGGTGACAAAGTAGGTTTTTGCAAAATACCTCTTCTAGAAGAGGTGTTAGAATGGCTCGCAAAAACGACATTGCTACTCAATATTGAACTGAAAAATAATAAAATCCCATACAGAGGTTTAGAAGAAGAGGTTATAACACTTGTACGTAAGTTTAGTCTAGAGGATCGGATTGTATTTTCTTCTTTTAATCACTATAGTATGAAGCGATGTCATATGATGGCTCCTGATATTCAAACAGCTATTTTATATCGTGAAGGTTTGCATAGCCCGTGGGCATATGCAAAAAAGATGGGTGCTACTGCAGTACATCCGAATTATCGTTATCTTCAAGATGCTATCGCTGAATTAACGATGGAAAGTGGTGTGGAGGTTCGTCCTTACACGATAAATGAAGAAACGCTTATGCGTAAATATTTTGATATGAATATATCAGCGATTATTACTGATTATCCTGAAACAGCAAGAACTTTATTACCGATAAAAAAATGAGACCTAATATAATGGTCTCATTTTTTATTTATGATATGTGAAAACTTTGTTTTATCTTCTGAAGCGTGCTTGTACTTTATTTCTCTTACGATCTCTGTGTAAGACGAAGCCGCCGAAGATATAAAACCCGAGTGCGAAGCAAAGAGCGCCGATTAAAAATTGTAACCATAATATAGGGATTGGGGAGAACAAAATCCCAAATACAGTATCTCTCATTAGTTTAATACCAAGCACGGCTAATGAAATGGGGATGAGTGCTAATAATAGAGCGAGGTAACGCTGCATACATAACGCTCCTTTTCAGATTATTTTGTTTATTTTAATGATGTTATATGGAATGGGGGTTTGTCAAGAGGTTGCTGAACGAGTAAGATAAGAATGTGAAAAATTTTGCAGAGATACTTCGAGAGGAAGTGTAATGTATGAAACAAAAAGTGTTAATTGTTGGAGCGGGTGAAGGTGGGAGTACACTGCTGAGTCTGTTGCAAAATTCGAATATATTTCAAATTATAGGGGTTATTGATATTAATCCAATTGCGAAAGGGTTACAAATCGCAAAGGAATATGGGGTTCCGATTGGTGATAGTATAACTCCGTTTCTTTCTATGCATATTGATGTAATGTTTGATATGACAGGTGATTATGATTTACATAAAGTGTTATTGGGAAGTAAGCATAAAGATACTCTTCTTATACCAGGGGATATTGCGAAAATTGTTACGAGATTAGCGCATGAGAAGGAAGGTTTGATCGGACAGCTAGAGGAACAAACGCAACAAGGGAATTTAATTTTAAATTCAACGCATGACGGTATGATTGTTATAGACCAAGAGGGACAAGTTCGTCTGTTTAATAAAAGTGCAGAGCGTATTATCGGATATAAGAAAGAAGAGGCGATAGGAAAATATATTTTAGAAGTTATTCCAACGAGTAAGTTGCTTCGTATTATACGCACGAAAAAAATAGAAGTGAATCATGAACTGACGTTAGAGAATGAAAAAAAGATTATTACAACGCGTATTCCGATATTAAAAGAAGGCGGAGAGGTTCAAGGGGCATTTGCGATTTTTAAAGATATTACAGAAGTTGTAGATTTAGCGGAAGAAGTTACAGACTTAAAAGAAATTCAAACGCTACTTGAGGCGATTATTAACTCATCTGAGGAAGCGATTTCGGTTGTTGATGAGAAAGGAAGAGGACTAGTTATAAACCCTGCTTATACGAAGTTAACGGGTTTGACGGAAGAAGATATTCTTGGGCAGCCAGCTACAACTGATATTGTAGAAGGTGAAAGTATGCATATGAAAGTACTTCGGACGCGCCGAGCAGTACGAGGGATACATATGAAGATTGGGCAAAAAAAGCGAGATGTAATTGTAAACGTAGCGCCGGTTATTGTTGATGGAATATTGAAAGGAAGCGTCGGGGTAATTCGCGACGTATCAGAAATTCAAAAGTTAACAAATGAATTGAATAGGGCAAGACAAATTATTCGAACGTTAGAAGCGAAATATTCATTTGATGATATTGTTGGCGATTCAGATGAAACGACGGCAGCTATTGAACAAGCAAAACTTGGAGCGAATACACCAGCAACGGTATTACTTAGAGGGGAATCAGGTACAGGGAAAGAGTTGTTTGCACACGCGATTCATAATGGTAGTAATCGAAAATACAATAAGTTCGTCCGAGTAAACTGTGCTGCTATTTCCGAGACGTTATTAGAAAGTGAATTATTCGGTTATGAGGAAGGTGCGTTTTCTGGAGCGAAAAGAGGCGGGAAACGAGGGTTCTTTGAAGAAGCGAATAATGGAAGTATTTTTTTAGATGAAATCGGAGAGTTGTCTGCAAATACGCAAGCGAAGCTTCTTCGTGTACTACAAGAAAAAGAAATTGTGAAAGTAGGGGGAACGAAAGCGATACCTATTAATGTTCGAGTGATCGCTGCGACGCATGTGAATTTAGAAAAAGCTATTTTAGAAGGAAAGTTCAGAGAGGACTTATATTATCGTTTAAATAAAATCCCGATTCAAATTCCTTCCCTTCGTCAGCGTAAAGGAGACATACCAGCGATTGCAGAAAGATTAATTCAAAAAATTAATCAAGATTATGGTCGTAATGTAGAAGGACTCACCGATTCAGCCATTTCGTATTTACAATCATATGAATGGCCAGGAAATGTTAGGGAACTTGAAAATATTTTAGGGCGAGCTATTATCTTTATGAATTATAACGAGATATATATTGACGTACATCATTTACCGCCTTTACATAAGGAAGAACAAGTAGAGACGAAACAAAATAATTTATTACCTGAATTAGAAGAGAAGGCCCTTGAACACCTAGTGACAGAATTTGAGGGGAATATTATCCGTGAATATTTAGATAAATTTGATGGGAACAAAACGAAGACTGCAAAAGCGTTAGGAATTTCAGTTCGAAACTTATATTACAAGCTAGAAAAGTACGACTGCGCAAAAAATAGCATGCAATAAATTGCGTACCGTGCAATTTATTGCATGGTATACAAAAAGCGACAAAACAAGACAGAATATTGCGTTGTTTTCCAAAGTATTGATTTTACTGCATTTTGAATGCGTTTTCATTATTGGTAAGACCACTTTGAAAAGTTGGCACGGTATTTGCTTTATAAATAAACGAGGGACGACGGAAAGGGTTGATTACAAAATATGAAGTTAGAACACTTAATTGATCAAGCAGCAGGACAGCCTAAAAAAACTGTAGCTGTAGCAGTAGCTGAAGATCATGAAGTAATTGAAGCTGTAGCGAAAGCGATTAAATTGCAGCTAGCTCAATTTCGTCTATATGGAAATCAAGAAAAAATAATGGGGATGCTACAAGAACATGGTTTACAAACTTCAGAACACATTGAAGTGATTGCAGCAGCGTCAAATGCTGAGGCTGCAGAGCTTTCTGTTAAAGCTGTGAGAAACGGTGAAGCAGACGTGCTTATGAAGGGTAACATCCCAACAGCAAATATTTTAAAGGCTGTGTTAAATAAAGAGTGGGGGTTACGTAAAGGTAGCGTACTTTCACATGTAGCAGCATTTGAAGTTCCAAATTACGATCGTCTTATTTTCGTTACAGATGCAGCGATGAACATCGCGCCTGATGTAACACAAAAAGCTGCCATTATACAAAATACTGTAGAAGTTGCCCGGGCAATAGGAATAGATTTGCCGAAGGTAGCGCCAATTGCAGCGGTAGAGGTTGTTAATCCTGCGATGCAAGCGACAATTGATGCAGCGATGTTAACTCAAATGAATCGCCGCGGACAAATTAAAAATTGTGTCGTTGATGGACCACTTGCTTTAGATAATGCAGTATCACAAATTGCAGCAGAACATAAAGGCATAGTAAGTGATGTAGCAGGTAAGGCAGACATTTTACTCGTCCCAACGATTGAAGCTGGAAATGTGCTATATAAATCACTCGTATACTTTGCAGATGCAAAAGTAGGAGCTATGATTGCTGGCGCTAAAGCACCGATTGTTTTAACATCACGTGCTGATTCAGCAGAAACAAAAGTATATTCATTAGCATTGGCAGTTGCGACTGCTTCAAAATAAACCAAATAGGGTAAAACAATTAGGGGGAAACGACAATGACATTAGAAATCTTCGAATACTTAGAAAAATATGATTATGAGCAAGTGGTATTTTGTCAAGATAAAGAATCTGGTTTAAAAGCAATCATTGCAATCCATGATACAACACTTGGACCAGCTCTTGGTGGAACAAGAATGTGGACATATGATTCTGAAGAAGCGGCGATTGAAGATGCATTGCGTCTTGCAAAAGGGATGACATACAAAAATGCAGCAGCTGGTTTAAACTTAGGTGGTGCAAAAACAGTAATTATCGGTGATCCACGTAAAGATAAAAGCGAAGCGATGTTCCGTGCATTAGGACGCTACATTCAAGGACTAAACGGACGTTACATTACAGCTGAAGATGTTGGTACAACAGTAGATGATATGGATATTATCCATGAAGAAACTGACTTTGTAACAGGTATTTCTCCTTCATTCGGTTCTTCTGGTAACCCATCTCCAGTAACTGCATACGGTGTTTATCGTGGTATGAAGGCAGCTGCAAAAGAAGCGTTCGGTACAGATAACCTAGAAGGAAAAGTAATTGCCGTTCAAGGTGTTGGTAACGTAGCATATCACCTATGCAAACATTTACACGCTGAAGGAGCAAAATTAATCGTAACAGATATTAATAAAGAAGCTGTACAACGTGCAGTAGAAGAGTTCGGTGCATCAGCAGTTGAGCCAAATGAAATTTATGGTGTTGAATGTGATATTTACGCACCATGTGCATTAGGCGCAACAGTTAATGATGAAACTATTCCACAACTTAAAGCAAAAGTAATCGCAGGTTCTGCAAATAACCAATTAAAAGAAAATCGTCACGGCGACCTCATTCATGAAATGGGTATTGTATACGCACCAGACTATGTTATTAATGCAGGTGGCGTAATTAACGTAGCAGACGAATTATATGGATACAATAGAGAACGTGCACTAAAACGTGTTGAGTCTATCTATGACACAATTGCAAAAGTAATCGAAATTTCAAAACGCGATGGCATAGCAACTTATGTAGCAGCAGATCGTCTAGCTGAAGAGCGCATTGCAAGCTTGAAAAACTCTCGTAGCACATACTTACGCAACGGTCACGACATTATTAGCCGTCGCTAATCATTCATATATAACTTTTACAAAAGGTGTGGTTACCTCTTATGAGGTTTCCACTTCCTTTTGAATTTATTAGTGGAGGTAGCAACAGTGTCTTTAAATCGAATTCTTGTTATTAATCCGGGTAGTACATCCACAAAAATTGGTGTTTTTGATAATGAAAGACCTGTTTTAGAAGAAACTATTCGTCATGACGAAGAACAAATTGGAAAATATAAACGAATTATCGATCAATATGAGTTTCGTAAAGAAACGATTTTAGAAGTTCTACATTCTCACGGTATTAACATTTCAAAATTGAACGCTGTTTGTGGACGTGGTGGATTACTTCGTCCAATCGAAGGCGGTACGTATACAGTAAACGATTCAATGTTAGAAGATTTAAAAAAAGGATTTAGCGGTCATCACGCTTCAAATCTTGGAGGCATTTTGGCTTATGAAATTGCTTCTGGATTAAACATTCCGGCATTCATTGTGGACCCTGTCGTTGTAGATGAAATGGATCCGATTGCTCGTATTAGCGGTATTGCTGGTATGGAACGTAAAAGTATTTTCCATGCATTAAACCAAAAAGCAGTTGCTCGTAAAGTGGCTGAACAATTAAATCACAAATACGAGGATTTAAATTTATTAGTTACACATATGGGCGGAGGCATTACAGTTGGTGCTCATAAAAAAGGAAAAGTTATCGATGTTAACAATGGCTTAAACGGAGAAGGACCATTTAGTCCAGAACGTGCTGGTACAGTACCAGTAGGACAACTAGTTGAAATGTGTTTCTCTGGTGAGTATTACCGAGACGAAATGGTTAAAAAACTTGTTGGACAAGGTGGACTTGTAAGTCTTATCGGTACAAACGATGCAATTAAAGTAGAACAAATGGTTGAAAAAGGTGATCCTGAAGCAACGCTTATTTATAAAGCAATGGCATATCAAGTTGCAAAAGAAATTGGCGGAGCTAGTGCTGTGCTTCACGGGAAAATCGATGCAATAGTATTAACTGGTGGACTTGCATATAGTAAAATTCTTGTCGATGAAATAAAAGAACGAGTAGATTGGATTGCAGATGTTATCGTACATCCAGGAGAAGATGAATTACAAGCATTAGCAGAGGGGGCACTTCGTGTATTACGTGAAGAAGAAGCTCCAAAAGAATATGTTGTACGTGAAAAAGAAACGGTAGCTAGGGGTTGAGATAATGGCAAAAGAATATGATTTAGTCATCGTTGGCGGCGGTACTGGTGGATATGTTGCTGCTATTCGTGCATCACAACTAGGTTTAAAAACTGCACTTGTTGAAAAAGAAAATCTTGGTGGTACTTGTTTACACAAAGGATGTATTCCTAGTAAAGCTCTTTTACGTAGTGCGGAAGTATACGCAACTGCTAAAAAAGGAGAAGAGTTTGGGGTTATTGCAAGTAATGTAGAACTAAACTTTGCTAAAGTACAAGAGCGTAAAGAGAAGATTGTAACGCAGCTTCATAAAGGCGTTCAACACTTAATGAAACAAGGTAAAATTGATGTGTTTGAAGGTATTGGCCGTATTCTTGGCCCATCTATTTTCTCTCCGATGCCAGGGACAATTTCAGTTGAACTTGCAAGTGGAGAAGAAAATGAAATGTTAATTCCGAAAAATGTACTTGTTGCTACAGGTTCTCGTCCAAATTCATTACCAGGATTAGAGTTAGACGGAGAGTATGTAATGTCTTCAGATCATGCTTTAAAAATGGAAACGCTTCCTAGTTCGATCATTATTGTTGGTGGCGGTGTAATTGGTATTGAGTGGGCATCTATGCTTGCTGACTTCGGTGTAGAAGTTACTGTATTAGAATATGCGAAAAACATATTACCACTAGAAGATAATGACGTTTCAAAAGAAATGCAACGTCTATTCAAGAAAAAAGGTATTAAAGTGGTAACTGGTGCAAAAGTATTACCAGAAACATTGGTAAAAGATAATGGAGTAACAATTCAAGCTGAACATAACGGTGAGAACAAAGCATTTAAAGCAGAAAAAATGCTTGTATCTGTAGGAAGACAAGCAAATACGCAAAATATGGGCTTAGAGAACACAGATATTGTTGTGGAAAAAGGATACATTCAAACAAATGAGTTTTATCAAACGAAAGAATCTCATATTTACGCAATTGGAGATGTAATCGGTGGCTTACAACTTGCTCACGTTGCTTCTCATGAAGGAATTGTAGCAGTAGAACATATCGCTGGTAAAGAAGTTACACCAATTGATTATTCTATGGTATCAAAATGCGTATATAGCAGTCCAGAAGTTGCTTCTGTAGGCTTAACAGAACAAGAAGCGAAAGAAAAAGGCTATAAGTTAAAAGTAGGTAAGTTCTCATTCCGTGCAATCGGAAAGGCGCTTGTATACGGAGAATCAGATGGATTTGTAAAACTTGTAGTTGATGAAGAAACAAATGACATTCTTGGTGTTCATATGATTGGACCACATGTAACAGATATGATTTCTGAAGCTGGTCTTGCAAGAGTACTTGATGCAACACCTTGGGAAGTAGCACATACAATTCATCCGCATCCATCATTATCTGAGGCGATTGGTGAAGCAGCATTAGCTGTAGATGGAAGAGCGTTACACGCATAAAAATGTGGATTTAGGAGGTTATGAAAAATGGCAGAAGTAAAAGAAAAGCGCCATGAAGAGCTTGGCTTAAGTGATGAGCAAGTATTAGAAATGTTCCGTACGATGTTGCTTGCACGTAAAATCGACGAACGTATGTGGTTATTAAACCGTGCAGGTAAAATTCCATTCGTAATTTCTTGTCAAGGACAAGAGGCTGCACAAGTTGGAGCAGCGTTCGCTCTTGATAGAGAGAAAGATTATGCATTACCATACTACCGTGATATGGGTGTTGTACTAGCGTTTGGCATGACAGCTAAAGAGCTTATGTTATCAGCTTTCGCGAAAGCTGGAGATCCAAACTCTGGTGGTCGTCAAATGCCTGGTCACTTCGGTCAAAAGAAAAATCGTATTGTGACAGGTTCATCTCCAGTAACAACACAAGTACCACATGCAGTTGGTATTGCACTAGCTGGAAAAATGGAGAAGAAAGATTTAGTAACGTTCGTTACATTTGGAGAAGGTTCTTCAAACCAAGGTGACTTCCATGAAGGGGCAAACTTTGCTGGTGTACACAAACTACCTGTTATTTTCATGTGTGAAAATAACAAATATGCAATCTCTATTCCGGTTGAAAAACAATTAGCATGTAAAAACGTATCAGATCGTGCAATTGGTTACGGTATGCCTGGATATACAATAGATGGAAACGATCCGCTTGCAGTATATAAAGCTGTAAAAGAAGCAGCAGACCGCGGCCGACGTGGTGAAGGCCCAACTTTAATTGAAACAGTATCATATCGTTTAACAGCACATTCTAGTGACGATGATGATCGTGTTTATCGTGATAAAGAAGAAGTAGAAGAAGCAAAGAAAAAAGATTCAATTATAACATTTGCAGCTTATTTAAAAGAAGCTGGCGTGTTAACTGAGGAATCTGAAAAACAAATGTTAGACGAAATTATGCATATCGTAAACGAAGCAACAGAATATGCAGAAAATGCTCCGTATGCAGCACCTGAAGATGCATTGAAGCACGTATACGCAGAATAGGGGGGAACGTTTCATGGCTGTAATGTCTTATATTGATGCTATTACATTAGCAATGCGCGAAGAAATGGAACGCGATGAGAAAGTATTCGTTTTAGGAGAAGATGTTGGTAAAAAAGGTGGCGTATTTAAAGCGACACACGGATTATATGATCAATTTGGTGAAGATCGTGCGCTTGATGCACCGCTTGCAGAATCTGCAATCGCTGGTGTAGCAATTGGTGCAGCAATGTATGGTATGCGTCCAATCGCTGAAATGCAGTTTGCTGATTTCATCATGCCAGCAGTAAACCAAATTGTTTCTGAGGCAGCAAAAATTCGTTATCGTTCTAATAATGATTGGACTTGTCCAGTTACAATTCGTGCGCCATTTGGTGGGGGTGTTCACGGTGCGTTGTATCATTCACAATCTGTAGAAGCGATGTTTGCAAACCAACCAGGTTTAAAAATTGTTATCCCTTCTACACCATATGATGCGAAAGGCTTATTAAAAGCTGCAATTCGTGATGAAGATCCAGTATTATTCTTTGAGCATAAACGTGCATACCGCTTAATTAAAGGTGAAGTGCCAGAAGATGATTACGTATTACCAATTGGAAAAGCAGATGTAAAACGTGAAGGTGATGATATTACTGTTATCACATACGGATTATGTGTTCATTTTGCTCTTCAAGCAGCTGAAAAGTTAGCACAAGATGGTATCTCTGCACACATTCTTGATTTACGTACTGTATATCCATTAGATAAAGAAGCAATCATTGAAGCAGCTTCTAAAACAGGTAAAGTTCTTCTTGTAACAGAAGACAATAAAGAAGGAAGTATTATAAGTGAAGTGGCAGCAATTATTGCTGAAAATTGTCTGTTTGATTTAGATGCACCAATTGCACGTCTTGCAGGCCCAGACGTTCCGGCAATGCCATATGCACCAACAATGGAAAAATTCTTTATGGTAAATCCAGATAAAGTTGAAAAAGCAATGCGTGAACTTGCGGAATTTTAATCGGGGGGACTATACATGGCTGTAGAAAATATTACAATGCCTCAGCTCGGGGAGAGCGTTACAGAGGGCACAATTAGTAAATGGCTCGTTAATGTTGGCGATCACGTAAATAAGTATGATCCGCTTGCAGAAGTAATGACTGATAAAGTAAATGCTGAAGTACCATCTTCTTTCACTGGTATTGTGAAAGAGTTAATCGCTGGTGAAGGTGATACGTTAGCTGTAGGTGAAGTAGTTTGCGTTATTCAAGTAGAAGGCGCAGATGAAGTAGCAGCAACAGCTGTTGAGGAAAAAACAAAAGAAGAACCAAAGGCAGAAGTAGCTACGCCTGAAAAGGCACCGAAAGCAAAACAACCAACTGATGGAAAACCACGTTTTTCACCAGCTGTGTTAAAACTTGCGGGTGAGCATAACGTTGATTTAGATCTAGTAGAAGGTACGGGAGCAAATGGCCGTATCACTCGTAAAGATATTTTAAAACTAGTGGAATCTGGAAATATTCCGCAAGCTGGTGCGAAAAAAGAGGAAGCGGTAGCAGCAGTAGTAGAAGCGCGTCCAGAAGCACCAAAAGCAGCGCCAGTAGCACAAAAAGTAGAAGCTGCGAAACCAGTTTCTGTACCAACAATGCCTGGCGATATCGAAATTCCAGTAACAGGTGTGCGTAAAGCAATTGCAGCGAACATGTTACGTAGTAAACATGAAGCGCCACATGCTTGGATGATGATTGAAGTAGATGTGACAAACCTTGTGTCATATCGTAATTCAATTAAAGGTGATTTCAAAAAGCGCGAAGGTTTTAACTTAACGTTCTTTGCTTTCTTCGTAAAAGCAGTAGCACAAGCGTTAAAAGAATATCCTCAAATCAATTCAATGTGGGCTGGCGATAAGATCGTTCAGAAGAAAGATATTAACCTTTCTATCGCTGTTGCAACAGAGGACGAACTATTTGTACCAGTAATTAAACACGCGGACGAGAAGACGATTAAAGGTATCGCTCGTGAAATTACAGAGCTTGCAGGAAAAGTACGTACGAAATCGTTGAAAGCGGACGAAATGCAAGGCGGAACATTTACAATTAATAACACAGGATCATTCGGTTCTGTTCAATCTATGGGTATTATTAATTACCCTCAAGCGGCTATTTTACAGGTTGAATCAATTGTAAAACGCCCAGTAATTATGGATAATGGTATGTTCGGTGCTCGCGACATGGTTAACTTATGTTTATCACTTGATCACCGTGTACTAGATGGCTTAATTTGTGGTAAGTTCTTAGGACGTGTAAAAGAAATTTTAGAAAATACGTCAGAAAATAATACATCTGTATATTAATAAAAAGCTCGCTTATGCGAGCTTTTTATCATCTTATTTCTTCATCTACATCCTACTATATGTACAAAACTTTTCCCAGTAATCTTACAATGAACGATTATGTATTAGGAATTTACGAAAATACATTGCTGATATATGGTATATAGATATAAAATAAGAAAAGAATAATTTTTTTTGGCAAATCTTACTGATGAAACTGTAGTATAATATATTGTATTGTATGAAAAAGAGAGTTATTCTATATAAGTGTTTTATAGATAATGTGTAATCAGTCGTCAAAACATGAAGAATGTTGACTCCTGGTTTTTTATTTTGCTGTAACAATGTTTCAGGAGGATGTCATGAAAAGAAGTACCGAGTTTCTAAGAAGTTTAGATGTAAAATTAATTTTAATTCTGTGTGCACTATGTGTTACGAGTATAGCTGCTATATATAGCAGTCAGCAAACTGGCCAATATGGAGAGGCAAACTTTGCGATGAAACAGGGTTTGAACTACATAATTGGAGTTATATTGTTACTGCTTGTTGCAAGCATCGACTTAGATCAATTACAAAAATTGTCTTGGCCACTTTATATCATTGGATTTGGTTCACTTATTCTGTTGAAAATACTACCGGTTTCCACTTTCACACCTGAAAAATTAGGTGCAAAAAGATGGTTTGTGTTTCCGTTAGTTGGACAAATTCAACCATCTGAGTTTTTCAAAATTTCATTGCTTCTCGTAGTAGCAAGTATAGCGGTGAAGCATAATGCACAGTATATGGCAAGAACATTCCAAACGGATTTACAATTAGTAGGTAAAATTATGCTAGTGTCCCTTCCGCCTATGGCTGTTGTATATAGCCAACCGGATACAGGGATGGTGTTCTTATATGCTGCTGCAATTGCATGTATATTATTTATGTCAGGTATTCAGAAGAAATTGATAGCGTTATGTACAGTTATTCCGGTGACCGTATTATCTACGTTAATATTTATTTACGTAAGGTATGAGGATTTCTTCTTTAATAATTTAGTTACTTTACTAAAACCTCACCAACAGTCGCGTATTGTAGGTTGGTTAAATCCATTTGAAAATGCAGATCAAGGTTATCAAACGCAGCAATCGATTTTAGCTGTAGGTAGTGGAGGTATGGAAGGGAAAGGGTTTGGCGAAGGGAACGTCTATATCCCGGAGAAACATACTGACTTTATTTTCGCTACAATTGCCGAAGAAGGTGGATTTATAGTAGCAGCGTTAGTTGTATTCTTGTTCCTATTACTTTTATATCGAACAATTATCATCGGCTATTCTGCTGATAATTTATTCGGTACATTATTATGTGCTGGATCTATAGGTATATTAACCGTTCAAATATTCCAAAACATCGGTATGATCGTGGGATTAATGCCTGTAAAAGGTATCGCATTACCTTTCTTATCGTATGGGGGAAGTTCCTTATTCTCGAATATGATTATGATGGGGCTCATATTATCGGTACGGAAAACTTATAAAAAATATATGTTTTCAGTTAAGTAAAAAAAGCTGGTTCGTTTTTAAACGAACCAGCTTTTTTACATATATGCTCATAAACGTTGCAAACTAAAACAGACTAGCAGTTTGGGATGTAAGGAGTGCAAAATGATGCATATGCATATTTTTGAAGGAACACGGCATCTTTCTAATGGCGAATGGGTTATCCGGGCGATTATAGCTTATATATTTTTAATTCTTGTTGCGAAAGCGATGGGGCAAAGGTCCATTGCGCAACTAAGATTTTTAGACGTTGTATTAGTGCTATTATTAGGAGGGAATATTTCTAACGCATTATCTGATGAAAAGGTTGGATTACTCGGTTCAATGATTACAACGTTCATACTCGTTGTATTACATATTGTAAGCTCTGTTTTAATGTTGAAATGGGATAGATGGAGACGCTTTTTAGAGCCAGCACCTATTATTCTTATACACAATGGTTCCATTGATTTTAGCAATTTGAAAAAAGCGAGAATTACGGTGGAATATTTATTTTCGGAACTTCGCATGCGAAATGTGAGCGATATTCAAACGATTAAATTAGCGTTATGGGAAGCGAGCGGTGTTGTTTCTCTATTTCAGTATCCAGAATATGAAGCAGTTTCGCGGCTTGATCTTAAAGTGGCGGGAAAAAAATCTCCAGTTTCTTTTGTATTAGTAAAGGATGGGAGGATTCAGCAAGATGTTCTTGCTTTATTAGGAAAAACAGAAGAGTGGGCGAGAAAATTTCTAGAGGAGAGTACAGAAGTCGAATCTATTATGTTAGCTACAGTAGATGAAGCGCATAAAATAAATATTTTGTTAAAAAAATGAAAAATATACGCATTTTGTCGTTTCATACATATGATACAATAGTGTGGACAACGAAAAAGGAGGCGATACGATGGGATATGTAGAAGAATTACGAAAAATAGTTGGTCATCGCCCTTTAATTTTAGTTGGTGCTGTTGTACTCGTTATAAATGAAAATGGATATGTATTATTACAGCAACGAACAGAGCCGTACGGAAAATGGGGGCTGCCTGGCGGGCTCATGGAACTTAGTGAATCACCAGAAGAAACAGCTTACCGCGAAGTATATGAAGAGACAGGGATAGAAGTGAAGAACTTACGATTAATTAATGTATTTTCTGGAGCGAACTATTTTACAAAATTAGCAAACGGTGATGAATTTCAATCTGTAACGACAGCTTATTATACCGATGAATATGAAGGGAACTTTGTTATGAATAAAGAAGAAGCGGTTCAGCTTAAATTCTTCCCAGTAACAGAACTACCTGACTATATTGTAGGATCGCATAAAAAAATGATTGGTGAATATATAAAAATCATGGGAAATAAGATATAATTTAATGAAAGAGATACAAAAACACAGTTCTGGTCGGTAGTCCAGACGCATGATTTCATGTCAGTAACCTTCCCCTCCGGGATGTCCAGTATTTCTAATTTTTTTAAAGGAGGGGCTGTCAATGGATTTGACAGTATATCACGATGGTCAATTTTTCGTAGGAATTATTACGCATAAAGAAAAAGGGAAATTGTATGGAGCAAGGTATATTTTTGGAATGGAACCTTCAGATGAAGAAGTACTTATATTTGTGAATGGTCCAATGTTAGCATATTTCCAGCACGTTGCAAAATGCGGTGTGGAAGTGAAAGAACAACAGCGTCCCAAAAATATAAAACGTATCATACGACAAGCGGCAAAAGAAGTAAATGTAAAACGTTTTACTAAGGCACAAGAAGCGATTAGTTTATCTTATGAATTGTATAAGCAAGAAAAGAAAGTGCAGTCTAAAGAGAAGCGAGAAGCTGAAAAACAAAGAAGACGTTTAATTAAAGTACAAAAAGCAAAGAAAAAGCATCGTGGCCATTAAAAAAAGGTGTTAGAGCAAGGGCTCTAACACCTTTTCTATGCCTAAATACAAGTAAACTTACTTGTATTTCATAAACATTAACTGGTAAGATACAAATAGGTAATTTTAGAGGAGGGAAAAGATTGATTAATTTTAACTTTTTTATGAATGATGTTGTCCGCCAAGCGCGTGAAGAGATTGTCTCTGCTGGATATACAGAATTGACGACGCCAGAAGCAGTAGAAGAAGCATTTAAAAGAAATGGAACAACACTTGTAATGGTAAACTCTGTATGTGGTTGTGCAGGTGGCATTGCTCGCCCTGCTGCTGCACATTCCGTACATTATGATAAACGTCCTAACCATCTTGTAACGGTGTTTGCAGGTCAAGATAAGGAAGCAACAGCAACAGCTCGTGAATATTTCGAAGGATATCCACCTTCTTCTCCATCATTCGCTTTATTAAAAGATGGAAAAATTGTAACAATGGTAGAACGTCATGAAATTGAAGGTCATGAACCAATGCAAGTTATTGCAAAACTACAATCTTATTTCGAAGAGAATTGTGAAGAACTATAAATATAAGTGAAAAGGCGGTACGTCCACGATGAAGTGGGTGTACCGCCTTTTTATTTAATATTAAAATTTGTGGGACATGCATAGTTGTGTTATTTTATGCATTATTTTATACATAATAAACGTTGTTTATATTGTTATTTTATTTATTTTTATTTTATATATTGCATAAAAATGAAAGTGCTGATACAATACAAACATCGAATAAATATTCTATTAAACTTTTAAATATACATTATTAGGGGGAAGAAAGATGAAGAAGTTATTATCAATATCATTTGCACTTATTTTAATCGTAAGTATGTTCAGTGCTTGTAGTAATGGGGAAGAAAAGGCGGCGGATAGCAAAAATAAAAAAGTACTCGTTATGGGGACTTCAGCAGACTATAAACCGTATGAATACGTGGAAGCTTCAAAAAGTGATGAAATTATCGGCTTTGATGTTGATATTGCTAAATATATCGGAAAAGAACTTGGATACGAAGTGAAAGTGAAAGACATGGATTTTGGCGGATTATTAGCATCTCTTAATTCAGGAAAAGTTGATTTCGTTATGGCGGGAATGACGCCAACTGCAGATCGTAAGAATAATGCTGATTTCACAGATATATATTTTGTTGCTAAAAATATGATTGTTTCAAAAAAGGGCTCTAATATTAAATCGTTAGAAGATTTAAAAGGGAAAAAAGTAGGGGTACAAACAGGTTCAATTCAAGAAGAAAAGGCAAAAGAATTTCAGAAACAAGTCGATTTCAAAGCTGAGGGACGTGACCGTATACCAGAAATCGTACAAGAAATTAAAGCTGGTCGTTTTGACGCTGCAATTATAGAAGACACGGTTGCAAAAAATTATTTAGAAAAAATGAAAGAACTACAAGGAATTGAAATTCAAGAAGCACCAGAAGAAGTAGGTGCAGCGATTGCTCTTCCAAAAAATAGTGATAAAACAGAAGAATTTAATAAAGTAATTAAGAAAATGCAAGAAAATGGAGAGATGGATAAATTAGTGAAGAAATGGTTTGGCAGCGGAAAATAAGCTGCCTTTCACCTTTCTGTGAGGGGAATGAAAAGGATGAATCTAGATTTTTCGGCAATTACGCCTTCAATACCATATATATTAAAGGGCTTAGAAGTTACATTGAAAATTGTAGCTGCATCAGCTTTAGCAGGATTTATTTTAGGGACGTTATTAGCACTGTGCAAAATTGCTAGAATACGAGCATTAAATATTGCAGCAGATATATATACTTCAATATTTCGTGGTACACCGCTAGTATTGCAATTAATGATTATTTATTTCGGTGTTCCGCAAATGATTGGATATGAGATACCAGCCTTTTTAGCAGCTGTACTTGCATTTAGTTTAAATTCAGGTGCATATATGTCAGAAGTAATCCGTGCCGGCATTCAAGCGGTTGATAAAGGGCAAACAGAAGCAGCTATGGCTTTAGGGATTCCGTACAGTAAAATGATGAGAAATATTATTTTTCCTCAAGCTTTAAAAAATATATTACCAGCACTTGTAAATGAATTTGCGACTCTTACGAAAGAATCGGCTGTAGTAACTGTAATTGGAGCAACAGATTTAATGCGCCGTGCTTATATTGTAGGCGGTGAAACGTTTAAATATCTTGAACCATTACTGTTTGTTGGACTTATTTATTATATATTAGTAATTATTCTTACATTAGTCGGGAAAGCCATTGAAGGGAGAATGAAGAAAAGTGATTAAAGTTGAAAACCTTCATAAGTCATTTGGGAAAAATGAAGTATTAAAAGGAATTACGACAACGATTGAAAAAGGGGAAGTTGTTGCAATTATCGGACCGTCTGGATCTGGAAAGTCAACATTTTTACGCTGTATGAATGTACTAGAAGCACCGACAAATGGTCACATTTGGATTGGAACGGAAGAAGTAACGAATCCGAAAACAAATATTATGCACGTTCGTGAAAATGTCGGAATGGTATTTCAACATTTTCACTTATTCCCTCATATGACTGTATTAGAAAATATTACGTATGCTCCTATTAATGTAAAAGGAGTAACGAAGCAAGTGGCTGAGAAAAAGGCTCAGGAACTTTTGGATAAAGTAGGACTGCTTGATAAGAAAGATTCATATCCAAATCGTCTTTCAGGGGGACAAAAGCAACGTGTAGCAATAGCGAGAGCGTTAGCGATGGAACCAGAAGTGATGTTATTTGATGAACCAACATCTGCGCTAGATCCAGAGATGGTGAAAGAAGTGTTAGAAGTTATGAAATCATTAGTTACGACAGGAATGACGATGGCAATCGTTACACATGAAATGGGATTTGCAAAAGAAGTAGCAGACCGCGTTCTCTTTTTAGATGGTGGAAAGCTTGTAGAAGATAGTGCGCCAGCAGAATTTTTTGCGGCACCGAAAAGTGAGCGTGCGCAACAATTTTTACAAAAAATATTGTAATATGTCAAGGTTACGTGAATAATAAGTAGAAAAGGATGACATTGTGTCATCCTTTTTTTATACTAACTGTAAATACGTTTATACATATAGGAGCAATGCTATGTTCAGAATTGGATACCGTACAGTAAAAACAGCAATAGGGACAGGCGCCGCAGTTTTTATTGCTCAGTTATTAGGGTTAGAATTTTATAGTTCAGCGGGTATTTTAGTTATATTATGCGTGCAAAATACGAAACGAAAATCCGTTCAAGTATCGTTGCACCGTTTTTTAGCTTGTGTATTATCAATGGTATTTGCGTTTTGTATTTTTGAAACGATTGGTTATACACCACTTGCGATTAGTGTATTACTACTTACCTTTATTCCGACTGCAGTTATGTGCAAAATTCAAGAAGGCATTGTCACGAGTTCGGTTATTGTTATGCATCTGTATTCATTAAAGCAAATTACATGGTCTATAGTTGGTAATGAAATTGCTATACTAACGATTGGAATTAGCGTCGCTTTATTAGTAAACATGTACATGCCAAGCAGTGAGAATAAACTGAAAGAGTATCAAGAAAAAATAGAAGAGTATTTCAGAACAATTTTGTTTGAAATGGTCGTTTATTTACGAAATCGAGATAGTAATTGGAGTGGAGCCGAATTAATTGAAACAGAAAGGATGCTGAAAGAAGCAAAAGATTTATCATTTAAAAAACTTGAGAATGAGTTTATGCGTGAAGATGACTATTATTATCGTTATTTTGATATGCGCATGCAACAATTTGAAATTTTGGAGCGCATGATACCATTAGCTGCGTCACTATCTTGGACGTATGAACAAGCCGATATGATTGCAGATGTAATTGAAAATATAGGGAACTCTATTCGTCCTGAAAGTACAGGGGTCATTTCGTTAAGACAACTTCAAGAAATGCGAGAATTATTTAGAGACATGCCATTGCCAGTTACACGTGAAGAATTTGAGATACGTGCGAAACTTGTTCAACTTGTGTATGAAATGGAGCAATATTTACTCATTAAAAGTCGCTTTAAGGGAAAGGATAATATAAAAGAACTTATATAGAAGGTAGGAATTACATATGCCGTATCTTCTCTCTTTCATATTATGTCTTTCTTTATCACCGATCTGGCCTCTTGGTGATAATCCGCGTACCGGAGATCCTTTTATTATTGTAAATAAAGCGACGAATAAGTTAGCTTATATTGACGATGGGAAAATCCAAAAGGTTTTTCCAGTAGCGACAGGAAAAACGAATGAATTAACCCCAGAGGGAACTTTTGATATTGTAATGAAAGCAAAGGATCCGTATTATATTGCGAAGGATATTCCAGGTGGATCACCGAAAAATCCACTTGGGTCAAGGTGGATTGGATTTAATGCACGAGGAACAGATGGGAGTAAATATGGAATACATGGAACAAACCAACCTAGTTCAATTGGAAAGTATATTTCACAAGGATGTATAAGAATGAAGAAAAACGATGTGGAGTATTTATTTGATCGTATTCCAATTGGAACGAAAGTATGGATTGTGAAATCGAAAAAATCATTTCAGCAATTGGCAAAAGAAAAAGGAGCCATTGCATATGAAAAAGCCGACACAAAAGTTGGCTTTTTCTTTTATTATAAGTTGTCTTGACATGTGTACATAACCATGCGTTAATGAAAATATAGAAAGATAAAGTGAAACTTTAATCAGTGGGAGGTTATTACCCGCTGATTATTAGTTGAACCAATCGGGCATTTACGGGCAGTTGATCTCTCGCCTAACTGCTTTGCCCTAGCCAAATTTTGAGGTGGGAGTCTTACTGCCCGTTAATGCGGGATAAAAATAGGTAAAGGGGTTGCTCATATGTACTTGAATCCGAGAATTTCTTATATGCAGTTTTTTGTGGGTTTTCTATTTGTTATTACATTCATATTGGCAACTTTTAATATATGTTCTTACGTTGTAGCGATTGTATTTATGGCATTACTCAATCTTACTTTTGTTATTGGGGCATTTCAGCAGAAACAATATACAAGCTTTGTAATAGCGCTTGTAATGGCTTTTTCCTTTAGTATTGTAGCAGTTGTACTATATATAAAATAAAATATTCATTAGAAGATAGACTATCTCGATTTCGAGATGGTCTATTTTGTATGTGTAAACAGTAAAAAAAGGACGAGTGAATCGTCCTTTTTACCAAAACATACTTGCGCCAGTAAGTAGTGTTGTTACAAGCATAGAAATTAGCATTATATAAACCATAATTTTTTGAGCTTTTTTATGCATCGTTAAACCTCCTTGCAAATCAGTACAATTTCATTGTAACGAGAAATGAAATTGTGGACAAGGGGAGAGAAAGGACAAAATTCGGGAAGGGGGTGCAAAATATAACAGGAAATTTGAGCATACGTAGAGAATATGTTAAAAGGTAGATTATTAGTTTTTGTTATGCAAGCATGAAGAATGGAGATACGATGATGAAAATATACGAAACAGAGCGTTTACATTTAAGGGAAATTGATGAGTCGTATGCGGAAAAAGTTCTTCAATATTACGACAAAAATCGTGATTTTTTAAAAGCGTGGGAAGAGTATAGACCGGATGATTTTTTTACGTTAGATTACCAAAAGAAAAAGTTACAAAAGGACAGAAAAGAGTTCGCGGAAGGTAAGATCATCAGGCTGTGGATTTTTAAAAAGGGTGATGATACAAAAATTATTGGATGCATTTCATTTAATCTAATTGTTCGCGGAATTTATCAATCTTGTGTACTTGGCTATAAATTAGATAAGGAAGAATTGAATAAAGGTTACACAACAGAAGCGCTTAGAAAAGCAATTCAAGTTACCTTTAAAGAATTTCATTTACATCGTATAGAAGCACCGATCATGCCGCGTAATTTAGCATCTATACAAGTAGTGACGAAAATAGGATTTCAATATGAAGGTGTATCTCGAAAAATGCTAATGGTTAATGGTGTTTGGGAAGATCATATGCGCTGGGTGTTGTTAAACGAGTAATAGAAGGCAGATGGGTATCTAGATGTATGAACCATCTGTTTTTTGTCTTGTATTTCGAAACTTTTGCGAAATTCTGTTATAATTAATATTGTTACATACATAATGGTAGTGCAGGAGGCGCAGTCTTATGATTAATCAAGAACGTTTAGTAAATGAATTCATGGAGTTAGTACAAGTAGATTCTGAAACAAAATTTGAAGCAGAAATTTGCAAAGTGTTAACAGAGAAATTTACTGCTTTAGGTGTAGAAGTATTTGAGGATGACACGATGGGCGTGACTGGTCATGGTGCAGGTAACTTAATTTGTACTTTACCAGCAACAAAAGACGGTGTTGATACAATTTATTTCACTTCTCATATGGATACAGTAGTTCCTGGTAATGGAATTAAGCCTTCTATTAAAGATGGATATGTCGTATCAGATGGGACTACTATTTTAGGAGCGGATGATAAAGCTGGTTTAGCATCTATGTTTGAAGCAATTCGTGTTTTAAAAGAAAAAAACATCCCTCATGGTAAAATTGAGTTTATTATTACAGTTGGAGAAGAATCGGGTCTTATTGGTGCAAAAGCGTTGGATCGCGAGCGCATTACAGCGAAATATGGTTATGCATTAGATAGCGATGGAAAAGTTGGTGAAATCGTAGTTGCAGCGCCAACACAAGCGAAAGTGAATGCGATTATTCGTGGGAAAACAGCGCACGCTGGCGTAGCACCAGAAAAGGGTGTATCTGCAATTACTATTGCAGCAAAAGCAATTGCAAAGATGCCACTTGGTCGTATTGATTCTGAAACAACTGCAAATATTGGGCGTTTTGAAGGTGGCACACAAACAAATATCGTTTGCGATCATGTTCAAATTTTTGCAGAAGCTCGTTCTTTAATCAATGAGAAAATGGAAGTACAAGTTGCAAAAATGAAAGAAGCATTTGAAACAACTGCAAAAGAAATGGGTGGTCATGCAGACGTTGAAGTAAATGTTATGTACCCAGGTTTTAAGTTTGCTGATGGAGATCACGTTGTAGAAGTTGCGAAACGCGCTGCTGAAAGCATTGGCCGTACACCTTCTCTTCACCAAAGTGGTGGCGGAAGTGATGCGAACGTAATCGCAGGACACGGTATCCCAACAGTTAACTTAGCAGTTGGTTATGAAGAGATTCATACAACAAATGAAAAAATTCCTGTTGAAGAATTAGCGAAAACAGCAGAATTAGTTGTAGCTATTATTGAAGAAGTAGCGAAGTAAGTAATAAAAAAGACGTGTGAACCAATTATGGTTTACACGTCTTTTTTTATTTTGATTCAATTGCTTTCACAAGGCGGATAAGCCAATATAAGAAGACCCACGGAAGTACATAAGTTGTTGTAAAACGTATGAAATGAGAGAAGATTCCTAAAGCGTAAATGTTAATGTTAAAAAGGGGAAGTAACAAATAATTAATTGCAAGGATTACTATAATAATAATAAATACATAATTGAGTTTATTATGTTGTTTCATAACGATTCATCTCCTTTACAATAATATCCATTTGTTACATACAGTATAACAAAAAATAGATAGAGAAAAGCCAATAATTATTATAACGTGTAAAGAAATTTGATATAATGAAAGAACAAATGTTCTTTGAGGGGTGAGTAGTATGCGAGAAATGTATCCGAAAAATGGTCGTGTTATTTTACATGTAGATATGAATTGTTTTTTCGCATCTGTTGAAATTGCTCATGACCCATCATTACAAGGAAAGCCATTAGCGATTGCCGGGAATGAAAAAGAGCGAAAAGGGATTATCATAACATGTAGTTATGAGGCGAGAGAATATGGAATACGTACGACGATGCCCTTATGGGAAGCAAAGCGATTATGTCCGCAATTAGTTGTGAGGCGTCCTAATTTTACATTATATCGAGAAGCTTCATTTCAAATGTTTCAAATTCTTTCCCGTTTTACAGAAAAAATACAACCGGTTTCTATAGATGAAGGGTATTTAGATATTACAGATTGCTATGCGCTCGGTACGCCCCTTGAAATAGCGAAGATGATTCAAGGGGCGTTATTAACAGAGTTACAGCTTCCGTGTAGCATCGGAATTGCTCCAAACCTTTTCCTAGCAAAAACAGCTTCTGATATGAAAAAACCTCTCGGTATTACCGTGCTTCGAAAACGAGATATTCCAGAAATGATTTGGCCACTTCCAGTTGGAGCAATGCATGGAATTGGAGAAAAAACAGCTGAAAAATTAAATGATATTCATATACAAACAATTGAGCAGTTAGCAAAAGGAAACGAACATATCATTCGCGCTAAAATTGGAAAGCACGGTGTTGATTTACAACAGCGGGCAAAAGGTATGGATGATAGGGAAGTTGATCCGGATCAAATAGGACAGCATAAAAGCGTTGGTAATTCGATGACTTTTTCAAAGGATATGGACGAAGAAAAAGAATTACTTGATATGTTAGACAGATTATCGAAATCAGTAAGCAAAAGGCTACAAAAACGAACGCTTGTTAGTTATAACATTCAAATTATGATTAAATACCATGATAGGCGGACGGTTACACGGAGTAAGCAATTGAAAAATGCAATTTGGGAAGAACGTGATATTTTTCAAGCGGCATCACGTTTATGGAAGCAACATTGGGATGGTGATTCTGTTCGCCTGTTAGGTGTTACGGCTACTGAAATAGAGTGGAAAACAGAATCGGTGAAACAATTAGATTTGTTTTCATTTGAAAAAGATGCGAAAGAAGAGCCGCTACTTGCTGTCATTGATCAAATTAATGATAAGTATGGAACGCCACTTTTACAACGAGGTAGCCAATTATTGCGTAAGCAAGAAAAGTCGTTTCAACAAAAATTAGAGAATAAGTTTATGTAGAAGGTGTCATGGATTTAACTTTTCTTTTTTAGATGGAAGAGAGAATTCAACCATGCTTAGAAGCGGTCAAATCCTTTTTCGGGTTCATGCCAAGTTAAAACAAAAGGTATGGATATAAATAAAAAGCACTGATTACAGTGCTTTTTATTATAGATTATGAGATTGTATCATTTTCAAAAATAACAATTTCTGAACTGTTTGTTGTTGAAACGCGTTGTGCGTAATATGTTAAAGCTGAAGAAATATATGTTGGTAACGAATCATTTGTATGTGTTGTTGTATATTCATGGATTAATTCTTTCAAAGTCGTCCATTCTAATTGTGCTGGGTGGTCAGACACGAAAGAACTTACCCAGCGATCAAATGAAGATGAAAAATCAGTTTGTAAACGAAATGCTTCTTTCATAATAAAACGCTCCCTTAAAATGTAGTATAATCATTTTAACATAAAACACGAACGATTGCTAAGTTTTTTAAGTGTAATGTTCGTGTTATATAGTTGTCTAGATGATTGGTTATGCATATTCAATTTGCCATTTGAAATAACATTCCGTAAGATGAGAGATAGATTATATAAAGAGCTGGAGGAAAGAAAGTGGAATTTGTATTTTTAGGAACTGGTGCAGGTGTTCCTTCGAAAGGAAGGAACGTTTCAGCAATTGCTTTGCAATTGTTAGAAGAACGAGGACAGACTTGGTTATTTGACTGTGGTGAAGCGACTCAGCATCAAATTTTACATACATCTGTGCGCCCAAGACGCATTGAAAAAATATTTATTACGCATTTACATGGCGATCATATTTTTGGGTTGCCTGGTTTATTAGGAAGTCGTTCGTTTCAAGGTGGAACAACAACGTTAACGGTGTACGGACCAAAAGGAATTAAACAATTTATTGAAGTAGCATTATCAGTAAGTACGACACATGTGAAATATCCACTTGAAATCGTTGAGATAACGGAAGAAGGTACTGTGTTTGAGGATAATGAATTCTATGTAGAAACAAAAAGGTTATCACATGGAATCGAATGTTTCGGATATCGTATTGTAGAGAAAGATATACAAGGTGCTCTTTTAGTCGATAAGCTGCTGGAGATGGGTGTGAAACCCGGTCCACTCTTTAAACGTTTAAAAGATGGAGAAGTAGTTGAATTAGAAAATGGTACGATACTAAATGGAAAAGACTTTATTGGTCCGCCTCAAAAGGGAAGAATCATTACTATTTTAGGTGATACAAGATATTGTGAAGCGAGTAGAGAGCTGGCACAAGACGCTGACGTACTTGTTCATGAGGCAACTTTTGCGGCAGAAGATGAACAACAAGCGTACGATTATTTTCATTCCACATCTAAGCAAGCTGCGAGTATTGCACTACAGGCAAATGCAAAACGCTTAATATTGACTCATATTAGTTCTCGTTATCAAGGAGATACATATAAGGAATTATGGAAAGAGGCAAGAGAGCTATTTTCTAATACAGAAATAGCTACGGACTTGAAAACATTTCCAGTAGAAAGATAATAATGGCGTAAAAAAATGGTGACGAAAGGTTGCCATTTTTTTATTTCTAAAAAAATTTTAAAATAAAACTGTTATCATTTTATGTTTATATTGGATGAAACAGAAAGTTTTAATGATGTGAAGAGATAGGATAAAAATACATAAGACCGATTGTTTAGAAAAACTGTTATATAAGTCAGACGACATACGAGTGGTACAAATAGCAAAAACAGATTGTTATTCAGAACTTTTAAAATTCATTAAAAGTAAGCGTTTTATTAAAAACAAGCTATAATGAGGGCAGATTATAATTTAAGTGTAGGCTACATGCGTTTTAGCCATTTGTCGTAACAAGTGAAGTTGACTAAATCGTGAGAGAGCAACATGGAAATTATAATAGGAAGGATATTACTATTATTTGTACTAAGTCTTTTTTCACTTTTTAGCTTTAAAACACCAAAAGGTATGAAAGCAATGGGAGTTTCACTTGTTTATGCTATGCTTGTAAGGGGTTCTGTGTTAAACTTTGGATTGCTACCAGACTTTATTGTGGATTATCTTATATTATTTTTAAATGAAGGTAATGCTAAGTTTCTTATTTATTATGATAACTGGTATTATTTCAGGATATATTGCTTCACTGTTATTCAAAAACTATCCAATTCGTACAGCGGAACAAATTCGTGGTATGACTGGAACAGCAACCGATTCGGTAGCTTAATAGAATAGTAAAAAAATTTTTCATAGAGGTTTAGGGGGAGTTATGATGAAGTATCGCTCAGTATTTGATATTATTGGTCCAGTTATGATTGGTCCATCAAGTTCACATACAGCAGGCGCAGCAAGAATGGGGCAAGTTGCTCGCCAGCTGTTTCGTCATGAACCAGAAAGAGTAAGCATTTCATTATATGGATCATTTGCAAAGACGTATCGAGGACATGGTACGGATGTAGCGCTAATCGGTGGAATATTAGGATTTGAAACAGATGACTTACGTATTCCAGAGGCGCTAGACATAGCAAAAGAACGCGGAATTGAAGTGGAATTCATTGAGGAAGATGCAAATGCTCCTCATCCAAATACAGCGAAAATTCGTCTGTATAAAGGAGAAGAGGAAATTGAAGTTGTTGCTTGTTCAATCGGTGGTGGTAAAATCGAAGTTGTAGAATTAAATGGATTCGATCTTCAACTATCAGGAACGAGTCCAGCGCTACTTATTGTAAATAACGATCGCTTCGGTGCTATCGCAGCTGTAGCTTCAATCCTTGCAAAACACGAGATTAACATTAGTACAATGAGTGTTTCTCGTAAAGAAAAAGGAAGAAGAGCGCTTATGGTCATTGAAACAGATGAATTATTAGCAGATGAAGTAATCGCGGAAATAAATGGGCAACAAAATATTTGTCAAGTAACTATTATGGATTAATTGCAGGGGGGACACACCATGTTTCGGAACGCAGCGGAACTAGTGGCGCAAGCTAAAGAGCAAAATGTAAAAATCGCAGAAATTATGATTCAATGTGAAATGGAAACAAGAAGTATCACACGTGAAGAAGTAATTGCTGGAATGGAAAAGAACTTAGTCGTGATGGAACAAGCAGTAGAACGCGGTATTCGTGGTGTAAAATCACCAACTGGTTTAACTGGCGGGGATGCTGTGAAAGTCCAAGCGTATAGGCAGAGTGGAAAAGGCTTATCTGGAGATACGATTTTGGACGCAGTGAGTAAAGCTGTCGCAACAAATGAAGTAAATGCGGCGATGGGAATCATTTGTGCAACACCAACAGCAGGATCTGCTGGAACAGTGCCAGGTGTACTGTTTGCACTGCGAGAAAAATTACAGCCGACACGCGAAGAAATGATTGAATTTTTATTTACAGCAGGAGCTTTCGGTATGGTTGTTGCGAATAATGCTTGTATTTCCGGCGCGGCTGGAGGTTGCCAAGCTGAAGTAGGTTCAGCAAGTGGAATGGCAGCAGCGGCAGCAGTTGAGATGGCTGGTGGAACACAAGATCAAGCAGCTACAGCGATGGCGATTTCATTAAAGAATATGCTTGGTTTAGTATGTGATCCTGTTGCAGGGCTTGTAGAAGTACCTTGTGTAAAACGTAATGCAGCAGGAGCTGCGAATGCCATGATTTCAGCTGATTTATCATTAGCTGGTGTAACTAGTACAATTCCATGTGATGAAGTCATTGAGGCGATGTTTAGAATTGGACAATCGATGCCAGTAGCACTTCGTGAAACAGCAGAAGGTGGACTTGCAGCAACACCGACAGGTCGTCGTTTGCAAGAAGAGATTTTTGGTAAGAGTAATAAATAAAAGCATATCATATGATTAAAGTAAAAACGGAGCTCAAATAAAGTTGAGCTCCGTTTTTTATTTTTCTTTTGCTATTTTTTCTAATGTTTTTCCGAGATCGTGTGATCGTTTCGTTGCTTGTGTAATACAGGAAATTAATGTTTGTTGAAAATCATGCTCCTGTAACACTTCAATACCTGCTTCAGTTGTTCCACCAGGAGAAGTAATTTCTTTTCGCAAAATAGAAGGATGTTTTTCGCTTGCTTTTAGCATTTCAGCAGCGCCAATCATCGTCTGAAGAATAAGTGATTTTGCGACATCTTCCTTTAAACCAATTTTTTTTGCGGCCTCTTCCATCGCCTCTACTACGTAATAAATATAAGCTGGTCCACTCCCGGATAATGCAGTGACAGCATGCATATCTTCTTCTTCTACAACAGAGACGAGACCAATCGTTTCAAATAACGATGTTGCAATGCGAATATGTTCCTCCGTTGTGTGTTCTGAAGGTGAGATAGCGGTAGCGGATTTTAAAATGGCCGCAGATGTATTTGGCATTGCACGAATAATCGGAACGTCTTTTTGAAGTAGGTTTCTAATTGAATGAGTAGAAACACCTGCTAATAACGAAATAATAAGCAAGTCATTATGTATGTATTCTTTAAGAGGAATCATCGCTTCTGCGACATCTTTTGGCTTCATAGCTAGAAAAAGAATATTTGCATCAGCAAGTAATTCCTTTTTATTATGTGTACCTTTAACACCGTATTTTGTATGTAACTCCTGTAATCTGGTCTCGTTAGAACGATTACTTACAGTAATATGTTCCCCTTTAACAACATTTGCGTTTAATAAACCACCAATAATCGCTTCGGCAATAGAGCCTGCACCGAGAAAGGAAATGTTTTGAATAGACATGATGTTCCTCCTTTAAATTTGGTTAGAAATGCTTATAAATGTACATACATTCGTTTTTTTACGGAAAACACCTCTTTTTATCTGAAAATAATGACAAATTTATAGGGAAGTTGTAAACTGAAGAGGTATTCATTTTTGAACCGGAAAAAGACAGGGGGGCTAAGCATGACGGCGATTCATCGAATGGAGATTCCTGTTCCATTTGCAGTTGAGACAGTGAACGTGTTTTTAGTTGAGGGAGAAACATTAACGTTAATTGATACAGGGACAAATACAGAAGAAGCAAAGCAGGCACTAGAAAGTCAATTAGGTGCATTAGGGTATAAGATAGAAGATATTAAAACAGTAGTGATTACGCATCACCATGCGGATCATTGTGGACTTTTAAATACATTTTCTGAAAAAACAAAGATTATTGGACATCCTTGGAATGAACCGTGGATCACGCAGAATGCCGAATTTTTAAAGAGGTATCATGAATTTTTTAAAGAGACGGCCTTGCAGTTCGGCGTTCCAGCAGCATTTTTGAATGGTGAGGCGTTATTGACGACGAAGACACTTAAATATTCTTGTAATAGGTCGTTAACACATACTGTGAGAGAGGGAGATCGTATAGATTCGTTACCTGGATTTACAGTGATTGAAACCCCAGGTCATGCTTCCACTCATATTTCATTATATAGAGAATCAGATGGAATATTAATTGGTGGGGATGCTCTCATTAGTCATATTTCTTCAAATCCAATATTAGAACCACCATATGAAGGTCAAACAGAAAGAGCGCGTCCTTTATTGCAGTACAATCAAACGTTAAAACGTTTAAGTGAAATGAATATTTCACGTATTTTATCCGGGCATGGGGAAGATGTTCTGAATGTGAAACAACTTATTGAAACAAGATTACAAAAGCAAGAGACACGAGCTTTTAAAGTGCTGGAGCTATTAAAGGAAAAGCCAATGACAGCATTTGAAGTATGTGTAAAATTATTTCCGGTATTATATAAAGAGCAATTGCCACTTACTATCTCAGAAACTGTTGGACAATTAGACTTTTTAGCATATAATCAACAAGTGATGATTGATGAATCTTCACAACAATGGATTTATTATGCAAAGTAGGTGACAGCAATGACTGGACGTTTACAAGAAAAGGTAATCGTCATTACAGGTGCTTCTAGTGGAATTGGGGAGCAAGTTGCAATGCAGGTTGCGGAGCAAGGGGCGACGCCGGTATTAATGGCTCGAACAGAAGAGAAGCTACAAGCATTAGCAGACAAAATTAAAGCAACTTATAATACGCCTTGCTATTACTATGTATTAGATGTAAGTGAAGAAACGAAAGTACAATCTGTTTTTTCAAAGGTATTACAAGAAGTAGGACGTATTGATATATTGGTAAACAATGCGGGATTTGGTATTTTTAAAACGTTTGAAGATGCATCAATGGATGAAGTAAAGGATATGTTTCAAGTAAACGTATTTGGATTAGTAGCTTGTACGAAAGCGGTATTACCTTATATGGTAAAAAAGAACGAAGGGCAAATTATTAACATTGCTTCATTAGCTGGAAAAATTGCAACTCCGAAGTCGAGTGCTTATGCAGCAACAAAACACGCTGTATTAGGATTTACGAATAGTTTACGCATGGAGTTATCTAATACAAATGTTTTTGTAACAGCAATTAATCCAGGACCGATAGATACGAACTTTTTTGAAATAGCCGATCAATCAGGTACATACGTAAAAAATATGGGACGTTACATGTTAAAACCAACATATGTAGCAGAACAAATCGTAAAGGCGATGCAAACGAAAAAACGTGAAGTGAACTTGCCGAAGTGGATGGGAATGGGGCCAAAGCTCTACGCATTATTCCCAGGTTTATTTGAACGAGTTGCAGGCAAATCATTAAGTAAAAAATAGGAGATTTCCATATGGAAATCTCCTATTTTTTATTTTCCAGTCACATAATCGTAAACGATATCCTCAACAGCCTCGTATACATCAATTTCAGTATTTGAATGAATTATCATTTGAATATGTTTAATTAGCATTTCCTGATCCTCTTTTGAAACATGATTACATTGATATTGCCGAAAACTTTTTATAATCATTTTCTCAATTAATTTTTTATTCATGTTTTTCCCCGCCTGTATGTATACATGTATTGTTTTATTGTACTTGAAGTGAAATGAAAATACTAATATGCACTGTTTTTGTATAAAAATCCACTCGTATATATTGCTTTCGTAGTGGAATTAATATTTCGAAGTTTTTAAAAATTATAAATATTTAATTGACTTTATAATTATGCAATATTATAATCATACTTAATTTAAAGAATAGATATGAGGAGGAGCTTATGAAAGTCGCAATTATTGGAGCAACTGGATATGGAGGTATTGAATTAATTCGGTTATTAGAGCAACATCCATATTTTTCGATAGCATCTCTCCATTCTTTTTCACAAGTTGGTGAATTTATAACAAATGTATACCCGCATTTTCGAAATATTCTTGTCCATACGTTACAAGAAATTGATGCGGAGAAGATAGAGAAGGAAGCTGAAATTGTATTTTTAGCAACCCCAGCAGGAGTATCCGCAGAGTTAACTCCGAAATTATTAGCAGTAGGTTTAAAAGTAATTGACCTATCTGGAGACTTTCGTATGAAAGATCCTTTGACATATGAACAGTGGTATAAAAGGGCAGCTGCAAAAGAAGAAGTTCTTAGGAAAGCAGTATATGGGTTAAGTGAATGGAAAAGGTCCGAGATTCAAAATGCTAATTTAATTGCAAACCCAGGATGCTTTGCTACAGCTGCATTATTAGCGATATTGCCGTTAGTACGTAGCGGCATGATTGAAGAAGATTCAATTATTATTGATGCGAAATCAGGAGTATCTGGAGCGGGAAAAACGCCAACAACAATGACTCACTTTCCCGAGTTATACGATAACTTGCACATTTATAAAGTAAATGAGCATCAACACGTTCCTGAGATTGAGCAAATGCTTGCAGAGTGGAATAGGGAAACGAAGCCAATCACGTTTAGTACACATTTAATACCGATATCACGGGGGATTATGGTTACACTTTATGCGAAAGTAAAACGAGAAATGGAAATAGAACAACTTCAAAAATTATATGAAGAAACGTATGAACGATCGACTTTCATTCGAATTCGCGCACAAGGAGAGTTTCCAAGTCCGAAAGAAGTGAGGGGCTCAAATTATTGTGATATGGGGATAGCTTACGATGAAAGAACAGGAAGAGTGACGGTCGTTTCTGTTATAGACAATATGATGAAAGGTGCGGCTGGGCAAGCGATTCAAAATGCAAACATAGTAGCGGGACTAGAAGAAACAACGGGTTTACAACATATGCCGCTTTATCTATAAGGGGGACATGATGATTAAAGTAGAGTCTATTACAAAATTAGAAAATGGTTCAATTGTAATGCCAAAAGGCTTTTCGGCAATCGGTACTGCAAATGGTTTGAAAAAAGAAAAAAGGGATTTAGGTGTAATCATTTGTGAAGTGCCAGCATCATGCGCCGCCGTCTATACAACAAATCAAATACAAGCAGCACCCCTGCAAGTAACGAAAGATAGTATAGCGGCTGAGGGGAAATTACAAGCAATTATCGTCAATAGTGGAAATGCAAATGCTTGTACGGGAACGAAAGGATTACAAGATGCATACGAGATGCGCGCATTAGGGGCGGAACATTTTGGAGTGAAAGAAAACTACGTTGCAGTAGCTTCAACAGGTGTAATTGGTGTGCCTTTACCGATGGATATAATCCGAAAGGGAATTTCGACTCTTACACCGGCGAAGGCAGTAAGTGAAGCACATTCTTTTTCTGAAGCGATTTTAACGACGGATCTTATAACGAAAGAAACTTGCTATGAGATGATCATTGATGGGAAGAAAGTGACGATTGCGGGTGTCGCAAAAGGTTCAGGGATGATTCATCCAAATATGGCAACGATGCTAAGTTTTATTACAACAGATATCAACATAGAGCATGAAGTATTGCAAACAGCATTATCACAAATAACGAATCATACATTTAATCAAATTACGGTGGATGGAGATACTTCTACAAATGATATGGTCATCGTAATGGCAAGTGGATTATCAGAAACGAAACCAATAACTATGGAACATAAAGATTGGGAAACTTTCGTATTTACTTTACAGAAGGTATGTGAAGATTTAGCCAAAAAAATTGCGCAAGATGGTGAAGGGGCTACGAAGTTAATAGAAGTAAATGTGCTAGGAGCTCTAACAAATGAAGAGGCAAAGAAAATTGCAAAGCAAATAGTCGGTTCGAGTCTTGTGAAAACAGCGATATATGGTGAAGACCCAAATTGGGGGCGAATTATTAGCAGTATTGGACAAAGTGAAGTAGAGATTAATCCGAATACAATTGATATTACTCTTCAATCTATCGCAGTGTTAAAAAATAGTGAGCCTCAAATGTTTTCTGAAGAGGAAATGAAAAAGAAATTACAAGAACATGAAATTATTATTGATGTGTATTTACATTTAGGAGAAGAGAACGGATCTGCTTGGGGCTGTGACTTAAGCTATGAATATGTGAAAATAAACGCTTGTTATCGTACATAAGGAGAGGGAAGATGAGCGATTATATTGTAGTGAAATGCGGCGGTAGTATGTTGGATCAATTAAATGATGTGTTTTTTGATTGTATAAAGAAATTGCAACAAAAGTATAAGGTAGTGATTGTTCATGGTGGTGGTCCAGAAATTGATGCCAAATTAAAAGATTGTAACATCAAAGTAGAGAAAAGAGATGGGTTACGAGTAACACCGAGAGAAGTTATGGATATTGTTCAAATGGTGCTATGTGGAAGTACGAATAAAAAACTCGTAATGAATTTACAAAAGCATAATTTACTTGCGGTAGGTTGTTCAGGATGTGACGGCAATTTACTTCAAGTTCAACCTGTCAGCAAGGAGATAGGATATGTGGGAGAAGTAAGTTATGTCGAAACAGCCTTACTAAAAGGGTTAATAAATATGAATTATATTCCTGTTATTGCTCCAATCGGGATAAATGAAAATGAGATTTATAACATAAATGCAGATAATGCTGCAGCTGGAATTGCGGCAGCATTATCTGCAAAGGAACTCATTTTTATTACAGATGTAGATGGAATATTACATGAAGGAAAATTAGTAAAGAAAACGGACGAATTTGAAATTGATACTTTTATTGAAAAAGGGGTTATTACAGGCGGGATGATTCCGAAAGTACAGGCGGCACTAGCGTCATTAAAAATGGGAGTGCAAAAGGTAAGTGTCGTGAATGGTACAAAAGACTTTGCTGAAGTTACCGGAGAGTGTATTGGAACGACGGTAACGAAAGGAGTGAGTATTGTATGACAAGTCATCTTTTTCAAACGTATGGGAGAAGAACTATTGAGTTTGTAAAGGGAAATGGAACGAAAGTTATTGATACAAATGGTAAGCAATATTTAGATTTCACTTCCGGTATTGGAGTATGTAATGTAGGACATTGTCATCCTACTGTGATGAAAGCTGTACAAGAGCAACTTGATGATATATGGCATATATCTAACCTGTTTAAAAACAGCTTACAAGAAGAAGTCGCGTCATTATTAACAGAAAATATAGCATTAGATCATGTATTCTTTTGTAATAGCGGGGCAGAGGCGAATGAAGCAGCTTTGAAGCTAGCCCGTAAGCATACTGGAAAATCTCTCGTCGTAACATGTGAGCAGTCTTTTCACGGGAGAACATTCGGAACGATGAGTGCGACGGGGCAAAATAAAGTGAAAGAAGGATTTGGTCCGCTCCTTCCGTCTTTTTTACATATCCCTTTTAACGATATAAAGGCGTTAGAGGAAGTAATGAATGAAGAAGTTGCGGCGATAATGGTAGAAGTTGTTCAAGGAGAGGGAGGAGTCATACCTGCTGATTTATCTTTTTTGAAAGCAATTGAAGCATTATGTAATAAGTTTGGCTCCTTATTTATTATAGACGAAGTACAAACGGGGATAGGAAGAACAGGAACACTATTCGCTTACGAACAAATGGGAATAAAACCTGATATCGTTACCGTTGCAAAGGCACTAGGAAATGGTATTCCTGTTGGAGCGATGATTGGCCGGAAAGAACTCGGAACGTCGTTCACTGCAGGATCACACGGTTCAACTTTTGGCGGGAATTATATTGCGATGGCTGCAGCGAAAGAAGTATTACAAGTAAGTAAAAGACCATCGTTTTTAAAAGAAGTACAAGAAAAGGGCGAGTACGTATTAGAGAAGTTGCAAGAGGAATTACAACATGTCGAATATATTCAAAATATACGTGGTAAGGGGCTTATGATTGGAATTGAGTGTAAGCATGAAGTTTCAAGTTTTATAGAACAACTAGAAAAATCAGGACTTCTCGTATTACAAGCAGGGCCTAATGTTATAAGACTATTACCGCCACTCATTGTAACGAATGAAGAGCTGGAACAGGCAGTATATATGATAAAAAAAGTGGTTTGTACAAAAAATGCATCAATCATATAAGGGGGAAATTTCATGTCAACTGTACAAGTACCGAAATTAAATACGAAAGATCTTTTAACACTAGAAGAACTGACGCAAGAAGAAATTATTTCTTTAATTGAGTTCGCTATATATTTAAAAAAGAATAAGCAGGAGCCTTTATTACAAGGGAAAATATTAGGGCTTATCTTTGATAAACATTCAACTCGTACTCGCGTATCTTTTGAAGCAGGAATGGTACAGCTCGGAGGACATGGCATGTTTTTAAGTGGGAAAGAGATGCAAATTGGAAGAGGGGAGAGCGTTTCAGATACTGCGAAAGTATTGTCTCATTACATTGACGGGATTATGATACGTACATTTTCACATGCCGATGTAGAAGAGCTTGCAAAAGAATCGAGCATACCTGTAATTAATGGATTAACGGATGATCATCATCCATGTCAAGCGTTGGCAGATTTAATGACGATTTATGAAGAAGTAAAGACATTTAAAGGAATTAAATTGGCTTACGTAGGTGATGGGAATAACGTATGTCATTCATTGTTGTTAGCGAGTGCGAAAGTCGGAATGAATATGACTGTTGCAACGCCTGTAGGGTATGAACCGAATGAGGAAATTGTAAAAAAAGCGTTAGCGATTGCTGAAGAAACAGGGGCTGAAATTGAAATTTTGCATAACCTTAAATTAGCGGTAAACGAAGCAGACTTTATTTATACTGACGTTTGGATGAGCATGGGGCAAGAGGGAGAAGAAGAGAAATATACATTATTTCAACCTTACCAAATTAATAAAGAACTTGTTATGCATGCGAAGCAAACGTATCGTTTCTTACACTGTTTACCTGCCCATCGTGAAGAGGAAGTAACAGGAGAAATTATAGATGGACCGCAGTCTATCGTCTTTGAGCAAGCTGGTAACCGATTGCATGCGCAAAAAGCATTATTAGTAAGTTTATTTAAAAATATAGAAGAGCCTTCCTAAATGATGTGCACCCCAATTGTTAGACACGAATAACAATTGGAGGTGTATTTTTTTATGGTTAAATTCTTACTAGAAGAAAAGTAAATGAAATAAAAACATATTCCCTTCAGTATACACTGAATGTACTTAATTATATGGATAGACGAGGGATATCCATTAGAGAAATAGCTACTTAATTTTTTGTCTAACCTTTTGGGCCTTGTTCACCAGGAAGGCCCTTTACTTCACATAAACATAGGCTTCATTCACTTGTAAAAGTAGAAGAAGATTTGAAACGAATTGCTGAGAAATTCCGCAATACAGATAATCAAGATGTTACAATGGAAAAAGGTGCAATGTGTGGACCACTATCATCAGAAAAAGAGGGTTTTGATGGTAAAAAACTAGCTAGGGATATAGCGGGTGAAATAAGTGGGGAGTATGATGTTCGTCGTGTTTGGGATGGTATTGATCCATCTACTGGCGAAAAACTTTCGGGGTGGGAACGTGCTGGGGCAGGTGTCATGGCTGTAGCCGGCCTTACACCCTTTGGAAAGATAGCTAAAGTAGGTAAAGGAGTTAAAATGACTGCTAAGGCTGCTGAGGCTGTGAATAAAGCTAAAAAAGTACCTGTGGAGAAAGTCAATGGAGTTAAGAATACTGTAAAAGCTACAGAGGATGGTATCGCTACTAAAAAACCATATAGTAAAAGCAGGCCTAGTTATGGAAAAGGTCAGGTTGAACAAGTGTGGGAAAATGCGAAAGATTCTATCGATGGGAAAGTTTATGATCCATCAGGTGTAGAAATAATTTGGGATAAATCTAAACGAAGAAGTGGTCAATGGGATATGGGGCATATACCAGGAGAGAAATATTCTGATATGCATGAATTATATATGAACGAGATTATTACAAAAAAAGAGTTCTTAAAGTGGTATAGAAAGCCTGAAAACTATCGACCGGAATTGCCAAGTACTAACCGAAGCCATAAGTATGAATGAGAGGGGGATAGTATAAATGGATATTAATAAAGCTGATTATGGGACTATTATAAAGCTCGGGAATCTTGAATTATTTTTAGAGAAGCTAAGAATTGAGGGAAACTGTATTGAAGAGATTGTAAATTCAATTGATAAAAATGGTATTAGTTTACTTGAAAAATCATTAATTAGTAGAAAGTTTGATATAGCAAACTTTCTATTGGACAATGGTGCAAAGGTTAATATAATTTCTAATGATGAATGTAATGAATTGCACTATTTAGCAGCAAATATTAATTGTCCAGGTGCGGTTGAAGTAGCTTGTAGGCTGGTTGATATGGGGGTAGATTTGAATTTGAAAGATGAAAAATTTGGTAATTCTGCAATATGGTCTTTATGTCAAGAAGTATTAAAAAAAAGAACAAAGGAAGGAAATGATTTAATTGTAAAATGTTTAGGAAAACGACCGAATACTAATGATGAAAATAAATCTGGAAATTCATTAAGGTATTTAATTGAAGAACGTGGAACAGATGATATGAAAAAAGTTCTGGAGATGATTATTTGAAAAAGAGTAGTGGATTAGGTGGTAGCGTTGTATCTAAGAATATTTTACAAAATAAAGGGAATGTGAAATGGTGTATTAAAGAACAACCAGTTAATGCTATCGACAATGGATGGAGATTTTTGTCAGAAATAGATACAGATGAATATCTTGCTGATGCATCAAATATGTCAATTTGTGATTGGGGAACTATTATTGAAATAGAACCAGCGGTAATGAATATTTTTAATATGCCAATTGGCACAGATATTACTTTACTAAATGAAAATAATAAAAAGTATTTTGTTTATACTGATTCGGGAGAAAAAGTAGATTTTTAAGAAGGTATTTTAGTGATTAGTACAGCTATATATCTACTAGCATAAAACTTTATGCATATAAGTATATGTTTCAAAAAAATAAAGGAATAGATAATCTATACTATGGGATTGGGTAAAATACTATTGAAACCTTGATTGGCTATATGTCTTTCAAGGTTTTTTAGTAATATAAAAAATTACATAAAAATTTATGGATTTGAATTAATATTCAAATTTAACGACAACGCTTTGATAAATATGGATTTGAAGGTGTTGTATAAGAATTACCCGCCCCCATTAGTCGATAGTTGGTATATTATTAAAAAACGCTAAACTTATTAAGTAAGAGAGGATAACTAATTAAATGATTAAGTCTTTATATGCAGAAAATATTATAGTAGGTGTAAAATATAAAAATAAATTTAATTGGTATATAACTGAATCGGATTTATGGTATTTAGATTATAATCAAGCTGGGTACGCTCCTAGTGAATATCGAGAAGAAAGAAAAGGCATTTGTATTTTAAATGAGACTACAATAGCTGATTTTTTAGAAAGGATAGAAAAATATGAAAAATTTACAGAAGATATTAGGTTTGAATTTTTAAGGGAATTAAGAGCTAATAGAGAAGAAGCCTATTATGATTATAACCCATGTTTTTTAATAGATTTTGATCGTTTAATTTTTTATTCTAATTATCCGGAATCAATATCTTTTGAAGAATATATTCCGAATAACTGGGAAGATAAGAATAAAAGCTATTTAGTTCGAGAGGATTAAGTTATGCAAAAAAATAAATGAACTATGATAAAAGAAACATTTTAAAATGAAGAAACCGGTGGGAGACATCGTGAAATATATATATATGGTCTATCAGGAGAAAATCAAAGGAGTATTTAAACCTTAGCTCATGATAGTTTGGATGCTCGAAGAATTTATATAAAAGATGGTTTGTATACTGAGGATATAAGAGAGGGTTTACGAGGAGTTATTAAAAGAAACAAAGAGCTGTATCTGCATTTATTTGATAAATAAAATATGGAAAGGGTGATTATCTTTGGATATAAAGAGTCATTTAAAAAGATTATACGATAATCGTTTATTAGAAAGTGAGAATGAGATACGAGATTTTAATGAGTCATTAATGGAAGTAATAGCGTATAACGACGTCTCTGTTATTGCAGAGTTATGTTTAGTTCTGGATGATGAGACCGAGCAATTTGAGGTTATGTTTGGTTTGATTCATGGAATAGAGAGCTTATATAAAAATAACATAGAAGAAGGACTTGTATGTATTGTTAAAGCTTTTCCAAAGATGATTAACTCAGCTAAAGAATGGGTAGAAATTTTACATTATAGAATTCTTAATTACCCTCAAGTAAGATTAGCATATGGAAAAGTACTTTCGGGATTTGATCCATCAATTACGATTAGTATTAAAGAATTATTGATTGATATAAAAAATGAAGACCCTGATATGTTTAGTGAATCTGTTAATGAGGTAATTAAGAGCATCTAACCATCTAATGTTTAAAGTTGAAACGATATATAAGCACATAAGGCAAGCTAACAGAAAAGAATTTATTATTGGAGTGGAAAGAAAAAGAATAAGAATAAGCTATTAAAAAGTACATACTCCATGATGGTTGTACCATCATGGAGTACTGTGTGCAATGATAGAATAGAAAAACGAAGTACGAGCTTAGGCGAGATGACATTTTACTGGATGATGAAAAACACATGGAATGGACATAAAACTAATGAACTCGTACAAACTCGTAAGTTTTAACGTAGTAGTTGTCACAACATATAAAGGCTGTCAAACTGTTACTACAAAACTTAGAAATCTATGCTACTTAAAAACAGATGAACTTAAAGCACTGGGTTGTCGATTAAAGGCAACAAGTGCTTTTTTCGTCTTGATATAAAAATAAATGACATGGGACAAACATTAGGAGAATAAATAAGAAAAAAGCCGTCCAACTAAAGTGCACCTCAAATTTTTAGACACGAATAACAATTAGAGGTGTGCTTTTTTATATTGAAATGTCGTATGTATATTTGGTTAACCATCTCTATATCATTTATAATAAAAAGAGTAAACTACATTTGTTTTTCATATCATGTAAGGACATACTAGATAGAAAAAATATAGTTAAAGAGATGATGAATTTGAAAACAACTAAGAAAACATATTCGTTTTTTCAGCGGATGTGGAGAATATTAAAGTTTCAATATTATAAGTTGCTTCGATCACCAGAAGGAGCAAAGAAAGTGTCGTTAGGTTTTGCGATTGGATTTGGTTTAGAAATGTTGGTAATTTATACGGCATCGCTCGTATATTTAATATTTTATCCAATTGTCAGGTTAGCAAAAGGATCTTTTCCAGCCGCAGTCATTGGTAATATTATTGGGAAAATATCGTTTCTCCCAGTATTTTTATTTCCGTTTGCTTATGCGTTAGGGAAAATGATTTATCCATTTGATGTACAGAAAATACATCATGAACCATTTACGATATCAGATTTGTTTTCGAGCCATATTTTTACGATGTTAAAGAGCTTATTACAGAGTGAAGTATATGTATTAATTGGTATGACGATAATAGGAATTGTGTTTGGGGTAATTTCATATTTCGTTGTGCATTATTTATATGAAAAGAATCGTAAGTTACGTTTGAAGAAAAGAAAGAAACAAGTTAGAGAACCACTTGTGCAAATATAAAGAATGTCACATTCATTTTCCCCTTTGAATATGTTTAAGGAAAAGGGGGAGAGAATGAATGTATTATTACTATGTACCGCAAGTATATCCATATATAAATTATTATCCTGTAAATGATATGAGGCAGCAATTCGGCGTATATCCGCAGCAACAAATACAGCAAATGCAACAGCCGCAGCCTCAACAGCCCGAGCAGCAACCTGTTCAAGAACGAAAGCCGTATTTAATGACATGGCCATATTCAAATGTGTACTATGGTAATTATTACGAATCATAAAGCTGCTTCTATTTAGAAGCAGCTTTATGCGTTTGTTTTCAAAATTAAATTTTGAATGGTTTGAAGAGAATGAATGAGCTTTTCGCGCTCTTCCTCAGATAATGTTTGAAAATTTTCTTTTAGTTTGTCTAAAATGAATTGTTGATACTGATTTACTAGTAATTTCCCTTCAGTTGTTAGGGAAATTAAAATGACACGTCGATCTTTTTCGCTATAATGACGCTCTATTAGTTCTTCTTGAATAAGTTTGTTTAATAGAGGGGTCATGTTAGGCCGTGAAATCGCTAGCCGCTTGCCAATTTCTGAAACTGCTAATGTACCATTTTCATGCAAAAGCAGTAACACTTGCGTATGTGATGGCGGCATATGTCTTTGAGAAGAAAACTCTCCAGGAAGCATAAATTTGCGATAAAAAAGAGGCACTAGCGAAAGAAGATGATCAACAATACGTTCCCACTCGCGTGATTCCATATAACGGCCCCCTTCCACTATCATTGTAACAAAAAAGACAAGGTATAAAAATAGAATTGTTTCACGGTAACCTTAATATTTGTAGGATAACACTTGTTTTGTAAATGTATTGGCAATTATCGCATAACCGTTATCATTTGGGTGTACTTGGTCAAATAGTAATTCTTTTTTATCATTCGATATTAATTTGCGAATTGGTAAAACGATCGACGGTTGATTTGCTTTTGAAATAGAATAAACAGAATCATTCCAACCATCTAAAAACATATCTGCATAACTTGAGATGGAGTCATCTAGTTGTAAAGGGTTATAGAGTTCAGAGAGAATGAGTAAAGCATTCGGATTTTGATCTCGAACGGTCTTTACAATATTTTTTACATCCGTTTCAAAACGGGCTTTTTCCTTATTTAAAATTTTAATACCATCTATAACACCTACATCACGATTTAAGCGGAATAAATTATTTCCTCCAATATTAATAGTAATTATATTTGCTTCCCTAATCTTTTGTTGAACTTCTTCTGACTGGACTTTTTTAGCGAGACGATCTGTAGTGAGACCATTTACACCGAGGTTTTCTACCGTAATTGGTTTATGAATTTGTCCTTCTAGTTGTCTAGAGGCTAATTCGGCAAATCCCCCTTGTGTTGAGCCATATCCTTTTGCGAGTGAATCACCTAATACGAGGTGATAAAAGGAGTCATTCGTTTGCTTATCAATCCAATTGGGAGCAGATGTTTTTTCTGTTTTTCTTTCATTTTCTTTTTGTTTTGTCTCATCGTTCTTTTCAAAATTAGAATAAGAAATGATCAGAAGGAGGAGACAAACAATTGTTAAGATGACTTTTTTCATAAATTCATCCTCCTTGTAATTGGTAATTGTATCATATTCAGCAGTATAAGCAATGTAAGGGCATGTTATATGTTTATGAAAATTTTACAATAACTTTACAGAAAATTTGTAGAAGTATGTCAAAAAATATTGACGATATGAAAGTACTTTAGATATGATAATGTCAGATAAGGTGAAGATCATTGCTCTAATAGAAGAAAAAAGGTATGTGGTTAGGGACTGATAGAGATTCACTTCATTATTTTGGGGTAATCGTATAAGGGGGATTTTTTGTGAAAAAGTCAAAAAAAATGTTAGCTGGAGCAACAATTGCTATTGGTGTTATAGCACCGCAAGTGCTGCCAACAACAGCTCAAGCAGAGGAAAAAGCTGGGGAGAGTACAGTTAACTTACGAATTTTAGAAACATCAGATATTCACGTTAACTTAATGAATTACGATTATTATCAAACGAAAACAGATAATAAAGTAGGTCTCGTGCAAACTGCAACACTTGTTAATAAAGCGCGTGAAGAAGCGAAGAACTCTGTCTTATTTGATGATGGGGATGCATTACAAGGTACGCCACTTGGGGATTATGTGGCGAATAAAATAAATGATTCGAAGAAGCCTGTGGATCCGAGTTATGTACATCCATTATATCGTGTAATGAATTTAATGAAGTATGACGTCATCTCTCTTGGGAACCATGAATTTAACTACGGTTTAGATTATTTAAACAAAGTGATTAGTAAAACAGAATTCCCAGTTATTAACTCAAACGTCTATAAAGACGATAAAGATAATAATGAAGAGAATGACCAAAATTACTTTAAACCATATCATATTTTTGAAAAAGAAGTAGAGGATGAATCAGGTCAAAAGCAAAAGGTGAAAATTGGTGTAATGGGATTTGTTCCGCCCCAAGTTATGAACTGGGATAAAGCAAATTTAGAAGGAAAAGTAAAAGCAAAAGATATTGTTCAAACAGCGAAGAAAATGGTACCGAAAATGAAAGAAGAGGGTGCAGACGTTATCGTTGCACTAGCGCATTCCGGTGTTGATAAGAGTGGATACAATGTTGGCATGGAAAACGCTTCATATTATTTAACAGAAGTTCCTGGTGTAGATGCAGTATTAATGGGACATTCACATACTGAAGTGAAGGATGTATTTAATGGTGTTCCTGTTGTAATGCCTGGTGTGTTTGGAAGTAACTTAGGTATTATTGATATGCAATTGAAAAAGGTAAACGGAAAATGGGAAGTACAAAAAGAGCAATCGAAGCCGCAACTTCGTCCGATTGCTGATAGTAAAGGGAACCCATTAGTACAATCTGATCAAAAATTAGTTAATGAAATTAAGGATGATCATCAAGCGACAATTGATTATGTGAATACAGCTGTAGGAAAAACGACAGCGCCAATTAATAGTTATTTCTCATTAGTACAAGATGATCCTTCTGTACAACTTGTGACAAATGCACAAAAATGGTATGTAGAAAAGCTATTCGCTGAAAACGGACAATATAGTAAATATAAAGGAATTCCAGTATTATCTGCAGGAGCACCATTTAAAGCAGGTGGCCGAAACGGTGCTACATATTATACAGATATTCCAGCAGGAACGTTAGCGATTAAAAACGTAGCGGATTTATATGTATATCCAAATACGTTATATGCTGTAAAAGTAAACGGGGCACAAGTAAAAGAATGGCTTGAAATGTCTGCTGGTCAGTTTAATCAAATTGATCCAGCGAAAACAGAAGAGCAGCCACTAGTAAATATAGGTTATCCTACATATAATTTTGATATTTTAGATGGTCTAAAATACGAAATTGACGTGACGCAACCAGCGAAATACGATAAAGATGGTAAAGTTGTAAATGGAAATACGAATCGTATTGTAAATATGACGTATGAAGGTAAGCCTGTAGCTGACAATCAAGAGTTCATCGTAGCTACAAATAACTATCGTGGAAGTAGCCAAACGTTCCCTGGTGTAAGTAAAGGGGAAGTTGTATACCAATCACAAGATGAAACACGTCAAATCATTGTGAAATATATGCAAGAAACTCCAATTATTGATCCAGCAGCAGATCAAAATTGGACGTTTAAGCCGATTGTTGCAGATAAATTAAATACAACATTTGATTCTTCACCAAATGCACAAAACCATATAAAGAAAGATGGAAAGATATCATATGTTGGACCATCTGAAAATGAATTTGCTAAATATGCAATTGATATAACGAAGAAGAATGATGATAAGGAAACTGGTGGAGAGAATCCAACAACACCGCCAACAGGTGAAGGCAATAACGGAGAGAATCCAACAACACCGCCAACAGGTGAAGGCAATAACGGAGAGAATCCAACGACGCCACCAACAGGTGAAGGCAATAACGGAGAGAATCCAACAACACCGCCAACAGGTGAAGGCAATAACGGAGAGAATCCAACAACACCACCAACAGGTGAAGGTAATAATGGAAATGAACCAAAACAAGATGGAAATAATGCAGGATCTGGACAAACTACAACGGATAATCAAAACTCAAAAGAAACAACAACTGTAAGTGAAAATAAAGAAGAACGTGATTTACCGAAAACAGGTACAAGTGTTGTTTCTACAATTGGAGCAGGTTTGGCGTTTGTTGGAGCGGGATTACTTCTGTTATTTAGAAGAAAGAAAGCAAATAGATAGTAAAGCATAAAAAAGGATTACCGATTACGGTAATCCTTTTTTTATGTGTACATTATGAAACAGGTACTGCTTTTTCTTTCTTCCACGAAAGACCAAATCCAGTGAAACCAACAATAATTGTTAAGACTGGGCAAGCTAAACAGAAAATTGCGAATGGAAGGTAATCAAATGTCGGAACGCCAAGGACATTCGATAAGAATACACCACTTACTCCCCATGGTACGAGCGGGTTAATAACTGTACCTGCATCTTCTAATACGCGTGATAAATTACGACGTTCTAAACCGACTTCATCGTATTTATTAGCGAATGCTTGTCCTGTTAAAACGATTGATAAGTACTGCTCACCAAGTAAGAAGTTTACACCAATTGCAGTTGAAGCAGTAGAAATAATTAAGCGTGTACTATTTTTTACAAAGCTAGAGATGATATTCATCAGCTGCGAGATAATACCCATTCCTTGTAATAATCCTCCCATACAAAGAGCTAGGAAAATAAGGGCAATCGACATCATCATACTTTGTAGACCACCGCGAGATAGTAAGCTATCAATGTCTTTTATACCAGTTTTAGAAACGTAACCGTCTTGCATAATTTTCATTAAATCAGCTAAAGAAGTGCTAGGTTTAAAAATAAAGAGAATAATAATTCCTACCACAATTCCTGCAAGTAATGTTGGAACTGCTGGAACTTTTTTAAATGCGAATAGGAACAGTAATAAAATTGGAATAAGTGTAACGATAGAAATCGTCGCGTTTTTTTCTAATGTGCTAATAAAGTTTGTGAAGTCAACGTTTCCACTAGTGCCGCCTCCTAAAATGAAAAATGCGATAAAAGCAATAATGAAAGCTGGAACTGTTGTCCAAAGCATGTTACGAATATGCTCAAATAAATCTACACCCGTTACAGCGGGAGCTAAGTTTGTTGTATCAGATAAAGGAGACATTTTATCTCCAAAGAATGCACCAGAAATAATTGCACCAGCGATCAGAGCCGGATCGTATCCGAGAGCACTACCCATGCCCATAAAGGCAAGTCCTACAGTTGCGGCAGTTGTAAAGGCACTACCGATACTTGTTCCAACAATTGCACAAACAACAAAAACAGTTGGAACGAAAATTTTAGGAGATACAAGCTGGAAGCCGTATACCATTAAAGTTGGAATTGTTCCGGCAGCGATCCAAACACTAATTAATACGCCTACAAGTAAGAAAATAAAAATAGATGGAATACCAGCTGAAATACTACTGATCATCCCTTTTTCCATAGTAGACCAAGAGATTTTTTTCATAAATCCAAATGCTAATAAAAGAACGATACCAAATAAAATTGGGATGTGTGGTGAAACTCCTAATTTGATAACACTAAAGCCAATACAGAAAAAGATAAATAATGTTAAAAGAACAGATTCAATTTTTGAAACCATTGTTTTCCCCTCCTAAGTAATCTAAAATAACTCTTTTTTATATAAAATTCGCCAATATTGTTTATTTCCTTCTAAATTTTAGAATTTTGTGACAAATTACCGGTAATTGTTGGTTCTTCAATATGATACGGAAATGATTGGATAAAAAAACGTCCCTGCATATAATTATGCAGGGACGAAGAAATCGCGGTACCACCCTAGCTTGTGAAATGAATGTATCACAAAATAAAGGGTCGTATGATATGCGCTAATAAAATAAAAACGCCCCTGCAATATATGCAGGGACGAAAAATTCGCGGTACCACCCTAAATTGTGAAACAGTGTCGTTTCACCACTCTTTAGATATAACGGTCTATAACCGTCTTTCACTACTCCGTACGTTTCGCAAAAGAAGCTCCAGGGGGTAATTCATAATTCGCTCTGTACTGGTTCGCACCGACCACCAGCTCTCTGAAATCAGAAATCGAAATACTACTAATCCTATCAATGCCGATTCATATGATGTTAGTTAAATTTTTATCATATATTCGTCTTACATGTCAATAAAAATGTTCAATATTTTTTTAGGGAAATAAAGGAGAAATGTTTTTCATACTGTAAAAATGTGCGTTATAATGAATTTGAAAGGGGAGGAAAGAGTGAAGAAAAAAATAATTCTTTTTACCACCTTACTAGTCGTTGGCGGAAGTGCTGGAATTTACACAGCTTTTGCAGCTGAATCAGAGCAGTCGAAACAAAAGCAAATACAGCAGTCAGAAGTGAAGAAAGTGAAAGAAGCTGAAGAGAAGCAATCGATGGAAAAAGCAACTGAGAAACTAGGAGTTTCTACTGAAGGGAAAACAAAAGAAGAGGTTACGAAAGAAGTAGATAAAGCTAGGTTTGAGCAGCGCCATGATTTATTAATTGAGCATGCTAAGCAACTTGGAATTGATACAGAAGGAAAAAAAGATGAAGAGATTATTTTAGAAATCGGAAAGATACAACACGGAAAGTAGAACAACTTATCGTATGATAAGTTGTTCTTTTTTAAGAACCATTTGATTTAAAAATAATTGACAGTCATTTGTTTTTAATGTTAACTATATTTATAAACTAGTTAACATTAGGGGTGACAATTGTGACTGTTAATAGTAATACGACTGAAAAATCGTCTTATACATATGAAGAATTATCAGAGAAAAATAAAGCTTATGTATGGCACCCATTTACACAAATGAAGGATTATTTAGAAGAAGATCCTGTCATTATTGAACGTGGAGAGGGAAGAAAGCTATACGATGTAAATGGAAATGAATATTGGGACGGTGTTTCGTCTATTTGGTTAAATGTTCATGGACATCAAGTACCAGAATTAGATGAGGCAATTCATGAGCAATTAAATAAAATTGCTCATTCTACTATGCTAGGGCTTGCTAACGTTCCATCTATTTTATTAGCAGAAAAAATAATTGAAGTTGTACCAGAAGGATTGAAGAAAGTATTCTATTCAGACTCCGGTTCTAGCGCCGTTGAAATTGCAATTAAGATGGCATTTCAATATTGGCAGCATAAAGGAAAACCGAAAAAACAAAGGTTTGTTACATTAAAAGAAGCATATCACGGTGATACGATAGGTGCTGTTTCAGTAGGAGCCATAGACTTGTTTCACCAAGTGTATAGTTCACTATTATTTGAGGCAATTAAAATGCCGTATCCATATACATATCGTTCTCCTTATGGAGATAATAAGGAACAAATTGTAAAGAAACATTTAGAAGAAATGGAAGAATTGTTACAAGAAAAACATGAAGAAGTAGCAGCTATTATTGTGGAGCCACTAATGCAAGGTGCTGGTGGGATGATTACAATGCCAAAAGGATACTTAAAAGGGCTTCGCGATTTATGTACAAAATACAATGTATTATTTATTACAGATGAGGTAGCGACTGGATTTGGGCGTACCGGGAAAATGTTTGCATGTGAACACGAGGATGTGACGCCAGACATTTTAACTGCGGGAAAAGGCTTAACAGGTGGTTATTTACCGGTGGCAATTACGGTAACGACAGATGAAATTTATAATGCCTTTTTAGGGGGCTATGAAGAACAAAAAACATTCTTCCATGGTCATAGTTATACAGGGAATCCATTAGGGTGTGCAGTAGCAATTGCAAATTTAGAACTATATGAAAAAACTAATTTAATAGAAGATGTTGCGCATAAAGCAGAATATGTAGCAGCACAATTAGAACCCCTTAATGAATATAAGCACGTAGGAGATATTCGTCAGTGTGGGCTGATGATTGGTATTGAACTTGTGAAGAATAAGGAAATGAAGGAATCGTTTGAATGGACAGAAAGAGTCGGTGTTCAAGTGTGTAAACGCTCAAGAGAGTTAGGGATGATTTTACGTCCACTCGGTAACACTATTGTATTTATGCCTCCTCTTGCATCTACGGTGGCTGAGATTGATGAGATGTTACGCATTTTATATAAAGCAATCTCGGATGTTACGGAGGGAGAGTAATGAGTGGTTTCTTTATAACAGCAACGGATACAGAAGTCGGCAAAACGGTAGTGACAGGAGCATTGGCAGGTATATTTCGAGAGCGTGGACATAATGTTGGTGTATATAAACCGTTGCAAAGTGGACATGTTGCATCAAATCCTGAGGGTGATGCAGCAAGATTAAAAGCGTTATCGGGTGTACCGACAAAAGAAGATAAAATTTGTCCTTATTCCATTGAAGAACCACTTGCTCCGAGACTTGCTATGAAAAGAGTTGGAAGGACAGTAACGTTAAAAGAAATTACTAATCACTATAATGAACTATTAAAAGAGTTTAATAGCCTATTTGTAGAAGGGGCTGGTGGGCTTGCTGTCCCATATACAGAAGATGCTTTAGTGATTGATTTTGCAAAAGAATTACAGCTTCCTCTTATTGTAGTAGCGCGTCCTACCCTTGGGACAGTTAATCATACTATTTTAACAATTTCTTATGCAAAAGCACATGGATTAAAAGTAGCAGGTGTAATTTTATCTGGATGTAAAGAATATGAAAAAGAAAGAGTGCAAGAAAATAAAATAATGATTGAGGAGCTAAGTGGAGTGCCGGTTTTAGGGTTATTACCATTCCTTGAAGGAGAGTTTACAAAGGAAGAATTATTAGAATCGGCAAAAGAGCATATTATGATTTCAAAATTAGAGGAGCTCATCCAAAATGAATCAAATGTGGCACGCGCATCTTCAATCTAAAGTAGAACAATTAAAGGAGCAAGGGCAGTATCGTAATTTACATGTAACAGAGCAATCCGAAGAGACGTGGCTTATTCGAAATAAGAAAAAGATGCTAAATTTAGCATCGAATAATTATTTAGGATTAGCTGGAGATGAAAGGTTGAAAGAAGCTGCTATTGCCTGTACAAGAAAATATGGAACTGGAGCGACAGCATCTCGTCTCGTTGTAGGAAATTATCCACTGTATGAAGAGGTTGAGAGAAGTATATGCGATTGGAAAGGCACTGAAAAAGCCTTAATTGTAAATAGTGGATATACCGCGAATGTTGGGGCGATTTCTTCGTTAGTTGGTCGCCGCGATATTGTTTTTAGTGACAAATTAAACCATGCAAGTATCGTTGATGGGATTATATTAAGCGGAGCAGAGCATAAAAGATATCGCCATAATGATTTGGATCATTTAGAGAAGATGTTGAAAATAGCGTCACCAGAAAAGAGAAAATTAATCGTAACAGATACAGTTTTTAGTATGGATGGGGATATTGCATATTTGAGAGGCTTAGTTCAGCTTAAAGATAAATACGGAGCAATCATTATAGTTGATGAAGCACATGCAAGTGGAATATATGGGATCGGTGGAGCTGGACTATCTCATATAGAAAAAGATATTGCTCAAAAAATTGATATACATATGGGGACGTTTAGTAAGGCTTTAGGGTGTTATGGTGCGTATTTAACGGGTGATTCCATTTATATAGAGTATTTACAAAATATGATGAGAAGCTTGATTTTTACTACAGCTTTACCACCAGGAACATTAGGGGCGATGCGAAAAGCAATTGAAATTGTGAAAGAAGATAACGAAAGAAGAGAGCGACTTATAGAGAATGGTGCATATTTCAGGACGCATTTACAAGAAGCTGGTTTTGATATTGGGAATAGCTCAACTCATATTGTACCGATTGTGGTTGGGTCAAATGAAAATACTTTACGGTTTAGTGAAAGGTTACAAGAGGTAGGTATCGCAGCCATTGCAATTCGTCCGCCGACTGTTCCGGTTGGTAGTTCTCGAGTCCGTTTTGCAGTTACGTCACAACATACAATAGCCGATTTAAAATGGGCTATTCAGCATATTATACGCATTGGTAAAGAAGAGGGGTTTTTAGTATGAAAGAGCTAAAACTTATTTTTATTCCAGGTTGGGGAATGGAAGAAGGTGTTTGGACTTTAGTTCTGCCGTATTTTAAAGGATATTCTGTTCAATGCATAGATTGGCGTAACGTGAAAGAACAAAGTGAATTTGCGGGGCGAATAATAGATGTAGCGCAGGATGAAAATGTAATTTTAGTTGGATGGTCACTAGGAGCGTTAGCAGCAGTACAAGCTTATAAAAAGGTTAAGGCGAAAGGTATGGTGCTAATTGGTGGTACCGCTAAATTTACCAATACAAGTGACTATACAAGTGGATGGAATTCCCTACATGTAGAACGTATGAAAAAGAATTTAACGAGAAAGAAAGAAGATACTTTGAAGCGTTTCTATGAAAATATGTTTACAAAAAGTGAGCTGAAGGAGAATACGAATTTTGAAGAGATTGCGCTGAAGTTTAAAGGAGATTCGATTCAGTCTTTACAATTAGGCTTAGATTATTTAATAGGAACAGATATGAGAAATGAATTAACAAGTGTAAAAGTCCCTTTGTTACTTCTTCATGGAGAACAGGATGTGATATGTCCATTATCCGCAGCTCATAGTATGACAGAGAATACGAATGCTACGTTAAAAGTAGTAAGCGAGGCGGGGCATGCATTATGTGTAACGAATTTTGAATATTGCGCAAATGAAATCATTCAATTTGTAGAGGGGATACGACATGATCAACAAAACGTTACTGCAAAAACGGTTTAACGGGGCGGCTGTATCCTACGATCAATATGCAAATGTACAAAAAAAGATGGCGCATTCCTTACTTTCTACATTGAAGGAACGATATAGTGAAACATCATCGATATGTATTTTAGAACTTGGATGCGGGACAGGATATGTAACAGAGCAATTATCAAATTTATTTCCGAAGGCGCATATTACAGCTGTGGATTTTGCCGATGAGATGATTGCAGTCGCGAAAACTAGAAAAAATGTGGGAAATGTGATGTTTCGATGTGAAGATATTGAACAATTAAAATTAGAAAATTCATATGATGTCATTATTTCAAATGCTACATTTCAATGGCTTAATGATTTAAAAGGGGCAGTGGAAAATTTATTTAACTATTTGTCTGAAGAAGGAATATTATTATTTTCCACGTTTGGTAATACGACTTTTCAAGAATTGCATACGTCTTTTCGGCGTGCTAAGAAAGAAAAGGGGATACACAATTGTACTTCAATAGGACAACGATTCGTTTCGAAAGAACAGTTAGTGAATATATGCAAAAACCCATTAGGAAATGTACATGTTTCTGAAACGTGTTACATAGAAAGCTTTACAGAAGTTAGGGAGTTTCTACATTCTATTCGAAAAGTAGGGGCAACCAATAGTAATGAAGAGTCTTACTGTCAAAGCCCTTCACTCTTTCGTACGATGCTTCGTATATACGAAAGAGACTTCACGGGAAAAGAAGGGATAATGGCAACATATCATGCTTTATTTGCGTATATAACAAAAGAGGGGAAGAGATGAAATGAAACAAGTACAAACAAAAAGGGATTGGAAAAAACTTGCATACGACGTAGTAGAAGAAAAAATGATTACGAAAGAAGATGCAATTGCAATATTAGAAGCTGATGATACAGAAGTTTTAGAAATTATGAATGCAGCTTACATCGTTCGCCATCATCATTTTGGTAAGAAAGTAAAGTTGAACATGATTATAAATACGAAATCTGGATTATGTCCTGAAGATTGCGGTTATTGTTCACAGTCTATTATTTCAGAAGCACCGATTGATAAATATGCATGGTTAACACAAGAGAAAATTGTTGAGGGAGCACACGAAGCAATTCGTCGTAAAGCAGGTACATATTGTATTGTTGCATCTGGTCGTCGTCCGACAGATAAAGAAGTAAATCACGTTATTGGAGCAGTTAAGGAAATTCGTGAAACGACAGATTTGAAAATTTGCTGTTGTTTAGGGTTTTTAAATGAAGATCAAGCAGGGCTTTTAGCAGATGCTGGTGTGCATCGTTATAACCACAACCTAAATACACATGCAAATAATTACGATAGCATTTGTTCAACGCATACGTATGACGATCGTGTTGATACAGTCCAAAAAGCGAAGCAAGCTGGCATTTCTCCATGCTCAGGGGCGATTTTCGGAATGGGAGAAACGATTGAACAGCGAGCGGAAATTGCATTTGAATTACAACGTTTAGATGCGGATTCTATTCCATGTAATTTCCTTGTTGCTGTAAAGGGTACTCCGCTTGAAGGACAAAAAGAATTAACGCCTGTAGAATGTTTAAAAGTGCTGGCAATGATGCGTTTTGTAAACCCAACAAAAGAAATTCGTATTTCAGGCGGCCGAGAACTTAATTTACGTTCTGTACAGCCACTCGGTTTATTTGCGGCAAACTCTATTTTCGTAGGGGATTACTTAACAACAGCTGGACAAGAACCGACTGCGGACTGGGGTATGATTGAAGATTTAGGTTTTGAGATTGAAGAATGTGCGCTATAACATAGATGAAAGGCAAACTCTTTAAAGGGTTTGCTTTTTTGTAAATAAAATGTAATAAAAGGCCGTTGAGGCTTGATAGTAGTGGCTTTTGAACGAAAAAAAATTTTTGTGGACGAATTTTCCAAGCCCCAATTGTACATAGTAAAAATGTAATTTATATCGGGGCGGAGGATTTTACATGTACAAATACATATTAACCATTATGACTTGTCTGATTTTAATAAAAGCGATAAGTGCTGATCCAGTTAAGGCGGCTGAAAATCCTGAACAAAAAGAAATGCAACAAAGAATTGAACAACATTTTCGAACAAAAGCTGAACATTTTGGACTTGAAACAGAAGGAAAAGATTTAAAAGAAGTGAGGAAGGAAATTTCTATTATAGAAGAAGCGAAAAAAAGAGAGAATGTATGGAGAACAGCACAAACACTTCGTATACAAACAGAAGGAAAAACAATGGATGAATTAATAAAAGATGTACGGAAAAAAGTAAAAAAATAAAAAAGAGGCCGCAGCCTCTTTTTTATTTTTTTATGCCCATTGTTTTGACAAGTGAGCCATTTCAATTGCAGCAACTGCTGATTCATATCCTTTATTACCAGCTTTTGTACCTGCACGTTCAATCGCTTGTTCAATTGTTTCTGTCGTTAATACACCGAAAATAACTGGAATGTCCATTTGTAGTGATAAAGAGGCAACACCTTTTGCTACTTCATTACAAACGTAATCGTAATGCGTTGTAGCACCGCGAATTACTGTACCTAATGTAATAACAGCATCATACTTTCCGCTACTAGCCATCTTTTTAGCGATTAAAGGAATTTCGAATGCACCAGGAACCCATGCAACATCAATATCATTTTCTTCTACACCGTGACGCTTTAATCCGTCTAAAGCACCGCCAAGTAACTTGCTTGTAATAAATTCATTAAAACGTCCAACAACAACCCCAACTTTTAATCCTGTACCAACTAAATGACCTTCGAATACCATAATTTATCTCTCCCTTAATTATAAGTTTAGTAAATGTCCTAATTTGCTTACTTTCGTTTGTAAATACGTTTTATTTTCTTCTTTTGTTGGCATTTGCAACGGTACACGCTCGGTTACTTCTAAATCGTAACCTTGTAAGCCAGCAATTTTTCGTGGATTATTCGTTAATAATCGTAAACTTTGTAAGCCTAAACCTTTTAAAATTTGAGCGCCAATACCGTAATCACGAAGATCAGCTGGGAACCCAAGCTTTTCATTTGCTTCTACAGTATCTAGCCCTTCTTCTTGTAACTTATAAGCACGAAGCTTATTAAGAAGGCCAATGCCGCGTCCTTCTTGTCTCATGTAGAGAAGAACACCTTTTCCTTCACGCTCAATTTGAGCAAGTGCAGCATGTAGCTGTGGTCCGCAATCACAGCGGCACGAACCAAATACATCTCCTGTTAAACATTCTGAATGAACGCGTACAAGTACAGGCTCGCCTGTTGAAATATCACCTTTTACGAGCGCGATATGTTCTTTCATATCTAATGAGTTAGAATAGCCAATTGCATGAAAAGTGCCGAAATCTGTAGGTAATGTAATTTCCACTTCTCTCGTCACAAGTGTTTCATGATGGCGGCGATAAGCAATTAGATCTTCAATTGTAATCATTTTTATATCAAATTGTTTGGCGCACTCTAGTAAATCAGGTACACGTGCCATCGTCCCATCTTCATTTATAATCTCGCAAATGACGCCAGCTGGCTCAGCTCCGCAAAGTTTTGCTAAATCGACAGCAGCTTCTGTATGACCCGCGCGGCGAAGGACACCACCTTCTTTCGCAATTAATGGAAAGATATGTCCAGGGCGGTTAAAATCAGTTCCTTTAGATGCGGGATTTAATAATTCCTGTATTGTCGTAGCGCGCTCATGAGCACTAATGCCTGTTGTTGTAGAAACGTGATCGATGCTTACTGTAAAAGCAGTATGATGTGAATCCGTATTATGAGAAACCATTGGTTCTAACTGTAGACGTTTTGCGTACCCTTCCGTAATTGGTACGCAAACGAGACCACGACCGTGTGTAATCATAAAATTAATCGTTTCTGGTGTAATGTACTCTGCTAAAGCAATAAAGTCGCCTTCATTTTCTCGGTTTTCATCATCACATACGATAACGACTTTTCCTTGTTTTAAATCTTCTAGAGCTTCTTCAATACGATGAAACATTGTGCTTCCCCCTTATAGAAATCCGTTTTCTTGTAAAAAGCTTTCGGTCATTGAATCAGTTCTTTTTGCGGGCTTTGAAATAAAGCGTTCAATATATTTTCCAATCATGTCACACTCAATGTTTACGATGTCCCCGGCTTTTTTTTCTCCGATGACAGATTCATTTACTGTGTGCGGGATGAGTGAGATTGTAATTGAAGATTCGTCTATATCAAATATTGTTAAGCTAGTGCCATCAACAGCAACGGATCCTTTATGCAAACAATAGCGTAGTAATTCATCAGAAATTGCTATTTTGTAATAGATGGCATTGTAATGTTGTTTTTTAGTTAAAATCGTACCGATGCCATCGATATGTCCGGTGACGAAATGTCCACCGAATCGTCCATTTGCAGCCATCGCCCGTTCTAAATTCACTTTGGCACTGGGCTTTAGCATACGAAGTGATGTTGCTTTCATTGTTTCAGGCATTGCGTCGACAGTGAATGAAGTAGTCGTAAAAGTAGTTACTGTTAAGCAAATGCCATTAACTGCGATACTATCGCCTAATTTGACATCTGATAAAATTTGGTTTGCGTTAATAGTTAGCCTCATTGCTTCACCACTTTGAGTCATGCTTGATATCGTTCCTAACTCTTCTACGATTCCTGTAAACATTCCGTCACCTCGCTTTTTAAGGTTGCAACAATTTTTATATCATTACCGATTTGTTTCATCTCTTGAATTGTTAAGGAAAGTGCATCTTGTAACTTCGAAAAACCAGCTCCGCCAAATAAGGTGGGTGCATCTTTTCCGCCAATTAATTTTGGGCTTATATAGGTCACAATTTCATTAAAACTATTTGTTTTTAAGAAGTTTGCATGCACCGTTTGACCACCTTCAACGAACAGAGAAAGAATTTGTTTCTCACCGAGTAGGGATAGGACATCTTGTATTTCAATTTGCTGTGTTTTCATTTGGAATACAGCTATATTGTTAGATTCATAAGACGCTATTTTCTCTTTGTTTACATCCTTACCGACAATAATCCATGTCGGAGCTAAGCCATCTGTTATGACATGAGAAGATGGCGGCGTTCTTAAGTGGGTATCTAAAATAACGCGTATAGGATGTTTACCTCCGTTTGGAATTCGTGTTGTTAAGTGTGGATTATCAGTTAGAACTGTATTCACACCGACTAGGATAGCATCATGCATATGACGATATTGGTGAACATCAGCGCGTGCTTCTTCGCCTGTAATCCACTGGCTTTCACCGGTTACAGTTGCTGTTTTTCCATCTAAGCTCATTGCTGTTTTTATTGTTACAAAGGGACGTTTCGTTTTCATATAGTGAAAAAAGTATCGATTTAATAAAGTGGCTTCCGCCTCAAGAACACCAGTAGTTACCTCGATTCCAGTTTCTTCTAATCTCCTTTTTCCATTGCCGGAAACGAGTGGATTGCAATCAAGAGTAGCAATTACAACACGCTGAACTCCCTTTTCAATGAGTAATTCACAGCAAGGGGGTGTTTTTCCAAAATGGCTACATGGTTCAAGTGTTACATAAACAGTAGCGCCTTTTGCTCTTTCACCAGCCATGTGAAGAGCATGAACTTCAGCATGTTCTTCACCAGCACACATGTGGGCACCCATTCCAACAATTTTTCCATCTTTAACAACAACGGCACCAACCATAGGGTTTGGACTGGTCTGTCCTGATGTACCTTGTGCTAACTGCAAGGCAAGCGCCATATATTCTTGATCAGTCATTCTCTTCACCTCTCCTGAAAAAATCAAAAAACCCCAAGGATATAAAATCCTTGGGGTTTGGGAGACGTGATTTCTAGAAATATAGTTCGAATACGAAAGTATAGGAAAGAAACCTAACGATGACTGATATTTTGGCATAAGGAAAAAACCTAGCAAAATATCAAATTCTTTCAACGCTAGTCGTATCTTTTTATTTCAGTATAGAAACATAAGTATACAAAATAAAACATATATAAAGATTCAAAATGAAACTTTAAAAATATGCATACTGAAATAAAAGTGTATTCGCTATATAAAATTACTAGAAAACATATCCTTCTCCCATCCAGACTATACTGTCGGCCCTAGAGTTTCACTAGATCCACCGTTTTCGAGTTGAAAACGGGTCACGGACTTAGAAGCTCTCGCTTCATCACCGCCGGTTGGGAATTTCACCCGACCCCGAAGGATGTTGTTTGCTCACATTATAGCACAAAAAAGAAAAAAGCAAAGTAAAAAATATTCGAATGTGAAGAATTGTGTGAAAATAGATGTAATAGGAATGGGGATAAAATCAGTAGAAATGTTGAAAGTATACGGTGTTAATAGTGAAAAAACATGCACAAAAAATGTGCATGTTACGTACAAAACTATTCTGCCTCTGGTGCTCTAACAACAGATTCGAATTTGCCTTTATGCGAAGCATCGCAATAAGGCATGTTTTTCGATAAACCACAACGACATAAAGAAAATGCTGGTTTTGCTGGAAATACATTCCCTTGCGAGTCAACTAATTCCACGTCCCCTGTAACGCGAAAAGAGCCATTATCATTTACTTTGATTTGTACTTTTGCCAACCTAATCCCTCCTTCCCAAACGCTTAATCTCATCATATAATCAGGGAGAGTACTTGACAATACAAAAAGAGCACTTTGTTTGAGAGAGAAGAGAGTGTTATAATAGTTTTTATAACTGACTAGAGTAAGGTGACGAAAGATGGATAAAAAATTACGAACACTACAAAATATTGCAAATGAGCGCACGTGGGCATCATTTTTGAATGATAATCATCCATATAGTTTACTTCATTGGTCAATCGCAGGTGTAGGACAAGAACCGAAAGATGTTTGGTTACTGCAAGATGAGGTGACCTTTCAAACGACGGAATTTCCGACGCTAGATGAGGCAATAAAGTGGATTTCTGAAAACATGGAACAAGTTACAGACGTTTTAGCGCAGTAAAAAAACAGGCTTATGCAAGCCTGTTTTTTGTTTCTTTTACATATGAGTTTAAAAATTGATCAACGGCTGCTTCATATTCTTCTTTATTTTCGTTATAAGAGCAAGCGTGTGCACCGTGTTCTGCAATATAAAGTTGTTTATTATTTTCTTTCGCTTCATATAACGCTTTCGTCATATCAGCTAAAATATAATCGTCATCTTTACTATGAATAAAGAGAACGGGATTGTTAATGTTTTTTATACAATCGATTGGTGAAACTTCACGAATCGTATAACCGTCACGCACTTTTAAAAAAGCATTTGCTAAAGGTAATAAAGGCCATTTAGGTAAATGGAATTCAACCTTTAAACGGTGCTGTAATTGCCCGTAAAAATCAGAAAAAGGACAATCTGCAATATAAAAATCGGCACCATCTTCTACAAGCCCTGCATATTGAAGAAGGGTTGCAGCCCCCATAGATTCACCATGAATTCCAAGGATAATATTCGTTCCAAAACGACCTTTTAGCCAGTCAACTACTGACTTTAAATCGTGTTTTTCATAGTATCCATAGCTTGTTGTTTTACCACCTGTTTTACCATGGCGGCGATGATCATAAATAAATACGTTATATCCTCTGCTTAAAAATAAGTTTGCATACTTAACGGAATTCATTTTATTTACAGTCACACCGTGGCAAAAAATCATAAATTTATTGGAATGCCCAGCTGGCATGTAGTATCCGTGAAGTTCGTATCCAAATTGAGAAGAGATGTGAATTTCTTCTTTTTGAATAGCGTTAAAATCGTCCAAATGAAAATGCTTTTTCGTTTCACGCTCTAAAACTTCTTCCTCTGTCTTTTTCTTCAAGTACATAACTTTATTTGTAAAGAAAATCCCAATCGCAGTTATTGCACCTAGTATAGTAAACAATGCTGTAAAAAAACGTTTCATACTTTACCTCATCCTCCAAATACCTCTACATATGATACACTTACATTGTATCACAATGATATAAAAAGGGGAGAAATCGTATATGGTTCATATACAAAAAATTACACCAGAAATGAAAGAAACAATTCGGGTGTTTATGTGTGAAAACTGGGGGAGTTCAATGATGGTCTCGCGAGGCAGAGCACATCAATTAGAACAATTACCTGGTTTTATCGCGCTTAAAAATGACAGAATAGTGGGAATTATAACGTGTGAAGTGCTAAAAAACATGTGTGAAATTGTGTCGTTAGATAGTTTTGAGGAGGGAAATGGGATTGGGACAGAACTGGTGGATTGTGTATTGCAAATGGCAAGGGAAAATGAGTGTGAAAAAGTGTGGCTCATTACGACGAATGATAATATGAACGCACTCCGATTTTATCAAAAACGTAATTTCATAATGACGAACTTATACATGGACGCCGTAAAGGAAGCACGAAAAATAAAGAAAGAAATTCCGTTTATTGGTTATGATAATATTGCAATTTTACATGAAATTCAGTTGGAATATATTTTGTAAGCAAAGTGAAAGTTGTGTAACAATTTTCAGAAATATAAAACAATATTCTTGACGAATGTTATATTTTGGTTTAGTTTAAAATTGTAATCTATTACCATATTAAGGGGTGACGATGTGGCAACTATACGTGATGTTGCAAAATTGGCTGGTGTTTCAGTTGCAACCGTTTCAAGAGTTATTAATGAAAAAGGATATGTCCATGAAGATACGGTAAAACAAGTAAAGCAAGCAATTGAAGAGTTACAATATAGACCGAATGCTACAGCAAAGCCTTTATTTAAACAACCTTCAACAATGATTGCATTACTGGTAGATAATTTGCATAATCCATCATACATCACTTTGCTCCGTTTCGTTGAGGAAATAGCATATAAAGAAGGGTATCAAGTAGTAGTTTGTAATATAGAAAATAAGAATAGATACATAGATATGTTGGTGCAAAATAACATGGCAGGCGTTATAATGACGAAATCTGTTTTTCAAAGTATAGGAGAAATCTCACTGCCTTTCGCTGTGCTTGAAGAACGACAATCTCTGACTAGTTATTATGAAAGTGGGCAGAAAGCTGTTTCTTTATTGAAAGAGAAAGGCTGCCAGTTTCTTGCTTATATTGGCGAGGGAGTAGAAAGTGAAGAAATGGAAGAGCATGTGGCAGGGTTTTTAGATACTGCTTGGAAAGAAGGACTTTCTTATCGAGAGGAAATTGTACAAGGGTATACGAATCAACAGTTTCTTGAATTGTTACAAAAACATCCATACATAGATGGGGTTGTAGCTTCAAGTGATAAGATCGCTATTGAGCTAATCAGGGCGGCGAAAACGCTTAATATTCATATACCAGATAAGTTGCAAATCATTGGATTTAACGGGAGTGCAGAGGGTGAATGGATAAGCCCATCGTTAACGACAATTGGAAGTTATATCGAAGAAAATGGGGAAATAGCATTTCAGCAGTTAATAGGAAAAATAAAGAAGAAACAAGTGGGAAAAGAAGAAGTGGAAACAGAATTTAGGTGTATTGAGAGAGAAACAACAAAGTAAAAGGTGCGTATAAAACGCACCTTTTATAGTGTAATTGCGGCAATAAAGCCGAATATAAGTAACGGTATATTATAGTGTAGAAAAGTTGGTACACATGTATCCCATATATGGTGGTGCTGACCATCAGCATTTAAACCGGACGTTGGTCCAAGTGTACTATCAGATGCTGGAGAACCTGCATCACCTAGTGCACCAGCTGTACCGATAATGGCGATTGTTGCCATTGGACTAAATCCAAGCTGGACGCATAATGGTACGAAAATTGTTGTTAATATTGGGATGGTTGAAAAGGAAGAACCAATTCCCATCGTAACGAGAAGTCCAATAACGAGCATAAGAAATGCAGCAAGCGGTTTATTATTTCCGATTATATGTGCACTCGTTTGCACAAGAGATTCAACATGTCCAGTTTTTCGAAGAACAGCGCCAAATCCAGCGGCAGAAATCATAACAAATCCGATAAAGGACATCATACGCATTCCGCTCGTTAAAATAGCATCGGCTTCTTTAAGAGGGAGACTACCGCTAACTGATAAGACGATAATACCTGCTAAAGCACCGAAAATCATTGATTCTGTTGCTAATTGAACAGTTAATGTAGCGATTATTGATAATAAACCAAAAGTAATGCTTCTTTTTGTATAGGGAACGATTTCATTATGTGTAGCATGAACTTGTTCCGTTTCATACGTACGTGGTTTTCGATATGTAATGAAAACCGCTACACATAATCCGATAATCATACCGATTGCTGGAATAGTCATTGCTTTTGGAATAAGAGCGACATCAAATGTAAGCCCGCTTTGCGCAGCATTTGTTTGCAATACGTCATGATAAATTTTTCCGAACCCTGCTGGGACCCACATGTAAGGGGTAATTAATCCAAATGTAATAAGACATGTTACAAGCCTACGATCCACCTTCAGCTCATTTAATACTTTTAAAAGTGCTGGAATTAAGATCGGGATGAAGGCGATATGAACAGGGATAATATTTTGTGAGAAACAAGCCATTGTTAAAATGATAAATAATATGAGTATTTTAGAATAGACTTGTTTTTTCGTGTCTTGTTCGTTGCCGATCCATTTTAAAGCTGATTGGATCATTGCATCAGGAAGTCCTGTTTTTGAAAGTGAAATAGCAAATCCACCGAGCATTGCGTAGCTTAATGCGATAGGAGCACTGTTCCCAAGACCGGTTGTAAAAGTACTAATTGTTTCTGAAATACCGAGTCCGCCGATAAGTCCGCCTGTTAAAGCTCCAACGATAATGGCGACAATGACTTGGACACGTAACAAACTAAGCACTAGCATGACTGCTACTGCGATGAGTACAGCGTTCATAATAAATGTAATCTCCCTAATTTTTATTCTGTTAAGGCAAGCAAATGTTTGCAGTGACATATACTTGCGACATATTATTATAAAATGTTTTTTATGAAATGTAAAAGAGCCTGTCGTTATGCATGTTGAAAAGATAGCTCTTGTTTAATTGATTGTAAAGATTGAGCGAATAGTTCAGGCTCTTCTAAATCTGGAGAGTGTGCCGAGTTTGGAAACCAAATCATTTTTTTTATCGGAGCGTGAATAATATCGCAATATTGTTGAACGAGTGCGTAAGGAGTTTGATAATCATAGCGACCAGAACAAAAATAAACCGGAACAGATAAACTTGAAATAGACGAAAAGAAATCGATTGTTAGCATCTCTTCCCATAAAACTCCTGACTTTAAATTTCCTGCGAGAAATTTGAACCAATCTAATAGCGTATATTCAGGAGAAAAGAAACCTTTTCGTATGAAAGAAAAGGAAGATCCGTTTTGGATTGCTCCGCCGAATGTGCCAAGCCACTTTCTTTGAATGATGAGACGTCGTGTATCTAAAAAGGGCGGTTTCCCTAATTTTAAAAGAGAAGCTAATGCTTTTTTATGGTCATGTTTTTTTGCAGAGCTAATTAAATGTTGATATAGTAATTCTTCGTTTTGCTTCATATGTACGATTTGACCGATGCCGATGTATGCTTCGATATATTCAGGGTATTGACTAGCGACTTTTAGTCCGATAATACTTCCCCATGAATGACCGGCAAGAATTAATTTTTTCTTATTGAACCTTTTAAGAAGATATTGAATGACTTCTTTTGCATCTGAAACAAATTGATCAATCGTAAAATTTGTTTGGATATCTCGCCATAAAAAGGATTTACCAGCCCCGCGTTGATCCCAATTAATAACGATAAAGTGCTTTTCTAACTCTTTTTGAAAATGACGAATAAAGCCAATTTGTGCCATACCAGGCCCGCCGTGACAGCATAATAAAATAGGCTGTTCCACGTTTTGCCCGCGTATAAGGAGAGATTGTTTCCGGTCATTAATCATAACGCTTTCTATCGTAGCGATACTGTTAGGGATTAATTGCTTCTTTTCGTTATAAAACTGAGGTGTATAGCTACGAAAAAGCATATGTAAACCTCCTTTTCTTAAATGGTATGAAGCGCACAGGCTCTTTCTTTTGCATATACTACTAGAAAATCATTGTATCATAACATACTGGTCAGGTTTCAAGTTTAGGCGATTAAGAGAGGAGGGAGAATGTGACGATTGGAGAAATTATTGATTCTTTAAATAGACGCGAATCAATCGCAATTATAGCAAAACGGCTTGAAATGAGCCCATATACATTATCAAAGAAATTAAGAATGATTGGATATGAATATGATGGAGGGCAGAAGAAGCGCATCTTTATAGGTGATGGAGAAGAGCCGCGTCATTTACAAATCCAAGAAGCTACTGCCCTTCAATCTGCAAAAATAGATTATCAATTATTAATTTATGAACAATTACAAAGCATTTATGAGTTGTTAAGCAAAAGAGAAGAGGGGCAGGTTCAAATTATAAATAAGAGTACGGAGAAAAAGAAACGAACCTTTTCTCTTAATACAGAAGTATTAGCAAGACTAGATACTATATCGGAATCGAAAGGGATTCAAAAATCTAAAATTGTGGAAGAAGCGCTACAGAGATTTTTACAACGGTATGATATAGATGATGAATCACACATAGAGAAATAAAAGAAAGGATACTAAGTTCCTTATAAGAGCGTGTATCCTTTTTAGCTTATTTTTTGTTTTGTTTCGAAAAGTAATATAAGAACCAAACCGCATGATTTTGTTCATCAGCTGCTACACGCCGAAATACTTCTTTTATTTGCTGGTCTGTCGCTGCATCTGCAATTTCTAAGTAAAAATCAACTGATCGCTGCGCATCTTGTATAGCGAATTCTAATCCGTTCAAATAAAGAGTTGGACATTCTTCCGTGATTTGGGGCTGAGGATTTTTACTCGTTAAAAGAGTGTAGATTTGTACAAATTGATGGAAGTGTTTTATCCCGCTATTTGCGGGCAGTAAAACTCCCACCTCAAAATTCGGCTGAAGCAAAGGAGTTAGGTGGGGGTCGGGCTGCCCGTAAACGCCCGATTGGTGAAACTATAATCAGTGGGGGGATGAACAAAACCCCCACTGATTATAGTTTCACTTTATTTCATCTTGCCGGATTTCAAGGGTTTGATTTAGCTCATTTATGTCGAGAGCTAATTTAGCATAACAATGAATGGCGTAGTATTCTCCATTCATTGCTGTTTCAATATTACGAATGAGTTTGTCGTTTTGTCGATATAAAGCATCGTAATTGTTTGGTTGGAAATACATATGAACCCTCCTATTATATCTTCTATATACTACGAGGAAATAAGGGCTATGTGCTTATCCATTACTACACTAGAAGAATACAACAATATGAATCTAAAAGAAGAAGCTCATTGTATATAAAAGAGCTTCTTCTTTCGATTGTTACGCACTAGTTCGCATAATGTTTAATTGATTTTTTGAATACGTCCATCAATAATCGGCTGAATTGGTTCTTTTATTTGTTTTACATAATCGACTAACGCTTCAAAATCGTTTGGACCAGTCTCAGCATTTTTTCCATTTTTAAAGGATACAAACCCGTCACCGCCAGAAGCTAGGAAAGCATTTGCAACTACGCTATACGTTTTGGAGGAAACTAATTCTTCCCCATTTGTTAAACGGATATTCGTAACCTTTTCGCCAGTCGGTTTATTTGCATCCCAAGTGTATTGGATACCTGAAATTTGGAGCATTCTCGTAGCTCCTTTTTGCCATTGTTGATTTAAAATATCACGAATATCTTGACCTGTTAAATCTACTTTAATTAATTGATTTCCGAAAGGCTGAATACCATATAATTCGCCCCATGTAATATCTCCAGCGTCTAGATCGTTACGAATGCCACCAGGATTCATAAGAGCAATTTGCGTTTGCATTGCTTGGCGCTGTGCGTCGGCAATTAAATTTCCAAGAGTAGATTCACCAGCGTCGTTTTGTTTCCGGTCGATAGGTGCTGTAGACTTTCCGACTACTTCATTTACAAGTGGTGCAATTTTTTCTTTATATTGATTTAACTTTTGTTGTACTTGTTTATCAGGCTCTACACCTTCATGATATGTTGTAATAACTTCAGCTTTTTTCTTTACAACATCTTTTGTTTTACGATCAATTGTTACATCTACATCTGAGAAAGCCGTTCCGTAAGAGTTCGCTTGGACGATAAGTTTATTATTAACTGTACCATTTACATACGTATGACTATGTCCGCCGAAAATAACATCAACTTCTGGATCTGTTTCATTTGCAATTCGAGTGAGGTCTCCATTTGTTACACCAGACTCATCAGTTGTTCCGCCGACATGTGCAAGGACTACGATAGATTTAACGCCGAGACGCTTTAATTGTTGTGTGGATTTATTAATAGCTTCTACTTCATCAGTGATTTCTACATTTTTAAGCATAGTAGGCATAACGACATTTGGTGTATCCGTTGTAACAACTCCAATGAACCCTACAGGAACTCCGTCAACCATTTTTACAGTGAATGGTGGTAAAAATAAGCGGCCAGTTGATTTATTATAGAAGTTTGCAGCGACATAAGGGAAGTTTGCTCCTTTGAAATTCCCTGTTTTTTCGTGATATCCACCGTAAATGAGGCGTTTCATTTCATCGATACCTTCATCAAATTCATGGTTTCCGATTGTACCAACATCAAACTTTAAGTCATTTAAAAATTCAATTGTTGGTTCGTCTTGTAATAATGCGGAAACTGGTGGGCTGGCTCCGACAATATCACCGGCATGTACGAGAAGTGTATTAGGGTTTTGTTTTTTACGTTCTTTTAAATAAGTAGCTAAATAATCAGCGCCACCAGCTTCTTTATTGTTAACTTTTTTTACAGTATCTAGTTGACCATGTAAATCATTAATACCAAGCATTTGTACGTCTATGTATCGGTTTTGTTCGACAGGAGTCTGAGATGGAGGAGCAGCGAATACGCTTGAAAAAGTAATAGTACTTAAAACAGCAACAGCAGGAATAATTTTTTTCCACATAATTAATTTCTCCTTTTTTTATAATCTGACATCATACGACATAATTTTAATAGATTCATAGGATTATATCTATATAAAAATTTAGTTTTTTCGAAAAATTAACATATTTACAAAAGATGAATAATAGAGTAGGGAACCTTTTTTATTGTCGATTTCCCTATGTATCCTCTATAATGGAGAAAAAAGTAAAAGGTGAGCATTATGAAGAAAAAGAAGCAAAGACAAATGCAAAGACAATCTCAAGTGAATCAACCAGAGAAAGAATCGCTTACACTAGGTGATCAATTGAACGATTCACTCATGCAACAATTAAAGAATAAGAAAAAAGAGTTGCAAGTGAGAGAAGAGAAAAAAGAGGCAGCGGAGCAAGAAAGAAAGCGTAAAGAACAAAAAGAACGTGAAAAGAATAAATCATTTGAAGAACTGTTAAGTGAAAGTAACCTTACTTGGAAAGACTTTAAATAATAAAAAATGATCAGTGAAATGCCACTGATCATTTTTTGACGAGTGTGTGTAAGAAAAGGGGTGCTAAAATGAGGAAAATTGTAGTCGTTCCGTATGAAAATCACTGGAGTGAGAAATTTCAAATGGAGGCCGAAAGATTAAAATTGGCGATGCCAGAAACGGTGAAAATCCATCATATTGGTAGTACATCAGTGCCAGGACTGGCAGCTAAACCAATTATAGATATGATTATGGAAGTAGAGAGTATCGACAGAGTAGATCATTGGAATGAACGTTTTGAAAAGCTTGGTTATATCGTAAAAGGGGAAAATGGTATTTCAAGACGTCGTTATTTTATTCATGGGACGGAGGAAAAACGCTCGTATCACTTACACGTGTTTGAAAAAGGAAATCCTGAGATAGTAAGGCATTTAGCATTTCGTGATTATATGATGGTTCATTGTGAAGAAGCAGAGGCGTATGCGACTTTAAAGAAAGAACTAGCTGAAAAATATACATATGATGGCACGTTGTATACAGAAGGGAAAAATGAATTTGTACGTAATGTTGATGAAAAAGCGAAAGAATGGATAGAAAGTAACGTGAACGATTGAGTTCATGTTACTTTCTAAAGGGGTATAAAATTATTATGTAAACTGTACGTATGTTTTGACATTTTGAATGAATCTTGTTGAAATAAAGTTATGGTTTATAAAAATGTAACAATGAAAGGGAGAAAGACTGTGCATATTCCAACAACTACACTTCATAATGGTGTGAAAATGCCGATGATTGGTCTAGGCGTTTATAAAGCGAAAGAAGGCGACGAAGTTAAACAAGCAGTAAAAACAGCGTTAGAAGTTGGATACCGTTCAATTGATACAGCAACTGTATATGAAAATGAAAGCGGTGTCGGAGAAGCAGTTCGTGAATCTGGAATCCCGCGCGAAGACTTGTTTATTACAACAAAAGTTTGGAACGACGATCAAGGGTATGAGGAGACTCTTGAGGCGTTTGAAAAAAGTTTAAAGAAATTACAAATGGATTATGTAGATTTATATTTAATCCATTGGCCGATAAGAGGGAAGTATGTTGATACGTACCGTGCTCTAGAAAAGTTATATGAAGAAGGTAAAGTGCGTGCCATTGGTGTTTCTAATTTTCATAAACATCATTTAGAACTGTTATTACCAAATTGCAAAGTGAAGCCGATGGTAAACCAAGTGGAACTTCATCCAATGTTAGCACAATTTGAATTGCGTGATTTCTGTCAAGGTGAGCAAATTCAAATGGAAGCTTGGAGTCCTTTAATGAGAGGCGGCGAAGTATTCCAGCATCCGATTATTCAAGATATTGCTACCAAATATGAAAAAACACCTGCGCAAGTTATATTAAGATGGGATATTCAGAGCGGGGTAGTGACGATTCCTAAATCTGTTACACCATCTCGCATTAAGGAGAATTTTACTATCTTTGATTTCTCACTAACGGAAGAAGAGATGACTCAAATTAATACGTTAAATCGTAATTTACATGTAGGAACGAATCCTGATAAATATGATACGCTATAAAAAGACGCTACCAGTATGGTAGCGTCTTTTTAACGATGTAAAGCGTAGGTATCACATTTAGCAATTTGCTGAAGTTGTATATATTCTGCTGTTGTTAACTGTGTTTGTTTACTAGCCTGTACATTTTCCTGCAATTGTTGAATAGAGCTTGCACCAGGTATAACAGCTGCAACAGTTTCGTTATGTAAGCAATATTGAATAGCTGTTCCTGTTAAAGAGCTTTCTTGGGTTATTTCTTTTACACTCGCGAGTGTCGTATATAATTCATCGTAAGAATAAGAAAGGTAATCCTTTTCTTTTACTCTTTCTATCTTTCTTGCATTTTTGTCAGTTAGAATTCCTTTTGCAAGTGGTCCACGAGCAATAATGCTAATTTGATGTTCATTGAGAAGTGGGAACCATTCTTCAGGGCGACGATTTAAAAGGCTGTATTTCATTAGTACACTAACGATATTTGAACGTTTGGCATACTCACGGATGACATTTGGACGTATAGAAGAAATACCGTAATGGCGAATGATACCCTCTTTTTTTAATTCTTCAAAGGCTTCAATTGTTTCATCTATCGGATCTTCAATCGTCCCGCCATGCAGTTGATACAAATCAATATAATCTGTTTGAAGTCTACGTAAACTCTCTTTTACTTCGGCCTTTATGTAAGCTTTAGAAGGATCCCAAGACCAGCCGTTTTTTTCTTCTGTCCATCGATTTCCAACCTTTGTTGTAAGGACAATTTGATCTCGTTTTCCTTTCAGAGCTTTGCCGACAAATTCTTCATTTAATCCATAATCGTATAAGTCAGCTGTATCAAAAAAGTTAATTCCTAAATCGATAGCCTCATCGATAATACGCATAGCTTCAGCCTCAGATGTACCGAGAGACATACAGCCAAATCCAACTTCCGTAACATATAAATCTGAGTTTCCTAATTGACGTTTTTTCATAGGTCAACCTCCTTACCTTTATTGTACGCAAGGGAAAAGAGGTTGACAAACGTTTACTTTTTGCCCCGCATTAACTGCCCGTAAAAGCCCAATTGGTGTGGGCTAATAATCAGAGGGGATGCCCCCCTCTGATTAAAGTTTCACTTTATTTGCTGTAATCCACTCTTGTACAGTTGTATACTCTTTTCCGTATTGTTTTAGCTTATGACGAATTTGCCACGCTTTGCCGACTAAAGTGACGCGATTTGGTAAAATATAAACTTTCATTTCTATCACGCTCCTTTCAATGTGGTAAAATGTATGAAGAACGATTAGGAAATAGAACAGGGAGATGAAGTAGTATGAGTAATCTTGCAGAAAGAACAGTAAAAACTGAACCGATTTTTGATGGTAGAGTTATAAAAGTTCGTGTTGATGAAGTAGTATTACCAAATGGAGAAATGAGTAAACGTGAAATCGTAAATCACCCTGGGGCAGTTGCTATTATTGCTATTACTGATGAAGGGAAAATTGTACTTGTCGAGCAGTATCGTAAAGCTCTTGAAAAGGCAATTGTAGAAATCCCTGCTGGGAAATTAGAACCTGGAGAAAAGCCAGAAGTAACAGCAGTTCGTGAATTAGAAGAAGAAACAGGATATGTGTGTGAAAATATGGAGCTTATTACATCTTTTTATACATCACCTGGTTTTGCAGATGAGATTTTATATGTATATAAGGCGACAGGATTAAAACAAAAAGAAAATAAAGCAGCTTTAGATGAAGATGAATTTGTGGAGTTAATGGAAGTGTCATTAGAAGAAGCGATTGATCTTATGAAAGACCTTCGCATTCATGATGCGAAGACGATGTTCGCTGTGCAATATTTACAATTACAAAAATAAAACACTCGCCTTGGCGAGTGTTTTTTTAATTAATTTTTGCATATACACGTGCATCACGTAAGCTACCATCTGGTGCTAGGAAATCATTTTCCATAGTACCTTCTAAAATGAATTCTAGACGTTCTGCTAAGTTACATGCGTTCACGTTTGTTGCATCAGTACGAATTTCAATCCTTCTAGCACCTAGCTTATCAAAAGCGAATTGAATCGCACCTTTAACAGCTTCTGTCATGTAGCCTTGTTTTGTATAGGCGCTATGTAACCAGAAGTGAAGTGAAAACTTTGGAATGTCCCAGTTTTCAGGCTTAAGAGTAATAGCTCCGATGAATGTACCAGATACTTTATCGTATAAGTGAAAAACAAGTGTTTCACGAAGTAAAAACTGTCCGTGAGCTTCGCGAACAATTTCTTCCGCACTCTCTTCTGTTTCAGCTGTAATTGGCATCCACGGTAATAAATCTTCTAGAGAAGCTTGGATTGCTTCATATACTTCTGTACCGTCACCCGGAAACGGCTTACGTACTTGCAAGCGCTCAGTTTGAAATAACGTTGGAAAATCTAATAATAATGGTTTCAAGAGAAATCCCTCCTATTCTCTACTATTTAGTTTAGCAAAGTAGAGCGGAATTTCAATGTTAATTCGTCATACTTTTTTTCTTTCTTTCATACATTTTTAGTAAGAGTGTGAACGGAGGGAAGGAAAATGTGGCGAAAAACTTGGCAAGACCGTGTAATGTCTCACATACAGGAAAACTCTTCATTATATATATTTAATGCTGTTTTATTATTGATGGGAGTAATATTTGGAGCGATTCTTGTGAATAGTTTACAAATAAACCAAAAGCAAGATTTATCATTTTATTTACAACGTTTTTTTGGACAAGTTTCTAAAGGAGAATTTGCTATCGCGGGCGAAATGTTTCGAGAAAGTTACTTTTCGCAATTAAAATACATCGGCTTTATTTGGATTTTAGGGATTTCGATTATTGGGTTACCACTCATTTTTATCTTATTATTTTTAAAAGGAGTAGTTGTTGGATTTACAGTAGGTTTTTTAGTAAGTCAGCACGGATGGAATGGATTATTGTTAGCGTTTGTGTCTGTATTGCCGCAAAATTTAATTATAATTCCTGTATTTCTCATTATGACAACAATTGCTGCAAGCTTTTCCTTACGCATGATTAGGCATCAGTTTATTAGGAAAATAACCGAGCCACTATTACCATTATTAATTCGTTATACATGCTTCTTTCTAGTGATCGGAGCGGTATTAGCTCTTGCTTCTAGTGTTGAGGCATATGCATCACCAGTTTTAATGAAAGAAGTCGTGGAGGCTATTAACAAACAATAAATACTTTTTGAGAATAATTATCAATTTGTTTTTATTGTTTTTCTTTTGACAGAAGCCCTTCTTCTGATATAATGGTGTAAGAGTGGCGAGGAGGGAGTAGTACCGAATGGAAGAAAGAATTGAACGAATTAAGAAACAATTACATGCAGCGAGCTATAAATTGACACCACAACGTGAAGCAACAGTTCGTGTGCTGCTAGAGAATGAAGAAGATCATTTAAGCGCAGAAGATGTATACCTCCTTGTAAAAGAAAAGTCGCCAGAGATCGGATTAGCAACCGTCTATCGAACTCTAGAGTTATTGTCTGAGTTAAAAGTTGTCGATAAGATTAACTTCGGAGACGGTGTTTCGCGCTATGACTTACGCCAAGAAGGTGCACAGCGTTTCCACCATCATTTAATCTGTACACAATGCGGTGCTGTACAAGAAATACAAGAAGATTTACTTGGTGAAGTGGAGAATAAAGTAGAACGAGACTGGAGCTTTAAGGTGAAAGATCATCGTTTAACATTCCATGGGATTTGTAAAAATTGTCAAGAAAATGAAACGGATGAAAAATAACCTTTTCCTATTTAACTAGGAAGAGGTTTTTTATTTGAATAAGGTATAAATTGGTGAAAGCTTGGCATATGTTGTAATAACTTATATTTTGGAGGAATTTACAATGCGCCGAGCTTTAAAATTAACTTTTGATGGGATGAAAGTATTTTTATTATTTACGAGTTGTACGATTTTGTTTTATTTCGCTATACTATGGATAAATGAAGAATATGAAAGTTACCATCGTTATGAAAAGCCAAAAGAAGAGACTGTAGAAAAAGTATCAGGGAATGAGGAGCCAGCAAAGGATGCTTTCGTAAATAGAATGATGTTTTTCTATGAAAATGGGGAGTAGTGTATATTGGAAGATCAATTAAAAGATTTTATTCATTATATGATTGTTGAAAAAGGGTTAGCAAAAAATACAGTTGTATCTTATGAACGTGATTTGAAAAGCTATGTGAAGTATTTGCAAAATGTAGAACAGACGAAGACATTTCATGAAGTGACGCGCATACACATTGTTAACTTCTTGCAGTATTTAAAAGAAAACGGAAAATCTTCAAAAACATTGGCACGTCATATTGCATCGATTCGTTCGTTTCACCAATTTTTACTTCGTGAACGAGCGGTGGAGCATGACCCATCGGTACATATTGAAACGCCGCAAGGGGAACGGAAATTACCAAAAGTATTATCGATTGACGAAGTAGAAGCATTACTACAGACTCCGAAAGCGGTGAGTGCTTTTGGGATTCGTGATAAGGCAATGTTGGAGTTATTGTATGCAACAGGACTTCGTGTTTCAGAATTAATTGCATTAAATTTAGAAGATGTACACTTAACTATGGGATTTGTCCGCTGCATAGGGAAAGGGAATAAAGAAAGAATTATTCCATTAGGAAGCTTAGCAACGGAAGCAATTCAAAAGTATATTGAAAAAGGAAGAAGAGAACTGATGGGTAAAAAAGCAGTAGATGCACTCTTTTTAAACCATCATGGTAATCGCTTATCAAGACAAGGATTTTGGAAAATTTTAAAACGATTAGCGAAAGAGGCAAATATTGAAAAAGAGCTTACACCGCATACTTTGCGCCACTCGTTTGCTACGCATTTATTAGAAAATGGGGCAGACTTACGTGCCGTGCAAGAGATGCTTGGACATGCAGATATTTCAACGACGCAAATTTATACGCACGTTTCAAAAGCTAGATTAAAAGATGTATATAAACAGTTTCACCCGAGAGCATAGCTACTATGCTCTTTTTTCATAGATTAAGAAGAGCAAACCGTTTCACAGAAACTTCACAAACATTTCGTATATTGTTTTCAGCAGAAGGCTGGAATATTACAATGTATTTCCTCTATACTAAAGAAAGTATGAAGGAGGAAATGATGATGAAAAAACTTATTATGACGCTATTTATCGCGATGCTAGCATTGGCTGGCTGTAATACAAACAAAGAAGAACCGAAAAAAGAACAGAAACTTGAAGCTATAAAAGTAGCGGTTCAAACGAATCCGAAAGAAATTAAACCTGGTGAAAAAACAGAAGTACAAGCACTTGTTACACAAGGAAAAGAAAAAGTAACGGATGCTGATGATGTAAAGTTTGAGATTTGGAAAGATGGCGACGAGAAACACGAGATGTTAGATGGTAAGCATAAAGGAAAAGGTGTTTATGCAGTAGAGAAAACATTTGAAACTGATGGAGTATATCATATTATTCCTCATACAAATGCACGTGAAATGCATGTTATGCCAGAAACAAAAGTCGCTGTAGGAAATGCAAAAGTTGAAGATGCGAAAAAAGAAGAAGGTCATGGAGACCATAAAAGTGATACGATGATACACCTTATGGCTGGTGATATTAAAGCAAATGCTGAGTCAACAATGAAAGTTCATTTAAAACAAAAAGAAGAAGCATTAACTGGTGCTGAAGTACAACTTGAAATTTGGAAAGACGGCGTTGAAAAGCATGAATTTATTCCAGCAAAAGAGGGGAATAAAGGGGAATACGAAAGTAAGCATACTTTCAAAGAGAATGGTGCTTATAAAGTGAAAGTTCATGTAAGAAAAGGCGAACTACATGAACATAAAGAAGAAACAGTAGAAGTAAAATAAAAAGCAGCTCTTTAGAGCTGCTTTTTATTTTTATATTAGGAAATATGTTATAAAATAATTAGCACTTCTTCGCAGAATGGATTACAATAGAAGTGTGAATAAAATAAGAAATTCTACGAAAATGTATTAAAAAGAAAGCGTAAACATGTTATGATATCAATATCAGATGTCTGACATCTGACTTAGAAAAAACTAGAAATGTTTTTGAGTCGTTTCAAGTAAAACGAAATAGGTTAGAGAATGATTTAAAGAAGTACTGTTTGACAATGAGAACGAAAGAGAATTCTTATTGAATAACAGTTTCACTTTATAGCGTTTTGAACATACTACAAGAAGTAGAACTGAACTTATAGGAGGTTGCAGTTATGAATAAATATAAACGTATATTCCTAGTCGTAATGGACTCTGTAGGAATCGGTGAAGCACCTGATGCTGAACAATTTGGTGATTTAGGTTCTGACACAATTGGTCACATTGCTGAACATATGAATGGATTACAAATGCCAAACATGGTGAAATTAGGTCTTGGTAACATTCGTGAAATGAAAGGTATCTCAAAAGTAGAAAAGCCACTTGGATATTATACAAAAATGCAAGAGAAATCTACCGGTAAAGATACAATGACAGGTCACTGGGAAATTATGGGCCTTTACATTGATACACCATTCCAAGTATTCCCTGAAGGATTCCCGAAAGAATTACTTGATGAATTAGAAGAAAAAACAGGCCGTAAAATTATCGGTAATAAGCCAGCTTCTGGAACAGAAATTCTTGATGAGCTTGGTCAAGAGCAAATGGAAACAGGCTCTTTAATCGTTTACACTTCTGCTGATAGTGTATTACAAATTGCAGCACACGAAGAAGTAGTGCCACTTGATGAGTTATATAAAATTTGTAAAATTGCCCGTGAACTAACGTTAGATGAGAAGTACATGGTAGGACGTGTTATCGCTCGTCCATTCGTTGGAGAACCAGGGAAATTCACACGTACACCAAATCGTCATGACTATGCATTAAAACCATTTGGTCGCACAGTAATGAATGAATTAAAAGATAGTGACTACGATGTTATTGCTATCGGTAAAATTTCTGATATTTATGATGGCGAAGGGGTAACGGAATCACTTCGTACGAAGTCTAACATGGATGGAATGGATAAGCTTGTAGATACATTAAACATGGACTTTACAGGTCTTAGCTTCTTAAACTTAGTTGACTTTGATGCATTATTCGGTCACCGTCGTGATCCACAAGGATATGGAGAAGCTCTGCAAGAATATGATGCACGTCTTCCAGAAGTATTCGAAAAACTTAAAGAAGATGATTTATTATTAATTACAGCAGACCATGGTAATGATCCAGTACATCCTGGTACTGATCATACACGTGAATATGTACCGTTATTAGCATATAGCCCAAGCATGAAAGAAGGCGGACAAGAATTAGCACTTCGTCAAACATTTGCTGATATTGGTGCAACTGTAGCAGAAAACTTCGGTGTGAAAATGCCAGAATACGGAACAAGCTTCTTAAACGAGCTAAAGAAATAGGGGGATAAACAAATGAATCGTGAACTTATTACAAAATCAGCTTCATACTTAAAAGAGAAATTTCAAGAAACACCACAAGTAGGACTAATCCTTGGATCTGGACTAGGTGTATTAGCAGATGAAATCGAAAATGCGGTAACAGTGCCTTACAGCGAAATTCCTGAATTCCCAGTATCAACTGTAGAAGGACATGCAGGTCAACTAGTATTTGGTACACTTCAAGGTGTACCTGTAGTAGCTATGCAAGGACGTTTCCATTTCTACGAAGGATATGACATGCAAAAAGTAACATTCCCAGTTCGTGTTATGAAAGAGCTAGGTGTAGAAACTGTTGTTGTAACGAACGCAGCTGGTGGTGTAAATACATCATTCGAGCCAGGTGACCTTATGTTAATTTCAGACCACATTAACTTCATGGGTACGAATCCATTAATCGGACCAAATGATTCTGAAATGGGTGTACGTTTCCCTGATATGTCTACATCATACACGTCAGAACTTCGCGAAATGGCGAAACAAGTTGCAGCAGACTTAAACATTAAAGTACAAGAAGGTGTATACGTTGGAATGACAGGTCCTGTATATGAAACACCTGCTGAAATTCGTATGCTTCGTACACTTGGCGGAGATGCAGTTGGTATGTCAACAGTACCTGAAGTAATTGTAGCTCGTCATGCTGGTATGAAAGTACTTGGTATTTCTTGTATTTCAAATATGGCAGCTGGTATTTTAGATCAGCCACTTCACCATGATGAAGTAATTGAAACGACAGAACGTGTTAAAGCAAACTTCTTAGCATTAGTAAAAGCAATCGTAAAACAAATGAAGGGGTGACTTCACAATGAGAATGGTGGACCTAATTGCAAAAAAACGTGATGGACAAGCATTAACGACAGAAGAGATTAACTTTATCGTTGAAGGATACACAAAAGGGGATATTCCTGATTATCAAGTAAGTTCACTTGCAATGGCAATTTTCTTCCAAGATATGAATGATCAAGAACGTGCGGATTTAACGATGGCAATGGTAAATAGCGGTGATACAATTGATTTATCAGCCATTGAAGGGATAAAAGTAGATAAGCATTCAACAGGTGGTGTTGGTGATACAACGACACTTGTATTAGGTCCATTAGTAGCTGCTTTAGGTGTACCAGTAGCGAAAATGTCTGGACGTGGTTTAGGACATACTGGTGGTACAATTGATAAATTAGAAGCAGTTCCAGGATTCCATGTGGAAATTGAAAATGATGAATTCATGCGTCTTGTAAATGAAAATAAAATTGCTGTTATCGGTCAAAGTGGAAACTTAACACCTGCTGATAAAAAATTGTATGCACTTCGTGATGTAACGGCAACAGTAAACTCAATTCCGCTTATTGCAAGCTCGATTATGAGTAAAAAAATTGCTGCTGGTGCAGATGCAATTGTTCTTGATGTAAAAACTGGAGCAGGAGCATTTATGAAAACGGATGAAGATGCAAAGCGTTTAGCTGAAGCAATGGTACGCATCGGTAATAACGTTGGTCGTAATACGATGGCGGTTATTTCTGATATGAGTCAGCCGCTTGGTGAAGCAATTGGTAACGCATTAGAAGTACAAGAAGCAATTGATACATTACAAGGTAAAGGACCGAAAGATTTAGAAGAGTTATGTTTAACGCTTGGAAGTCAGATGGTGTACCTTGCTGGACAAGCTTCATCTTTAGAAGATGCGCGTGAAAAGTTAATTGAAGTAATGAACAATGGTAAAGCGCTAGAATCATTTAAAACGTTCTTATCAGCGCAAGGCGGCGATGCATCTGTTGTTGATGATCCTTCTAAATTGCCACAAGCACAATTTAAAATTGAAGTGGAAGCGAAAGAAGACGGTTACGTATCGGAAATCGTTGCAGATGAAATCGGAACAGCAGCAATGCTTTTAGGAGCAGGACGTGCAACGAAAGAGTCTGAAATTGATTTAGCAGTTGGTCTAATGCTTCGCAAAAAAGTAGGCGATAGCGTGAAAAAAGGTGACTCTCTTGTTACAATTTACGCAAACCGCGAAAATGTTGAAGATGTAAAAGCGAAAATTTATGAGAACATGAAAATCGCTAAAGACCACGTAGATGCACCAACTTTAGTACACGGTATTGTAACGAAGTAATAAAAAAAAGCTGAGGAGATTTCTCCTTGGCTTTTTTTACTATTTTTTGTTTATAATAATAATGGGTGAAATTATGATTAGAATTTGTGCAATAACGAAAAAAAATGAAGTTTTATATGATGTTTCGCTGGAAGACACGAAAAAAGAAAACATCGTATGGTATTGGCTTGATTTATATAAGCCGACGAAAGAGGAGTATACATATATTTTACAAGATCACTTCAAGTTCCATCCCCTTGCGATTGAAGATTGTGTAGAGTATGTACAGAGGCCAAAGGTAGATTTTTATGATGGATATAACTTTTTAGTTCTCCATGCATTCGGAGAAGACGGATTAGAACCGCATGAAATCGATTTATTTGTTAGTGATCGATATATAGTTTCTTTCCACTTCTCTCATAATAATGCGATTGAAAGAGTATGGAAAACGCTCGGTGAGAAAAAACGTATTAAGAAGAGTCCTTTACATGTAGCACATACAATTATTGACCAAATTGTAGATGATTATTTCGCACCTGTTTATTACATTGAAGACCATTTAAATGCAATTGATGATAATTTAACGGGTGAGACAGCAGGAAGCGTGCTAGAAGAAGTATTTGATATTCGTGCAGATTTATCTAAGTTAAGGCGTACGATTATTCCGATGCGTGATTTATTGTATCGTATTTTAAATTCAACTCGTTTTTACGGTATAAGCGATCATGAAATTTACTTTAAAGATATACATGATCATTTGCTTAAACTGACTGAGATGATTGAAGCAAGCCGTGAATTAACAGCAGATATTCGAGATAGTTATTTTTCATTGAATTCCCACCATATGAACAATATTATGAAAACATTAACTGTTTTCTCAACTATTTTCATGCCGTTAACATTTATTGCAGGGGTATACGGCATGAACTTTTCGCATATGCCAGAGCTTGGCGGGAAGTATAGTTACTTTATTTGTCTATTAATTATGGCGTTAATTGGCGGGGGCATGATGGCATGGTTTTATAAAAAAGGTTGGTTTAAGTAAAAAAACACCGAGGATTTCCTCGGTGTTTTTTACTAGCCAATAGCGTGTAATACGAACATGGCTAAGAATAAGCATGTAATGATATACATGGACGGTGCGACTTCTTTACGCTTTCCAAGAGCAACTTTCAAGATAGGATAAGCAATAAATCCGAACGCAATGCCATCAGCGATACTATATGTGAGCGGAATCATAACGATAATTAAAAACGCTGGAAATCCTTCTGAAAAGTCGTTCAGAGGAATTTGTTGAATGCTTGTAATCATCAGGCCGCCAATAATAATTAAGATTGGTGCAATGGCACTATCAGGAATTAGTTTGACAAACGGAAGCGCAAACAGTGACGCGAAGAATAACAACCCTGTAACGATAGACGTCAGACCTGTTTTTCCGCCTGCAGTAATACCTGCGGCACTCTCTACTGTTGAAACGGTAGGGCTTGTGCCAAATAGACCACATGTCATTGCTGAAATTGCATTTGCTTGGTAAGCACGTGGGAATTTACGGTCATCTTCTAATAAACCGTGCAGTAGTCCCATGTTCTCAAAAATAAGCACCATGCTTAAGGAGAATGTTGCAATCCAAAATGGTAAGGAAGAAAGTTTCCCGAATGACATAGCTCCAAACACATCGCCGTAATTAGCGAATGAAAATGAACTATTTCCCACTTGACTCGTATCAACAAGGCCAAATAGCCATGCAATACCAGTTCCAATTGCAATCGTCCATAAAAAGTTTCCACGTACGTTACGCACAAATAGCACAAGTGCCACAATAAGAGTAAGTAGTGTTGCAAGAACGACAGGACTACTTAATTTCCCCATTGCAACAGCAGTATTAGGATGCGAAACGACTAAACCACCTTTTTGCAAGCCGATGAAAGCTAAAAATAAACCGATACCGACAGTGATCGCTTCCTTTAATGACTTTGGAATCGATACCGAAAGCACGCGAGCAATCGGTGTAAAAGCAGCAATTGCAAAAATAATACCGGCGATAAAAACAGCTGCTAATGCTTCTTGCCAAGCTAGACCGAGCGTGTGCACAGCAGTGTACGTGAAGAATGCATTTACACCCATACCTGGGACAAGAATAGCAGGTGCATTTGCCCAAAATGCCATAAGTAGACATCCGACAAATGAACTAAAAACAGTTGCTAAAATTCCAGCTTCAAGAGGAATGCCGGCATCTGATAAGATTGACGCATTTACAATCATAATATAAACGATCGTGAAAAATGACGTAACTCCAGCTAAAACTTCTTGTTTTGGTGATGTTTGGTGTAAGTCTAATTTAAATGTTCTTTCAAGTATTCCTTTCATGTTAAACCTTCTTTTTCATATCCCTCTCCCACCCGTGATATCTCTTATATAAGAGCTCACCGTCCTTTATTATATCAGAACATCATGTTTTTACAACAACGAAAATGATAACGTTTACTTATAAACGAAATTATTTATAAATACGTAAAAATGGCTCGTATGGTTGAAATGATTTCTAGTTCTCCAGATTGAATGGGCGGGGCTGCTTGTGCATGTAAAGTAGCATAGGATGCAACCTCCCGTGGTAATTGGGCAGATTCTTCAACGAGTGAGAGGGGAACAGGATTAATGTTTAAATTGTATGTACTCGCAATAGCGCGAGCTTTTTCTACTGCTTGGTGTAGAGCCTGAATGAGAGCTTGCTCATAATATTTATTTGGATGAGATATTCGAAAACGTAACCCTTTTGCAACGTTTGCACCATTCGAAACGGCTATATCATATACTTCCCCTGCTTTTTGCACATTTAAAACGGTAATTTCATACAAATGCTCCACACGGTAGCCTTGTAGTAAGGCTTTATCATTTACATATTCGTATTGAGGGGTAATCGTATAGGAAATGGTTTCTATATCTTTATCGGCAATACCTAGCTGTTTGAGTGCATCAAGCAATTGTTTCGATTGCACTGCATTTTCTTCTTGCGCTTGTTTTACATTTTTACTATCTGTTCGAATGCCTAGTGTTAATATAACAACATTTGGTTTGGCTTTTATAATGCCTTCTCCTTGTACAGTAATAGTAGCTTCTTTACCAGTATTTGTCGTACGGATATTATGTAAATACGGATTCATTCCACTTTGCATTTATGCTCACCATCCTTTTTTACATGTATATGTGTGAACAAAAAAGAAAATCGTATGAAAAAAGTTACATAAATGAGAATGTTAAGGGAAGAAAGCATATACAACATAGGTATTTATAGATTATAATATGTGTAAATATGATAAAAAAGGGACGAGGCTAGTGAACGAAAATAGAGAAACACTGATTTTAGATTTATCTGCATCATTTCGAAAGATGATACGTTTATTACAAAATGATATTAATACACGTTTTTCAGAGCATATGCCATATAATGAATTCTCTGTATTACGTGCGTTATTTTTGAAAAGTCCACAGATGGCTTCGCAAATTGCGAGTGAAGTAAACGTAACCTCCAGTCATATTACAGCTGTAACAGATCGTCTCGTGCGAAAAGGGTTTGTTGAAAGAAAGAGATCAAATTCAGACCGTCGTATCGTATACTTAGAAATTACAGAAAACGGACGAGAAGTAACTGAAAAACTTGAAGCTGTGCGTAAAGAATATTATAAAGAGAGATTTAAAGGTTGGAGCGACCAAGAGATAGAAATGGTTTTAGAACTATTTGGCCGCGTCTTATAATAAATGAGGATAGGAAGCGAGGGCTTTCCTATCCTTTTTCTTTTGAATAAAAATATTTTGAAACTCCGATACTTTAATTAAAAAGAATCGGAGGAAAGATTATGAAATATATTGCTGGACTTACCATTTTATTTGGGAGTTTTTTTTGTTTTAATACATTCTTATACGCGGATACTCCTATCCAAGTGGTGCAAAAAGAAGTGAAGTATATTGAAAACGATAATACGATCCTATATTCGAAATTATGGGTTCGTTCTATGCAAAATGCAGTATTATTTCATCATAGTGATAACATTCGTAATCAGGACACATTGCGTAATGTAACAAGTTCATCGCTCGTGAAAGCGAAGCACTTGCCATTTAAGAAAGCATCAATGTACATTCCAAGATTATCGCAATACGTATCAAAAGCAGGAAAAGAAAACATTCAAGTGTACTACATTGCGGTGCACTATAATGTGAAAAGAGAAAATGCATATCAGTTAAATGGCATGAACTATTTTTTGCAAGTATTTGTGAAAGAGCGCGGCGAATGGAAAATTGCTGAAAGTGTAGTCGCGCCGACAGAGCAAATTGTGCAAAATGGTGATGGATTTGGGATGAAAGAAGAGATGGTGTATGGAGATAGGAGAGAGAATGTGAAATAACCTCCTCTTAGTGAGGAGGTTATTTTATTTGAAATTTCAAGAGACCTTCAATCTCAATATTTTAGATAGAAGAAAATAGCTAATTATGCTTGTTCCGAATAAACCAACGTAAAAATTAAGCAACGAATGGGTCCCACCAAGTATTAAACCGCCGCTAATTCCAATACAGAAAATAGCGCAGACCATAAATGTTTTTTGAAGCTTTGGATATAGTAAGAAACTACCATTCCGCTCATTGGCTGAACGAACATATAAATATATACCGAGTGGTAATAGAATAATTATATTTACAATAGGTCCAATCAATGTTTTTACTGAAGGGATTTCTGTAAAGTTTGGTTCATTATGACGCACTCCATCTTTATCGGTATAAGCATTTTGTGGATCATAATCAAATCTAATATGAAAATTTTCTGCTGGACCCGAAATGCGTATGTTTTCCATAACACGATGAATATTGCCATTGTCCTCATGAAAGTCAGTATTCGAGTGAACAGCGATGACCGCTGAGATAAGGGATGGAAATAACAATGGAAACATGAATATAGCTGCAGTAAGAAGTCCCTGCGAGAGAATATTCCCAGTAATTGTTCCTATACATAATGCGAGCGTATAAATAGCGATTAACACAATTAACATGTATAGAAAATAAGTATGAAATGGTGAAAATATTTGATATTTATTATGAAAAGTTGTTTTTTTCATAATGGCGAATAGTCCCCAGTTTAATACGATGATTGCTGTAATGTTGCAGATCCCAAACAACCACTTTGTTATATAGATGTGTGAACGTTTAAATGGCATAGACCATAGCAAGTCACTAGAGTTATTTTGTCTTTCCCAACCAATTAATGTACAAGCTAGAACGATAAGTACACCACCTAACAGTAGGGCAGGGTCTATAAGTGTTAAATCAAAGTGGTAGTGATATACATAGTTCCACTTTTTATTGTCATTTAGAAAGTATAGCTGTTGAATAGAAGCCATATAGTATTTATATGATAAAGTATAGAAGCTAACGAACCAAAACAACCACACAACATATTTACTTTGTTGATATGTTCTTAGCCATAGTGCTTTTTGAAACATAGGCCCCCTCCTTTAAAAAACTTTATAATTTGTTAGACGTGATAGTACAAAATAAGTAATGATTCCAGCGAGAAGCAAACTGATATAGTAGTTAAGTAAAAAATTAAATTGATTTATTTTATAGCCACCTAGTAATGCAAAATAAATGGTTGTCCCCCATACCCATATTCGTAAATGTTTTTGGAAAATAAATATTTTTTGAGCGTTTTCATTTGGCGATCGTGTATATAAATATGTGCCAAGTAGTAAATAGAAAATCGTATAGAAAATAGGAACTAGCACTGACTTAGCTGAATAATACGTATGATTTGCCGGATCTCTTAAAGTGGTTGAATCGTTTTCTTTCTTACGTGATTTTGGATCATAGTGGTAACGAATCGTATAATTATATATTGGTGCAACTATATTTGTTTTTTGATTGATTTCATGAAGTTGTTCATACAAGTTGTTATTTCTAGTATCTGTAGCATGTAAATGGTTTATTGTAAAAGTGTACACTAATGGAATAAATGTAAGCCCCATTAGAAGCCACGGAATACAAAAAACGACTTGCGAAACAACGCTTCCAGTAAAAGTACCGATACATAATGCAGCTGTATATACTGCAATATAAGAGACAATTGCATAAAGAAAGTATCGATGAAATGGTCCGAATGATTGATAATCAAAATGGATTGTTGTTCTATAAATAACATACATAAGGATCCAATTTATAAGTAATGAACCTACAATACAAAATGAACCCAAAGCCCATTTTGATAAAAAAACATCTTTTCTTTTAAATGGCATCGTCATAAGTAAAGTATTAGACTGGTTACTACGTTCCCATCCCATCAATAAACAAGCTAAAGCAATGATAAGAACAGTTAACCAAAGGCTATTACTTTCCCCAAATCCAAAATAATAGAAATAATAGTACGTTCCCTTTTCTTGCAAATCGTGATATTCAGCAAGTTGTCGATCGGCTGCTTTATAGTATCCGAAAGATAAAAGATAAAGTGAACTAAAGAAAAAGAGTAACACAGCATATTTTCCGCGCTTCCAATTCCACATCCACAGCGCCTTATGAAACATACTCATCCCCCTCAAGTGTCGTAACGAAGACATCTTCAAGTGACATTGTTAGTTCTTCAATGAGTATAGGTTGCTCTTTATAAAACTTCTCCAGTGTTGTAGCCACATTTCCCTCAATTAAGATTGTATATACTTTTCCTGTTTGGTTTAATATTTTAATATTACTTAAGTTTTCTAGTTTTTGAGGTAGTGATCGTTCGTAAGCTACTTGTATTTTGGCAAATCGTGATTTTGCATCATCTAGTGACGTAATAGAAGATATGGTATGGCCTTTTAATATAATGATTGTATCGGCAATTTGTTCAACTTCATCTAAGTGATGAGTTGAGATGAAAATGGTAATCTCTTTTTCTGCAACTTCTCCAACGAGAAACTGGAGGATTTGCCTTTTAACGATAGGATCCAACCCGTTTGTCGGTTCATCTAAAATGATATATTCTGCTTTTGCAGCAACGGCTAAAATGATAGCAAGCAATGCTTTCATTCCTTTTGAATAACTACGAATTCGCTTGTTTGGTAAATTGAACCGCTCTAATAATTCGTAGAAATACTGTTCATCAAATGCTGTATAAACAGCTTTATAAAACTTTACAATTTCTTTCACTGTATATCCGTTCAGTATGTTAGTAGAATCCGGAACATATACGATTTTTTGCTTCATTTCAGGATGCTTATGAATATCCGTATCCTCATATGTAACTGTTCCTGCATCAGGGTCTAAAATGCCGACCATCGTTCGTAATAAAGTTGTTTTCCCCGCACCGTTTCTTCCGAGTAATCCGACGATACTACCTTTTTGTAATGTGAAAGAAACATCGTCTAAAATCGTTTGATTATCAATTGTTTTCTTCAAGCTTGTCACTTTCAACATCTGTATTTCCTCCAATCTCTTTGTAGTATGAATCTATCCAATCGTGAATTTTATCTTTCGTAACCCCGAGATAAGAGGCTTCTAATAGTAATTGATGAAACTGCTTTTCAACCATAGCGATTTTCCTTTCGTCTAATGTTGGGGTAATCGATTGGGATACAAATGTTCCTTTTCCTCGCAATGTTTCAATAATCCCTTGGCGTTCTAACTCTTGGTACGCTTTACTAACTGTATTTGGATTTATAACTAGTAAAGAAGCGAGCTCGCGCACAGAAGGAAGCTTATCACTTGGAGCTAATATGTTTTTTAATACGAGTTCTTTTATACTTTGAACAATTTGTTCCCATATCGGAGTGTTGCTTCTTGGATCAAGTTGAATATGCAAGAGCAATGTCTCCTTCCTGTTATGTATTAAGTGTACTAATGTGTGTAATACACTTAATACAATATAGGCGATAAATGTATTTGTCAACTGAAAAATGATAGAAAAATATGGTATTAAAAAATGAAAAATTGGAAAAAATAGGTTTGATATAGAATGGAGGGTTAGTCATGAAGCGAGTTTTTGGAATACTTGTTTGTTTCATGTTATTTCTTTCTGGTACTTCAGTTAGTTTTGCGCAATCTGAGAAAACGAAGCAGGAGAAAACAGAAGAAACCACGCCGAAGTTAGCGGAACAAGCGTCGTCAGCAATCGTAATTGAGCAAGATACAGGTAAAGTTTTATTTGATAAAAATCCGAATGAAAAGTTACCACCTGCCAGTATGACGAAGATTATGACAATGCTATTAATTATGGAACAAGTTGAAAGAGGAAAACTAAAACTGACCGATAAAGTTAGAGCAAGTGAACACGCAGCTTCAATGGGTGGATCACAAATCTTTTTAGAACCTGGGGAAGAGATGACCGTAAATGAAATGCTAAAGGGCATTGCCATTGCATCTGGAAATGATGCATCTGTTGCAGTAGCTGAGCATATCGCTGGTTCAGAAGAAGGATTCGTAAATATGATGAACAAAAAAGCGAAAGATTTAGGACTGAAGAATACACATTTTCAAAACCCAACAGGTCTCCCGGCCAAAGATCATTATTCTACAGCAAATGATATGGCTATAATGGCGAGAGAATTGATGAAGTATCCACTTATTCGCAAATACACAGGTAAATATGAAGACTATTTACGTGAAGATACGGATAAGAAGTTTTGGCTTGTTAATACGAATAAGTTAGTACGTTTTTATCCTGGAGTAGATGGTGTGAAAACGGGCTTTACGACAGAAGCGAAATATTGTTTAACTGCATCAGCTGAAAAGAATGGAATGCGTGTCATTTCAGTTGTTATGGGAGCACCTACATCAAAAGAGCGGAACAATCAAGTAACGAAGCTGCTTGATTATGCATTTGGACAATATATGACAAAGAAATTGTATACACGTGGTGAAAAAATTAAGACTGTACAAGTAGGAAAAGGGAAAGAAGAAAAAGTAGATTTAGTTGCGTCAGATAACGTATCTCTTCTTATGAAGAAGGGCGAAAATATGGACAAAGTAAAACAAGAAGTAATCGCTGAAAAGAAAGTGAAGGCACCGATTAAAAAGGGTGATGCACTTGGCACACTTGTCATTAAAAAAGATAAAGAGGTTTTATTAAAACAAACCATTGTAGCGAAAGAAGATGTTGCTGCAGCGAGTTGGTGGGAGTTATTTAAAAGAAGTTTTGGGATGTTTTCAACATCAAAATAGCGGCAAAAATTTTGCCGTTTTTCTGTTCATATTTACTGGAATAATTGCTGAAAGGTTTCACATTATGACGAAATAGTTCTTCTTTTGTCAGTAGGAAGGATTCTTATTTTATATCACGAAAATCTTATGTTAAAGAGTAAAGTTTGAGCATAAGGAGGAAATCGTGTGAGTCTTTCCATGCATTTAGAAGTAAAACGTGACGTCTTATGTGTGAGGCTGGAGGGTGAATTAGATCATCATACCGCTGAAGAGTTGCGAACGAAAGTAACAGATATGATTGAGACACATGGTGTTCATCATATTGTTTTGAGCCTAGAGAACTTATCATTTATGGATAGTTCTGGTTTAGGTGTTATATTAGGCCGATATAAACATGTAAAAGGATTAGGTGGAGAGATGGTTGTTTGTGCAATTTCACCGCCTGTTAAACGTTTATTTGAAATGTCAGGTCTATTCAAAATTGTTCGTTTAGAAGAAAGTGAAGCGCATGCGCTCGCGACGTTGGGGGTGGCATAGATGAGAAATGAAATGAACCTTCAATTTTCAGCGTTAAGTCAGAATGAATCATTTGCTCGTGTTACGGTAGCTGCTTTTATTGCGCAATTAGACCCGACGATGGAAGAACTAACAGAGATTAAAACAGTTGTGTCAGAAGCGGTTACAAATGCAATTATTCATGGGTATGAAGGAAATGCAGAAGGTGTTGTTTATATTTCAGTGATTTTGGAAGAAGCGATGGTGAAACTCACGATTCGAGATGAAGGGATTGGTATCTTTAACTTAGATGAAGCAAGACAACCCCTTTTTACAACTAAACCTGAATTAGAGCGTTCCGGAATGGGATTTACTATCATGGAAAACTTTATGGATGAAGTAGAAGTTATTTCAAACGAATCTTTCGGGACAACAATCCATTTGACAAAATACTTATCAAATAGTAACGCTCTATGCAATTAAGGAGAATAGCCAATGGACATAGAGGTCAAAAATGAGAAGAAGAAACCTCAGTTAAAGGACCACGAGCTAAAAGCGTTAATTCAAAAGAGTCAAGATGGAGATCAACAAGCGAGAGACACAATCGTTCAAAGTAATATGCGTCTCGTATGGTCGGTTGTGCAGCGATTTCTTAATCGAGGATATGAACCAGACGATTTATTTCAAATTGGATGTATTGGACTCTTAAAATCGGTAGATAAATTTGATTTATCTTTCGACGTGAAATTTTCAACATATGCAGTTCCAATGATTATCGGTGAAATACAACGATTTTTACGTGACGATGGATCAGTGAAAGTAAGTAGATCTTTAAAGGAAACAGGAAACAAAATTCGAAAGATGAGAGACGAGCTTTCGAAAGAGTTCGGAAGGGCTCCAACGATTAATGAAGTGGCGGAGGCTCTGGAACTAACACCAGAAGAAGTTGTTCTGGCGCAAGAAGCGAGTCGTGCTCCTTCATCAATACATGAAACTGTGTATGAAAATGATGGAGATCCAATTACTATTTTAGATCAAATTGCAGATCAATCGGAAACGAAATGGTTTGATAAAATTGCTTTAAAAGAAGCAATTAGAGAATTGGATGAACGAGAACGTCTAATTGTGTATTTGCGTTACTATAAAGACCAAACCCAATCAGAAGTAGCGGAGCGCATAGGCATTTCGCAAGTACAAGTTTCCAGACTGGAAAAGAAAATATTGAAACAGATGAAAGATCGAATAGATGAATAGCTATCTATTCGATTTTTTTTATTGTAATGAAAAGGGGAAGATTACAACTATTGTTCGAAAAAAAAGTTTACAGAATTTATTGATAATTTAGTTAATTTAAAATATAATCCAAGTATGAACTTGTCACAAAGGGGGAAGGAAACATGGAAACGAGGCAACAATGGGGAACGAGGGCTGGATTTATTTTCGCAGCGATCGGCTCTGCCGTTGGATTAGGAAACATATGGCGTTTTCCTTATACAGCGTATGAAAACGGAGGAGGCGCATTCTTTTTACCGTACTTATTCGCATTATTAACAACTGGTATTTCATTATTAGCATTCGAGTTTGCTCTTGGGCATCGTCATCGTGGTTCGGCACCACTTACGTTCTTCCGTATTCATCCACGTGCTGAATTTATTGGATGGTGGCAAATGTGTGTAACATTTATCGTTTCAACATATTATGCAGTAATTATTGCTTGGTCTATTTCGTATACGTACTTTGCGATTACTGGAGCATGGGGGAAAGACACGCAATCATTTTTATTTAAAGAATATTTACATGTTGCAGATAAGCCAGGACAGTTTGGGGGGCTTGTGCCGGAAGTATTAATTCCGTTAGCTCTCGTTTGGATTATTGTGCTGGGTGTTGCGTTTAAAGGAGTTAAAAAAGGAATCGAAGTTGTTAACCGTATTTTTATTCCTTTACTAGTTGTTATGTTCCTTATTATCGTTGTTCGTGCAGTGACGATGGAAGGTGCGATGCAGGGGTTAGATGCATTTTTCAAACCAGATTGGAGTCGTATTTTTGATGGGAAAGTATGGCTTGCTGCTTACGGTCAAATTTTCTTTAGTTTATCTTTAGCATTCGGAATTATGATTACGTATTCTAGTTATTTACCGAAAAACTCAGATACAACAAACAATGCTTTTATTACAGGATTTGCAAATTCAGGATTTGAATTATTGGCAGGTATTGGTGTATTTGCAGCTCTTGGATTTATGGCGAATAACATGGGGGTACCGGTTGATAAAGTAGCTAGTGCTGGTGTGGGGCTTGCGTTCGTAGTATTCCCGCAAATTATTAATGAACTACCGATGTCACCGTTATTTGGAGTATTATTTTTCTTATCTTTAACCGTTGCTGGAATTACATCACTCATTTCACTTGCGGAAGTATGCTTTGCTGCTGTATCTGAAAAATTCAGCTTGAGTCGTCCAAAGACGATTGGAATTATGGGAACACTTCTCGTGTTAGTTTCTCTTGTTTTTGCAACGCGTGGTGGACTTATGTTCCTAGATGTTGTTGATTACTTCGCTAACAATTTTGGATTGATTACAATTGCACTCGTTGAAGTAGTTACAATAGGACTAATCTTACGCCGTTTACCAGTTTATCAAAACCATGCAAACTTTGTATCTGATATAAAGCTAGGAACGTTTTGGAGAGTGAGTTTACTCGTTATTACTCCACTTATGTTAGGGTATATGTTAATTGATGGTACAATCCAAAACATTAAAAAGAACTACGGAGATTATCCGACAGAGTTTGTTGTAACGTATGGTTGGTCGATAGCGGCAGCATTCCTTCTAGTTGCGTTAGTTATTGGTCTGAAAAAATGGAATGCACAAATACATTCAGACTCTGCCCAGCTTGAAAAAGAATGGAAGGATCGAGGTGTTTCATGATGAGCGGATCAGCGATTATGATGATGGTTATAGGTATGGTAGTCATTTGGGGAGGGCTCGCATTAAGCATTGCAAATTTATTTAAGAAAAAGGCTTAACAGAAAAACATCTGTACCAAAACGGTACAGATGTTTTTTTTATGAAAAAATTGTATTAGAAAAAAATCCAATAACCATACTACAACTACGAGGAAGAGTGAAGGGGTGAATGAAAATTGGAACAAACGATTTATATTAAAATGCGCAATCGATTAAAAGTGTCTCCTACGTATGAAGTAAAACTGAGCGATGTTGCTCAACTTGCTGGAGATTCTTTGGTAGTTGAGTCGTTACAAAATGAGATAATTTACAAAATAACAGCGCATGATAAAACACATGTTGTAATTGATGTTATGAAAGTGATTGAGATTGTTCAACAAAAAGCGGCTCACTTACAAATTAATTTACTTGGTTCTGGACAAACTCTTGTTGAAATTATATATGAAAAAAAGAAAGTGCATCCGGTTTTCTTCGGACTTGTATGGTTGTTACTCTTCATTGGAGCAGCACTTGCAATTATTTATTTTCATGAAGATGTAAGTATGCAACAAGTACACCAACGGTTATATTACATGATTACTGGAGAATTTAAGGCGCAACCACTTTTATTTCAAATTCCTTATTCATTGGGTCTTGGAGTAGGTATGGTTTTATTTTTTAATCATGTATTTCAAAAGCGAATTAATGAAGAGCCGAGCCCGTTGGAAGTTGAGATGTTTCAATATCAACAGTCGCTTGATCAATATGTAATTGTTCATGAAAACAAGGATAATATGAAACAGCTTACCGATGATTGAGTCTGGATTCGTGATTTTAATTGGTTTAGCTGGAGGGATTGCTGTAGGTAGCGGATATGTTGCGTTTTTAGCTGTGCTTGGTATAATCCCTCGTTTAGCTCAATTAACGAGAAGTGGAAAGCATATTCAATATTTTGAGTGGGCAGTTATTGCAGGTACTTTAACAGGGGCTTGGTGTAGTTTAAAGAACATTACATTTCAAACGTCGCAATATTGGCTCGTAATATTAGGGTTATTTTGTGGCACATTCATTGGAATGCTAGCTGCGGCGTTAACGGAAGTGTTAAACGTTTTACCTATTTTAGCGAAACGGGTAGGGGTAGAGGGGAAAATTATTATTTTACTTGTTGCTCTTGTACTTGGAAAAGTAATAGGCTCATTGTTTCACTGGATTTATTTCGTAAAGTAGGAGGCAATAATATATATGGCAGGGCGAAAACTGAAAGATGATTACATAAATAAAGTGAAAGAGTACCATCCAAAACCGAACTATTTAATAAATTGTGTGAAGGCATTTCTTGTTGGGGGATTCATTTGTACCGTCGGAGAAGTATTGATGAAATTTTATATACATTACTTTCACTTTAGTGAGCAAGAGGCAGGAAACCCTACAGTTGCAACTCTCGTTTTACTATCAGCGATTTTAACAGGTTGTGGTGTTTATGATAAAATCGGGCAGTTTTCTGGAGCGGGATCAGCAGTACCAGTTACTGGATTTGCGAATTCTATGGCAAGTGCTGCGCTAGAACATAGGAGCGAAGGGATTGTTCTAGGAATTGCTACAAACATGTTTAAGCTTGCAGGAAGCGTCATTGTGTTTGGCGTCGTCGGTGCATACATTATTGGATTAATAAGATATACATTTCAAATTTTAATGTCTTAAAGGAGGGGTAGGTATGAGATTGACAGGAAAACAAACGTGGGTATTTCAAAATGATATCTTCGTGAATGCAACTGGTACCGCTGTCGGTCCGAAAGAAGCTGAAGGCCCTCTTGGAAAGGATTTTGATATTTCATATTCAGACTTACATTGTGGAGAGGAAAACTGGGAACTTGCTGAACGAAGGTTAATGTCAGACTCGATTCAACAAGTATTGCAAAAAGGAAATATCAAACCATCACAAATTGATTTCTTTTTAGCAGGTGATTTATTAAACCAAACAGTGACAGCAAATTATGTTGCTCGAGATTGTGGTATTCCTTTTTTAGGGATGTTTAGTGCTTGTGCGACGTCAATGGAAACTTTGGCGGTTGGATCAGCATTTATAGATGGTGGATTTGCGAATCGTGTCTTAGCGACAGTAAGTAGTCATAATGCGACGGCTGAAAGACAATTTCGTAATCCAACAGAGTACGGAGGACAAAAGCCTGGGACAGCAAACTCGACTGTTACCGGAGCAGGATCCATATTAATTAGCAATGAAGAAAGTGCAATTAAGATAACAGCAGCAACAATCGGAACAGTACAAGATTTAGGGATTGCTAATCCTTTAGATATGGGATCGGCAATGGCGCCAGCTGCTGCTCATACAATTCAACAGCATTTTGAAGATTTAAGAAGAAGTGCCGCTGATTATGACCTTATTGTTACTGGTGATTTATCAGCTGTGGGGACACCAATTGCGAAACAACTTTTACTTGAGGAAGGGTATGATCTTGGACATATATACAACGATTGTGGGTTAATGATTTACAATTCAAATCAAGAAGAAGTGTTTGCAGGTGGCAGTGGTTGTGCTTGTTCAGCTGTTGTAACATACGGTCATTTATTGCGTGAAATGCAAAAAGGGAATTTACAACGGATTTTTGTCGTTGCAACGGGAGCTTTATTAAGCCCGATGATGATGCAGCAGAAGGAAACGATTCCAACGATTGCGCATGGTGTTGTGTTTGAAAGAGTTAAAGGAGAGTGAATTGTGGATTTTATATATGCATTTCTTGTAGGAGGAGCTATTTGTGTCATTGGACAAGTGTTGCTAGATTTTGCAAAGTTAACACCAGCACATTTAATGGCAACTTTTGTAGTCGTCGGAGCTATTTTAGACGGATTCGGATTGTATGATAAGCTTATAAAATTTGCAGGTGCTGGGGCAACGGTCCCTATTACAAGTTTTGGACATTCACTATTGCACGGGGCAATGCATGCGGCAGAAAAACATGGATATTTAGGAATTGGAATTGGTATGTTTAGCTTAACGTCTGCGGGGATTTCAGCGGCGATATTATTTTCATTTTTTGTTGCACTTATATGTAAACCGAAAGGATAAATCAAATGAGACGAAGGGTTGTTTTGGTCACAGATGGAGATGAATATGCAAAGCGGACAATTGAGCTGTTGACAAAGGAATTTGGGGGAAGGTGTATTTCAGCATCGCAAAGTAATCCGACCAAATTGACAGGGAAGAAAGTTGTTGAGCTTATTATGCAAACGCCATATGACCCTGTATTTGTCATGTTTGATGACAGCGGATTTATAGGAGAAGGGTCTGGTGAAAAGGCGTTAAAGTATGTCGCAACACATAAACAAGTTGATGTACTTGGTATTTTAGCAGTAGCGTCGAATACACATCATTGGGAATGGGCGCGTGTAGATGTAAGTGTAGATCGGAATGGGAATTTGACAGAATACGGTGTTGATAAATTTGGACTTCCAGATGGTGAAATTGGGAGGATTAGTGGGGATACGATTTATTGTTTAGATGATCTGAATGTTCCAGTCATTGTGGGGGTCGGTGATATTGGCAAAATGTGTGGAAATGATGAATGGGAGAGAGGATCACCTATTACTAGAAAAGCGATTCAATTAATTTTGGAAAGGAGTGGGTTTTATGACGAAGCCTAAAAAAGTGAATATCCCGATTTCATCTTTTTTAAGTGATAATGAAAATTACTTAAAGCAAACAGTTGGATTGGGTGTCACATACGATGTTGGTATTCGTAAATTTCAAATTTTAAATAAAGAAATTGGTGTGTTATTTGTAAATGGGCTTTGTGATACGAATTATATTATCCCTATTTTAGAAGAAGCAGTGGATACAAATGAAATAAGGGATGTAGAAGAAGATACTGTAAAGCTTTTAGAGAATCGTTTAATTCACCAACAAGTAAGTAAAGTAAAAACGATGGATGAGGTAATGCTCCAAGTATTATCGGGACTTATTGTTATATTTGTAGAAGGTGAAACAGAAGCGTTCGCAATTGATGTTCGTAGTTATCCGGGGCGGACACCGACAGAACCAGATACAGAAAAGGTAGTACGTGGTGCAAGGGATGGATTTGTTGAAAATATCGTTGTAAATACAGCGTTAATTCGTAGAAGGATACGCGACCCGCGTCTTCGAAATGAAATGGTTCGAGTAGGGGATAGATCGCAAACGGATATTTGTATTACATATGTACAAGATGTTGCAAATCCAGATTTAGTGAAAATTATAAAACAAGAATTAAAAAATATTGAAGTAGATGGGATTACGATGGCGGATAAAACGGTAGAAGAATTTGTAGTCAAACAAGGTTATAATCCATTCCCGCTTATTCGATACACAGAAAGACCAGATGTAGCAGCAAATCATCTGTTAGAAGGACATGTGTTAGTACTTGTTGATACATCACCAAGTGCCATGATCACTCCAACAACATATTTCCACCATTTACAGCATGCAGAAGAGTTTAGACAAAATCCAGCTGTAGGTACATTTTTACGTTGGGTACGTTTTTTAGGTGTTATATTTTCGCTGTTCTTGTTGCCGTTTTGGTTAGTTTTTGTATTTGATCCAACTCTTTTACCGGAAAAGCTTGCTTTTATTGGACCGAACAAGATGACGCATTTACCGATTTTATTACAAATTTTGATGGCGGAAGTCGGACTCGAATTTTTAAGGATGGCTGCCATTCATACGCCGACATCACTGTCGTCGGCAGCAGGATTAATTTCAGCTATATTAATTGGTCAAATTGCAATTGATGTAGGTTTATTTGTACCAGAAGTTATTTTGTATGTAGCGGTTTCTATGATTGGATCATTTGCAACTCCGAGTTATGAGCTTGGACTTGGAAATAAGATCGGCAAATTATTTGTCATTATTTTAACCGGCATCTTTCATGAGATGGGATTTGTAATCGGGATGACGATGTTGATTTTATTTTTAGCGTCTATAAAAAGCTTACAAACACCGTATTTATGGCCGTTTTTACCGTTTGATTGGGGCGCGTTAACGAAAATTTTACTCCGTCCAACTATGTCTAGTTTAAAAGTGCGTCCTAGTATTGTACGACCTCAAAATGTAAGAAGACAAAAATAAACGGGATTATGCTCCCGTTTATTTTTTTATTGAAAATTTATTTTTTTTTAACAAAAACCAAACATTTTTTGTGTACACTTAGAGTAGGTATTGTGTATGAAAGGGGAAGAGGACATGATTAAATTATTTGTAAGTGATTTAGATGACACGCTCGTTTACAATGTGAATGATATGCAAAAAGAAGATGAACGTGCACTTTGTTGGCTAGCTGAAAAAGGGACAAATATTTGTTTTGCCTCTGGCCGCTTTACTCACCGAATTGATGAAGTCGTAAAAAGGTTTTCATTCCCGTATTACACAACTGGTTTAAATGGGGCGACAATGTTACTGCCGGACGGTAAAATATTTTATGAATCAAGTTTTGAAGATAGTGTTGCCCAGGAAATATATCGATATATACATAACAAGGGACTAGCAGATATTGTTTGTGCAAATGAGCAGCGATATACAAAAAGAAAGAATGAAAATCATCATACTTTTGAAGAGTATATGGGGGTACATATTGCTGAAATAGAAGCGTTAGAAGAAGAATTTGGTAAGACTGTACATCCAGCGAAATTATTTGTATTTGGAGAAGAAGAGAAAATTGTAGCATTAGATCAAGAGTTACGAGATACATTTCACAGCGAAGCGGAAGTTTTTATATCAGGTAAACGCTATGTTGATATTATGCCAAGGGGTGTAAGTAAGGGGAGTGCTTTAAGGCGACTAATGGAACATTTAAAAATTGAAGCAAATGAGGTTGCCTGCATTGGAGATTCTTTTAATGACATTTCAATGTTTGAAGTAACCCCGCACTCATTTACTCTTCATCATGCTCATCCATATGTGAAGGAGAAAGCAAATCATGTTGTTCGTTCGGTTGAAGAAGCGGTTATGAAATTACCGTTACTTGTATAAAAAAGAAGCTCGTCATTGACGAGCTTCTTTTTACTTGAATAAAGATTTAACAAAATCAATGATACTAGAGAAGAAATCTTTAACTTTATCTAGGAAACTTTGCCCTTCTTCAGACCCTAAAAAGGCAGAAACGTGTTCTTTTGCTTTATTTAACTGACTGCCAACTTGATTCCAATCGATATTAAGATTTTTCATTTTATCAAATAACGCTACTAAGTTATCCAACTGTTCATCCGTTAATGTAATGCCGAGCTGATCAGCAATTTTTTTAATTAATGAACGTAAATCTTCCGTCGTTTTTGGCTGCTCTTTTGCAATCTCTTCTTTAATTTTTGCAACAAGTTGAACTGCTTTTTCCTCACCAATTTTATCGCCGAGCTGGGCCGTTTGCACCATTTCTTCATTGGCTACTTTTTTTACTTCCTCAGGAATTGCTTTGTTCGATGTTGTTTCATAGGCCTTCATTAAACCTGTTAAAGCAGCAGTTCCTGAGACTTTAAATGGTGCAGTAATTTGAATCTCTGCATCTTTCACGCCTGCTGTAATAAGTGCGTTTGTGTACATCGCATCTGTTATCGAATTAATGTTTTTTGAACGTACAATGAGACCAGATCCTGGCTTTGTGTATGTAATCATAGAAGAGGAAATTGCTCTCGTACCAATTTGTGCTTTTGGAACAATTCCTTCTAGAAATTTATGTTCTTCCGCATTAGATACAGTAATAATTTGTGCATCTTTTGGTGCTTTCATTTCTTTCAAAAGATCTTGTTTCTGTTGTTCAGATAAGTTTTCTCCTAGTGTAACAATTGATTCTCCCTCAATGATGTCTGCAAATGAAGCTGTTGGCATAATAAATACGGCTACAGCTAATAGCAGAGCTAGTAATTTCGTTTTCACGAAAAATCGCTCCCTTTCTCTTTCTAAAATTTTCGGGCAACACAGTTATTATAGTATATTTTTCTTATTTGTCACCTAGCTTCTTCCACATTTCAAAAAAGAAGTATGTAGATTGTCGGATTCTTTTTGTTTCTCGTCATGAATATGGTAATATAGTGCTGAGATAGTTGAAAGGAGACATATACGTATGAAAACTTTAGGATACATATTAATGGAAAATGGTGAAAAAATCGATTTAGAATTTTTCCCAGAAGAGGCACCGAAAACAGTAGAAAACTTTAAAAAATTAGCAGAGCAAGGATTTTATGATGGTGTGACATTCCACCGCGTTATTCCTGGCTTCGTAAGCCAAGGTGGAGACCCAACAGGCACAGGAGCAGGTGGCCCAGGTTACTCTATCCCATGTGAAACTGATGGAAATCCTCATAGACATCTTGTTGGCTCACTTTCTATGGCACATGCTGGCCGTAACACAGGTGGTAGCCAATTCTTTGTTGTTCATGAGCCACAACCGCATTTAGATGGCGTACATACTGTATTCGGTAAAGCAACAAGCGGTATTGAAACAGTATTAAACATGCGTCAAGGCGATGTAATGAAAGAAGTTAAAGTTTGGGAAGAATAAGTTACGAGAAAAAGAGAGCGATTTTGCTCTCTTTTTTTATTTCGTATAAACAGTAATTGGTATATATTTCGAAATATATGGTGCAAATAGGACGGCTACTAACGTTAAAATATATTGTTCATGAGAACACAATTTTAACAAAATACATAGAATGGAGTACCAATTATATGTTTCAATAAATGGATTTCTCTTAACATATTGTTTTTAATAGAACTATTTCGTTCAAAAGTAATTAATAATTAAAATGTGATGAGCAAGGGGATTCTCCTTTTAGTTTCTAAACAGTATTGTCTCTATTCTGAGCGGTATAATAGAAAAAATAGCTTGGAAACATATATTTGACTTTCTTCTTAACGCTTTGTATGATTATCAAGTTGTTTCAGCCTCTTCTCACTCTGGTAAAAATATTGTAGAATGAATGTGATATGAAAAGAGTGACTGAGGGGATAAATAGTTTGTAACTTTTGTAAGAAGGGATAAGGGTTATGTTAATTCGTTTTAAAAAAAGTTATGAAAAAATTGCAATGGGGCTTCTTTCATTTATGCCAACTGAAAAAGATGTGAAAACATTACAATTGACAATGAAAGAGTATGAGGCGAAAGAAGATTGGCAATTGTATTTGTGGAAACAAAATGAAGATTTTGTTGGGATAATGGGGATTATAAAAAAAGAAGATCAGGTATTGGAAATTCAGCATTTGAGCGTGAATCCGTCTCACCGTCATATGGGTATTGGGACGAAGATGGTTCAAGAGCTTAAGAGTAAATTTCTTGAGTTTACAATTTGCGGAAATGAGCAAACAGCAAGTTTTTGCAAAAAGTGTAAAGAGCTTGAACAAAATATACATTCATGAAAGCAGGGATAAGTAGTTTATTATCTCTGCTTTCTTTTTTGTAGTTGTTCGTGTCGTTCAGAAATGACTTCTGTTCGATCACGCAATGTGTGCTTATTTATGATGTATTCATCAGGAACGACGTTCGCATCTTTCCAAGAGAGGTTTTGTTTCTTACATAACTGTATGCATTGTTTTTCTAACGATACGTCTAATAATGGTAAAAATAACGGGGCGAAAGTTTCCTTTTTGTGGATAGATTGTAATCTTTCATTTAATAAAAATATAAGTTGTTTATGATCTATTCCGAATTGATGTAATTGCGCGCTGTTCTTTTCTAAAATTGTTATTGCGCTTTTTATCATCTTCTCTGCACCATTCCAATTGGATCGTCTATGATGGTATGAGGAAACAGCAATTTGAATGAGACCGACTAAGTAATTGTCACGTTCTCCTCTAGGCTTTAATTTCCAATACTCTTCTAGTATTTCATGACATTCAAAATAATCATAGTCTCCGTGAAAATGAATTAAAAATTGTATGTACTCGGTAGGATACATTTTTTTCGCTCCTGTCTAACGGTTATATGTACAGTGTATCATAGAAATATTAACAATAAGCGACTAGGGAAATATCCCTAGTCGCTTTATTGCTTCATATTAGCAGAAGCAAGCTGCTCCTACAATGATTAGTAAAATGAACAGTACAACAATTAATGCGAATCCACCGCTAAAACCGCAATCAACGTGACCCATAGTTTTTTGACCTCCTACATTGTTCTTACTACATTGTTATCATATGAAGCGGTGGGCATTATGACATGGGCATAGGTCTATTTTTAATTAAATTTCTTAAAAAGGTTGGATAGAACATGAGTATGCTCTATACTTATGTTGTTATAGAAAAAATGTGGTGGGATGCTTTGTGCAGTATAATTTTAAAGTAGAGGCTTTTGAAGGGCCTTTAGATCTATTGTTACACTTAATACATCGTTACGAAATTGATATATATAATATTCCTGTAGCGGAAATTACAGAGCAATATCTATCTTATGTCCATACGATGAAAGAACTACAATTAGATGTTGCCAGTGAGTATTTAGTAATGGCTGCAACGTTATTACAAATTAAAAGTAAAATGTTGTTACCGAAACAAGAAGAAGATGTACCTGATAACGGTGAAGACTTTATAGATGATCCTCGTCAAGAATTGATGGAGAGATTAATTGAATATAAGAAATATAAGCAAGTTGCTACTGAGTTAAAAGAAAGAGAACAAGAAAGAGCACAGCTATATACACGTCCGCCAATTGATTTTACATCATTTCAACAAGAAGAGGAGACAAGTTTACCTCTTGATGTTACGTTATATGATATGTTAGCGGCATTTCAAAAGCTAATGCGCCGTAAAAAAGCAAAGAAACCCGTAACAACGCGAATTACTCGCCAAGAAATACCAATTGAACAGCGAATGACTGATATTCTACAACAGTTAGAAGTAAAAGGCGGTCGTCAAAGCTTTTATGATTTGTTTGCTGATGAAGAACGTGAAATAATGGTTGTAACATTTTTAGCAGTTCTTGAGCTGATGAAAAATCAACAAATCATAATTGAACAAGAACATAATTTTGATGAAATTTTCGTATCAAGCTCTAGTAAATCCGTATAGAGCCAGCATGTGAAGATGGGATAGAAATATTTTATCTCAAGTTAGGTTTTAATGTATCGTTTGGAACGAGAGAAGAAATATTGAACCGAACGCATTTACTGTGATTCGGTTTTTTTATGTGTATTTTTATAGAAAAATAGGAGGAAGGAGTTCGTAAAATGGATAGAAAAGAACAAAAAGCGATTATTGAAGGGCTTTTATTTGTTGCAGGTGACGAAGGGATTTATCCGGAACAGATAGCTAAAGTTCTGGAAGTTGAAGTGGAAGAAGTAATAAACAGTATAGAGGAAATGCAAAAAGAATGTGAAGGATCGAATCGCGGTCTGCAAATTGTCCAATATGCAAAAGTGTATCGTTTTGCAACAAAGAAAGAACATGCGGCATACTATCAAAAGTTAATAGATACCCCAACAACGGCTTCACTGTCTCAAGCAGCTCTTGAAACGTTGGCAATCGTTGCGTACCGTCAACCGATTACAAGGACAGAAATGGAAGAGATTCGAGGAGTGAAAACAGATAAGGCATTACAAACGTTAGTTTCACACTTACTTATAAAAGAAATGGGAAGAGCAGAAGGACCGGGGCGTCCTATCTTATACGGAACGACGAAAGAGTTTTTAGATACGTTTGGATTGAAAACGTTAGATGATTTACCACCTCTTTCGGAAGAAAATGAACAAATGAATGAAGCAGATTTATTCTTCGGTTCTTTACAGGAATTATCAAAATAAAAGCTTAGCATTTTGCTAAGCTTTTTTTGTATATCAATTACAGAGCGTGCCATACTAAATGAAAAAAGGAGACGAGTTATGAGAGGTGTACGGAATATTCTATTGTTGGTTTCTGTTTTATTATGTTTTTCGTTAAACAGCGCATCGGCTAAAAGATATATGATGTCTATTCATACTGCGTCTTCTATACATATGCAGCGGCAACATTTTGGTAAAATGAAAGTGAGTTTTTTAAAAGTTGGACAAGGTGATGCGACACTTATTACATTGCCAAATGGTCAAACGATGTTAATAGACGGGGGTCCCTATGAAGCGGGAGAGGTCATTATTCAAAAACTAATTGAAAAAAGAATTAATCATTTAGATGTAATTGTAAGTACTCATCCGGATATGGACCATATAGGAGGACTTATTCCAATTGTAGAGCAAATGCCAGTTTCCCTCGTATTAGATAGCGGGAAAACATATAGTTCATTTACTTATCATACGTATCGAAATAACATTAAAAAAAGGGGCATTCCTTTCATTTCAGTGAAGGAGGGACAATACATACCGCTAGATCCACATGTTTCTATACAAGTATTGAACAATGGGAAATCGAAAGACGAGAATAACGAGTCTTCAATTGTATTAAAGATTCGATATGGTAAAGCGGACTTTTTATTAATGGGTGATGCTGATATACGGACAGAAAATGAAATATTAAAGCAATTTGATGTACATGCAGATATATTAAAAGTAGGGCATCATGGCTCGTATACTTCAACGAGTGAAACATTCTTAAAAAAAGTAGACCCACAATTCGCTATTCTTTCGTACGGGAGTAGAAATCCATATGGACATCCTCATCAAAGTGTTGTAAGACGATTAAAACAGCGTGGTATAATGATATACGGAACAAACAAGCGTACAGTAGAAATAGAAACAGACGGTGAACATATTACTATGGGGTCGAGTGGTCTTATGCCACTACTTAAGTAATTAATTATATAAGAGGGTATTTTCCATTTTGGAAAAAATGAATAACATATATTATAATGAAAAAGAAATAAATTTCCTTTTTTCTGCTGAATGAAGAGGAAATTTCATTAGAATGTATAGACAACTACTCGTGTGTATATTAAGATGGAATTAGGCGAATAAGGTAATAATAACAAGTAGGTATTTCATGGGAAAGGATCGATGAAAATGAAAACGCAAGTTGTCATCAATGCCAAAATTTATACAGGTACAGAAGTAGTGGAAAACGGATTTGTTCGTTACGCAGAAACAATTAAAGAAATTGGTTTGATGGCTCAATATGTATCACAAGAAAATGAAACTGTGTTAGATGCGGCAGGAAAGATTGTGATTCCAGGTATGATTGATGTTCATATTCATGGTGGATACGATATTGATGCGATGGATGCAAATAGCGATGGATTAGTAACTCTTGGTAAAGAAATGTTAAAAGAAGGAGTTACAACTTACTTCCCAACAACAATGACACAAGCTCCAGAAGCGATTGAAGCGGCGCTAAGTGCTGCGAAGGAAGCGAAAGATAAGGGAGCACATTTCGAATATATTCACTTAGAAGGACCATATGTTTCAAAAAAACGTGCGGGTGCACAACCACTTGAACATATTGTTCCTGCGAGTATCGAGCAATTTAAACAATGGCAAGCAGCAAGCGGAAATCTAATTAAATTAGTAACATATGCACCAGAAGAAGAAGGTGCGTTAGAGTTTGAGCAGTATCTTGCTGAAACAGGTGTTGTTGGCACAATGGGGCATACAGATGCGATTGATGCACAACTGAAAAATAGAAAAATTACACATGCAACACATTTATACAATCAAATGCGTGGATTACATCACCGTGAACCAGGAGTTGTTGGTCATGTGTTATTAAATCCAGATGTAATGGTTGAAGTAATTACAGATGGTATTCACATTCACCCTGATATGGTGAAATTAGCATATAAATTAAAAGGACCGAAAAAAGTAAGTGTCATTACAGATGCAATGCGTGCAAAAGGTCTTGAAGATGGATTATATGAGCTTGGCGGACAGCCAGTACATGTAAAAGATGGCAGTGCCCGATTAGAAGATGGAACGTTAGCTGGTAGTATTTTGAAAATGGATCAAGCTTTCCGAAATGTAATTGAATTTACAGGATGTTCAATCGAGGATGCAGTACTCATGACATCGGTTAACCAAGCAGAAGAGTTTGGATTAGATAATAAAGGTGCGTTAGCGGCAGGTAAAGATGCAGACTTTGTTGTTATGACTGAAGAATTACATGTATATGATACGGTTCGTTTAGGAATTCATATGAAGGAAGGGAAGTAATTAGATGAATATTCTTGTTGTAAAAACTCCAGAAGAATTAGCAGAAGCAGGTTTCAAGTTAATTGAAGAGGTTGTAAAATCAAAAGAAAATCCAACATTAGGAATGGCTACAGGAAGCTCTCCATTAGGTATTTATGCAGAAATGCGAAAAAATAAACTTGATACAAGTCATACAACCACTGTAAACTTAGATGAGTACGTAAATTTACCACACGAAGATAAAAACAGCTATCACTATTTCATGCAAGAACAGTTGTTTGATCATCTTCCATTTAAACAAACTTATGTACCAAACGGGATGGCAAGTGATTTAGAGGAAGAGTGCAAGCGTTACGAGAGCATTCTAGCTACTAACCCAGTTGACCTACAGATTCTTGGAATCGGTGAAAACGGTCACATCGGATTTAATGAGCCAGGAACACCATTTAATTCTCCAACTAACATTGTAGAATTAACAGAATCTACGCGCCAAGCAAACCTTCGCTTCTTTGAAAGAGAAGAAGATGTACCGACTCATGCGATTACAATGGGAATTGGAAGTATTATGAAAGCAAAACAAATTCTACTTGTTGCTATGGGATCTAAAAAGGCAGAAGCTGTTAAGGAATTATTGCAAGGAGAATATAGTGAGGCGTGTCCTGCTACAGTTTTACAACGTCATCCGAATGTAACCGTAATCGCAGATCCAGAAGCTCTATCTTTATGCAGTGAGGCGATTGCTGATGAACATCGACAAGTATTCACCATTTCCGATCTATTATCAGATTCAAGAGTGGGTGAAACAGCTAATTGAGGACGGCGAATGGAAGCCGGGAGATAAAATTCCATCTGAGAATGAACTTTGTGATAAGTTCGAAGTAAGTCGTATGACAATCAGACAGGCGATTAATAACTTAGTGGAACAAGGTTATTTATACCGGAAACGTGGGATTGGAACGTTCGTCCAACTTCCGAAAGTGGAGCAAAAGTTGCAAGGAATGACGGGATTTACAGAAGATATGATTTCTCGTGGTATGAAACCGAGCAGCCAGTTATTAAGTTTCCGCCTAGTTCCAGCTACTGCTAAAATAGCAGACCGGCTGAAAATACAAGAGGGGGAGTCGGTTTATGAAGTGAGGCGTACTCGCTTAGCTGATGACGAACCGATTGCATTTGAGACGACATATTTGTCGCCAACTCTTGTGAAAGATATTAACGAAGAAATATTGCAACAATCTTTATATGAACATTTAGAGAAAAAACTGGGCTTTAAGCTTGTTCGCGCTACTCAATCAATTGAAGCTTCAATTGCAACGGATAATGAAGCTGAACATCTGCATATTCCTAAAAAGGCGCCTGTACTTGTAATGCGTCAATGGTCATATTCAGAAGGTGAGTTACCGTTAGAGTATGTGAAATGTATTTATCGTGGTGACCGTTATAAGTTTATTACGAACATCGCACGTAACAAGTAATATATTTCAGTTTGTGAAGTACAGTGAGCTTTGATGTTTTCAACATGTAAAGAAATAAAAATACGACTCATCCTTATAAGGAGTGAGTCGTATTTTTATTATGAGCAATTACGTGGTTAACAGCATCTTTAACCGTATTTACTACATAGTGAGCGTGCTCTTTTACTGCGTCATCTGCTTGAGACATAGCAAAACTGTGAGGAGTTAAAGAGAACATTGGAATATCATTATAAGAATCCCCTATGCAAGCAATTTCCTCTGGTTGTATTTGAAATTCTTTTAATAAAATAGAAATAGCAGAACCTTTACTAATATTAGGTGGCATTACATCTAAACATTGTTCTGCTGAAATGAAGGTGCTAACTTTACCGTGAAATTTTTCATCAATTTTGTTCTGAAGGAGTTGTAAGCTTTCCTTCGTTCCACCGACAGAAATTTTATTTGGAAAAATTGTATCATCAATTTTCTGTAATAGATTAGGTTCTTCAACAGAAGTCATCGTTACTTGTTGTTCAAGTTCATGAATAAACGGTGTTTTTTCTTCAATGTAGTAGTTATGTTCATCACTTACATAACGGAAATAAGGGTCTTCATTTGTCATAGCTAACAAATCTGGAAGAATGCTGGAATCGAAAGTTGCAGATAATAGCTGCTTATTTTCATGTGTATATACAAAAACACCATTTACACTAATGCGATGGAAATTTGTATTAACTGCTCTCATTAAGTCTGCAATTTCATTATCAAGTCTTCCAGAAGCAAAACAAAGAATTACATTTTGTTCAGCTAAGCTGCGTAAAGCGATAACATCTTTTTCGTCGATAAAACCTCCGTGTTGCATCATCGTTCCATCAATATCACTTACAAACATTTTAATCATGTTGCAATCTCCTTTCTATGTACAGTTGCCCTTACATTATACGCATCATATACAAACATGTCTAAAAAATGAATTTTTATTAAATGGTAGATGTTTTATATTGACGAAAAAGAAGAATGTTCTGTAACATAAAAGCAGGCTATTTAAGTACGAGGGTGGTGTTATATGAGTAATTATCTAGAAATTAAAAAAGTTTTAAATAATAATGTCATCATTGCTAGCCATCCTGAACACGAGGAAGTAGTAGTGATCGGTAAAGGAATTGGATTTGGAAAAAAGGCTGAAGATGTGTTGGAGCAAGAACAAATTGAGAAAATGTTTGTTTTAAAAAATGAACGTGATCGAGAACAATACAAACTTTTAGTACCACATGTGAGTGAAAAGCTAATTGAATTGATGAATGATATTATGTTATATATTCAAGAAAAAGCGGAGTCTCCATTAAATGAACATATTCATATCGCTTTAACAGATCATATTTCTTTTGCAATTAAAAGGCTGAAACAAGGACTTACAATAGATAATCCTTTTTTAGTTGAAACGAAAATGCTATATCCAGAGGAATATAAAATTGCTGAAGGCGTTGTGCAACTTTTAAATTCTCGTTTGCAAATTACATTGCCAGAAGGGGAAGTTGGCTTTATCGCACTTCACATTTACAGCTCGCTTACAAACTCTGATTTATCTTCTGTTAATCAAAATTCTCGTCTTATTGCACAACTTGTGTCTTTAATTGAGACAAGCCTACAAATTACATTAGACCAAGAAAGCATTCATTATTTACGCCTTATTCGCCATTTACAATATGCTATTGAGCGGGTGAAAAAAGGAGAAAAAGTAGAAGAAGCACAGAGTTTTGCTGATTTATTAAAGTTGGAATATCCAGTTTGTTATAATTTGGCGTGGAAACTAGTCAAAGTAATGCAGAAAGAATTACAACTTCCTGTTTATGAAGCGGAGAGTATTTATTTAACGATGCATTTACAACGATTAGTGAAAGCAGAACATGTGTAAAAAGACATATATTTTTGTCTAAAATGAAAACGTTAAAAAAAATGATTGAATCGCTTACAATAGTTATGTATAATAACTATTGCAAAGTTATACAAAATTCGACAAACACATTAAGGTGAATAACGAAAACGTTTGCCTTAATTATAGTGAACTTATACGTAATCCTATTTTTGACACGTGTTACTGATTCGATCAGGCATGAGTGGAGAAAAGTTGGGAATGTAAGCTAAATAAAGGGACATACTACCCTTTGTATAGCTATCGTTCTATCTTTTTTTTCCTCATGCCTTTTTGGCGTTTGTCGAAAAGTATCAATATAGATAAGAGAGGAAGGGTTTCCATGTTTAAGAAGATCTTTGGTGTTCTTCAAAAAGTCGGAAAAGCGCTTATGCTTCCAGTAGCGATTTTACCGGCAGCAGGTATTTTACTTGGATTTGGTAATGCATTTCAAAATCCACAGCTAACAAATGTTATTCCTGCTTTAAAAGCAGATTGGTTCGTAATGGTTGCAAAAATTATGGAACAATCGGGTGATATTATTTTCGCTAACCTTGCATTATTATTCGCAGTTGGGGTAGCAATCGGTTTAGCTGGTGGAGACGGAGTAGCTGGTTTAGCAGCATTCGTCGGCTACTTAATTATGAACAAAACGATGAGTGTGTTCTTAGAAGTAGATAAGCTAGTGAAAGTAACAAGTTCTGGAACAGATCCAGTGAAAATTGGATTTGCAGATCCAGCATATGCAAACGTATTAGGAATTCCAACGCTACAAACAGGAGTATTTGGTGGTATTATCGTCGGGATAGTAGCTGCATATTGCTACAATAAATACTTCAATATTGAATTACCATCATACTTAGGTTTCTTTGCAGGTAAGCGTTTCGTACCGATCGCAACTGCAACATTCTCTTTAGTAGTAGGTATTATCATGTGCTTCGTTTGGCCATACATTCAAGGTGGCTTAAATACGTTCTCACATCAAATGATTGATGCAAATAGAACGTTAGCAGCATTTATATTCGGTTTAATCGAACGTTCATTAATTCCATTTGGATTACATCATATTTTCTATTCACCGTTCTGGTTCGAATTCGGTCAGTATACAAATGCAGCTGGCGAATTAATCCGTGGTGACCAAAAAATCTTTATGGCACAGTTAAAAGACGGCGTAGAATTAACAGCTGGTACATTTACAACTGGTAAGTATCCGTTCATGATGTTCGGTCTTCCAGCAGCAGCTTTAGCAATGTACCATGAAGCACGTCCAGAAAATAAAAAATTAGCAGCTGGTATTTTAGGGTCTGCTGCATTAACATCTTTCTTAACAGGTATTACAGAACCGCTTGAATTTTCATTCTTATTCGTAGCACCAGTATTATTCGGAATTCATGCAGTATTCGCTGGTCTATCATTTATGACAATGCAAATTTTAGGTGTTAAAATTGGTATGACATTCTCTGGTGGTTTAATTGACTTCATATTATTCGGTGTACTACCAGGTCGTACGGCATGGTGGTGGGTAATTATTGTTGGTCTTGTACTAGCAGTGATTTACTACTTCGGATTCCGTTTCGCAATCCGTAAATGGAACTTAAAAACACCTGGTCGTGAAGTAGCAAATGCTAATGACGGCGCAGGAAAAACAGAAGCAGGTGAACTTCCACGTGAAGTATTAGTAGCACTTGGTGGTAAAGAAAACATCGCTTCTTTAGATGCTTGTATTACTCGTTTACGTGTACAAGTTAACGAACAAAAGAATGTAAATAAAGACCGCTTAAAAGAGCTTGGAGCAGCTGGTGTACTTGAAGTTGGAAATAACATTCAAGCTATTTTCGGACCGAAATCTGACACATTAAAATCACAAATTCATGATATTATGTCAGGTCGTACACCTCATGTTGAAAAAGAAGAGCCTGTAAAAGTGGAAGAAACTCCTCAACAAGTTGATGAAAATGAAACAATCGTTTCACCAATTGAAGGGAAAATCTTACCGATTACAGAAGTACCTGACCAAGTATTTTCAGGGAAAATGATGGGAGATGGATTTGCGATTGAGCCAACAGAAGGAACAGTAGTTTCTCCAGTTAATGGTGAGATTGTAAATGTATTCCCTACAAAACATGCGATTGGTATTCAGTCTGAAGGTGGAAAAGAAATTTTAATCCACTTTGGTATTGATACTGTAAAATTAAATGGTGAAGGCTTTGAAGCGCTTGTAGCACAAGGTGATAAAGTGAAGCAAGGACAACCATTATTAAAAGTAGATCTTGCATTTGTAAAAGAAAATGCACCATCTATTATTACACCAATCGTCTTTACGAATTTACAACAAGGGCAACAAGTCGAATTGAAAAAAGATGGAAATGTTAAAAAGGGCGAAAACGCTATTATTGACATTCAATAGGAATTTGACGCAAAATGTTTATAATTATAATAGGCGATGTGGTTGACCGAACATCGCCTATTATATACAATAGATGATGTAGTACTCACGTCTATACAACTAAAAAAAACGTAATTTAAAGGAGATAAATTATCATGGAAAAAATCTTTAAAGTAACTAGCGATTCAGGAATTCATGCTCGTCCAGCAACTCTACTTGTAAACACTGCAAGCAAATTTGGTTCTGACATTAACTTAGAGTATAACGGAAAAAACGTTAACTTAAAATCAATCATGGGTGTTATGTCTTTAGGAATTCAACAAGGCGCGGAAATTAAGATCACTGCAAATGGTGATGATGCAGCTCAAGCACTAGCAGCTATCGAAGAAACTATGAAAAACGAAGGATTAGGAGAATAATGACTCTTAATATTCAAGGGATCGCTGCATCAAGTGGGATTGCTATTGCAAAGGCTTTCAGACTTGAGAATCCTGAATTTAACATTGAAAAGAAATCAATTACGAACGAAGCTGCAGAAATTGCACGCTTAGACGCTGCGCTTGAGAAAGCAAAATCTGAACTAGAAGCTATTAAGGACCACGCTTTTGCTGAGCTAGGTGCTGATAAAGCTGCTATCTTTGAAGCACATTTATTAGTATTAAATGATCCGGAATTAGTAAATCCAGTAAAAGATAAAGTAAATAGCGAAAAAGTAAATGCTGAATTTGCAATGGATGAAGTTGCATCAATGTTTATTTCTATGTTTGAAAACATGGATAACGAATACATGAAAGAACGTGCTGCGGATATTCGCGACGTAACAAAACGCGTTCTTGCACATTTACTAGGAATTAACTTCTCAAATCCTGGTACAATTTCTGAAGAAGTAATCATTATTGCTGAAGATTTAACACCATCTGATACAGCTCAGTTAAACCGTAAGTATGCAAAAGGTTTCACAACTGATATCGGTGGACGTACATCTCACTCTGCAATTATGGCTCGTTCTATGGAAATTCCAGCTGTTGTTGGTACGAAAGTTGTTATGGAGAAAATCCAAAACGGCGATATCGTAATCATTGACGGTTTAGATGGAGAAGTAATTGTAAATCCATCAGAAGAAACTCTTCGTTCGTTTGAAGAAAAGAAAGCGAAATTTGAAGAGCAAAAAGCTGTATGGGCAAAATTAAAAGACCAAGCTACTGTAACAAGCGATGGACATCACGTTGAGCTTGTTGCAAATATCGGAACACCAAATGATGTACAAGGTATTATCGATAATGGCGGAGAAGGCGTTGGTTTATACCGTACAGAATTCTTATACATGGGCCGTGACAATCTTCCAACAGAAGAAGAGCAGTTCGAAGCGTATAAAGCAGTTCTTGAAGGTGTAAAAGAAGGTCAACCTGTCGTTGTTCGTACACTTGACATCGGTGGAGATAAAGAGCTTCCATACTTACATTTACCAAAAGAAATGAACCCATTCTTAGGATACCGTGCAATTCGCTTATGTCTTGATGAGCAAGATGTGTTCCGTACACAACTTCGTGCATTACTTCGTGCTAGCGTATACGGTAACTTAAAAATTATGTTCCCAATGATTGCAACTCTTGATGAGTTCCGTCAAGCGAAAGCAATCTTATTAGAAGAGAAAGCGAAACTTGTAGAAGCGGGTACAACTGTTTCTGATTCTATTGAAGTGGGTATGATGGTTGAAATCCCAGCTTCAGCAGTATTAGCAGATCAATTCGCAAAAGAAGTTGACTTCTTCTCTATCGGAACAAATGACTTAATCCAATACACAATGGCTGCAGACCGTATGAACGAACAAGTAGCTTACTTATACCAACCGTATAACCCATCTATTTTACGTCTTGTAAAAATGGTTATCGATGCTGCTCACAAAGAGGGCAAATGGGCTGGTATGTGTGGTGAGATGGCGGGAGATTCGCTTGCTATCCCATTATTATTAGGATTAGGCTTAGATGAGTTCAGTATGAGTGCAACATCTATCCTTCCTGCAAGAACACAACTAAGCAAGTTGTCAAAAGCAGAAATGGAAACATTAGCAGAAAAAGCATTAACAATGTCAACTGCTGAAGAAGTTGTTGAATTAGTTAAAAGCATATAATAGTAAAAAAACCTGAGTCGATTTGAAATCGGTCTCAGGTTTTTTTTATGAGAAAAGTAAATCTTATTTTCTTACTATAGAGGATAAGGAACAGAATTAGATAGCGATTGCAACGATGTCAGTTGGGCATACACGTAAAATACCAGTAAAAGTATTGCGATTTTGATTGTTCTTATCGTCTTTATTGTTATTGTTATCTTTGTCGTTATTATTACGAGCTAAAGCAGAGAAAAGAGCAACGCCGTTAGCGAAACCTTCAAAAATTACATTGTTGAATGTTCCGTTACCTCTAATGCTTAAAAGAGAAAGCTCTGTTCCAACTGAAATGCTAGCAAGCACGTTACATACAGCTGTTTGTTGTGGTTTTACTTCTCTCTCTCTCTCTTTCTCGCGATGGTCGCGATGGTCACACTCTCTTTCACGATGATGACAGTCTCTAAAGTTATCACAGCATCCAAATGATCCAAACATAATCCTCATCACCCCCTTCACACTTATAATCTATGTAAGTTCGGCAGTCGGTGACTGGACAGATAATGGAAATTTTTCTAGGGGATTTTCTCATTTTAAATGACTAGATGGGTATTTAGTATGGAGTGATGTTTAAAATAGGGGAAATATCACAAAAAAATGTAAAGACCACCGAAATGAAATAAATTAGGCAGCCTTTACACTTTTTTACTTTTATATAAAACGATGATATATACAGGAAGAGCTAGGAGTAGTGGTGCAATGGATCGTGCAGTATGTTTTTCTGCTTCTGATTGGAATACTTCTTCTTTTGGGAATTGTAACACTGATATGTTTGCAGCATCGCCAATAAAATATAGCAGTAGTACAGTTACTATGTAACTTAAAAGTGCGATAAAGCTTCCGTATGAACTCAATGAAAATCCCTCTCTTGTTATCTATTTGTTATCATTGTATCACAATTGTAATAAAAATACACGGTTATCTTTCGATGGTTTAACAAATTTCGACACGAAACGCCATATTTATTTATGGAGATAGCATGAAAATTACGATTTCTCTATGTGTAGATGTCGAATAATACATTGTAATATTACGGATGTGTGACAGAATATAAAAAAACGAAGGTAATGAAATTACCTTCGTTTTTTATTATTTCGCCCATTCACTCACTTGTTCTACGCTCATGCGCGGTGCAGGGTGACCTTTTAAAGTGGATTCACCAATTGTAATAAGCATAATTGGTATGTAACGAGATGAAACATTGAATTCTTCCATTAATGCTTGTGGGTTGAAGCCACCAATAGCGCAAGTATCCCAACCAGTTGCTTTAGCTGCAAGCATAAGTTGCATTGCTGCTAAAGCAGCATTTGAAAAGGCAGCATCTCGTGGGTATTGCTCACGAGTATATGCAGATTCAATGTTTTTAGCTAAGCGCTCTTTTGCCTCTTCTTTCATAAATCCTTGTTCTACAATTGGACCGTAAACAGGTTCAACATTTTTATATGCTTCTAAATCACCTAAAATAGCGACTACGGCAGAAGCATCAAGAATTTGTTGTTGGTTATAAGCAATTGGATGTAATCGTTTTTGTACGTCTTCGCCTTGGAAAACAAGGAATTTCCAGTGTTGCAAGTTCCAAGCAGAAGGTGCTTGTGCAGCGGCTTTTAAAATTTCATGTAATTCTGTAGATGAAATTTCTTTTTCGGGGTTGAATGCACGTGTAGATGTGCGTTCATATAAAACGTTAAAAAAGTCATTGTTTGTCATTATATATCCTCCAAATTACATATCAACTTAATATAAAATAAATGTAATATATTCTACTTACATTTTGTAAGTTATTGAATTTAAGAATATAATAAAATTATTTTAATTGTCAAGTTTTAAGTAACGAGATGGGGCATTCATACAAACGATACAACTCTTATAATCATACACTAAAAAAGGAATTTCTAGAGTAGATAAGCGAAGATAACATTCTCAATTAGCTTGTTAATATGTATTCCTCACTAATCGGATTTTTTTGAGAACTATTTTTTATAAAATGATTGTGAGGAATTCAGTAGAACAAGATATATGAAGTGAGTGAAGACTAGTGATGAACATACTACATTTTTTATTAGAGAATACTGTTTTCCAAAATGTATTACAAGATCTTCAGTTGAATGTCCTTTATATAGAAGATGGATGTACACATCAACAAACGATAGAAAACGTCCATCCAAAATGTATGTTTATAGCGAATAGTTTTGAAGAAGGAGAAATGTTGTTTCATAGAACTAAACCGCATATTGTAATTATGTATGTAACAGATTTTGCTCAAATAAAATATATAAAGAATATATATAATTCACAGAGCACATTCATTATCATTTGGGATCAACAGATAAACAATGAGTTTGCAGATTTACTATTGTTAGGAATACGCAATATTGTTATAGCACCAGTAACCCCACAAGTAGTACTAGAGGAAGTGAATAAGAGTTTATATCAGCTTTCTTTAGTGCGACAAGTAAGTTTACAACAGGAATTGCTTCAAACGATGTTTGATTTTCAAAATGATTTATTATTTATAGTAGAAGATGATGAGATTGTTGATTGTAATACAAATTTTTTAGAGTTTTTCGGATATGATAATTTATTTACCTATCGTGAACAACATTTAGTATTTGCAGAACATCTTATAAGAGAGACCGGATATTATTCGACGACTCACGATGTAACATGGCTGGATGATACTTTATCAAATGGAAGAAGAATTAAGATGCACAATTATGAAGGGGAAGCCTCTACCTTTTTATTACGTGCGACACCATTACCAGAAGACTTATCACGATTTATAGTAAAATGCACAGAGATTACAGAATTAGATGAAATCTATCAAGAGCAAGAAAGACTGGCTATGATAGATTCATTGACAGAAATATATAATCGTTTGAAATTCCAACAAATATTGGAGACAGAGTGGGAGAATGTAATACGTAATGATGAAAAAATAGCACTTATTTTGTTTGATATAGATAATTTTAAATCAGTAAATGACACATATGGTCATGATTTTGGCGATTTAGCATTAGTACAACTTGCAGATCTTATGAAATCTAAAGTTGAACATCAACATATATTTGCAAGGTGGGGGGGAGAAGAATTTATAATATTAGTGACGGATACGGTAGAGAAAGAAGCGTTTCAAGTTGCGGAATCGTTACGATTTTTCATTGAAACAAAGCAGTTCTCTGGAATTTCGAAATTAACAGCGAGTTTTGGAGTTGCGTTATATGAGCAAGGAATTACTAAAGAGGAATTAATGCAAAGAGCGGATATTGCATTATATGAAGCAAAAAAAAATGGGAAAAATCAAGTATGTATATATAGAAAGGAAAAAATGTGATTTTTCGCAACAAATTGTTGCGATTTTTTTTTATTGCCTGATAATAGAATATGGGGGACCATTCTTCACGAAGTAATTATGGAGGAACAATATGAAAAAAAAAATAATAATTATGGCTTCACTGTCTGCTGTAGTTTGCGGCGGAGTATACTATTTTCTCTATAGTCCCGATCTAAAGGAACAAGCAGTATTAACAACAAAGGTAACTCCCGCTATTGAGTCAGAGGTACAGGATAATATAGAAGAAGTACAAAAAATTGATTATGCTAGTATATCTCAAAAGTTAGATCAATATTTAGTAGGAAAGCAATTTAATGGGACAGTTTTGGTGACAGATAAAGAACATGTTATATTGAATAAAGGATATGGATATGCTGATGTTCAAAATAAAGTAGAAAATACACCTCAAACAAAATATCGTATCGGTTCTATTACGAAAACAGTTGTTGCTACGTCCATTTTACAGTTACAAGAACAAGGGAAGTTAAATATCCAAGATAATGTAAATAAATACATTCCTTCATTTCCAGCAGATAAAAATATCACGTTATATCATTTATTAACACATACCTCTGGTTTACCGGAAAATGGGAAAGGAAAGGTCAATGTAGCTTCACGTATAAATTTAGTAACTTGGATTGGAAGTCAAAAATTAGAGTTTCCACCAGGAACAGGTTGGAAGTATACGGATTATAATTATATGGTGCTCGCTTATATTATAGAAAATATAACGAAAAAGCCTTTAGGAGACTATATAAAAGAAAATATATTTACAAAGGCCGAGATGCATGAATCAGGTATGGGAAATATGGTGCCTGGAGATAAAACCTTCACGAAGGGTTATGTGAAGAAAGATCAAGAGCTTGTGCCAGCACAAAAATTAGGGATGGACTGGTTATATGGAACGGGTGAGATGTATACGACAGTAGGGGATATGAAAAAATTAGATGAAGCGATTATAAATGGAAAGCTTCTTTCTGAACAAAGTATACAAGCGATGTTTACACCTTCACAAGAAAGAAAATATGCATTTAGCTTTTACATATATCCAGATTATTTCCATAACCATGGTGTACTATCTGGTTGGAATACGTTTAATAATTTCAATAAAGAAAAAGGCACGTTTGTTATTTTATTCTCAAATGTGAAGAATAGTTTGGATGATGATTTTAATAAGGAATTTCGAAAGATGGTAAATGATTTATTAGAACAAAGGGGATGAGAAGATGGAAAATAAAAATTTATCAATAGGTTTCATTGGTATTGGTGTGATGGGAAAAAGTATGGTTAACCATTTAATGCAAAGTGGTTATAAAGTATATGTGTATAATAGAACGAAAGAAAAAGCAGATTCTTTAGTGCAAGATGGTGCAACTTGGTGTCATACACCGAAAGAGTTAGTGAAGCAAGTTGATGTTGTAATGACTATGGTTGGATATCCACATGATGTAGAAGAAGTGTACTTTGGGATAGATGGAATTTTGGAGAATGCAAATGAAGACACGATAGCAATTGATTTTACGACATCTACACCAACATTGGCAAAACGTATTAATGAAGCTGGAAAAAGTAAGAGTGTATATACGCTAGATGCGCCTGTATCTGGAGGAGACGTTGGTGCGAAAGAAGCAAGACTCGCAATTATGGTCGGTGGCGAGAAAGAAATATATGAAAAATGTTTACCGTTATTTGAAAAGCTAGGAACAAATATTCAGTTGCAAGGACCAGCTGGAAGTGGACAACATACAAAAATGTGCAATCAAATTGCGATTGCTTCTAATATGATTGGAGTATGTGAGGCTGTTGCTTATGCGAAAAAAGCTGGACTTAATGCAGATAAAGTATTAGAGAGTATTTCAACGGGGGCAGCAGGTAGCTGGTCATTGAGTAATTTAGCACCTCGAATGTTAAAGGGAGATTTTGAACCAGGGTTTTATGTAAAGCATTTTATGAAAGATATGAAGATTGCTTTAGATGAAGCTGAAAAACTACAATTACCAGTACCGGGTTTAACCTTAGCGAAGGAATTGTATGAAGAACTAATCGCAGATGGAGAAGAGAATAGCGGAACACAAGTATTATACAAAAATTATATAAGGGGGTAAATGAGATGGATCTCCAAAAGTTTGATGAGATGATTGATGCTGTGCAGCAATCAACTTGTGTACAGATTAATGATAAGCAAAAAGAAGCATTTAAACAAAAATACGATTTTGAGCCAAGTTTCGAATATGGACGAGATGAGAAAGGGCATTATGTTATACGAACTTCGAAAAAGATGTTAGAGGAAATGGAATTTTATTTGGCATTGAAATATGATCGAGATGGAATTGCCCTTTATATGCATGCTGAGATTGAAGGGACATGTCACGTATCCGTTAGCTATAGTGAAGATGCACTTCATTTGCAAGAATTGTTTCAATTTCTAGAAGAAAATAAATAAAAAGTCCTCATTTGAGGACTTTTTATTTATTTAGGCAGGCATAATATTTAAGTTGGATAATTTATAGGCTGGAAGCGCGGCGGCATCGTTCAATTGGGAATGGAATAACTTGTGCAGTGTGATTAGGACCAAACTGTTTCGCGCGAGCATGGCGTACTATATAAAATGCGCACAGAATAGCAACAGGAATAGCACCGTACAAACCGAAAAATAAAGCGCTTACACAGGATGCGACAAAACCTAAAACACCAACTTCTAATTCTTCCATAATAGCTCCTAAAATGACAGGAATAGCTCCACATGAAACTCCTAGTATAAGTGCGATAAGTAAACTCATGATTATCCCCCTCTGCTTGCAATATTCTTTTCCTTCTTATTACTTGTAGTATATCATACGTAAAACAGAATTTTCAGAAAAAATTCAAAAAAAGTTCAATGAATGTTCAAAAAGTGTTCCGAAATGTACTTGAAAAAGTGGAAGTGTGATTTGAGATATTTGATTTGAACAAACGAAAGGGACAAATTATTTTAGTGAATAAAAAATCAGGCTTACTTCAATGTTATGAAATAAGCCTGTTCCATAGGAGGATGTATATATATATGTAGAGTGAATAAAAGATTGGAAAAGGGGTTCCAATCTTTTATTCAACTAGCTACCTTAATAAATTGGAACCCAACCTTCTGTTGTAACAAAAATACGAATAGCTACAACTTGGCGATCATCTTGTAAGGTAAAATAATGTCTTGCATTTTCAGGTACAGATATAAGATCACCAGGCTCAAGTTCAACGTCAAAGAATCGACCATCTTTTCCTTCAATAGCGAAGATGCCATGACCGCTGACAATAAAGCGAACTTCATCGTCAGTATGATGGTGTTCTTTTTGGAAATTAATTAATAACTCGTCAAGGTTAGGTGTGCTACTAGAAAGTGAAATCACATCATATGCTTTATAACCTCGGCGTTCTGAAACATCAACAATTTCTTTTGAAAACACCGTTAATATTTCAGCTTTGTTTTCATCTGTTAAGGAGTAATTTTCTTTTAAATGAGTAGGAAGTTTAGAAATATTCCATTTCTCATATAAAACATCTTCTCCTTGTAGAAAGTTTGATACCTCTACTTCACTTTCAATACGAGTATTTTCCTCATGAATACGAATTTGCGCCATTAGAAACGCCTCCTTGAATTGATAATAGTTTTATATGAAATTGGAATAAAAACTCATAAGCTTCTAATCTTTTCTTTGCATCAAAGCTATCTCGGCCCCATACGGTAATACCATGGTTACGGATTAATACTGCTCCTGAATCTCCCTGTATATGCTTTCGGAAGTTTTCTCCAAGCGTTGGGATATGGGCATGGTTTTCGATAATAGGAATGTGAATTGTTGCACCTTCTTCCCAAATATCGAGAGCTTTAATAATTTCTTGATTTTGAAGGGTGACTGCATCACTATATAAATTTGTGATGACATTATTATCAGTTGTATGAACATGAAGTACGCACCCGGCATTCGTATTGTTATAAATATGTGTATGCAATATTGTTTCTGCTGAAGGTCTTAATTCAGTCTCTAATACGGGAACCCCTAGATGATCTACTAAGAGAAAATCATCTGGAGTAGTTTTTGTTTTATCTTTACCGCTTGCTGTAATAAGAAAAGTAAGTGGCTCATGACTAACCTTTATAGAAATATTACCACTCGTTGCTGGAAACCAATTTCGTGTTGTTAATTCTTTTTTAATCTCGCTTAAGTCATACCATTGACGAAAAAGTTGTTTCATGATTTCACCTCCAACAAATGTTTTAATTGGGTTTGAACATCTTGAAATGTTTCAAACGGTGTATAATCAATATGATTCTCTTCACATTTTGTAATAAGAAAGTCGCGGGCAAATACTTTATCCGCCTGTTTCGCAGCTTGTAAATCAGTAATTGAATCTCCAATCACAATATGAAAATCATTTGTACCACTTAATTTACGGATTAAAGATGATTTACATAATCCGCAATGATTTTGACAATGATGATCACAAGGATGAGGCCACTTAACGGTAATGTATTCACTTGAAAAGTCTGTTTCATTACAGTAAATTTGCTCTTTTGGAATGATTCCTTGTAAGAGTGGATAGACGAAGAAATCCATTCCACCTGATATAACGTAAAAAGAAATGTTATTTTTATTTACAAATTGTATAAATTCATGAAAACCACTACGGATTTCAGCAGTTTCTATTAAAAATTGAATCATATCATCGTGCAAATTAGTAGGTATTAATTGAAATAATTGAGAAACACCTTCTTGAATAGATAGCTCTTGTGATAAAATTCTATTCTTTACATCTTCAGCTTCTGGTGGTGCGAATTTTTCCATAATGGACATAATGTTATCATTATTTGTAATCGTGCCATCGAAATCACAAAATACTTGAATACTCATAATTTCACCCCAAGAGAAGGATTTCCCCATATTTGTAGTGCACTATGCAAATTTATGTCCTCTACTTCATGGAGTGGTTTATTTTGCAAAGTAGCATCAATTGCAGTACGGAAAGCTTTACCGCCACCCTGCGCTCCATTCGGATGTCCATGTATCCCACCGCCAGCATTAATAACAACATCTTTACCGAAATCGCGTAGAATAAAGGGAACGAAACCAGGGTGAATACCAGCAGACGGAACAGAAAAACTCTTCTTGAAAAGTGCATCGTCTTCAGTTAAATGTTTTGAGATGGCAAGAGCCTCCTCTTTTTCTAACGCAACACTTCCATATGGAGATGGGAATAATGAAAAGTCAGCCCCAGCATAACGTAGTAGTTTTCCGAGTAATAATGGAGATGAAACTCCATATAACTTGGATGCTGAGTAAGCACCACTTACAGCAGGGTGTGCCATAATAGGAATTGGAATTTCATCGTCTTCTACAAGTGCTTGCAGTACATCTAGTCCGTAAGCAAATACGTTAAATAATAGAATATCAGCCCCAGCTTGCACTGCACGTTTCGCATTTTCTTTTAAATCAAAAGTTCGTCCTGTTAAATTTACTGCATATAACGTTTTATGTCCGTAAGTTTCGTATACAGATTGTAAAACTTCTTTCCCAGATTCAATTCTTTTTGTAAGTGGTGTTAATGAGTTTTCGAATAAAATTTCATCATCTTTTACAATATCTACGCCTCCAATTGCCTGATCGCGTAGTTGAGCTTTTAAATATCCAATATTCCGTCCTATCATCCCTTTGAAAATACTCATTAGAAGAGGGCGATCTTGAACTTGTAAAAGGTTTCGGATGCCTTCAATTCCAAATTTTGGTCCAGGAAACTGTTTCTTTAATTCGTCTGAGAATGTTAAATCAATGAGTTTAATTTCTCCATCTAACGAAAGTTTTTCAAATGTTGTTGTCAAAATGGCAGGTAAGTCGGGGCTAAAGTTCAGCGATGGATAATGAATTTTAATGAGTCCACGTGATACTTTTTTGCCAAGGTAAGAGTTAGTGTGTTCTTGTTCGTCTAACGCTTCAATATGAATGACATTGCCTTTATGTTGTTTTAATTGTTCTTGCAATAAGTGTGGCAAATGAGTCCAAGAGCCAATTGTTAAACCGAGTGCAATTTGCTCAGCTTTTTTTTCTAAGTTATGTGAATCATCATGGATTAAATATGTCGCTATAATTCCGCTCATTGTTATAACCTCCTAGTTAAATAAAAAAACCTCTCAGCTAAGGAGAGGTTTTTTTACAACCAGCTCCTTATCTGTCAGCATAATGCTGCGAGAATTAGCACCGTGTCTACAATTGTAGATCGGTTGCCGGGTTTCGTCGGGCTCGTCCCTCCACCTGCTCTTGATAAGAAGTATTTAGAAATGTTTAAATTTTTAAGATAACTGAATTTTGTCAGATATTTTTCATGTTGTCAATTACTTTTTGAAAAAATTTAATTTATCAATTCGATTAATGGCTTCTCGTAATCTATCTTCTGTATGCAAGAGACCAACGCGGACATATCCTTCGCCATGCTCACCAAATCCAACACCAGGAGCAACTGCAACGTGTGCTTTTTCTAGTAAAATATCAGAAAATTGCTCAGATGTATATCCTTCTGGTACAGGAAGCCATGCAAAGAATGATCCTGTTGGAATGTCTACATTCCAACCAATTGAGTGACAAGCTGAAATAAGAGCGTTTCTTCGAGATTCGTAACTATTTACAAGGTCTACTACGCAAGACTGTGAACTTAATAGTGCTTCGCGGGCAGCATCTTGAATTGCACCAAAAATACTAACATACATATGATCTTGCAATAGGTTAATTGTCTCAATCACACTTTCATTCCCCACAGCAAAAGCGATGCGCCATCCGGCCATATTGAAAGTCTTCGATAGAGTGTAAATTTCAATACCTGTATCTTTGGCACCGTCTGCTTGCAAGAAACTAATGGGCTTTTGACCATCGAATCCAATAGCACCGTATGCAAAATCATGAACGACTAATATATTATGTTCATTAGCAAAATGAATGGTTTCATCAAAAAAGTCTTTTGATGCAGTAGCACCGGTAGGGTTATTTGGATAGTTTAAAAACATTAACTTTGCACGCTCGGCAATAGAGTTATCAATTTTTGTATAATCCGGTAAAAAATTATTCTCTGCAATAAGCGGCATTGTTTCAAATTGTGCTTTTGCTAAAGCAACTCCTGATAAATAATCTGGATAGCCTGGATCTGGAACGAGAATAGTATCACCAGGGTTTGTAAAACAAATTGGTAATTCTACTAATCCAGCTTTTCCGCCAAACAAAATAGCAACTTCAGTTTTTGGATTTACTACTACATCATATTCACGTTGATAGAATGTTGCCACGGCTTCTTTTAAGCTTTCGTGTCCGCGAAATGGCGGATATTTATGATGAATGGTCTTTTCAGCAGCATCTTGTAAAGCTTTAACGATATGCTGCGGTGTTGGTTGATCTGGATTACCTTGACCTAGATTAATAACATCGTGACCAGCTGCAACGACTTTGTTAACCTTTGCAACAAGTGAAGCGAAAAATTGTGTTGGCAATGATGTTACTATCTCAGAATGTTGAAATAATTTCATACTTTCCACCTCTTTTGAAAGTTGTTACAATTCTAGTGACAAATGATATAATCTTTCCAGTATTTTGTAAAGAGAAAAATGAGAATGGGGCTGAAAAAATGAAAGTCGCATGTATTCAAATGGATATTGTCTTTGGAGATGTAGAAAAAAATATTGAGAACGCCAAAAATAAAATAAGTGAAGCGATGAAGGAAAGACCAGATGTTATTGTCTTACCAGAACTATGGACGACAGGATATGATTTAACGAGACTTTCTGAAATTGCAGATAGAGAGGGAGTAGAAACGAAAGAAAAGTTGAAAGAATGGTCGAAACAATATGGTGTACATATTGTTGGTGGTTCCATAGCGAAGCAAACAGAACAAGGTGTTACCAATACAATGTATGTTGTAAACAAGGAAGGAGAACTAGTCAATGAATATAGTAAAGTGCACTTATTTCAGCTTATGGATGAACATAAATATTTAATCGCTGGAAATAGTACAGGTGAATTTAAGCTAGATGATGTAGAGTGCGCCGGCACAATTTGTTATGATATTCGTTTTCCAGAGTGGATGCGCGTTCATACTGCTAAAGGTGCAAAAGTTTTATTTGTTGTAGCAGAATGGCCATTAGTTCGTTTAGCGCATTGGCGTTTGTTATTGCAAGCAAGAGCAGTTGAAAATCAGTGTTATGTTGTTGCATGTAATAGGGCAGGAAAGGATCCGAATAATGAGTTTGCAGGTCATTCTTTAATTGTGGATCCTTGGGGTGAAGTTGTAGTAGAGGCAAATGAAGAGGAATCAATTTTATTTGGAGAACTTAAATTCGAGAAGATTAAAGAGGTACGTAAAGGAATTCCAGTTTTTGCAGATCGCCGTCCAGAATTATACAAATAAAATATTGACAAGTGATTTTTATTCTTGGTATAGTCTTCAACATAAAGTTAAAAATTCTAAAAAATTATATAACTCTTATCAAGAGCAGGTGGAGGGATTTGGCCCGATGAAGCCCAGCAACCGACCGTAATACCATTGTGAAATGGGGCGTTTATTTACGCCAAAAGGCACGGTGCTAATTCCAGCAGAAAGTTTACTTTCTGGCAGATAAGAGGGGAGAAGATAAACTTCAAACCTCTTTCTTTGTGGAAAGAGGTTTTTCTACGTCAGAAAAACCTCTGAATTTAAAAAAGGGGGAGAAGACGATGGGATATTATTCATTAACTGAAACAACAGCTATACAATATGCGAAAGAACACGGTTATTTTGAAAAGAAAGCAAATGTAGTTTGTCATGAAATTGGAGATGGAAATTTAAATTACGTGTTCAAATTAGATGATGGAGAGAAGTCTATTATAATAAAACAAGCACTGCCATATGCGAAAGTAGTTGGTGAGAGTTGGCCATTGTCTATAAAAAGAGCGACGATTGAAAGTAAAGCATTACAAATTTTCGCAAAGTATGTACCGGAATACGTGCCGGTAGTATACAGTCATGATGAGGAGTTGGCAGTGACAGTAATAGAAGATTTATCAAGACTAACGATTACAAGAAAAGGATTAATAGACGGAGAAGAGTATCCTCTTTTATCCCAGCACATTGGTCGCTTTCTAGCACATGTTTTATTTTATACTTCAGATTTCGGTTTACAGTCAGAAGAGAAGAGGGTACTAGAGGGCACATTTGTAAACCCAGACCTTAGTAAAATTACAGAAGATTTAGTGTTTACAGATCCGTTTAGTCATTATGATACAAATGATTATGAACCAGAGTTACAACTAGCGGTTGATGAACTGTGGAGTGATAAAACTTTAAAATTAAAAGTAGCACAGTATAAGTATAAGTTTTTGACGAGAAAAGAGGCTCTCATACACGGAGATTTACATACTGGTAGTATATTTTCATCACCTTCTGAAACGAAAGTAATTGATCCAGAGTTTGCAACGTACGGTCCATTTGGATTTGACATCGGTCAATTTGTTGCAAATTTATTATTAAATGCTTTATCAAGAGAAGAAGAGCAGAGAAATGTACTATTTTTCCATATAGAGAAAACATGGAGTTATTTTGTAGAAGCTTTTACGAGGTTATGGATTGGAGAAGGTGTAGAAGCATATACGAAAGAGAAACAATGGTTACCAATTATTTTGCAAAATATCTTTACTGATGCTGTCGGATTTGCTGGATGTGAACTTATTCGTAGAACAATTGGCTTAGCTCATGTAGCTGATTTAGATGAAATAGCAAATAAAGAAAAAAGAATTCAAGCTAAGAAGCAAGCGTTATCCTTAGGAAAAGAACTAATAAAATATGAATCTAAGAGTGCTGATATTCAATTGTTCCGAACGTTATTTCAACAGACAGTTTCTGGAGGCGTAAAAGCATGAGTACAATTGTTACTATTCCGAGGTCTGTCAGTTGGAAAGGTGATGCCCTTGCAGTATTAAACCAAACAAAACTACCGCATATTACTGAGTTTAAAACATTAACGACTATTGAAGAGGTATGGAAAAGCATTATTATGTTAGAAGTACGCGGGGCACCTGCAATTGGAATTGTAGCTGCGTTTGGTTTGGCGCTTGCGGCAAAGAAATACGATGCTATAAATATCGATGAGTTTCAAAAGAAGTTTAATAGAGATTGTAACTATTTAGGAACATCACGCCCGACAGCAGTCAATTTATTTTGGGCAATCGATCGTATGAGAGAATCTATTCGAGAGATTACTACAATAAAAGAAGCTCAAAAAATATTAGAAGAAGAAGCGCTTCATATTCAGCAAGAGGATGAAATGGTGTGCCGAAATATTGGAGAACATGGTTTAACGTGTTTTAAAGACGGTGATAAAATTTTAACAATTTGTAATGCAGGAAGTATCGCAACTGCTAGATATGGTACTGCATTAGCACCGTTTTATATTGGGAAAGAAAAGGGTGTACATTTACATGCGTATGCGTGTGAAACAAGACCAGTTTTACAAGGGGGACGTTTAACGACTTGGGAGTTGAAACAAGCGGAAATTGATGTAACGCTTATTACAGATAATACGGCAGCGCATGCTATTCAAACGAAAGAAATAAACGCGATTATTGTAGGAGCGGACCGAATTGTCGCAAATGGAGATACAGCAAATAAAATTGGAACAATGAATTTAGCTATATTAGCAAAGTATTTCGATATTCCATTTTACGTTGCAGCTCAGCTATCGACATTTGATACTACGAAACAAACAGGCGCTGAAATTGTTATTGAAGAAAGAGACGAAACAGAAGTTACGAAAATTTTCGGGAAACAAGTGGCACCAGTTGGAACTACTGTTTATAATCCAGCATTTGATGTAACACCAAACGAATTAATTACAGGTATTATTACCGAGAAAGGTATTATACGAGGAGATTATAAACAGGGAATTGCATTATTATTTGAAAAACAAGCTAATCACAAATAGCTTGTTTTTTTATGCCTAAGAATCTCTTTTCCTCTTATTTATGTAATGAAGGGAGGAGAGAAAGATGGAAGAGTGGATCAGGATGATAGGTAATGTGGGGTTTCCAATTGTTGTAACGCTATATTTACTACATCGCATTGAAAGTAAATTAGACGGAGTGATTGTTGCAATTGAGAAACTCCCTAAACAATTACTAAAGTAGTAAGATCCTCGCGATAGAAAGAAAATAAAGTTTGCTCGCGAAGAGCAAACTTTATTTTCTATCCCGCATTAACGGGCAGTAAAACTCCCACCTCAAAATTTGCTTGGAGCAAAGAAGTTAGGTCGGAGATTAGCTGCCCGTAAAAGCCCGATTGGTGAAGGCTAATAATCAGTGGGGATGAACAAAACCCCCACTGATTAAAGTTTCACTTTATTGAGCAGTATATCCACCATCGATAACAACAGCTTGACCAGTTATGCCTTTTGCTTTTTCACTTGCTAGAAACATAGCATAATCCGCAATTTCTTGTACTTGTAACAAGCGCTTTTGTGGTACGAGAGGATAAATAACATCTTCTAAAACATTTTCAAGTGGTACATTTCGCGTAGTTGCTAAGTCTTGTAGTTGGTTTCGTACAAGAGGGGTATCAACATATCCAGGACAAAGAGCATTTACAGTAATTCCATGAGTTGCTCCCTCTAAAGCAGCCACTTTCGTTAATCCAATTACGCCATGTTTCGCACTATTATAAGCAGCTTTTCCAGCAAATCCGACAAGGCCATTAATGGAAGCGACATTAATAATCCGACCATACTTTTGTTTTTTCATAATCGGAAAGGCATGCTTAATTGCGATGAAAGGAGCGATTTGCATAATTTTGATTAGCAGCTCGAACTTTTCAGTTGGAAAATCTTCAATCGGTGAAACGTGTTGCATTCCTGCATTGTTAATTAATATATCTAATGAACCGAAATGATTAACTGTTTGAGAAATTGCTGCTGTAATTTCTACTTCAGATGTAACGTCACATTTTAAACCGATAGCTTGAAATCCTTCCTTTTGTAATTGTTCAGCAGCTTCTTTCGCACGCTCTTCAAGACGATCAGTAATAACAACTTTTGCGCCTTCTTTTGCAAAAGCATTCCCCATCTCATATCCAATACCACTCGCAGCACCTGTTAAAAAGACAACTCGATTTGTAACCATGATGAAAAACACTCCTTCATAATAAAAGTTCTCTTATTGCTCTATTTAGAGAGGCGATAATGAAATTCCTGCAAACATTTGGAAAAAAATCTTTAGCTATCTTGTTTTGCAAAATAGTCTCTGCTATACTATTTTGTAAAGCAAGATACTTACGCTTATCTATCTTGTAAAACAAGATAGTGGGAGGATTTGAGTTATGTCGACAAGTCAAATGCTAAAAGGGATTTTAGAAGGTTGCTTACTTGCTATTATTTCTGAAGGTGAAATATACGGTTATGAAATGAGTGAAAAGCTAGCGAAGTATGGTTTCACAATGGCGAGTGAGGGAAGTATTTATCCGTTATTAATACGAATGCAAAAGGAAGGATTAATAACAAGTGTAATGAAGGAATCTCCATCTGGTCCAAAGCGAAAATATTATACATTAACAGAAAAAGGCGAGGAAGCACTGGATGAATTTATGGATCGTTGGGAAGCGATGCAAAGTAGTGTAGAACGTCTACTTGAAGGGAAGGGAAGAAGAAAATAATGTTATCAAGTGAAGCGCGAAATTTTTTATTAGATATGAGGTTGTTTTTGACAGCAAAGGGTGTGAAAGAAAGCGACGTTGAAAGCTTTATAGAAGATGCAGAACTTCATTTAATAGAAGGTGAGAGTGATGGGAAAAGTGTAGAAGATATTTTCGGAAGCTCACCGAAAGAATATGCCAATGAACTTGTAAAAGTAATGGAAAGAGATAGACAGGAAACGTGGAAGCAAATCGGTTTTACGGTAATGAATATCGTAGCATTTTGGGTTATTGCTTCTATTTTAATAGTGAATAATGGAGTTTTACAGATTTCACTTATTCAGTGCATTGGCTATAGTTTTACATTGATTTTAGCTGTAATGGGTCCTGATTTTTTACTTCGTAAAATGACCTTTGTAACAAGCTTTACAAAAACATGGTTTTTAATGTGGTTTTTAGTCATGATAGCGCCAATGTTTTTATTAGGAGCGGTTACGATATTAGATGTGTTATATCCTACAAAGATGGTTACATTCACTCAAGTGCAAAGTTATATATTAGGTGGTGGGATTTTTATTATTACAGTAGCGATAAATATGTATTTTAAAGGATGGTTTAAAAACTTATATTTAATCATTCCGCTTTCTATTATGTTAGTGTTTAAAACATTTACATCAGAAGATCTCGTGCCAATGTTATTTCAAATTATATGTTTATACGGAAGTTTGTTTATTTTAATTTTCCTTGAAATTATGATGAAGACGAATAGAAAAGAAACGTTTAAATAAGGGAGGGGTTATAATGAAGGTTTCTAAAGAAGGTGAAAAGTTTTTAATTGATACGAAAGTGTATTTAATAACAAAAGGAATTAAAGAAGCGGATGTGGATGCTTTTCTAGAAGATGCAGAACTTCATTTAATAGAAGGAGAGCAAGAGGGAAAGACAGTAAATGATATATTTGGTGATTCACCAAAAGAGTATGCGGAAGAGTATGCGGAAGAGTTAGCGAAAGAGATGGAGAAGGATAAAGGCGGGAGTATAAAAAGCATTTTAGGGATGATTATTGGTATTGGTGGATATTGGTTACTGACAAATATTTTATTTGGAAGTCCGAATCATGAATTTACATTAACAAATGTACAGCTGATTGGGTATCCAATTGTTTTAATGATTACTATTGTGGGGACTATTTTTGCTTTTAAGATGTCATCATTTAAGAGCAAAATAAAAGAATTTAGCATTATTTATGTAGCAGCTTTGCTACCGATTTTATTACTAGTACTATTAATGTTTATGAATGAATGGTACGGGACACCTGTCTTGCAATTAACTACAATGCAAAGTTATATGCTAGCTGGAATTGTCTTATTAGTGCTATTAATTGGAGAAGCGTACATACTTGGATGGATTGGAATATTAGCTGTTATCGTACCGCTATTAATTATGTTTGTATTTAAAGAGTTAGGGAAGCAAAACTCATATTGGGGAATGCTAGAGCCTTTACTTCTGTACGGAAGTTTATATGTATTAATGCGATGGTCTTTAAAAAATGAGGAGAAAAAAACTGTAAGCTAGATTTATATTAATAGTGAACGAACTGAATTTTTTATTAAGGGGGGAACAAATATGCAAAGTATATTTCTAGGTATATTGTCTATTATATTTTTAGGTTTAACGATTTTGGGGCTATATACTACCTTTTCGAAAAAGGTACACGATGACTATTTCGATACTTTATTAGATGATACATCGGGTTATATTTTGTTCTTCGGTTTAATAGGAAAAGGGCTGCTTTGGATATGCAAAAATTTATTTCCAAAGAAATATTATATAAGGATTTTTAGAGGAATTACGCTTATGTTTAGTTGCCTATTTTTATTTCTAGCAGCCGGAATCTGGTTTATTGATTTGAATAGATTGTTTTAAACAGTAACAAGGCGTTACTGTTTTTTTCTTTGTAATAAAGAACTTTGTAAAGAGAGTTCCTTTTGTTCGTTCGTTAATAAGGAATGAATATGGACGTTTTCTGGGCGGGGAACTATAGGGTACATAAGATTTGATGGAGAAGGATGGTGCTCCGATCCAGTTGGGGAATGAGGATCTGCATGAGTAAGTTTTCCGTGAATCCGTCTTGTAAATAAAATATGACCAATTTCGTGAGCGAGGGTGTATATATTTTTCATTGGAGCAGCTGAGTTTGTTAAAACGATGTAACCAGTAAGTTGCTGTTGTTTTGCTAAAGAATAAGCGCAGGCAATTACTGCTGTTTCTTTGAAATAATCACTGCCAATATAACAAATATAAAGATCACATTCTGGAGCTTCATTTACACACGTTTGGAAAAAGGATGCTAATTTTTCCTGACTCTGAATGGAACTTTTATAACTAATCTCACGGTCAGAAAAACGGAAAAGCTCATTTAACACAATTACTTCTTGAATTTGAAATGTAATGGGATGCCAAATTGATTCTGCAACTGCTAAATCTTTTGCGATGCGGTCGTCAGAAATATTAGCGCCTGGCGTAATGCAAATACATATATTAACGTATGGATCCATAAGGAACACCTCAAATGAAAAAATTCTTCCTATAATATATGTGAGGAAAAGATGCTATGTATGGATAAACGCCTTGTTTATTACATGAAAATATAGACTACAATTCGAAAAAATTTCATAGTTCTATAACGTAGTGTGGTCATCTTTTTGATATAGTAAAGGAAAGGGGGAGAATATATGTATACATTAAAAATCGTTTCAGACAGAGAAGCACTTTATCAATTTGCGAGTTACGTAAGAGTTGTGCAAGGGGTTGAAGATGTATATGTAGAGGTGGGAGAACCTTTATATGAACATCCATTAATGAAATTTTATGTACATATTACAATTGAAGAAACATATGATCAACATAAAGCGTTACAAGAAATAGCTAGATTAGTAGAATTAGGGCGTTTTACATACGTCCATTATAGCAATGAGGAAATTGAAGAAGCTTTTGAAGCTGTAAAATACGAAAGCTTTAAGAAATAAAGTGAAACTTTAATCAGTGGGGTGGTTTTTCATCCCCCACTGATTATCAGCCCTCACCAATCGGGCTTTTATGGGCAGCCAGATCCCCACCTAACTTCTTTACTTTCGCTGAATTTTGAGGTAGGGTTCTTACCGCCCGCAAATAGCGGGATAACGGTAAAAAAAGGAAGCGAAAGCTTCCTTTTTTGTTGAAAATTACATCAACAAAAGGAAGAGAATTTTGTTATGATAAGGAAGGGTGAGGAAAGGAGAGTTTACATATTGGGGTATATTGAAGAGTTACGCGAAGTAGTTGGTACGAGACCACTTATTTTAGTAGGGTCAGCAATTATTATATTAAATGATAATCAAGAAGTATTGCTTCAATATCGTTCAGATACATATGATTGGGGTGTGCCTGGCGGGGCAATGGAATTGGGAGAAACGACAGAAGAAACTGCTCGTAGAGAATTATTCGAGGAGACGGGGCTAAGTGCAAAAATAATGCAATTTCTTGGTGTTCTTTCAGGAAAAGAAGTTTATTTTCGTTATCCAAATGGAGATGAAGTTTTTAATGTAATTCATCTGTATCAGGCACATCATGTGAGTGGAGAATTAAAGCTCGATCATGAAGGGTTACAACTTCAATATTTTCCGGTAGATAAGTTACCGAAATTGAATGAAACGACAGAGAAGATATTGCAAAAATTCTTATACGCATTAACAGAATAGAAGGTTAATTCCTTCTAATTTTATTATATTAAATATTTTGATTTTTTAGTATGTTTATAGTATGATAGTTATAGATATACATCTTATGGAATTTCACCTAAAAACTGACTAGGATACATAAGAGAGGGGCAAGTACAAAATGCATAATGTTGTTATTACAGCTGCAGTTCGTTCACCAATTGGAACTTTTGGGGGAGCGCTAAAAAATGTAACGCCAGTAGAATTAGCTGTTCCTGTACTTCAGGAAGCTGTAAAACGAGGCGGGGTAGAACCACATGAAGTTGATGAAGTAATTTTAGGTCATTGTATTCAAAGAACTGATGAAGCAAATACGGCGAGAACAGCTGCATTAGCGGCAGGATTTCCTGACACAGTTACGGGGTATACAATCCAACGCCAATGTTCTTCAGGTATGCAAGCAATTATGTCAGCTGCAATGCAAATTCAATTAGGTGTGAGTGATGTTGTTATTGCAGGTGGAGTAGAAGCAATGAGTTCAAGCCCTTATGCATTAAAACAGCACCGCTGGGGACAACGTCTACAGCACGGAGAAATTCGTGATACGGTGTGGGAAGTGTTAGAAGATCCAATCCATCATATTATGATGGGGGAAACAGCGGAAAACTTAGTTGACCAATATGAAATTACAAGAGAGGAACAAGATGAAGTTGCACTTCGTAGTCATTCATTGGCGCTAAATGCAATCGAGTCTGGATATTTTGACGATCAAATTGTTCCTATTACGATAAAAGAACGCAGAAAAGAAATTGTATTTTCGAAGGATGAACATCCACGTGCAGATATTACAGCGGAAAAATTAGCTGGATTAAAACCAGCTTTCCGTAAAGATGGATCAGTAACTGCAGGGAATGCATCTGGTCTTAATGACGGAAGTGCAGTTCTAGTATTAATGAGTGAAGAAAAAGCGAAAGAAAAAGGCTTACAGCCGTTAGCTCGAATTGTTGGATATTCAGTAGCTGGAGTAGATCCTAAAATTATGGGAATTGGACCAGCACCAGCAATTCGTAAAGGATTAGAAAAAGTAGATTGGTCATTAGAAGATGCTGATTTACTTGAAATTAATGAAGCTTTCGCTGCACAATACCTAGCTGTAGAGAAAGAGTTAGGATTAGACCGTGAGAAAGTGAATGTAAACGGTAGTGGTGTAGGACTTGGACATCCAATCGGTTGTACAGGAGCTCGTATCACAGTAAGTTTAATTCATGAATTGAAGAGACGCGGATTAGAAAAAGGAATTGCCTCTCTATGCGTCGGCGGCGGTATTGGGGTCGCATTATTTATAGAAGCACTATAAAAAAGAAGCAGCAATCGCTGCTTCTTTTTTTTAAGAATCAAATAAATGATGAAATAATCGATCACGATTTTCAAAGAAAAGTTTCGTCGTTTGGTAATGCTCGGTTTCTTCTAATGTAGATTCGTGAATCCCTTCTTGTGTTAAAGAGTATATAGTGGATTCAGGGTAAGCCATTAAAATAGGAGAGTGTGTCGCAATAACAAATTGTGAACCTTGTTCCGCTAGTTCGTGCATTCGAATGAGCATGGAAAGTTGTCTCATTGGTGATAGAGCGGCCTCAGGCTCATCTAAAATGTATAAACCTTGTCCTGAAAAACGATTCATAAATAATGAAAAGAATGATTCACCATGGGATTGTTTGTGTAGTGAGATACCACCATATGAGTCAATAACTGGATTTCCGCGTGCTTCTAGATCAGCATCCATTTCATCGATATAAGAAGCAACGTTATAAAATGATTCAGCGCGAAGAAAGAAACCGTCGTTTGGTGTATTGAAACTTTTGGAAATTCGAAGGTATTCATGTAAAGATGAATGTGAATCGTTTGTGCTAAAGCGGAAATTTTTCGTTCCACCTTCTGCATTAAATCCTAAAGCAATTGCAATTGCTTCGAGTAATGTTGATTTACCCGTTCCGTTTTCTCCAATAATGAATGTTACATTTGGGTGGAAAGCTAGTGATTGTAAAGTTCGAATAGCGGGTAGACAGTAAGGGTATGCGGAAAAACTAGGGATATTTTCTTTTTTTAATGTGACATTTTTTAAAAAGGGTACGTCAATCAATATATAAACCTCAATTCATAACGGATTTTAATTCTAACAAAGCAGCAAATACAAGTGTAAGACAACTTGCGAATAAAATTGTATATTGAAGTGCGCCAAAACCGAGACCTTCCCAGCCAAAAGACATTCTTTTCCATATAAAAATGAAAAGAACGCTCATAAAGCCAACGAGAGCAGGTATATATTTTATAATTTTGTCGTGCTTCCATAGAAAGAAGCTAATGTATGTACTTAGCAAAAGATAAACAGAACAAGAAAAAAGACAAGTGTTAATGACAGGCGAATACTTCCTTATTTTCTGAATATTTCATGTGGATTATAACACGTAAACTATCATATTCCAATGTGAAAATAAATATTGCATCAAGATCAATTCACTCGTTATGATAGATGGTATTCTATTGAAAATATGAAAAGGAGTCAAAACATGCCGTTTACATTTGCGCATCCAGCAGCAGTTCTTCCTTTTGTGAAAAAGCGTTCTCAATATATTTCAGTAACGGCTCTTATATTAGGGAGTATGGCGCCTGATTTTGAATATTTTTTACACTTTAGACCGTATGGTGTCATTGGCCATACATGGCTTGGGTTCTTATATTTAAATTTACCGCTTGTATTTCTACTCGCATACATATATCATCACATTTTAAAAAAGCCGTTTATAACACATTTACCTAAACCATTTGCTGGTTACTATACATATGCGGTAGATGAGAGGTGGGGGCTTCATACATGGAAGAATTTCTTTGTATTTTGCTATTCTGCTTTATTTGGTATGCTCACGCATGTCGTTTGGGATGCCTTTACTCATAATACAGGCTATTTCGTTATGGAAATACCATTTTTACAAAAAGAATTATATAATATCCCAGTGTATAAATATATGCAACACGGGAGTACATGTGTCGGTTTATTATTACTATTATATGTACTATGGAAGTATAAAGATGAAACAGGGAAAGATATTATTATAGCTTCAGAAAAAAGGAAGTATTGGGTTTCGGCAATAATTGTGACAGCTCTTATATTTATCGTTCATACGTTCATAGATCCCTATTTTCATATTTTCCAAATAGGGGGTATAATAGTATCTGGACTGACAAGTTCGTTTTGTGGACTTCTCATTGTTTCTATAGTTTACAAAGCAAGGGACTAATTTACCCCGCTATTTCCGGGCAAGTAAGACTCCCACCTCAAAATTCGGTTGGAGCGAAGAAGTTAGGTGGGAGATCAACTGCCCGTAAAAGCCCGATTGGTGAAGGCTGATAATCAGTGGGGATGGACAAAACCCCCACTGATTAAAGTTTCACTTTATATTAATGAATGATAGTGTTAGGAGAAATTAAATGATGAAAGCATGGAAAAGTATTTTTGTTTTATGTAGTTTTCTTCTTATGTTAAGTGGTTGCTTCCATCAAGAAGAAAAGAAGGCAGAACCTAAAAAGAAAGAATCTATTCCAGAAACAAAAGAGTATGGTGGGCATGAGCTTAAAAAAGTAGGGCAAAAAGTGAAAGAAAAAGGATGGGGGACATTTGAATTAGAACAGATTCATTCTGTGAATCAAACATTTGAAGTAGCCCCAATGAAAATTCATGTACAAGACGTTAAAGTTATCTCATTATCACAAATGAGCAAAGATGCAAAAAATACATTGAAAGTGTATACGGCATTAACTCCTGAAGAAGTAAAGCGTAGATTGGGAGATAAAGTGAGTCAAGAAGATGCTGAATTATATGCATCGTTAAGTGGAACAGAGATTAGCGAAACGATTCGGTATGTCGAAATTACATATAAGGTAGAAAATAGTGGAAATAAGAACATGCAATTCTTCTCTATGAATGATGTTATTATTAATGATAAACAACACTTTAATGTAGGGACTCAAAACTTTTTATATGAAGAAGACACACTGGTGGGGACAAAGAGTGTATCAAGGGAAGATTATAAGCCTGGTGAGACACGAGCCGGAATTATCGGTTTAATACTTGATGATGGAAAAGAGAAGGTAAAGGATATTAAGTTTACAACAGATGATTTAGCGGCAGGAGATACTCATGAAGCTGTTCAAGAGCCACAAACTTTCAATATCTCACTTTCCAAGTAAGGTGTGTATGTAAACGAAAACAGTCAGCATAAAAATTTATGCTGACTGTTTTTTTAGCTCTTTCACATATGAATCTACACTTTGAAAAGGTACTGTAATTTTAAATGCATCTTTTTGTTCGTTAAATTGTTTTTCATTATAAGGACCGAATCGTTTATTATGCTTTACATCGATAATCCAATAATGTTCATTTTTTTTATTTGTAATTGCTGCATCGGGATTATTTGGATCTGATTTTTCCACAATTTGTTTTGTGATAATGTATTTATCGTCCCAAGCAATTTCTGTGATTTTTGCAGGGATGTATTGTGTAGCATATACAGCATCTTGCGAGGGGAAAAGTTCAAATGCATCTCCAGAAGTATGTATGAGTTCATATTCGTCGTTAATGGTATAGGTTAAATGGTTTGTATTGCCTGTACAACCTGTTAATAAGAGTGCGGCAAATAGGATTATCCATCTTTTCAATATGGGAACCTCCTTTATAGTGCTGTTGTAACACATTGTACAAGAAAAGTAAGAGAAACGCTAGTTTACAATGTTTTTTAGAAGTGGTACGATGAAACGGGTAAAGAAGGATATGAAGGAGTCGACATAGAATGAAGTTAAAGATGCATCGTCCAGCGCTTGTAATGAATCGCATAGGTGCTTCCCTTATTGACATGTTTTTAATATCGGTTATGTACGGTGCGATAGTAGCTGTTATCACTGGAAACTATAGTGCTATTTTCAATCGTTTTAATATAAGTTTTGGTGACTATAGATATGACCTTACGGTAGCTTTCATGCTAATGGCTATATATTTTATTTTGTTACCATTTATTTGGAACGGTTCTACAGTAGGTAAAAAGGTAACAAGAACAAAAGTAATTTCATTAACAAGTGAAAAACTAACGTTACAAACATTAATAATACGATTTTTTGTATTGTTATTACCAAACATATTGTTACTTGGAATTCCATTAATATGTAACGTATATATGATGTTATTCCGCAAAGATAATTGTGGTTTCCATGATTTAATTGCAAAGACGAAAGTGATGAGTCTGGTATAAGGAACATTTAGATTTATACGTTATAATAGTGAAATAAGACTTTTTATTGTTTGCATATAAAAAGTCTTATTTTTTTTAGAAATTTGATAAATGTAATTGATATAATGGAATTTATATGGGCTGGATATCTCCTATATAGTACTCGCCATGTTATTGAAGGATGTTTAAAGAAGCGATAGCTAATTCAAACATCCTATTTTCCGTTTTAATAGATTGAAAATTAAGTTAATGGTATAATGAATATAAATAACATTGTTATATAACAAAGGGGGATTTGGAATGACCGGAGGTAGCTTAATATTTTGGGGGATTCTTATTTTTATCGGTTTAACCTTTGATCAATATAATAATAAGAAAAAAGAAACAAAAAAGTAAACGTTTACAATTTGTAAGGTTAACTTTTCCTGCTTGCGGACTAATCTAATAAAGGAGTATACTGAATGACGGTAAGACATATAGAAGGGGTAATGAAAATGAAGCTTGCAGGAAAGGTTGCCATTGTAACTGGTGGTGGCATCGGTATTGGACGTAGTACAGCTCTTTTGTTGGCTAAGCAAGGCGCAAAAGTAATTGTGACGGACATTGATCAAGAAAGTGGACAAGCAACAGTGGAAGAAATTACGAATCTAGGCGGAGAGGCACTTTTTGTATCCTATGATATGGGAAAACAAGGAGATTGGCAACGCGTTATCAGTATTACTTTGAATGCATTCAGTCGCATTGATATGCTTTTTCAAAATGCTGGTTTATATAAAATAGATTCTATTTTTTCTCGCCAACAAGAGAACGATTCCAATGTACTTTGTATTAATGACGTTTGGATAGAGATAAAACAATTAACGTCATCTTTTATGAAACAGCAAGAAGAAGTGGTGCTTAGTGACTTACCGATTTTCGGTATTATTAGCACGAAAGGACAATCATTTCATACAGTAGACGCCCTAGTATAATAATGAAAACCGCCCTCAATGTATGTGGACGGTTTTTTTGTATGTTCTATAATAGAACTTTATTTTTTAACGAATACGTTGTTCTGTTTGACTGTCAAAGAAATGCGCTTTATTTAAATCGAATGCAAGTTTAATTTGATCTCCAGGTGAAAAAGTATGTCTTGCATCAACACGTGCCGCAAAATCTTGATTTCCAAGTTTCATATATAAAATAGATTCAGCCCCTAACAACTCTGCAACTTCAATTTTTGTTGTGAAAGTAGTAGATTGTGAAGCTTCTAAAAATAATAGTTCATCATGAATATCTTCTGGACGAATACCTAAAACAATTTCTTTATTTACATAGCCTTGTTCGCGTAATAACTTCATTTTCCCTTCAGATACTTTAAACTTTAGTGAACTGTCTATTACGAAATCGGTTTCAGTTAATTTTCCGCGGAAGAAATTCATTGCGGGTGAACCGATAAAACCACCAACGAAAATATTTTCAGGTGTTTCATATACTTCTTTTGGAGTTCCGATTTGTTGGATTTTTCCATCTTTCATAACAACAAGACGTGAAGCCATTGTCATTGCTTCGGTTTGATCATGCGTTACATAAATTGTCGTTGTGCCAAGGCGGTGGTGTAATTTAGAAATTTCGGATCTCATTGCAACACGTAGTTTTGCATCTAAGTTTGACAATGGTTCATCCATTAAGAAAACTTTTGCGTCTCGAACAATTGCTCTTCCTAATGCAACACGTTGTCGTTGTCCACCTGATAACGCTTTTGGTTTTCTAGTTAAGTATTGTTCAAGCCCTAAAATTTTCGCTGCGTCGTTCACGCGACGATCGATTTCATCTTTCGGTATTTTTCGAAGTTTTAATCCGAATGCCATATTATCATACACACTCATATGCGGATAAAGAGCATAGTTTTGGAAGACCATTGCGATATCTCGATCTTTTGGAGGAACATCGTTCATTAGCTTACCATCAATTGAAAATTCTCCTTTTGAAATATCTTCAAGGCCAGCTACCATTCGTAATGTGGTAGATTTTCCACATCCAGAAGGACCGACGAATACGATAAATTCTTTATCTTGAATGTGTAAGTTAAAATCTGTTACGGCTGTTACGTTATTATCATATATTTTATAAATATTTTCTAATTTAAGTTCTGCCATGATATTTCCCCCTAGAAATTTATGCAAACGTTTTCTTTGAGTTCATTATAAACGAATAGGTTCAAAAAAGAAATAAAAACACTAGAAAAAAATAAAACGTTTTCATTTCCGCAAGAAAATATAGTAAGTTTCGCTAGTTTTCTTAGAAAAAGAAGAATAAATATTGTAAGCGCTATTTTAAATTAAGATAGAATCTGTTATCATTCATTAATGAAAACGTTTGCGCCTTAAAAAAGAAAAAATTATAGTATAGATGAAATGGGGTAGCATAATGGAAAAACAATGGTGGAAAGAAAGTGTAGTATATCAAATTTATCCTCGTAGTTTTATGGATAGTAACGGTGATGGCATAGGGGATCTTCGTGGCATTCTTTCAAAGCTAGATTACTTAAAAGAATTGGGTATTGATGTAATTTGGTTATCACCAGTCTATGAATCTCCAAATGATGATAATGGTTATGATATAAGTGATTATTGTAAAATTATGAATGAGTTCGGAACAATGGAAGACTGGGATGAACTATTACATGAAATGCATAAACGTAATATGAAACTTATGATGGACTTAGTTGTTAATCATACTTCAGATGAACATAATTGGTTTATTGAATCACGTAAATCGAAAGATAATAAATATAGAGACTATTATATGTGGCGTCCTGGAAATGAAGGGAAAGAGCCGAATAACTGGGGAGCAGCGTTTAGTGGCTCTGCATGGCAATATGATGAAATGACAGACGAATATTATCTACATCTGTTTTCTAAAAAACAACCAGATTTAAACTGGGATAATGCAAAGGTAAGACAAGATGTTTATGGCATGATGAAGTTTTGGTTAGAAAAAGGAATTGATGGATTCCGTATGGATGTTATTAATTTTATTTCTAAAGAAGAAGGCTTACCAGCTGTTGAAACGGATGAAGAAGGATATGTTTCAGGGCATAAACATTTTATGAACGGTCCGAACATTCACAAATATTTGCATGAAATGAATGAAGAAGTATTGTCTCATTATGACATTATGACGGTTGGGGAAATGCCAGGTGTAACGACTGAAGAGGCTAAATTATATACAGGTGAAGCTAGAAAAGAACTACAAATGGTATTCCAATTTGAACATATGGATTTAGATTCAGGAGAAGGCGGGAAATGGGATGTAAAACCATGTTCACTTCTTACTTTAAAAGAGAATTTAACAAAGTGGCAAAAAGCATTAGAGCATACAGGATGGAATAGCCTTTATTGGAATAACCATGATCAGCCTCGCGTTGTATCTCGTTTTGGTGATGATGGAATATACCGTACTGAATCTGCGAAAATGTTAGCGACGGTGCTTCATATGATGAAAGGAACACCGTATATTTATCAAGGAGAAGAAATCGGAATGACGAACGTTCGATTCCAATCAATTGATGAATATCGAGATATTGAAACGTTAAATATGTATAAAGAAAAAGTGGTAGACCGTGGCGAAGAGAAAGAAAAAGTAATGGAATCTATTTATATAAAAGGCCGAGATAACGCTAGAACGCCAATGCAGTGGGACGATAAGAATCACGCTGGATTTACAACAGGTGAGCCATGGATTGCGGTAAACCCTAATTACAAAGAGATTAATGTGGAGCATGCAATCCAAGATGAAAACTCAATTTTTTATTACTATAAAAAATTAATTGAGTTACGTAAAAATAATGAGATTATTGTGTATGGATCATACGATTTAATACTAGAAAATAATCCTTCTATTTTTGCTTATGTAAGAACATATGGAGAAGAAAAGCTTCTGGTGATTGCAAACTTCACTGCGGATGAATGTGTATTCGAATTACCTGAGGACATTATTTATAACGAATTAGAGTTATTAATACACAATTATGACGTAGAAAATGTATCGATAGAAAATATTATATTACGACCATATGAAGCAATGGTATTTAAATTGAAATAAGAAAAATCCTTATGCCACCCTGGCATAAGGATTTTTTCTATTACCATTTTAAAATAGAGAATCCGTACGGTGGAAGTGTAACTTGTAATACACTTGCTTCCGCTGAAAATTCTTCGTTTGTATAAATGTTAATGATTTTCTTTCCAGTAACATGGAGAGGGAGTGAAGCAGTAACTTCACTATCAGTCGGATTTAAAACGAAAAAGATAGTTTCATCTTCAAATGTTTTCGTATAAGAAATATAATTATGTTCATCATTTGCTTCGATGAATTGGAAAGTACCATGTCCTCCAAATGCTTTATATTGCTTTCGTAATGAAATTAATGTTTGTACATGTGTAAATAATAGATGATCTTGTTCTTTCGTATCCCAAATCATACATTTGCGACAAGCTGGATCCATACCGCCGTCTATACCAATTTCATCTCCGTAATAAATACAAGGAGAGCCGATGAAAGAAAGATGAAATACATAGAGTAACTTTAACTTATTTGTATCCCCATTACATGTTGCTAAAATTCTAGGTGTGTCATGACTGTCTAATAAATGAAATGCCGCTTCATTTACATTCATAGAGTAGGAATGTAAAGAATCCGTAATTTGTTTCATGAATTCATTCGCATGAATGGACTCGTTAGCAAAGTAAGAAAGTAGGGCGTTTGTCACAGGATAGCTCATTACAGCATCAAATTGATCCCCTTGTAGCCACGGGAGTGCATCATGCCAGATTTCTCCTAGAATATATACTTCAGGATTTAATGCTTTTATTTCACTACGGAATGCTCTCCAAAAGCTGTGATCGACTTCATTTGCGACATCAAGGCGCCAACCGTCTATATGGAACTCTCTTACCCAATAACGACCTACTTCAAGTAAATACTCTTTTACATCTGGATGAGCAGTATTTAATTTAGGCATATATGGTGTAAATGCGAAAGTATCATAATTAGGAAGCGGCTCAGTTATAATTGGAAATTCATGAATATGGAACCAATCCTTATAGGCGGAATTCTCACCATGGTTCAGCACGTCTTGAAATTTATCGAAGAAGTATCCGCTATGATTAAAAACAGCGTCGAGCATTATTTTTATACCACGTTTATGACATGCTTCAACGAGTTCTTTAAAAGTTTCTTTCGTCCCAAATTGTGGATCGATTTCCATGTAATCAATTGTGTCGTATTTATGATTCGAGTGAGCTTTAAAAATAGGAGTGAAATAAATCCCAGAGATTCCAAGCTTCACAAGGTAATCAAGATTTTGAAGAATGCCAGCGAAATCACCCCCGAAAAAATTAGTAGCAGTTGGCTCTGCACTTCCCCAAGGAAGGGTGTTTGCCGGATTTAATGCGCTATCCCCGTTAGCGAATCGTTCCGGGAAGATTTGATACCATACTGTGTCTTTAATCCAAGATGGTGCCCTGAAAACGTCTTTTGCATGAATGAATGGAAAGCAGAAAAAGTTACCGACATCGTCATTTGGAATGTTAGAAAAAAATCCTCTTTCTGTATAAATAAGAGTGTCTACGTCGTTTTTTAATTCGAATCCATATCGTAAGCGTTTAAATTTTGGTTCGATTGAAACCGACCAATAATCAAATAACTCAGTAGATCCGGTTTTTTTCATCGGTGTACTCGCTGTAATCCATTTCCCATCTTGCCATTCGTATGGATCACCGTAGATGAGGGCGGCGCTGTGAACATCATCTCTTTTTGTGTGTATTCGGATGTGAATTGTTTTTTCGTCGTAAGCGTATGCATAATTATCTTTTGGCCTATGATAGATTGCTTCTTTAAGCATATAGAAAATCCCCCTTTAATATCTCTATACATATTGTTACCTAAAACGAAATAATAAAGATTATGTTGCAAACGATTTCCTTTCACATAACTTTAATATTGCTTATAAGAGTAGTATTCATTTTATGTAAAGTCAATGGATAAAGAGTATGATGAGATTATTTTGAAAATTAATATTTGCAAAATGAATAAAAGAATGTATAATGATAGACAAATAGCGCAAACGTTTTCATAGATTGAGATATTGTTTGCGCTTCTATTAAACTATTCAATGCAAACGTTTTCAATTTCTGAGGTACATAGAGAATTTAGGGAGGTTTTTTGGGATGAAGAAAGCATTATCACTATTAACAATTTCAGCATTGTCCATCGGTATGTTATCTGCATGTGGACCGAAAGATTCAGGGAAAAAGGAAGCAAGTAAAGAGAAGAAAGATTATGATCTTCTCGTTTGGGAAGATGATAAAAAAGGTGTTGGTTTAGAACCAGCCGTGAAAAGCTTTGAAGAAAAATATAAAGTAAAAGTTAAAGTTGTTGAAATGCAAATGACGGATCAAGTGAAGAAGTTACGTCTTGATGGACCTGCGGGGACGGGGCCGGATGTTGTAACATTGCCACACGATCAAATTGGAAATGCAGTAACAGAAGGCTTACTTTCTGAAGTAAAAGCAGATGATGCTGTGAAGAGTAAATTTACTGACTTATCAATAGAAGCACAGACATATAACGGAAAATTATATGGTTTACCAAAAGCAATTGAAACACCAGTTTTTATTTACAATAAAAAATTAATGCAAAAAGCACCAGAAACGATGGATGAGCTGTTTAACTTCTCAAAAGACTTTACGAAGGATGGCAAGTACGGATTTTTAACATTAGGAGATAACTTCTACTTTGCTAACGCGTTTATGGCAGGTATGGGCGGATATGTATTTGGTGAGAAAGACGGAAAGCCAAATGCAGGCGATGTTGGATTAAATAATAGTGGAGCAGTACAAGGTGCTGAATATCTTCAAAAATGGTACAAAGAAAAGTTATTCCCAAAAGGTATTATTGGTGAATCTGGTGGCCCTGCTGCGGACGGATTATTCAATGAAGGAAAAGCAGCGTCTATTATGAACGGACCGTGGGCGTTCCAAGCGATGGAAAAGAACGGAATTGATTATGGTGTTGCTCCAATGCCGAAATTACCAAATGGTCAACCGATGAAAACATTTGTTGGGGTAAAAGGATGGCATGTAACAAGCTTCTCTAAACAAAATGATTTAGCTACAAAATTCACTGAGTGGGTAACTAATGAAGAAAATGCGAAAATTCGATTTGAGAAAACAAAAGAAATTCCTCCAGTAAAATCAGTAATGGAAGATCCAATTATTAAAGATAATGAAGCTGCAAAAGCAGTTGCAACTCAATCAGAAAATGGAGTTCCAATGCCGAATATTCCGGAAATGCAAGAAGTGTGGAAACCAGCTGGAGACGCTCTTCAGTTAGTTGTTACAGATAAAGAAGCACCAAAAGCAGCACTTGATAATGCAGTGAAGCAAATTAAAGGGAATATAGAGGCAAACCACAGCAATAAAAAATAAGGTGAAATTCGTGCCTCGAATATAAGAGGCACGAATTCTCTCCCTTCCAAGTAGGAAGAAAAAAGGGGGAAGGAACATGCAAACATCTATGGAGCCAGCGAAAGATTTAAACGGTTCAAAACATAGGAAAATGGCAACCATGTTATCAATCATTCCAGGCGTGGGCCAAATGTATAATAAACAATTTGTAAAAGGTCTTATTTTTCTAGTATTAACAGGTTCATTTATTGTAGCCTTTGCTGATTTATTAAATATGGGATTATGGGGAATTGTAACGCTTGGTACAGAAGTTCCACGTGACCATTCTGTCTTTCTATTAGTAGAAGGAATTTTGGCACTCATCGTCATCGGGTTTGGACTCGGAATATATGGATTTAATTTATATGATGCATATCAAAACGGGAAAAAACGTGATATAGGAACACCGTTAAACTCTGTAAAAGAACAATACCGTAATTTACTAGATCAAGGGTTTCCATATTTAATGGTTTCACCAGGTTTTCTATTACTTATCTTTGTAGTTGTATTTCCAATCATCTTCGTAATTTTAATTGGATTTACGAACTATGATTTATATCATTCTCCTCCAGCTAAATTAGTAGATTGGGTAGGGTTTAAAAACTTTATTGATATCTTTACATTACCGATGTGGAGAGAGACGTTTTTAAGTGTATTTTCTTGGACTGTTATTTGGACATTCGTTGCAACGACATTACAGGTTGCGCTTGGTATTTTCTTAGCGATTATCGTAAATCAGCCTGGTATTAAAGGGAAGGCAATTATTCGAACAATCTTCATTTTACCGTGGGCGGTCCCAGCATTCGTATCTATTCTTGTTTTCTCTGGTATGTTTAATGAAACATTTGGAGCGATTAACAATCAAGTATTAGCTTTATTCGGAATTGAAAAGATTGCTTGGATGACAGATCCATTTTGGGCGAAGATTGCTTTAATTATGATTCAAACGTGGCTTGGATTCCCGTTCGTCTTTGCAATGACTACAGGTATATTGCAATCGATTCCAGGAGAATTATATGAAGCTGCTACAGTAGATGGAGCTACAGCTTGGCAACAGTTTCGTAAAATTACATTGCCACTTGTCTTATATGCAACAGCACCAATATTAATTACGCAATATACGTTTAACTTTAATAACTTTAGTATTATCTATCTATTTAACGGCGGAGGTCCTGCTGTAGCTGGACAAGACGCAGGTGGAACAGATATTTTAATTTCATGGATCTATAAGTTAACGATGACTTCGGCGCAGTACGGGAAAGCAGCAGCTCTTACAATGATCTTATCGTTAATCGTTATTACAGTTGCGTTATGGCAATTTAAGAGAACAAAATCATTCCAAGAAGAGGATATGATGTAAATGAATATTAAAAGACAAAAGATGTTACGTCTCTCATTAAGTTATCTCGTTATTTTCGTAATGTGTGCCATCATTTTCTATCCATTATTATGGATTATTGGCTCATCGTTTAATCCGGGTGATAGTTTATCTGGATCAAGTATTATTCCGCAAAATGCAACGTTAGATCATTATCGTAAGTTATTAGATTTAGAGAATAGTAATTATTTACTATGGTATAAAAACACATTAAAAGTAAGTGTTTTAACGATGATTTTCTCAGTGTTAGCAATTAGTTTTACTGCGTATGCATTTTCGAGATACCGTTTTGTTGGAAGAAAAAATGGTTTATTAACATTTTTAATTCTGCAAATGATTCCAAACTTTGCAGCGTTAATTGCTCTATACGTATTAGCGCAGTTAACAGGATTAATTGATACGCACCTTGCATTAATTTTAATTTATGTAGGCGGGGCAATCCCAATGAATACATGGCTTATGAAAGGGTATTTTGATACGATTCCGAAAGAATTGGATGAGTCAGCTCGTATGGATGGAGCAGGACATTTCCGTATTTTTTGGCAAATCATTATGCCACTTGCAAAGCCGATTGTAGCAGTTGTAGCGTTATTCACTTTCATCGGTCCATTTACAGATTTCATTTTAGCGAGTATTATTTTGCGAACACCAGAAAATTATACGTTAGCAGTTGGGTTATATGAAATGGTAGCGAAGAAATTTGGTAATGAATTTACAACGTTTGCAGCCGGTTCAGTTTTAATTGCAATCCCAATTTCAATTTTATTCCTATCACTACAAAAATACTTTATTTCTGGTTTAACAGCTGGAGGTACGAAAGGATGAAAAATGGGACATTACGTCCCATTTTTCTTTTCATCTCCCTATAAAAAATTTTATAGGGAGATGAAAAGAGATTTGACATCGCATATGAAAAGAAGTGAAATAAATAGTATATTATAGTATAGGAAAAAAGAGCTATATCCCTTACAATACATGGAGAGGGAGAATATGATAAGTTTTGCAAGATAGAATAAATAAATGAAAGTTTATGACTTCTCCTATGACTTGCAACGGGTGCAAG
>NZ_MAOC01000007.1 GCF_001884135.1 Bacillus nitratireducens | reverse complement strand
TCATCCCCCACTGATTATTAGTTGAACCAATCGGGCTTTTACGGGCAGTTGATCCCCACCTAACTTCTTTGTTTTCGCTGAATTTTGAGGTGGGGGTCTTACTGCTCGTTAATGCGGGATAAAATATATGAAAATGGCAGAGAAGTGAAAGGAGGGGATTTTTATGACAGTTACAATTAAAGATGTGGCGAAGAAAGCGAACGTAGCACCATCAACTGTTTCTCGTGTAATTGCTGATAATCCAAGTATAAGTGAAAAGACAAAGCGCCGTGTTCGAAAAGTAATGAGTGAATTAGGGTATCATCCAAATTTAAATGCAAGAAACCTTGCGAACCAAACGACGAAGACACTTGGTCTTGTTATGCCGAGTTCTGCAAGTAAAGCTTTTCAAAATCCGTTTTTCCCAGAAGTTATAAGAGGAATTAGTTCATTTGCACATGTGGAAGGGTATGCGCTTTATATGTCGACTGGTGAAACGGAAGATGAAATTTTTAATGGCGTTGTAAAAATGGTACAAGGGCGTCAAATCGGTGGTATTATTCTTTTATATTCAAGAGAGAACGATCGGATTATTGAATACTTGCATGACCAAAACTTCCCGTTTGTTTTAATTGGAAAACCATATGATCGAAAAGATGAAATTACATATGTAGATAATGACAATTATACAGCTGCAAGAGAAGTGGCGGAATATTTAATTTCACTAGGCCATAAACAGATCGCGTTCATTGGTGGTGGATCAGATTTACTTGTAACGAGAGATCGTTTAGCCGGTATGAGTGATGCTTTAAAACTAGCAGACATTGTATTACCGAAAGAGTATATTTTACACTTTGATTTTTCAAGGGAAAGTGGTCAACAAGCCGTTGAGGAGTTAATGGGACTGAAGCAACCACCGACGGCAATTATGGCAACGGATGATTTAATTGGACTTGGTGTACTAAGCGCACTTTCTAAAAAAGGATTCGTTGTACCGAAGGATGTTTCTATTGTAAGCTTTAATAATGCTTTATTATCAGAAATTGCGAGTCCTCCGCTTTCGACAGTTGATGTGAATATATATCAGCTAGGATATGAAGCAGCAAAAGCTTTAGTTGATAAAGTAGAGAATGCTGAGTCAACTGCAAAGTGTATTATTATTCCACATAAATTACTGAAGCGTCAAACTTGTGATCATTATGCATAAAAAAAGCTAAGAGTTTAACTCTTAGCTTTTTGCTTTAGAAAAGCTTCTAAACGGTCACAGCCTTCTTTTAAAGTTTCGATGCTATAAGCATAGGAAAGGCGAAGGTAGCCTTCACCGTATTCCGAAAATGCTGTTCCAGGAACAACGGCTAGCCCGGCTTCTTTTACAAGATCAAGTGCAAAATCAAATGATGAAGATGTTAAATGTCCAACATATGGGAATAAATAAAATGCGCCTGTTGGTTTCTCGACCGTTAAACCCATTTGAATGAGTCTATTATATACGTAATCACGGCGTTTTTTGTATTGATAGCGCATCATCTTCGGGGCATCTTTAGCAGCTGTTAAAGCTTCGATTGCAGCATATTGAGCGATTGAAGTAGCACATGTAACATTGTATTGATGAACTTTTAATATGTGTTTTGCTAAATATTCTGGAGCAAATAAAAGTCCGATACGCCAGCCGGTCATAGAATGTGATTTTGATAAGCCGTTAATGACAATCGTCTTATCACGCATTTCTGGGAAATGAGCGATAGATGTGTGTTTTTCTTCATATACAAGTTCACTATAAATTTCATCAGAAAGAACGAAAATATTTTTATCTTTTAAGACAGATACAATATCTTCTAATTCTTCTTTTGATAAGGTAACGCCAGTTGGATTAGAAGGATACGGTAAAACGACGCATCTTGTTCGTTCTGTAATTGCATGTTGCAATGCTTCAGCTGTTAAACGAAATCCAGTTTCACGAACATCTATAAAAATAGGAGTTGCACCACATAGTCGAATAATCGGCTCGTAACCAGGATAAATAGGAGCAGGTAAAATTACTTCCGTTCCTGGTTCTAAAATAGTTCGGAATGCAACATCAATTGCTTCACTGGCACCGATTGTAACGATGGTTTCGTTTTCAGGTGAATAATGTAAATCGTAGTTATCTTTTACAAAGTTACAAGCTGCCTTACGTAATTCTAGTAAACCGGCGTTATGTGTATAGCTTGTATAATTTTCTGTAATAGCCCGTTTTGCCGCTTCTTTTACGAGAGAAGGTGTAGGGAAATCGGGTTGTCCAATTGTTAAAGAGATAAGATTATCATAGTTTTGAATCATGTTAGAGAATTGACGAATTCCAGAAATTTGGATGTCCTTCACTCTAGGATTAATGAATTGTTCCATTGTATCTCCCTTTCTTCCGTTTGAAAATTAAGTCCATTTTAACATATTTTCTATGATTCCGCTTTGCATATGTCATTTAGAAAGAGAGAAAAGAAAAAAGCCGCTGAAAGCGACTTTTTAATAACCGTATTCCCAATCTATTTCATCTTCGTTCCAAAGTACGGAAGATACTTTGCCGAGATGGACAACGGATTCATTTACAGCACATGTACAGTTATCTTCCCCTGCTTTATGTTGCAGTTCTTCGTATACTGATTTTTCAACGTTTTCTAGCACAACCAAATTTTCTTCTTTTAAAACAAGCGTAGTACCCGCCATTTTTATCTTCCTCCTACTAAAGTAATGATCACTTATTTGTAAACATAGATAGTATGGATTATATGCTGTATTTTGCGATAGTTGTCCGTCTAGTGAAGTGTTTTTTAATTTCTTTGTAATCCGTATTCATTGTATACTGCATGAAGGAAATTTGGTACAGGGTTTACAATCATTTCGGAAATCTGTAACATTTATTATTAGTTGTTAACAAATAATTAACAAATACGTTAAGAAAAATCAAAATTTTAAAACAAATCAACTTATAAAATGATATAATCATATCAAAATACATATAGGGGATGAGAGGCTATGGAGCTGATTCGTGATTTAATGATCCAAATTGCCATCATTATTTTACCACTATTTTTATATGAAGCGATTCGTTTAAATCGTTATCAAGAAATGCTTCCGAAGCCTAATCGCTACTTTATTATGTTTTTATCTAGCGTTACACTCGTTCTCTCCATGACATACTCTATTTGTTTTGGTACCGTTTGTGGATACAATTTTCATCCAATCCCAATTGTTAGTGGTTTTTTATATGGGGGGATTGTTGGGCTCATCCCTGCCATTATTTTTGTTGCATATGAATGGATTGTTAAGGGACTCAGTTGGTTGCCTGTCGTAGAAGTTATATTTCTTTCAATAATTCCATTGTTTTTGTCAAAGAAATGGTCTCTTTTTTCAAGAGATAAGAAGCTAATATTAGCTTTTATGATTGCATCATTTTATGTTCTTGTTTCATTAGTATTTGGGATGTTGAATGTCCTTTTAGAAACAGGTTTTACACCGTACATATCTAATCTATATAGTGGGTATATATTTGCATCACTTATTATGGTTATGACAATGGTGTTTCAAGTGTATTTGACTGAGTATTTAAACGAAAATGCATTATTGCGTACAGAAATGCAAAAATCAGAAAAACTTAATATTGTAAGTGAGTTAGCTGCAAGTGTTGCACATGAAGTTCGAAATCCGCTCACTGTGGTACGTGGGTTTATTCAATTGCTAGAGAGTACGGAAGACGTAAAAAACAAAGATTATATGCGTCTCGTATTAGCTGAACTGGATCGTGCTGAACAGATTATTTCAGATTATTTAAATTTAGCAAGGCCACAAATTGAAAAAAAAGAACATATTTGTTTATCAGCACAATTAATTGAAATGACAACGCTTATGTCATCATTTGCAGCAATGCAGGGTGTTTATTTGCAAGTTGAGATTTCTGAGAGCCTTTATACTATCGGTGATAAAACGAAATTGAAGCAAGCTATTATGAATGTTGTTAAAAATGGTATTGAAGCAATTCAAGGAAACAAAGGGTATTTAAAAGTAACGGCTATTCAAAAAGATGAAACGATTGTAATAAGAGTTAAAGATAGTGGCGTTGGAATGACAAAAGAACAGTTAACAAGGCTTGGACAACCGTATTATTCTTTAAAAGAAAAAGGAACAGGATTAGGTCTTATGGTAACATTTAGTATTTTACAAGCGCATAATGGTACATTGGAATATAAAAGTGAAAGTGGAAAAGGAACTGAAGCTATTATTATATTGCCAGCTGTACGATATAAGGAATAAAAGTTACCGGTAGAAGGTAACTTTTTATTTTATTGTGCATTAGAAAATATACAGAAGTTTATTCATTTGTTTTTTCTTGTTTTGTTCGAATGAATAAACTTCTAAATGATTGAAAGAAGCTTTGCTCTTTTGAGGCGGCGACCAATCTTTTTGTTTCTTGAATTTCGCGAATAACTTGCATGAGTTGTGCATCACGGCTGCTGTCTTTATTGTAAATTTGATGGACAAGTTTATTCATTTTTTCTTCTTGTTTAGATTCTCGCTTATACATATGATTCATTAATAAGTCCATCTTTTCTTTCTGGAGTGCATCTGTTTGAGCGGCGTGATCAACTAGATCTTGTAACATTTTTTCTTGAGATCCTTCCTTTACATAAACTTGTTGCATAAGTTCATCTAATTTCTCGTCTTTTAAACGATTTTGTGTAATGAGAGTAGAGTTTTGATGAATAATTGCTTCATTTAATTGAGCAAGCATTTCAAGTTTTAACATGAACTCCTCAAAGTTACGCCCATCTTCTTTTTCTTTTGGTTGTATTTCTTGCTTATCTTGAATAACAGGTACAGGTGGGGCCTCTTTCTCTTTTAAAATAATAGGTATTGTTTCTGAAATATCTTCTTGTAATGTAGCAGCTCTTTCATGTATAGATTTCAATAGTTTTAAATCATCCAATTTATAAATACGAGCATCAGCTGTTTTTGAAATGATATAACCGTGTTCCTCTAAGAGTTGGCTATATTTTCGGACTATATGTTTTGGGATACCTGTTTTATTTGTAACATCTTTCGTTTTATAAATAGCTTCCATGATAGTTCCTCCCCAAAAAGTATCGTATATATCATTTCAATCTTTTATGAGGACTTCCTTTGAAAAAGAATGTCGGAAGGTTATTAGTTTTCTACAGCATTAGTGAAAAGATGGGGAAAAATGAATGTTTTTGGCGGAATGGAGAGGAAGAGCTAAAATAATGTCTGAAAACATACATAGAAGAAGTTTGTTATAATAGCTGAGGAAAAGAAATTGGTAGGAACACGGAGGTACACATGAAGCAATTAAAAGGTATTATCATTTCAATTATTGCAATTCTTTCTCTTTTGGTAGCGGTATATGAAGTACTTGTGCCAGAGGAGACAAGTACTAAAAAAACAACTACGTATGATCAAATTTTAGAGTTCCCGAAAGAACGATATCCAGAGACCGGGAAACATATAGCGGATGCTATAAAAGAAGGGCATTCAGAAATGTGTACAATTGATCGTAATGGTGCAGCGGATAGAAGGAAATTATCGTTAGCGCCATATCCGACGAAGAAAGGTTATGATCGCGATGAATGGCCGATGGCGATGTGTAAGGAAGGCGGAAAAGGAGCTCATATTGAATATATAAGTCCAGCAGATAACCGCGGTGCAGGTTCTTGGGTAGGGAATAAGCTAGACAAATATCCAGATGGTACGCGTGTGAAATTTGAAGTGAAATAGTAGTTGCACATTTCATAATGAAGGAGAAGGGAACTATGGAGTTAACAATTTCTTATTCACAATTAATGTTGATGAACTATGATGGTGAACAGCCTTACGTAGATTGGACAGATGAAGATTTTGAAAGAGGTTATGCTAAGGCGGATGGAACTGTTATTTTTGAAGCACTCTCTGATTATACTTGTGAAGTAAAAGTGACTTGTGGAAAACATATTGAGAAAGAAGAAGTGCTTAGAACGGTTGCGGTTCCTTTTACAGTTGAAAATGAATGTATCGTTGTAACGAGTATTCTTTCAAATAGATTTCAGATCCCTATTCCAAATGGTGAGTATACCGTTGTATTACAGGCAATTCCTCTTGAAGAGCCAACGGATGATGAATTATATAAAATACAATATGAATTCTTTTTTGAAAGTAAAGAATAAAAAATGGGTTATCCTTTTGGAGGATAACCCATTTTTGTTATGCGTTTGTTTTTAAAAGGGAACGAGCATCTTTTGCTGCTTGCACCATGTGTTCTAAAGCCGGAATGACTTCTTCCGTTCTTCTAGTTTTTAAACCACAGTCTGGATTAATCCAGAAATATTTAGGATCACATACTTGTAAAGATTGTTCTACGATTGCAAACATCTCATCTTTACTTGGGACACGTGGACTATGAATGTCATATACACCTAGACCAATTCCTTTTTCATATGTTGTATGTTTTAATGTATCAATAAATTCTCCATGACTTCTTGATGTTTCGATAGAAATAACATCTGCATCTAACGCACGAATTGCATCTACAATATCTTCGAAGTTACTGTAACACATATGGGTGTGAATTTGTGTTTCGTTTGCTACAGAAGATGTTGCTAAAAGGAATGATTGAACTGCCCATGTAATGTATGCATCCCAATCTTTCTCTTTTAACGGCATACCTTCACGAAGTGCGGGCTCATCGACTTGGATTACTCTTATTCCAGAAGATTCAAGTAATTCAATTTCATGACGAAGTGCTAGTGCAATTTGATATGAAACTTCTTTTCGTGAAATATCATTTCGAACGAATGACCAATTTAAAATAGTGACAGGTCCAGTTAACATTCCTTTTACAACTTTCTCTGTTAAGCTTTGTGCATAAACAGTTTCCTTAATAGTCATTCCGTTAATAAAGGCTACATCACCATAAATAACAGGTGGTTTTACGCAGCGGGAACCGTATGATTGTACCCAACCGTTTTTAGTGAATGAGAAACCAGCAAGGCGCTCACCAAAATATTCGACCATGTCAGTTCTTTCGAATTCACCATGCACTAGTACATCAAGACCAATATCTTCTTGGTAACGAATCCACTTCGAAGTTTCCTTTTCAATGAACTGATTATATTGTTCATTTGTAATATCACCGTTACGCCACTGTTTACGAGTTTGACGAACTTCGGATGTTTGCGGGAAGCTACCGATAGTTGTTGTTGGTAACAACGGTAATTGTAAAGCCACTTGCTGTAGTTCATATCGTTTTTCAAATGGAAGAGGACGTGAGAAATCATCTTCTTTAAGTGATGTACTTGCAAGTTTTACATCTTCACGATTACGTGCAGCTGATGAGCGGATGGCATTATGTGCGTTACGATATGTTGTCAGCTCGCTACTGATACTTTCTACACCTTTAGTAAGAGCAGAATGGATAAGGACTAGTTCTTCTAATTTTTGATTAGCAAATGCAAGTGCATCAAATAATTCAGTTGATAAGTGTGCTTCTTCTGTTTTATCAATTGGAGTATGCAATAAGCTACAAGAAGGCTGAACAATTAAACCTTTTGCTGCAATTTGATTTTGTAATGTTGTAAATAAAGAAAGTACATCATCAAGATCAGCTCTCCAAATGTTACGGCCATCTATACAACCGATAGCTAAAATTTTATCAGCTGGGAATCCATATTTTGAAATAGCATTTATATTACCTTCTTTGCCATGAACAAAGTCTAATCCAATACCGGAAACAGGGAATGTAATAATTTCTTCATAGTTCTCTTCTACACTATCAAAATATGTTTGTAGAAGTAGGTTAGCATTCGGAACTTCTTTATGAATAGCTTCGTAAAGTTCTTTCGCTTGATTAATTTCATCTTTTGTTAAAGATGCGAAGATTGGTTCGTCAACTTGAATAACTTTTGCTCCAGCTGCGTGTAATTCAGAGAATAATTGAACATAAGGTGCAACTAGCTCTTTTAAAATAGTGGCAAATTGATCTTCGTTATAACCTTTTGCTAGTTTTAGGAATGTATAAGGTCCTAAAATAACTGGTTTTCCATCAACGCCTAACTCTTTTTTCGCTTCTTCATATAAACGAAGAGGACGATTGTCTTTTAATGAGATTTGTAATCCTTCTTCATATTCAGGAACAATATAATGGTAGTTTGTGTTAAACCATTTTGTCATTTCAGAAGCAACGTGATCTTTAGAACCACGTGCCATCGCAAAATATACATCAAGGTAAGATGTAAACTCTGAAAAACGTGACGGGATGAACCCTAACATGTAGGCTGTATCCAGAACGTGGTCATAATATGTAAAATCGCCAACTGGAATTAATTCAATTCCTTTTTCTTGCTGTACTTTGACGTGTTGAAGGCGAATTTCTTTCATTGTCGTTAAAAATTGTTCTTCATCAATTTTATTGGACCAAAAAGCTTCCAATGTTTTTTTCCACTCTCGTTGTAGTCCGATACGTGGATAACCTAAGTTACTTGTTTGAATTGCCATTTTAAATTCCTCCCTAATTGAAAGTAAGCATTTCCGTTTACTAGGAAATACCTGTAACAAAAAGCATAAAGGCATAGAAAAATAAGCCTTCCTTTTTGTTCTTAACACCTCATCATCATCCGTGAGTCTACCAGTGTTGTTAAAATAGGCAGGTCTCCTGACTTATGCTTCATATAATTTCTTTCACCTTCCCGTTTTCACAGTGGCACAAAAAAGAAATCTTAGCATTTACAGTGGCGGGACCGTGTTGGAGTTTCACCAAACTTCCCTTTTAAACACGAAATGAAATGTTCGTGTACCTATTTTCCTTTTGAAAGGAATGTAACAAGCAATATGATATTGAAACAAATTCTAACACAATTTTCGGAATTTTGTCCACTGTTTTAAAATAAGAAAATTCTAAAGTTTTTTATTTATTTTATTCAGAAAATTAAGAATTTATAATAGGGATTTATTATTAAAATGAGGGTATTTTGAGTTGAGGGGAATAATTATAGTATTAGGTTTTTCTAAAAGAGGGGCACCTCTTTTAGAAAAACCTAATCATTATCTACACCTATTTCTGAAAGACGACCTACAGAAGCATCTTGTAAGAGTGTGTTTAGCCAACGTAACTCAACGTTAATATGCTCAATGACGCTTTGTAAAATATATAGTTGAGCACGAGGAACTAGTTGTTTATTGTGATCGTATATCGTTTGCATTGTATGTAAATATAGCATTGTATCATCTCTCTTTTTTTCCAAAATAGGAACTAGTTCTTGTTCGTCGCTAAAGTGAGCGAAAGAGAGCGCAGAATAAATAGGTTTATATATTTGGTTTTTCGCTTCAAATTGTTTTAATAATAAAGTGTGGAAAAGGGCTTTTCCTTCTTCTGTTATATGGAAGATTGTTTTATCTGGTCTATTCGTATCTCGAACAATATGGGTAACGCTAATCGCACCTTGTTTTTCTAATTGCTCGAAGGCATAGTATAGCGATCCTTTGGCATATTTAATATAACAATCCATTTGTCGTTCTTTCATTATATGTTGAACTTCATATGGATGTTTATCTCCTTCGAGTAACAAGCCGAGAATGACTAACTTCATGCTCATGCTGTCTCAACTCCTGTATATAGAAACTTTATATATATTATAAACGGTATATCCTCTTTCATAAAGGGATATACCGCTTCGTTTTTCTATATTAGCTTACTTGTTTTTGTTTTTGCTTCGTTTTCGGACCTGTTAAAAGACGTTCATTTCCCATAAGTAAAATACAAACTATACTTAGTACAGCTGGGATAAGTGCCCAGAAAAATGTATTGGCAATAGATGTTGCAAGAGCATCCTTAATACCACTCAGTACTTCAGGAGGTAGTTTGTCAGCGGCATTTGGTGATAATAAAAAGCTAGTGTCTCCACCTTTTGGAGCCATTTTTGCTAGTTCAGGTGGGAATACAGTGCTTAATTTATCAGTAAAAATATGATTTTGAATTGTACCGAAAATCGTTACACCAAGGGTCATTCCAAGTGAACGGAAGAATGAGTTCGTTGATGTAGCAGAACCGCGATCTCTCATTTCTAGTTTATGAATAGATGCCATACTTAAAACTGAGAAGGAGAATCCAACTCCAAGTCCAGCAAGCACCATAAACATTGTTACAAGTGTACGAGGTGTTTCCATTGTTAAAGTACTTAGTAAATAAATACCAAGAACGAAGAACACTCCGGATGCTATCATGATGTTACGATAACTTGTTCGTGAAGCTAACTGTCCGCCAGTTTGACTTCCAATTACAGACCCTACCATCATGGGTGTCAAAATTAATCCAGCATTTGAGGCTGAACCACCGAGAACACCTTGAACGAAGATTGGAATATAAACTGTACAGATGATAAAAGCTGCGCCATAGAAAAAGGCAACACCTTGGCTAGCTGCAAATAAAGGTTTTTTAAATAAATGGAAAGAAATAATAGGTTCTGTTGCGTTTCTTTCTACGAAGAAGAAGATAATAAGCGTAATAACAACAGTTGAAAATAAACCAATAATCACATTAGAGTCCCATGCATATTCTTTACCGCCAAGTTCCAGGGCAAACATTAAGCAAACGATACTAACGACAAGTGTAATAGCACCAGCCCAGTCGATTTTTTGTTTTCGATATTCTAGAGACTCGTTGTAGTATTTAGTAATGAAGAAGAAGGAAATAAGTCCTAATGGAATATTAATATAGAAGACCCAGTGCCAACTTATATAATCTGTAATATAAGCACCTAATAGAGGCCCGAAAACACTGGATGTTCCGAAAACGGCACCAAATAGACCTGTCATTTTCCCTCGTTTTTCAGGTGGGAATATATCATACATAATTGTAAATGCGATAGGCATCAGAGCGCCACCGCCAATTCCTTGAATGGCTCTATAAATACTTAGTTGTTCAATACTTGTTGCTGTCCCGCAAAGTGCAGAACCGAATAAGAAAAGAATTAGTCCACCAATATAAAAGCGTTTCCGTCCGTACATATCAGAAAGCTTACCGAAAATAGGCATACCAGCCATTGTTGCTACCATATATGCAGATGTGACCCAAACGAATTTGTCGAACCCTCCTAAGTCTCCAACGATTGTTGCCATCGCAGTCGCGACTATTGTGTTATCCATTGCTGCCATTAGAATACCAAGTAGTAAACCAGCAACAACAAATTTTGTTTTACTTGCTTCGTTTTTTGATAGTTGTGCTTCCAAAAGTAGCCCTCCTTTAATAAAAATTACACTAACTTAAGTTTTTAGATGCAGTGCATGAAAAATCTTTGTGTGTAGTTTGTTTCATTTCCTCTTTATTTATAAAAATTGAGCCTACATGATATAAAGAATGGAAATCATAGATTATATTATAGTCAAATTTGACTAAAAGGCAAATGTTTTCTATCGCCAAATTATTTTATCCCGCTTTAACGGGCAGTAAGACTTCCAACCCCAAAATTCGGCGAATGCGAGGAAGTTAGGCGGGAGTCGGGCCGTCCGTAAAACCCCCACTGATTAAAGTTTCACTTTATTATATTGACAAAAAGAGAGAGCAAGAGTTGATTTTGTTATGTAGTCAAGGAAGGAAATTGTAAAAAAATATTTAATAAAGAATAACCTGTGCCAACCTATTAAAAATGGTTTTTTCTTTATATTGTCGAATAGGATAAAAGGAAAAGAAAAATTAAAGGTGGTTTGTAATAAGCTCAATATTTTTTCTAAGTGTAGTTTATTGCGTCGGGAGGCAGAATAAAGTTGTATAGAGGATACATCTGGAATGAGGTGAATATATTATGAAAATATGGAAACGAATTTCGGATCAAGGAAGGTATTCTATACCGTTACAGCCGGTTTTGTGGATTGATGGTTCTAAAAAGGACACGGAAGCACCAAATGTAGCAGTCGCATTACAAATCCGAAGTATGTATAAAGAAAATTTTTCATATGAGATGATCTATGATGTTAATGACATACTAATTATTCGACTTGAAGTTGAAAATAAAGGCGTTGAAATGATTTCGCGAGTAGTTGTAAGTCATATGATTCGGGATTATTTCGCGTATATTCCAAACTCTTTAAAAGCAGATAAGGGAATAAGTGAGTTTTTATTTCAGCTCGTAAGGTGGCGAATCGATAATTTATCGCCGGGTGAAAAGGTAGAATTAATTTGTCAAATAAAAGCAAATAAAGATAAAGCTCCTCCAAATTCGTTATTTCAGGCTACATATACATTTCAATATAAAGGAGTATCATATGGACCGCTACAAACAAATGAAGTGGTTGTCAGAAAATGAGAAAAAGGAACCTACGCGAAAGGTTCCTTCTTTAATGAAGATTATGCTTCTTGAGTAATTTTTTTTGTTCCACTCCTTTTTTTCCAACATAGTTATTTTTGTATCCAAAATATAGAATGAATAGAAATGAAATAACATTTACTATAGCGTCAATTTGATCGTTTGTAATGAAGTTTATTCCGAAAGAGTTAAATAGTAATTTTAATGATAATAAAAAGCCAGCTAGTAAGCGCATAATATCTGATAGATTTTCTTTTTGAAGCATATATATCACTCCTTTCTAAAAACGATATATATTATATATATGAAATGAATTAGAAAAGGTATACAAGCTTAAGTAGAAATGTACATTAAATATGTACATTTTTTATTTTGTAGAAAAACATTATCGTTATAGAAACATATATTGGTATAAAAAGGGGGGAGAGTATGAAATATAAAGGGAAAATTAGTGGGTTATTACTTGGGAACACAGTTGCGATTACAGAATGGATCGCACTTCAGGATGTAATCGCTAAGCTAGATTCGCGATCATTTTTTACCGTCTTTATTATTTATATATTGCAAATGATACTAAGTTGTTATTTTGGACATTGGTACGATAAAAGAGCGAATACGCATGAAAATATTGAAGCAGGAGGAATGACGAACAACGATTTTGTCGTTGATTTTTTCGGGAAAGTAGCTGCTTTATCAGAAAGAGATTCTCGTAATATTACAGTGTATATCCTTTCTGTAAAAGAATGGGATGTATTAAAAGACACAGTGCAAGGAAAAAAATTAGATGAGTTAGTCCAAAGAGTAGAACGTACAATTGTAAAGACAGTTCGAAAGGGTGATGTAGTGACGAGGTGGGATGAAAATAAATATGTTATCGTAGCTGTTGATAATGGCTATGAAAAGTCAACAATAACAAATCGATTAATCAAAAATATTCAAAATGAAATAGCGAATGATTTATTAAATGTCACACTATTATTTGGGGCTGCAAGTTATCCGATAGAAGGGAAAACTTTTGAAGATTTGCTTAGAAAAGCACAAAATCAATTGTATAATTATAGAAATTTGCAAAGTCATGAATGAAATTTTGATTTGAAGAAGTATGATATAAAGCTTTTTTGTAACATTTTTTTGACTTTTGTTACAAGAAAAACTTTTTTTGTAACAAAAGTCTTTAAAAACATATGGAATCAGCATATAATTGTGTGTGGATGTATCAATGCATTTTGCACAATGTTTTCAGTTGAAAAGTGTAGAGGAAAACATTCTCTACACTTTTCCTTTTTAAGAAATTAAAAGAATCTTTATAAGAGTTGCGAGGTCACCTTCGCACTATGTAAAATGGACAAAGAGGTTATTTGGTAAAAAGTGAGAAAGGGAATGGTAGACGTGAGAGGTTATAGATTATCTTTTATCAGGTGAAACATTATAGTGTTTCTTGCAGTAGGTAAGATTACAGTAAATACCTTTATGTTTTAAGAAATTACATAATTTCAAGTGCTAAAATTGTACAAGCAGTATAAATAATTATTGATGATCGTCGTAAAAAAGATGCGAGCGTGAAATAGATAAAGAAGTTACATGTTTTCATGGGATTTTTGGCACGATGATCGTTTACTAATAGGAGGAAAAAGATGTTGAAATATAGTAAATTAGCAATTGTAACTGCATTATCACTGACTTTACTAGCCGGTTGTTTCGGACCGAAACCAGAAGAGGAATTATATGTTGCATTTGAAAATGCTGCAAAGCAAGAAAAAACAATGTTTGAAGATGCGAAGAAACTTGAAACTTTAGAGAAAGAGGGACAAGAATTATATAACCAGATTGTTCAAGAAGGAAAAGATAATAATCAAGCTGTTAAGGAAAAACTGAATCAAGCAGCGAAAAATACAGATGAACGAGAAAAAGTGCTTAAAAAAGAAAAAGAATCTTTAAATAAAGCACAAGAAGAAGTGAAATCAGCAGATAAATATGTGAGTAAAATTGAAGATAAGAAATTGAAAGATCAAGCGGATAAAGTGAAAAGTACATATGAGAAACGACATGATTCATTTAACAAGATGTATGATAGCTATAATAAATCGTTAAAACAAGAAAAAGAATTATATACAATGTTACAAGATAAAGGTACGAAATTAAAAGATATTAGTGAAAAAGTAAAAGTAGTAAATCAATCTTATAAGGATATTGAATCAGAAAAAGACAAGTTTAATGAATTTACGAAATCTTATAATACAGAAAAAATAGCTTTTTATAAACAAGCAAATATTAAAATTAAAGAAGAGAAAAAATAAAACAGTTTGGCCTAATATAGGCCAAACTGTTTTATTTTTTTGTATAGGTACGGCTATACCATGGAACTGGTTCGCTTAATTTTTTTTCTTGTTTTAATGCTTCAGGACCAATATAATCTTGCAGTGTTTTTTTTGCTATTGTTAAAGATAAGGTTGTTTTCGGATTTCGGTAGGAGGATTCAAGGTGACCAAGATGCGGTAGGGTGCGAAAATCATCTTTCGTAGGAGGGATATGGAAAAAATAATCACCTAAACGTATAAGAACATCGGATTGTTGTTGACTAAAACGTGGATTTCTAGAAAAATGTAATCCTTCTTTGATAGCCTTCTTTTCAGTAATTAAGCGTTCTAAAGCAGTCTTTTTTAACCAGTATAAGTACTTAGGATTAGTTGCAGCTTTAGCATGACGATTCACAACGAAAATAGATTGAGCTAGTCTATTAATAGAATGTTGGTTATGTAATTGAGATTGTGGTTGTGAAGGTTTCATATTGAATCTCCTTTCAAGTTTTCCTTATTATAGCATAAATAAAATGGGTTTTTATTATATGCAAAAAGTAATTGTATATATTTTCAATATTAAAGCAATATTGTTACAAAAAACAACTATTTTGTATAATAGTAATAGAATATGTTTCAGAAATTTGATAATGAAAGAGTGAGAAGGTTGAAAGAAATATTAAAACAACAATATGCCATTATAGACATTGGTTCTAATACAATGCGCTTAGTTATTTATGAAAAGCAAAACGGAGGTTTTTATAAAGAGATTGAAAATACGAAAGTGGTCGCTAGGTTAAGAAATTACTTAGTAGATGGTGTATTAAGTGAAGAAGGAATAGAAGTATTGTTACAAACATTATTTCAATTTCAAGAAAGTACACGATTTCATAAGTTGCATCATGTGCTTTGTGTCGCAACGGCAACAATTAGACAGGCAGAGAATCAAGATGAAATTAAAAAACTTGTTGAAGGACAAACAGATTTTACTCTTAGAGTTTTATCAGAATATGAAGAAGCGCGTTACGGTTATTTAGCAGTTATGAATTCTACTTCATTTTCAGAAGGAGTTACAGTTGATATTGGTGGCGGAAGTACGGAAGTTACATATATTAAAAATAGAGAGATTTTAGAGTACCATAGTTTTCCTTTTGGTGCGCTTTCTTTAAAACAACAATTTATTAAAGGTGATATTCCTACTAAAGATGAATTAGAGGGAATTCAAGAGTATTTAGAATGTCAATTTCGAACGTTACCATGGTTGATTGATAAAAAATTGCCTCTTATCGCAATTGGTGGTAGTGCGAGGAACTTAGCGAAAATCCACCAAAATTTAATAAGCTATCCTATAGCAGGAGTACATTTATACAAAATGAAAGAAGAAGATATTGAAAATGTAAAAGGTGAATTGGAAAAACTATCATTTATCGAACTTCAGAAAATGGAAGGATTGGCAAAAGATCGAGCTGATACAATTGTTCCAGCGGTTGAAGTATTTCATAAGCTTGTGAATATTATAGAAGCAACGGCATTTGTATTAAGCAGAAAAGGATTAAGAGAAGGTATTTTCTATGAAGAGTTAACGAAAGATTTAGGGATTTCATATTATCCGAATGTAGTTGAAGAAAGCTTGCATTTATTATCACACGAATATGAAATGGATATGGAATTTGTTATTCAACTTATCAAACATGGAAGGGTGATTTGTCAACAGCTTGAAGAAATAGGACTTATTTCTGTTTCAATAAAAGACTGGGAAGCATTCCATCAAGCAGCGAAAGTATTTAACATCGGAAAATATATAGACGAAGAAGCGAGTCGTTTACACACGTTTTATTTATTGGCGAATAAAACAATTGACGGCATGATGCATAAAGACCGAGTTAGATTAGCGCTTATTGCCTCGTACAAATCAAAAATGTTATTTAAACAACATTTAGCTCCATTTGAAGGTTGGTTTGAGAAAAGTGAACAAAAAAAAATTCGGTTATTAGGAGCTGTTTTGCAATTTTCAGCTGCTTTAAATGTGAGACAAAGATCGCTTGTTGAAACGATATCTATAACAGAAAGTAATGAAGGATTAACATTTAGAATTGTATGTGAGCAATCGGCGTTAGCAGAAAAAGTGCAAGCTGAAAAGCAAAAAAAGCAGCTGGAAAGAGTATTGAAAACGAATATTAACTTATCATTTGAATCAAAACGTTAAGTTGTACGGATGTCTTTACAAAAAATTAACACTTTGGAATATTGTAATTTGATAAAATAAAAGTAACTAAATTATAGTAAAAAAGTTTCAAAGGGAAGTGTGAAGAGAATGGAATTGCTAAAGGGGAATTTAGTAAATTTAAATGATACAGCTTATTATAATAACCGTGAGTTGAGCTGGCTAGCTTTTAATGAACGTGTACTACAAGAGGCGCAAGATGAAAATAATCCACTTTTAGAAAGATTAAAGTTTATTAGTATTTTTAGTTCAAATTTAGATGAATTTTTTATGGTGCGCGTAGCAGGTTTGAAAGATCAAGTAAGTGCCGGATTTAATCAGCCAGAAAATAAAGCGGGTTTAACACCGAAGAAACAGTTAAATAAGATTGCGATAAAAGCTCATGAGTTAATGACTGTACAGTATGACACGTTTAAAGGTTATGTATTGCCAGCGCTTGAACTAGAGGGGATTGAGCGTCTAACATTCCATGATTTGACGAAAGAGCAGAGAGAATTTATAGAAGAATATTTTGATGAACAAATCTTTCCGGTATTAACTCCTGTAGCTATTGATGCGTATCGTCCATTTCCAATGTTATTAAATAAAAGCTTGAATTTAGCTACTATTTTATATGATGAGAAGCAAGCAGAGGAAGAAAATCGTACGAAGTTAGGAATTGTCCAAGTGCCTTCTTTACTGGAGCGTTTCATATTTTTACCGAGTGAAGGGCAAAAACATAAATTTATTTTATTAGAAGATGTAATTAGTGGTTTTACTCATAAATTATTCACAGGATATAACGTATCACCCGTTACTCGTTTCCGTATTACACGTAATGCGGATTTAACAATCCATGAAGAAGGTGCACGCGATTTATTAAAAGTAATTGAAAAAGAACTGAAAAAGCGTAAGTGGGGAGCTGCCGTTCGTTTAGAAGTTGGTAAAGAACACATTGATGAAAGAGTGTTAGCGTTATTGTATGAGGTGTTGGAAGTAAAAGATGAAGATGTGTACATGATGGATGGACCGTTAGATTTAACATGTTTATTCTCCTTATATAAAAAATTAGCGCCTTTATATGAACATCTAGTATATCCGGCTCTTATTCCCCAACCTCCTCAAGATTTAGGTGATGAGGAAGATGTATTTGAAAAAGCGATAGAACATGATATTTTATTACACCATCCCTTTGAGTCGTTTCAGCCAGTCGTTGATTTTGTCCGTGATGCGGCAGATGACTCGAATGTACTTGCAATCAAACAAACATTATATCGTGTAAGTGGAGATTCTCCAATAATTCAGGCGTTGAAGATAGCAGCTGAAAAAGGGAAACAAGTGACGGTATTGGTTGAGTTAAAGGCGAGGTTTGATGAAGAGAATAATGTTCATTGGGCTAAAGAATTGGAACAGGCCGGATGTCACGTTATTTACGGAGTAAGTCACTTGAAAACGCATAGTAAAATTACGTTAGTTGTAAGAAGAAGAAACGGAAAAATTGAAAGGTTTGTACATCTTGGAACCGGAAATTATAATGATGCAACGGCGAAGTTATATACCGATTTTGGATATATTACATCGCGAAAAGACTTTGGTATAGATGCAACAAATTTCTTTAATTATTTGAGTGGCTATACAACGAAACCGCATTTTCATCATTTATCTGTTGCACCATTTGATATAAGAGAGCAATTTATGGATTTAATAGATGAGGAAATCCGTTACCATAGACAATATGGAAATGGATATATTATCGCTAAGATGAATTCGTTCACAGATAAGCCGTTAATAAAAAAAATGTATGAAGCATCGCAAGCTGGGGTAAGGGTAGAGCTCATCGTTAGAGGGACATGTTGTTTAAGACCTGGGATTCCAAATGTAAGTGAAAATATTCGTGTAGTTAGTGTTGTGGGAAGATATTTAGAACATAGTCGTATTTATTATTTCCATCATAATGGAGATGAGAAAATATACTTATCTTCAGCTGATTTGATGACACGAAATATGGAAAAACGAGTAGAAATATCTTTCCCAATTTTAGATATTGAAATGAAAGCGAGAATAAAGGCAATTTTACAGCTTACTTTAGCTGATAATGTGAAAACACGTGAACAAAATAAAGATGGTGACTATTATTATATTATTGATAGTGGTGCAGAAGAAATTGATAGCCAAGTGAGTTTATTTAAAATGGCTTATCAAAATACAGATGCTGAATAGTGGGAATATAGTAAAAACCTCTTAGTGCAATTAAGAGGTTTTTACTTTTTTTCTCTACTCATATGTTCCTAAAATGGAAGAATGAGTAGAGAGAATAGTTTTTATTATAAGCGTGTGATGAGTCGGTTCCTTGAGAGAATAAGATTTGAAAGAATCGCTTTTTTTAATTAGTAATAGTATGGTTGCTGACAAGGCCCTCCGTAGCAAGGAAAGGGTGCTGGTGGTGGGAAAGGTGGTGGATAAGGCGGATAAAACGGTCTAGGGCCGAAAGCTAATGCTCCGCCGAGTAATCCTCCAGCAATTCCGGCTAGAAATGGAACACCGAAAAATGGAAAGAAGCGTGAGTCGCCTGCTGGGCCAATAGGTGCTGAACGAACTGGGATTGGTTGATAATATGGATACATGAACAAACCTCCTTTATTGGACTCATTTTTATCATATGGTAGACCAAGCGTGGATGAGCGAGTACAAGAAAGGATAAGTAAGAAAATAGGCGAATTGTTACGAATGTTGTAGGGTAAAGAGTGTAATTTCGGGTTTTGACATAAAGCGGAATGGGACACGTGTTCTTCCAATACCTCGATTGACATAGAGAGTCAAATCCTGAATGTTATAGAAACCTTCAATATATTGTTTTGCAAGCGACGGAGTAATAATAGCACCTAAAAAAGGGATTTGTACTTGTCCGCCATGGCTATGACCAGAAAGTTGAAGGTTGATTGGATATGTAGCGATTTGTGGCGCGATATCTGGTTCGTGAACGAGAACAATTGTATAAATATTTTGATTTGCGTGCTGTAAAGTTTCCGCTATTTTTGGTTTACCTAGTAGTACATCATCGAGCCCGAAAATGGAAATTTCACTATTATCCAGTAAACGAATTCGCTTTTCACTATTTTGTAAAATTTCAAATCCCGATTCACGCATGATGTGATCATAGTATTCAGTTCCATATCCTCCATGGTCGTGGTTGCCATAAATAGAAAATTTACCGAAAGGTGCTTGTATATTCTTTAAAATGGATGCCACAAAAGGAGCCTCGGTATATGTTTGATAATCATCAATGAGGTCACCAGTAAAAAGGACAATATCTGGCTTTGCAGCATTGATTTTGGAAACAATTTGAGATAAATGTTGGAGAGAGAGATAGTATCCTAGATGTAAATCGCTAAATTGAAGAATTTTCATACCATGAAAACTTTCTGGTATGAGTTGTGATGTAAGTGTGTGTTGGGTAAAAGAAAGCAAATAGGGTTCTATATATTTAGCATAATAATAGCCGATGCTAGCGGTTATAAATGAATATAGACAAGTGCGTATTCCAGCTTTTAAAAAATTTCTTCTTGTAATTTTTTTCATATACAGGTTACTTGAATCTCCTTTCAGTTTTTTAAAAATATATTTTAAATATAAAAAAAATAGTATAGATTACGAAAAAAGGAACAAAAAGAAGTCTCTTCACGTTAAAATATCAGAAAATATTAAAAATATAAAGATTTCTGTTAAATAAAATGATAAAATGAATGTGTATTCATTTTTTGGAGGGGATGTATGTGAAAGAGAAGGTAGTTATTATAACAGGTGGATCAAGTGGAATGGGAAAAGGAATGGCGACTCGTTTTGCGAAAGAAGGGGCACGAGTAGTTATTACAGGACGTACAAAAGAAAAATTAGAAGAAGCAAAGATCGAGATTGAACAGTTTCCGGGGCAAGTATTACCTGTACAAATGGATGTACGAAATACTGATGATATTCAAAAGATGATTGAGCATATTGATGAGAAGTTTGGACGAATTGATATTTTAATAAATAATGCAGCTGGAAACTTTATTTGTCCAGCAGAGGACCTATCTGTGAATGGCTGGAATTCGGTCATTAATATTGTATTAAATGGTACATTTTATTGTAGCCAGGCTGTCGGAAAATATTGGATTGAAAAAGGTATAAAAGGAAATATCATTAACATGGTGGCAACATATGCATGGGATGCAGGGCCAGGAGTTATTCATTCAGCAGCAGCTAAAGCGGGTGTATTAGCAATGACTAAAACGCTTGCTGTTGAGTGGGGACGTAAATATGGGATACGAGTTAATGCTATCGCACCAGGGCCGATTGAACGTACGGGCGGTGCCGATAAATTATGGATTTCAGAAGAAATGGCTAAGCGTACAATACAGAGTGTCCCACTTGGTAGGTTGGGGACACCAGAAGAAATCGCGGGTCTAGCTTATTATTTATGTTCAGATGAAGCTGCATACATAAATGGAACTTGTATGACAATGGATGGTGGCCAACATTTGCACCAATATCCATTTTAAAAGGATGAAAAATGTGACAGAATTGTGACACGTGAGAGAAAGGTGTTTACAAAGGGGAATATATACGGTATATTTAAGACCTCTTTTTTCTTCATAGTAGAATTGCTAATTCCCCTTAGCATTTTACCCCTCTAATCCCTTCAGGAAAACTGAAGGGATTTTTTATTATTTTTCCGTAAATATCGTGTTATAATTTTTGAAAAGTAAAGGGAGGGAAGCACGTTGATAGATGCATTAGATGTAATGAGTAACTTGGATAAAGTCCTTCCTTATTATCAAGCTATTTTTAGTGCTGATGAGCATACAGTAATTGGATATGAAGTTGTAGGACGTATTCAAACAGAAGAGGGCATACAAAGTTTAGCATCTTTCTTCCATGATGATTCTATTCCGAGTGAGTTCCAACTGGAAGCGGATAATATCATAGTAGAAAAAGCGTTAAATAGGTATTTAGAAACAGATCAAAAATTATTATTATTTATACATCGGAATGCCAATGTATTAATGAATGATGAAGATGAAAGTTTACTTCAACTTTTATTGATGTATGAAAAACAAGGTTTAAATTTGAACCACATTGTTTTAGAGATTACAGAACATGAATGTAAAGAAGATATCGAGCAATTTAATCATTTGCTGATGTATTATCGTACATATGGTATTCAAATTTCGATTAATAAAGTTGGAACGGGTACAAGTAATTTAGAACGTATTAGCGTGTTAGCACCGGATATTTTAAAAGTAGATTTAACAAACCTAAGGCAAACTGCACTTTTACAATCTTATCAAGATATTTTATATTCCTTATCTTTACTTGCTAGAAGAATTGGTGCGACATTGTTATATGAAGAGATTGATGCTTTTTATCAACTACAATATGCTTGGAAAAACGGTGGTAGATATTATCAAGGTAATTATTTGAAAGAATGTTTACCTGATTTTATTGAAACGAATGTTTTAAAAGAGCGACTTGGTAATGAATGTCATCAATTTATTCTGCATGAGAAGAAAAAGTTGCAAAAAATTTATAATTTAACAGAGATGTTACGTGATCGAATTGGTGATGTTCTGTCAAAACAAAAAAAGAATGAAGATATAAATGACTGGTTATTACAATTTAGCCAAAGTGTATCACAATGTAGTTTTCGGATATTTATTTGTAATGAAGATGGTTTCCAGCAATCAGGTAATGTTATGAAAAAAGATGGGGAATGGATTGTGATGCCAGAGTATTATATGAAAAACTGGAGTTGGCGTCCGTATTTTCTCGAGAATATCATGAAAATGCGTTTTGAAAATAAGGCGCGACTTTCAGATTTATATGCCGATATTGAAACTGGTGAAATGGTACGAACATTTTCTTTCCCGATTGATGATGAAAACTTTTTATTTATAGATTTATCTTATGAATATTTATATGAAGAAGATGTTTTATTTTAATGCACGAAGTGATTCGTGCATTTTTTTGTTTGTTTTTATCATAAATTGGTAATAGTGAAAATAATAATGAAAATGCTGTCTATCATTGTAAAGATTTTACGAACGAAATCATCCCTGTTTTTGCATAATCATTGTTACAATGAATACTACAAAGACAAGCTCTTTTAAAAGGAAGGTGAAAAAATGAGGAAATATGGAATATGGTTTGTTCTATTTATATGTGTTGCCTTTCTAGTTGGCTATAGTGTCACAACTGTTTTAGGGAAAGAAGAAGTGAAAGTGGATCGGAAAGAAGTGTTTACAACGATACAAAAAGGTTATGAGACGCAATTTTCAATTCGAGGGAAACAAATACCAATGAATAAGATGATAGAGACGTTATCACCATATTTTACAAATAATTTCCTTCAAGTTTTTACGGATGAAAACAGTAGAAATGAAAAACAAAGTGGTGAGTATTTACTTCCAGCAAAAGAAGCTCCGTTTTCCTTTAATTCAGAAACAAAAATGTCATATGATGAGGAACATAAAAATTTATACGTCTATGAACGGGCAAAAAGTGGACAATATCAAATTGTGACATTACAAAAGGATAATGGGAAATGGAAATTAGCAGGGTATCATGAAAGTCAGGAACTTTTGGCTGAAATAAAAAGGTTACAACAATTATGAGAATAGGAATAGGTTTCTCCCTATTCCTATTCTATACCAAGTAGCTGTTGTAATTTTTCAATTTGAAAACCTGCGACAACTTCTCCGTCAATTACAACTGTTGGAGTTGAATAGGAGTCATAGTCATATAAAAGACGATTGCGTGCAGCGGCGTCTTTTTTTACGTCAAATTCTTCATACACAACGTCATTATGTTTTAAAAATTCTTTCACAATGGTACAAGGCGGACAATCAGGCTGTGTATAAACCTCAATTTTTTTCATTGTAATTCCTCCCTTTTTCTGTGTTTTATTATATTCTGTCAGTATAAAAAGAGCAATAAAGAAGGAAAAAGATATTCTTTCTTCTTTTTCCTTCGTATTTCGACAAATTTTAGTTGAGTTTCTGTCCAAGAACCTTTATCCTAGACTGTGGAACATTTTTTCTGTTATGACGGATAGAATGAGTATAGCTGTAAAACCTATTGGTAGGAAGATCAGAGAAAGGAGAGATTTCATGTCTCTACTCCAAGGAATTTTAACTCGACTTGTTAGTCTACAAGAACAAGCTGAAAGCGGTGAAGTAGCACAACGCTATTTTGAAGTGAACGGTGAGCGCAAATGTAGCGTGAAATTTTTCGATAAAAGTGAAATGTATGAGTTAGAAGTGTATCAACAAGGTGAAAAACCTCAAGTGTATCAATTCGACAACATCGACATGGTTGCAATTGAGATTTACGACATCATTTCTTGATACATATAAAAAAGGTACTGCCATTTGGCAGTACCTTTTTTAGTTATATTAATTAATAGGCTATACAGGTAGTGGAAGTCGCAATCAAATAAAAGAATTTCCACAAATGTATATGTATAGGAATTTTTTATTTTTCCTACAATGATAGTAAATAGTAATAGGAGGTGAAAAGGATGGAACGCTTACCGATTGTTATTTGCCCTAATTGTCATAGTCATGCTGAAATGAATCATGTATTAACTGCTCAGTCTAATCAAAATGTAATTTATACGTGTAGGTTTTGTCAGTATGTAATCCGAAATATTGAAACGAATAAAGGGTAGTGAGTTATAATTTTTGTTTTTGTCCCATACAATGAGAATACGAAAAGTCTGTCTAATTGAAAGGACGTGACTATGTGGACGGTGAACATACATTTTATAATGTTTCTGAGAGACATTTGAATTTTGATATGGTATTTAACCGCATTTGTAGTTTCATTGAAAAGGATCCGCGAAATTTATATCGCTTATCTATTGGGACAGACTCACAAGCGCATCAAAAGGATACGAGGTTTATTACAGCGATACATATTCATCGGGTTGGAAAAGGAGCATGGGGATGTTTGCATCACAAATCAGTAAAAAATAAGCCAGCAACTTTGCGAGAGAAAATATATTTAGAAACGCAGTTTAGTCAAGAAGTTGCCTGTCTATTTACTCCAAATCATATACAAACAATCTGGGATTTATTGCACCCATACGCTCAAGATGGAGCGGGATTCATAATGGAAATTCATTTAGATATTGGGAATGATGGTTTAACAAAAGAATTTATTTTAGATATGACGAAGAAAATTCAAGCGATGGGATTAACAGCAAAAATTAAACCGGATGCTTATGCGGCGTTTAGTTATGCGAACAGGTATACGAAATAATGTAAAATGGTTTCTATATATTCGCAGTTATTAAATACCTTTATTAAAAACTGAATATTACATCTATTAAATAAGTTGAAAATTTTATATAATAATAGTGATGATGTGAGGGCAAGGAGAGGGACATATGGAAAAGGAATTTGTTTTAACGAGAGAAGAAGAAGATTTATTGTTGGATATTCTGTTTCAGCAAAATTATGCGAGCGAAATTTTAGCGGTGGAGCTCACAGACATTGAGAATGGTTTAAAACAGACAGATGTGACAAAATATAAAAAAATCACAAGATTGTTTTACCGATTAAAAAATAAAGGGTATTAAGCGCTACCGGAATGGTAGTCTTTTTTTTATGTTGTATGCTAAAATAGCTGTGTATCTTTTTTATTAGAAGAATGTCAGGACAAAATAATAATATGAAAACGCTATCATAAAATGTGAATAGGATCAGAGAATATAAGCAGGAAAAAGGGAAAATGGGGGGATGTAACATGATTAGTATTCCGAAAGATGAGTTTCAACAAATTCTTGTGAAGGATTTAATGATTTCATCAGAAAAAGTAGCACATGTCCAGATAGGGAATGGTTTAGAACATGCTTTACTCGTTCTTGTGAAATCTGGATATTCGGCGATTCCTGTTTTAGACCCTACGTATAAATTACATGGGTTGATTAGTACTGCTATGATTTTAGATGGTATTTTAGGATTAGAGCGCATTGAGTTTGAAAGACTTGAGAATATGAAAGTGGAACAAGTGATGAAGGAAGAGATTCCAGTTCTTATGTTAGAAGATTCCTTTGCAAAAGCTTTAGAAATGACAATTGATCATCCTTTTATTTGCGCTGTCAATGAAGAAGGTTACTTCGAGGGTATTTTGACACGTCGAGCTATTTTAAAATTGTTGAATAAAAAAGTGAGACAGCATAATCGATAATATAGGAAAAGTGACTTCATAGAAAAGGAGAAGTCACTTTTTTTCGTGCATATCAGTTGTGTATGTATTATATTTAAAAAGACATAAAACATAAGAAAAGTTTGAACTAACAAACCGTTCTAATGTATAAAATTATTCAATTAAATTAAAGATGAAATGCTTATTAAAATTAGGTGTATGGAAGCTAAGGAAAGAGGGAGAAAGTTGCAAATCGATGATTTTCAAATGATGGTTGTGTTAGCTCAGGAATCAAATATGAGAAAAGCGGCGGAACGTTTATTTGTTTCCCAACCTGCGCTTAGTCAACGATTACAATCTATGGAGAAACAATGGGGAATGAAATTTTTTATTCGTTCACAAAAAGGATTGACAATTACACCTGAAGGGGAAAAAGTTGCAAATTATGCAAAAGAAATGTTACAAAAAGAAGAGGATATTAAAAGTGAACTGGCTCTTTTTAGAACGGAAACATATGGTACGCTAAAAATAGCCGTTGCGTCAGTCATTGGTCAATATTGGCTTCCACCTGTTTTGAAAAAATTTGTGCATAAGTATCCTTCTGTGAAGATATCTCTGTTTACTGGCTGGAGTAGTGAAGTGCAAAAGCAATTTTATGAAGGAGACGTTCACGTCGCCATATTAAGAGGGACACAAGAATATAAAGGTCAGAAGCAACAATTATTTGAAGATGAATTATACTTAGTTGATAAAGAAATAAAAGATATTTCAATGTTAAAAGAAACAAATAGACCTTTTATTCAATTTAAAAGTGATTCGACCTACTATGGACAAATACAAAATTGGTGGTATGGATTATTTTCCAATCCACCTAAGCGAACGATTGTAGTTGACCAAATTGAAACGTGCAAACAGCTTGTTTTAAATGGTATAGGCTATGCTCTTTTACCTTCGACTGTTTTAAAAGAAGTGCAGGAAAACATGTATAAAACACCTGTTCAATTAACGAGAGAAACATGGTTATTGACGAGTGACTCGGCAAGGCAGTTGAAGCAAGTGCAAGCATTTTTAGAAATTATAGAAGAAATTCAAATGGAAAAATAAGATTATTGTCTTGCTACTCGCCCTATCGTTTGGTAGAGTAACATTATAAATGGATTTAGGAGGCAACAAGAATGAAAATGATGGACGCTAACGAAATTATTTCGTTTATTCAAAAGAGTGAAAAGAAAACTCCTGTAAAGGTATACATAAAAGGGGATTTAAAAGAAGTAACATTCCCTGAAACAGTACAAGCATTTGTAAATAAAAAATCTGGTGTATTATTCGGAGAATGGTCTGAAATTAAGACAATTCTTGATGAAAATAGCAAGAACATTGTTGACTATGTAGTTGAGAACGATCGTCGTAATTCTGCAATTCCAATGCTTGATTTAAAAGGTATTACAGCTCGTATTGAGCCAGGCGCAATTATTCGTGACAATGTTGAAATTGGTGACAACGCTGTTATCATGATGAATGCAACAATTAATATCGGTGCTGTAATTGGCGAAGGTACTATGATCGACATGAACGCAGTGCTTGGTGGACGTGCAACAGTTGGTAAAAACTGTCACGTAGGTGCAGGTGCTGTACTTGCGGGTGTTATTGAGCCACCTTCTGCAAAACCAGTTATCGTTGAAGACGATGTTGTAATTGGTGCAAATGTAGTTGTTCTAGAAGGTGTTACAGTAGGTAAAGGTGCAGTTGTAGCAGCGGGTGCTGTTGTAACAGAAGATGTGCCTCCATATACAGTTGTTGCGGGAACTCCAGCACGTGTAATTAAAGAAATTGATGAGAAGACAAAGGCAAAAACTGAAATTAAACAAGAGCTTCGTCAATTAAACCCAGGGAAATAAAAAAACAAAAAGCGTAAGAGCATGAATGTGCTCTTACGCTTTTTATAGATGGAGGTGTAAAAATGACAGTAAGTAAGTTTGTCCAAGTTCGTAGAGATTTACATAAAATTCCGGAAATCGGATTTAAAGAGTGGAAAACACAACAGTATATTTTAAATTATATAGGAACGCTCTCTAATGAATATTTGGAAGTGAAAACATGGAAAACAGGTGTAATTGTTAAAGTAAATGGGAAAAATCCGGAAAAAATAATAGGTTATCGTGCAGATATAGACGGTCTACCAATTACAGAGGAAACGGAATATGACTTCTCTTCTATCCATGAAGGAATGATGCATGCGTGTGGGCATGATTTGCATGCAACAATTGGTTTAGGCCTTCTAACAGCGGCTGTAAGCGAAAGAATAGACGATGATCTTGTGTTTATATTCCAACCAGCTGAAGAGGGTCCAGGTGGTGCACTTCCTATGTTAGAAAGTGAAGAGTTAAAAGAATGGAAACCGAATATGATTCTTGGGCTTCATATTGCGCCTGAATACCCTGTGGGAACAATTGCTACAAAAGAAGGTTTATTATTTGCGAATACATCAGAGTTATACGTTGATTTAAAAGGAAAAGGTGGACATGCTGCATATCCGCATACAGCAAATGATATGATTGTTGCAGCGAGTCATCTCGTTACACAACTACAATCAGTTATTAGTCGTAATGTGAACCCTCTTGACAGTGCGGTAATTACAATTGGGAAAATCACTGGTGGCACAGTCCAAAACATCATCGCAGAAAAGTCTCGTTTAGAAGGAACGATTCGAACGTTATCAGTGGATTCAATGAAACGTGTTAAAAGCCGAATTGAGGCAATTGTTGCGGGAATAGAAGCTGCTTTTCAATGTGAAGCTGTTATTGACTACGGAGCGATGTATCACCAAGTGTATAACCATGAAGAGTTAACGAGAGAGTTTATGCAATTTACTCGTGAACAAACGAATATAGATGTAATTACATGTACGGAGGCAATGACAGGTGAAGACTTTGGTTATATGCTTCGAGAGATACCTGGATTTATGTTTTGGCTGGGAGTAAATTCAGAATATGGTTTACATCATGCGAAATTAAAACCAGACGAAGAGGCTATTGAGAAAGCGATTGTATTTTTAGACCAATATGTGAAGTGGAAGGGAAATCGAAAGTGAACTTCCACGCTAATTGTGCAACAGTTTAGAGTGGGAACTTCTTAGTTCCGAGACGAAAATATCTTTCGTATTTGTTAGTGTTAGACATTTTCATACAAATGAGTAAAGTTACATTTGGCGTTTTAATAATGAGCAGGGGTTTTTTAGCCACTGCTCATTATTAATTATTGCTAATAGAAAAGATAATTATTTAACTACCTATATATGTTTACTTTTAGTATGAAAAGTGTGTAAAATCAATGTGATACATAGAAAAAAGGGTGGGGAATTACGTGCAAATTAGCAGTGCGATTTTATGTTTCGTCTTATATGCATATGTTATTATTGCGGCGGTTTATTTTGGGATAAGTTTTTACGCCTATCGTTTAGCGAATAATAGTGAATATGAAGAAACATACAAATGGGTGAAAAGATATTTGTCACCTGTACTAGAAATTATGAATGGATTTGTTCTTTTTTTATTTATTGGATTAATTGCTTTCTCAACGAGCTTAGTAGGGAATAAGACTGCATTATTTGTGCTAGGTATCATTATTTTTATGCTATTAGGAATTCGGATTGGTAATACGGTATTTTGGAATGAAAGAAAAGTAGATGGTTGGACGGGAATGCTAATTCCATGTATGTTAGCTGCAATCGTGACGAATATAGAACATGAATATTATGAATTACATTTTTGGCTTATCATTGTTTTAACAATCCTTTCTGTTTTGTATATAAGTACTGTCGTGCTAACATACATTGCAAACGAAAAAGGCGATGCAAAAGGTACGCGATTCTTTAGAGGGCGTGCATTATTATGGAGTGTGCCGACGATGGCAGTTATAGGAATTATTGCGATATTAGTAAATGGATATCAATTTACTAATTGGCAACTGTTTTTAGAAACTTGGTGGATTTTTATAGTTTCGTTTATAGCTTTTTTAGGCGCAACACATTATTTATTCCATCAACATCATTATATATTGGCATTGTTATTCGCATTTACACAACTGTTATTTGCTTTTTTCGGACAAGAAACGTTATTGTTCGTTTTTGAAACATTTAGTTCATTTGGAAATATATTTGTATTCGGTATGTTAATTTTCAGTATCGCATTTTATTTACAACAGTATTTTTATATGCAAAAACAAAAATAAGAGTTTTATACAGGTTTTTGTAGCAAAACTAAAGTATGTTACAATAAAAGTACATAGTATTTGATATTATTGGAGGAATTCCTGTGGGCGAAAAAGAGAAAGAATTTGCTGTCATTGGGCTTGGGCGTTTCGGTGGAAGTATTTGCCGTGAACTCGCTCAATTAGGTATGGAAGTAATGGCAATTGATTCAGACGAAGATAAAATTAATGAGTTTGCAAATATAGCTTCGCATGCCGTAATTGCAGATTCAACAGATGAGATGGTATTAAAAAGTCTTGGTATTCGCAATTTTGATCATGTAGTCGTTGCTATTGGAGATAATTTAAATTCAAGTATTTTAACAACGTTAATTTTGAAAGAATTAGGTGTGAAAAATATTACTGTGAAAGCCCAAAATGACTACCATGAAAAAGTGTTAAGTAAAATAGGGGCCGATCATATTGTGCATCCAGAACGAGATATGGGAAAAAGGATTGCAAATAATATTGCATCAAGTAATGTGTTAGATTACCTAGAGCTTTCAGATGAGCATAGTATTGTAGAGATTATTGCAAATAAAAAAATCGATGGACACTCTTTAATTGAATTAGACATTCGTGCGAAGTTTGGTTTGAACATTGTAGCAATTAAACGTGGAAAAGAAGTTATCGTATCTCCTCGAGCTACAGAAAACATTCAAGCGGGAGATATATTAATTGTAATTGGTCATGACGATGAAGTAGATCGTTTTAAGCATTTTTTAAGATAAGAGAAAAGGACAATGCCGAGGAGGCATTGTCCTTTTCTTATATTTCCATAATGATTGGTAAAATCATTGGACGGCGTTTCGTTTTTTCGTATAGGAATGGTGCTAATGTGTCTGTAATCTCATTTTTAATTTCAGACCATTGTGTTGTTTTTCGCTCCATTACTTTTTCTAAATGTGTTGTAATTAATGTTTGAGCATCGTTGATTAAATCGCTGCTTTCACGCATATAAACGAAACCACGCGAGATGATATCAGGTCCTGCTGCAACTTTAAATTCTTTCATATCAATGCTTACAACTACAATAACAAGTCCTTCTTCAGAAAGAATGCGACGATCACGTAATACGATATTCCCGATATCTCCAATACCATTTCCATCGATATAGACAGAGCCAGATGGGATTTTCCCAGCTACGCTTGCTTCATCAGAACGTAAAGCAAGAACATCTCCATTATCCATAATGAAACAATTTTCTTCTGGAATACCACAATCATTAGCTAATTTCATATGCATACGCTGCATACGATACTCACCATGAATTGGCATGAAATATTTCGGCTTAATAAGACGTAACATTAACTTTTGTTCTTCTTGTCCACCGTGTCCACTCGTATGAATATTTGAGAGTTTACCATGGATTACATCAGCGCCAGCACGGTACAACATGTTAATTGTACGACTTACACTAATTGTATTGCCTGGGATTGGTGAAGAAGAGAAAACGACTGTATCGCCAGGGATAATTTGAATTTGACGATGTGTACCATTGGCAATACGTGAAAGTGCTGCCATAGGCTCCCCTTGACTACCTGTACATAAAATAACAACTTTATTAGCTGGTAGGCGGTTTAGCTGAGATGTGTCTATGAATGTATCCTTTGGACATCGGATATAACCAAGGTTTTGCCCGATTTCAATAGCTGCTTCCATACTTCGACCAAATACAGCTACTTTACGATTATTTTCAACAGCGGCCTCAACAACTTGTTGTAAGCGATGGATATTCGATGCAAAGGTTGCGAATATAATACGACCTTCTACTTTGCGGAATATATCTTGAATACTATCACCAACACGGCGCTCAGACATCGTAAAGTTTGGTACTTCACTGTTTGTACTATCAGATAAGAGACAAAGTACACCGTCTTTTCCAATTTCAGCCATTTTTGTTAAATCTGCTGGCTCACCGACTGGTGTGAAATCGAATTTGAAATCACCTGTATGAACGACTTGTCCTTGAGGTGTTTTCACAACAACTCCGTATGAATCTGGAATACTGTGAGTTGTACGGAAGAAGGAAACAGATGTCTTTTTAAATTTAATAACATCATCTTCTTGAATTTCATAAAGTTTTGCTTTACGAAGTAATCCGTGCTCTTCTAATTTGTTTTTTATTAGGGCAATTGCTAATTTTCCGCCGTAAATTGGAATGTTTACTTGACGTAATAGATAAGGAATTCCACCAATATGATCTTCGTGACCATGTGTAATGAATAACCCTTTAATTTTATCTTCGTTTCGCACAAAATAAGTGTAATCTGGTATTACATAATCGATCCCGAGGAGTTCGTCTTCTGGAAATTTAATTCCAGCGTCAATTATAATAATTTCATCTTGAAATTGAACAGCATATGTATTTTTACCGATTTCACCAAGACCACCAAGGGCAAAAACGGCAGCTTGATCATTTTTTAGGAATTTCATATGACTATACGATCTCCGCTAATATTAAATCAGCGTTTTGTTTTTCATATTCAAGATGAGCACCAGTAACAGACTGAACGAACTCGATATTATATGCGAACTTATTTAATTTTTTACGAACATCCTTTTGAGACGTAGCCTCTAAATATAAAACTTTTGTATTTTCACGTACTGGGACCTCAGTTAATTTTTCTTGATAAAATACTTTAAAAATCATTGGGAAAACCTCTCCTTGTCTATGTTTTGCATTATCTGTTACTTATTATAAAGCAAACAGTCATGATTTTCATGTTTTTTCGAACGAGAATGAAGAAAAAGCCCGAAATGGGCACAATTTAAGCGATTGTCTTCTTGCGGACTAAATCGTTTAAATAACGCTTGAGCTTTTTCTTCAGCTTCTTCAGCATGATTACTCCTTCCTTTCCTTATTTTAAACATGCATGTTACTAATGATAACTCCGTCTCCCGTACAAGAAAGAAGATTAGAAGTGAATAGTGAATCTTGTTCTTTTTAGTATAGTGTAAGTTATCCTGTAGTAACGATTAGTAGCCGTTAGTTATAGATATAGTATGAGGAAGAATAGAAAAGAAAATTCATCCGAACAAGTATCCACATTTTTTTACTAATATTATATGCACATTTCATAAATAAGGTCAGAAAGTGAACGCTTTCTTCACAGATGTTTAATATGTTATACTTTTTTTTGAAATTTGAAAAGTGATAATCAAAATAGGAATATAGAGTGCCAGAAAGGATTTTGACAAATGAATGATAAAATTGTCTTTTTTGATATTGATGGAACATTATTAGATCATGATAAAAAAATTCCGCAATCTACACGTGATGCAGTAAAAGATTTACAAGAAAAAGGTGTGCACGTAGCGATTGCGACAGGGCGTGCGCCATTTATGTTTGAAGATATTCGTAAGGAACTCAATATACATAATTATGTTAGTTTTAATGGACAGTACGTTGTATTTGAAGGTGAGACAATATTTAATAATCCGTTACATCCAGCGGCTCTACATAAGTTTACCCAGTTTGCAAAACAAGAAGGATATCCACTTGTATATCTTGACCATCAAGAGATGAGAGCGTCAGTGGAATATCATGATTATGTAAAAGAAGGTTTTGGAAGCTTACAATTTGATCATCCGGCATATGAACCTGATTTTTATGAGAAACGTGATATTTATCAAACGCTTCTTTTCTGTGAAGTAAATGAAGAGGAAAAGTTTATTAATCAGTATCCGGATTTTCATTTTATTCGTTGGCATGCGTATTCAATGGACATCATTCCAAATGGTGGTTCTAAGGCAAAAGGAATTGAGAAGTTCATTGAAAAATTAGGATTTAACCGTGAACAAGTGTATGCATTTGGGGATGGCTTAAACGATTTAGAAATGATTGAAGCAGTAGGCACAGGTATTGTGATGGGAAATGGTCATGATGACTTGAAAAAGCTTGCAAATTATGTGACAAACGATGTAAGTGAAGACGGTATATATCATGGATTAAAATGGGCTGGATTGTTATAAGTGAATATGGAACCCATTTCAGATAATAAAAAGGCGGAAGGTTAACTTCCGCCTTTTTATTATTATCGCTCTAGAGGTTTTGAATCATCGGGAGCCGCAAATGGATTGTCTTTATTAATATGATCATAGAACATAACACCGTTTAAATGGTCTATTTCATGTTGGAATACAATTGCTGGTAAACCTTTTAATCGTAGTTTTACGTCTTCACCGTTAATAGTTGTTGCTTTTACTGTAATTCTTGTGTAACGAGGGACATAACCAGGTACTTCACGGTCTACAGATAGACAACCTTCACCATTTTGTAAATATGTACGTTCAACAGAATGACTAATGATTTTTGGATTAAATAATGCGTAGCTATATAACGTACCGTTCGTATCAGTTACATGAACCGCAATCATTTTCTTTGAAATACCAATTTGCGGAGCTGCTAATCCGATTCCGGGGCGTAAATTATATTTTTCAGCCATTTCAGGGTCCTGGCTATTTATTACAAACTCAATCATTTCTTTAAGGGTATTTGTATCTTCCTCGCTAGCAGGTAAGGAGACCTCTTCTGCGACGTCACGCAAAATCGGATTTCCTTCACGAATTACCTCATTCATTGTAAGCATATGTAATCTCTCCTTTCTTCTTTAGTCTACCAAAGGAGATAAAAAAAGTCATCGGCAAGTAAGGAAGAGCTACGTGGAAACAAATCTTCTATAGATAAGTTATATAATAAAAAGAAAAGACGGCAAAGCCGTCCGTTTCTTTCCATAGTTGTTTCATTTTACATTAGCGAATGCAAGCAGCACCAACAATAATTAAAAGGATAAACAACACAACGATTAATGCAAATCCGCGTCCAGATCCGCCACAAGAACCGCCATAACCGTAGGAAGGATATGAGCAAGTTGTTGGATAGCAATATGAGTATCCGTACATGAGATGACCTCCTTTATCATTTCCCGCTAATACTGCGGTTACAATAATGTATGGAAGAATGGTCAGAAATGTATAGGTATTTACCTATAAAAGGAAGAAGTGTTTGTATAATTTTATTGAGAAGAGAGAAAAACTAAAGAGAATTAAATCGTTTACATATTATTCTAAGAGAAAAAATAAGTTAAAAAGGGAATAATATAACAGTAGGTTAATGCCTACTAATACAGATGTGAAAAATAAAAACACGTTTGTGTGGAGGAAACCTGCATATTATTTATAAAAAAACGTATTCAAAGTAATTGACATCGTAATTAGAATAGTTGTAAACTAAAAAACGTGATCAAGATTGTATTAATATGTTTTTGAAAAAACATTAGTACAGATTGTTAGGTACACAAAATTATTCTCAACCGACAGACAAATTTGTTGGTTTACATTGTTGCGTTTTCAGTCTAGCTAATAGATAGTGAAAGCGTTTCAGAATATGGTTCAAGAGAGGAAGAGGTGAACGGAATGGGTACTAAAACAAAAAAGACCCTATTTAATGTTGATGAGCAAATGAAAGCTATCGCAGCTCAATTTGAAACATTACAAATTTTAAATGAAAAAGGCGAAGTTGTGAATGAAGCAGCTATGCCTGAATTATCAGATGATCAATTAAAAGAATTAATGCGCCGTATGGTGTATACTCGCGTACTAGATCAACGTTCTATTTCTTTAAACCGTCAAGGACGTCTAGGTTTCTACGCACCAACTGCTGGACAAGAGGCTTCTCAATTAGCAAGTCATTTCGCACTTGAAGCAGAAGATTTCATCTTACCAGGATATCGTGACGTTCCACAATTAGTGTGGCACGGTCTACCATTATACCAAGCATTCTTATTCTCTCGTGGACATTTCATGGGTAACCAAATGCCTGAGAATGTAAATGCACTTGCTCCACAAATCATTATCGGTGCGCAAATCATCCAAACTGCTGGTGTTGCGTTAGGTATGAAATTACGTGGTAAAAAATCTGTTGCAATTACTTACACTGGTGACGGTGGTGCTTCACAAGGTGACTTCTACGAAGGTATGAACTTTGCGGGTGCATTCAAAGCTCCAGCAATCTTCGTTGTACAAAACAACCGTTATGCAATCTCTACTCCAGTAGAAAAGCAATCTGCAGCTAAAACTGTAGCACAAAAAGCAGTAGCAGCAGGTATTTACGGAATTCAAGTAGACGGTATGGATCCATTAGCTGTATACGCAGCAACTGCTTTCGCTCGTGAGCGTGCAGTAAACGGCGAAGGCCCTACTTTAATCGAGACTTTAACATTCCGTTACGGTCCACATACAATGGCTGGTGATGACCCAACTCGTTACCGTACAAAAGATATCGAGAACGAATGGGAACAAAAAGATCCAATCGTACGCTTCCGTGCATTCTTAGAAAACAAAGGCCTATGGTCTCAAGAAGTTGAAGAGAAAGTAATCGAAGAAGCAAAAGAAGATATCAAACAAGCAATTGCTAAGGCTGACCAAGCTCCAAAACAAAAAGTTACTGATTTAATGGAAATCATGTACGAAAAAATGCCTTACAACTTAGCTGAACAATATGAAATTTACAAAGAAAAGGAGTCGAAGTAAGCCATGGCTCAAATGACAATGATTCAAGCAATCACTGATGCTTTACGCGTTGAAATGAAAAATGACCCTAACGTACTTGTGTTTGGTGAAGACGTTGGTGTAAACGGCGGTGTATTCCGTGCTACTGAAGGTTTACAAGCTGAATTCGGTGAAGATCGTGTAATGGATACTCCACTTGCAGAGTCTGGTATTGGTGGACTTGCAGTTGGACTTGCATTAGAAGGTTTCCGTCCAGTTCCAGAAATCCAATTCTTCGGTTTCATTTATGAAGTAATGGATTCAGTTTCTGGTCAATTAGCTCGTATGCGTTACCGTTCTGGTGGACGTTGGACTGCTCCAGTAACAATTCGTTCTCCATTCGGTGGTGGCGTTCATACTCCTGAACTACATGCTGATAGCTTAGAAGGATTAGTGGCTCAACAACCTGGTCTAAAAGTTGTTATTCCATCTACTCCATACGATGCAAAAGGTCTTTTAATCTCTGCGATTCGTGACAACGATCCAGTTATCTACTTAGAGCATATGAAATTGTACCGTTCATTCCGTCAAGATGTACCAGAAGGCGATTACACAATTGATTTAGGTAAAGCTGATATCAAACGTGAAGGTACAGATGTATCTGTTATCGCTTACGGTGCTATGGTTCATGCTGCATTAAAAGCTGCTGAAGAACTTGAAAAAGAAGGTATCTCTTTAGAGGTTGTTGACTTACGTACAGTTCAACCATTAGATATCGAAACAATCATCGCTTCTGTTGAAAAAACAGGCCGCGTAGTTGTAGTTCAAGAAGCTCAAAAACAAGCTGGTATTGCAGCTAACGTTGTAGCGGAAATTAACGACCGTGCAATCTTAAACTTAGAAGCTCCAGTTGTACGTGTTGCAGCTGCTGATACAGTATTCCCATTCTCTCAAGCTGAGAGCGTATGGTTACCAAACCATAAAGATATTGTTGAAGCTGTTAACAAAGTAATGAACTTCTAATTTTTAGTTTTTCATGTGCAAAAGAAATCAGCACATGCTGGTTTCTTTTGTACATATTCCATAATAATGAAATGAATCAGGGGGCTGAATTCCGTGGCATTTGAATTTAAACTACCAGATATCGGTGAAGGTATCCACGAAGGTGAAATCGTAAAATGGTTTATTAAACCAGGTGACGAAGTAAACGAAGACGATGTACTTCTTGAAGTACAAAATGATAAAGCAGTAGTAGAAATCCCTTCTCCTGTTAAAGGTAAAGTACTTGAAGTACTTGTAGAAGAAGGAACAGTTGCAATTGTAGGAGATACATTAATTAAATTTGATGCTCCTGGATACGAAAACCTTAAATTTAAAGGTGACGATCATGATGAAGCTCCAAAAGCTGAAGAAGCAGCAGTAGAAGCTCCAGCAGCGGAAGCTACTCCAGCAGCAACTGCGGAAGTAGTAAATGAGCGTGTAATCGCTATGCCATCTGTTCGTAAATATGCTCGTGAAAAAGGTGTAGATATTCATAAAGTAGCTGGTTCTGGTAAGAACGGCCGCGTTGTGAAAACTGACATCGATGCATTTGCAAATGGTGGACAAACTGTAGCAGCAACTGAGGCTCCAGCAGCAGTAGAAGCTACTCCAGCAGCAGCGAAAGAAGAAGCACCAAAAGCACAACCAATCCCAGCTGGTGAATATCCAGAAACTCGTGAGAAAATGAGTGGTATCCGTAAAGCGATTGCGAAAGCAATGGTTAACTCTAAGCATACAGCTCCTCACGTAACATTAATGGACGAAGTAGATGTAACAGAACTTGTTGCTCACCGTAAGAAGTTCAAAGCTGTTGCAGCTGACAAAGGTATTAAATTAACTTACCTTCCATACGTTGTAAAAGCTTTAACATCTGCATTACGTGAATTCCCAATGTTGAATACTGCTTTAGACGATGCTTCTCAAGAAATCGTTCATAAACATTACTTCAACATCGGTATCGCAGCTGATACAGACAAAGGTCTATTAGTACCAGTTGTTAAAGATACAGATCGTAAATCTATCTTTACTATCTCTAACGAGATCAATGAACTTGCTGGTAAAGCACGTGACGGTCGTTTAGCTCCAGCTGAAATGAAAGGTGCTTCTTGCACAATTACAAACATTGGTTCTGCAGGTGGACAATGGTTCACTCCAGTTATCAATCACCCAGAAGTAGCAATCCTTGGTATCGGCCGTATCGCTGAGAAACCAGTTGTGAAAAATGGTGAGATCGTTGCAGCTCCAGTATTAGCATTATCTCTAAGCTTTGACCATCGTTTAATTGACGGCGCAACTGCTCAAAAAGCATTAAACCAAATTAAACGTCTATTGAATGACCCACAATTATTAGTAATGGAGGCGTAATAACAATGGTAGTAGGAGATTTCCCAATTGAATTAGATACAGTCGTTGTTGGTGCAGGTCCTGGTGGATACGTTGCGGCAATTCGTGCAGCACAATTAGGTCAAAAGGTAGCAATCATTGAAAAAGCTAACCTTGGTGGCGTATGCTTAAACGTTGGATGTATTCCTTCAAAAGCGTTAATCAATGCAGGTCACCGTTATGAGAATGCAATGCATTCTGATGACATGGGTATCACTGCAGAGAACGTAAAAGTTGACTTTACAAAAGTTCAAGAATGGAAAAACGGCGTAGTTAAGAAATTAACTGGCGGTGTTGAAGGCCTTCTTAAAGGTAACAAAGTTGAAATCATTCGCGGTGAAGCTTACTTCGTAGATGCTAACACATTACGCGTAATGACTGAAGATGCAGCACAAACTTATACGTTTAAAAATGCTGTTCTTGCAACTGGTTCTACACCAATCGAAATTCCAGGATTCAAATACTCTAAACGTGTTATCAACTCTACAGGCGCTTTAAGCTTACCTGAAATTCCTAAAAAACTTGTTGTAATCGGCGGCGGTTACATCGGTATGGAATTAGGAACTGCATATGCTAACTTCGGTACAGAAGTTACTGTAGTAGAAGCTGGCGACGAAATCTTAGCTGGTTTCGAAAAAGCTATGAGCTCTGTTGTTAAACGTGCTCTTCAAAAGAAAGGTAACGTAAATATCCATACAAAAGCTATGGCTAAAGGCGTTGAAGAAACAGAAACTGGCGTAAAAGTTAGCTTTGAAGTTAAAGGTGAAATCCAAACTGTAGAAGCAGATTACGTATTAGTAACTGTAGGTCGTCGTCCAAACACTCAAGAAATTGGTCTTGAGCAAGTTGGAGTTAAAATGACTGACCGCGGCATCATCGAAATCGATGAGCAATGTCGTACAAACGTATCAAACATCTATGCAATCGGTGATATCGTTCCTGGACCTCCATTAGCTCACAAAGCTTCTTACGAAGGTAAAGTAGCTGTTGAAGCAATTAGTGGCCATGCATCAGCAATCGATTACATCGGAATTCCTGCAGTATGCTTCACTGATCCAGAATTAGCATCTGTTGGTTACACTAAGAAACAAGCTGAAGAAGCAGGAATGACAGTAGCTGTATCTAAGTTCCCATTCGCTGCAAACGGTCGTGCGTTATCATTAAACAGCACTGATGGTTTCTTACAACTTGTAACACGTAAAGAAGATGGTCTTCTTGTAGGTGCACAAGTTGCAGGTGCAGGCGCTTCTGATATTATCTCTGAGATTGGTTTAGCTATCGAAGCTGGAATGACAGCAGAAGATATCGCTCAAACAATCCATGCTCACCCAACATTAGGTGAAATCACAATGGAAGCAGCTGAAGTTGCTCTTGGAATGCCAATTCACATTGTAAAATAATTTAAGTAATGTAAATAACCCATCTCTTATTTAAAGAGATGGGTTATTTTTATTTTAATATAATGGCGTGCAAGGTCTTTATATGTACTTGTCGAATGAATATATATAATACTTTAAATGAATCGTTAGAACATAGGTTAATCCAAAAGCAGCATATATACTTTCATATAATATGTAATTGATTCAAACTTAATCCCATATATTAATAAAATAGAGCATGTCAAAGGAGAAGGTTCCATGAGAATATTACATGTTATATTTTATCATTTTCTATTATGGAGTGGTTTTTCCATTGTATTAACATTATCGAATGGTGATAAGTTTCATTATAAAGTAATTCTCTTTTTCGTATTTCTTTATTTGGCATATGTAATTGCATGTTTTGTATTACACGCAAGGAAGCAGGCATTATTCCTTACGTGTTCAAATTGCATACTTTTTTTAATCATATTCTCAATTTTTTAAATTAACGTTTATAGAAATACATTGTTCTTCCATTAAATAATCGTAACTCTCCTTCCAATTTCTTCGCTAGAAAACGGCTAAATTCATTTGCTTTTCCTTTATCGCCGAATGTTGCTGTGGTGGGTAAAGAAATCTGTATGAAAGATTGATCCTTTTCTATTCCAATCCCCACATAAATAGAATTATATCGGTCGTGACTCGATTGGAGTTTTAATGTTGTTGCTGATGTATCTAATATTTCATAAGGAAAAGCTGTATTTGTATAGGCGTAATTAATTTGATCACCAGTCTTGGAAGTAACGGTTTTATAGTTATGAAAAAGGTGTTTGACATCCTCTATTGAAACAGATTGTTGATTGGATTTAGGTACAAGTGTGATAAAGGCGTGTTGCATACAAATTCCCCCCCTAGTTTAGTAGAATAATATCATTCTACATCCTACTGAATTTTTTGACAATTAAAAGGAGTATTACTTTTTTTGTTTAATATATTATTGAGTAGGAAGTGTTATTGAGAAAGGTGGAAACTGATGTTTGAAAAATTGTATGATGAGCATGAAAGTGTGAAGGTACGATTTTTAGGATTTATGACGCATGATACACGTTATGATTTTGGAGTTATTTATACAAATATGTTTTTTGGAAAGCCACTTATTGTTTGTATGCAAACAGGGAGATCTACTTTACTTGGAAGAGATGATGTGGAAAATGTTCCTTATATACAAGAAACTTTTAAGTTAGGGTCGGAAGAGGAGGCAGAGGAGTTAGCTCAGTTTTTTAAATTTCTTGTTCCGTCTACTTCTTTGCATGCGGAGTATGAAGAATAATTAACAAGAAACAGTCGTACGTATGATATATGACTGTTTTTTTGTGTTAATATCGCATACTAATTTATTTTTAAAATATTTAATGTGTTATACTAAAAACCTATTGACGTAAAAAGTATAACATATTAAAATAAAGACAGAAAGTTAAGCGGTTACAAAAAGTTTTTGGGATTATAAACTTAGGGGGAAATGAAAAATGGGAACAATCGTATGTCAAGATTGTGAAGGTACAATTGCACACTTCGAAGATGAGAAAGTAACGGTACTTTACGGGAAATGTGGATCTTGCGGATGTGATCACACAGAGCATACAAAAGCCCAATAATTGATAGGAAATGGACAGCTAAAAGTTTTTAGGACCATAAACTTAGGGGGAAATGAAAAATGGGAACAATCGTATGCCAAGTATGTGAAGGAACAATCGGACATTTTGAAGATGAAAAAACGACAGTGCTTTACGGGAAATGTGGTACAAATTGTGAATGTGCTAATAGAGATAATGCGAAAGCTTAATTATAAATAAGTAGATTATTATTAAAACTCAGGGGGAAATGAAAAATGGGAACAATCGTATGCCAAGTATGTGAAGGAACAATCGGACATTTTGAAGATGAAAAATCAACAGTACTTTACGGGAAATGTGGATCTCATTGCGAATGTGACCAAAAGGAACACTCAAAAGCTTAATAATGAAGAAAAAACGCCTACACATGTAGGCGTTTTTTTTTTTAGTAGATTGTAGTTGTATGTCCGACTGTTGCAACGATTGCATCATCTCTAATTGGAATAAATCCTATTGAGGTTTGTGGTGTGCTAGGCGAACTGTATTGGCTCATAATACGACTATCGATACGAGTAATAGTATCAGTCAAGAAAGCCGAAATAAATGCATAAGGGACTCGTCGTTCATTTAACGCGTATATAATTTCTTCTTTTGTTTTTACACCTACGCCATGTCCGTAAAAAAAGAAATTTCCTAAATAGATTGTGTTTTCTCCTTGCCACTCGATTGTAGCTGGATTCACTTGTGGGTTTTTAAAGTAAACGAGATCGCCTGGAACAAGATCGCCACCTGTTTTTGTTATGAGCTTTAAATCATGATCATAGTCCCATGTATAAAGTAAAAGGTTTGCAAATAGCCGGTTGAAAGTTTTTTCCTCATACAATGATAGTAATGCTTTGTAAAAAATAATTATCATAGCGGTTGCGCATTCAGTTCCATATAGTTTTCCGTTTTTGAAAATATCTTGGATGGCAATGGAAGGCGGTATGTTTGGAAGTAGTTTAAATCCGCCAAGTGATGTTCTTTCCCAAAACTGAGGGTTGCAAAAAGATTGTTGAAATGTACGAAACTGAAATCCGCTTTGAAAAAGTTCTAGCGCGGAAGTAATAATATTAACTCGTAAATTAAGATCAAAGCTGAGTTCATCAGCTGTTCGGAAGGAATAAACTTCTTGATTTCCTGCCATAATGGATAAAATTTGTTGTTTCTCAGCTGCAAATGGCTCATATTCATTTGTGATATAAGGATGTACAATAGAACGGCCTATTACAATCATAATAGTATCCCCACCTATACGTTACATTCTTTAATATCGTATGAGAAAAGGAAAAAAAGGTGAAAGAAAAGCCTATCAACTGATAGGCTTGTACTCTTTAATAACACGTAATGTTTGTAACGTCATATCTTCGGGTCCTTGTACAGGTAACCCTGCTTCTAAATTTTTACGAATATACTCTAAGTTTTCTTGTGTAATAATTTCCCCCGGAGTAAAGATTGGAATCCCTGGCGGATAAACCATAACAAAATCAGCTATTATGCGACCCGCTGCGTTTTCAAATGGAATGACTTCCGTCTCTGAATAAAAAGCATCTCTAGGAGAAAGTGCTAGCACAGGTATTTCTGGAATGTCTACTTGTACTTGAACACCTGTATCTACTCTATTTCTGTATGTTGTTGCTAAATCTTGTAATGCTGTGATAAGTGTATCAGTTTCACTTTCGGTATCTCCAAAAGTGATAAGACAAAGTATGTTATATAGATCAGAGAGTTCTACTTCAATGTTGTAATGTTCTCTAAGCCATACTTCAGCCTCATGGCCAGTAATACCTAAATCTTTTACAGATACAATTATCTTTGTAGGATCATAGTTAAAAGTAGCATCTGTTCCTAGCATTTCTTTTCCAGGACAATAAAGATGCTCAATAGCATTAATAGCATCACGAACATGTTCAGCTAATTGTATTGTTTGTTCTATGAGAACTTTTCCTTCGGTAGCAAGACGTTTTCTAGCAACATCAAGGGATGCTAACAAAATGTAAGAAGTTGATGTTGTCGTAAGCATGCTAATAATGGATTGGACATGCTTTACATTCACAAGACCTTCTTTTACATTAAGAATAGAGCTTTGGGTTAAAGACCCTCCTAACTTGTGAACACTTGTTGCTGCCATATCTGCACCTGCTTGCATAGCCGAGATTGGTAGTTCATCATGAAAATGGATATGAACACCGTGAGCCTCATCAACAAGTACAGGAATATCATAAGAATGAGCTAATTTTACAATCTGCTCTAAATCTGCAGCAAACCCAAAGTATGTTGGATTAATAACAAGTAAGCCTTTCGCATCTGAGTGCTCTTCGAGAGCTTTTTTGACAGACTGCATTGTGATCCCGTGTGAAATACCAAGCTTCGGATCAATCTCAGGATGCATGAAAATCGGTTTTGCACCTGAGAAAATAATAGCTGACATTACAGATTTATGCACGTTTCGTGGCACGAGGATTTTATCACCAGGGCCGCAAACGCTCATCACCATTGTCATAATTGCACCACTTGTACCTTGAATAGAAAAGAAAGTATGATCTGCACCGAAAGCAGCGGCGGCTAAATCCTGAGCTTCTTTAATCATACCTTTTGGATGATGTAAATCATCGAGCGGCGCAATGTTAATTAAATCAATTGCTAATGCATTATGCCCAATAAATTCGCGAAATGTTGGATCCATGCCCTGTCCTTTTTTATGACCTGGAATATGGAATTGAACTGGATTTCGCTTACTGTGCTCAACTAAAGCGGTAAACAATGGTGTTTCGTATTGGGACAATCTATACACCCCTTCTTCTTCGTAATATTTATTAGAATTTGTTTTATATGATTTCATCTCATTCTAAAAGGAATTTAAGATGACTAACTTTTAGAACATGACTTGTTTTCCTGCCATTCACAAAAGCTTTTTTGGGGATGGTAGTCTCACTTTACTTTCTATAAAACAAAAGCATTATATCACCAATAATTATAGATGTATAGAAAAATCTCATTTTCAAGGTGAGTATGTTTAATAGTTAGATTTTAAATACCGCAAAGAGGAAGACAATTCCATTGAAATGGATAAATGGTGTATAATGCAGAGTGGCTATAGTGAAGAATAAAAGATTCTTTTAAAGGTAGCATAATGGAAAAAGAAAGAATACTGAATGAGGTGCAAAATGGAATATCAATATCCACTTGATTACGATTGGTCAAATGAAGAAATGGTAGCAATTGTAAAGTTTTATGAAGCGATTGAAAAGGTATATGAAAAAGGAGTTTTGAGAGAAGACTTGATGGAATTATATCGTCGTTTTAAAGAGATTGTCCCATCGAAGGCAGCGGAGAAAAAAATTGATAAAGAATTTCAAGAAGTAAGTGGATATTCTATATATCGTGCGATTCAAAAGGCAAAAGAAGTAGCAGAAAAAAAGATTGTAAAAATGTAAAAATATTTTGAAAAATAAAATACAAAGTGCTATAATGTGATAACAACTAAAAACGGACAATATAAATTGTCCGTTTTCTACTATCGATTTATCGATTAGAAACCGCATATAAAGGAAGGAGTGATTGCATCGTAGATTCAATCTTAGCAAGGAATTGTTCGTTGGTCATTGCTGAAAACTCCTCTGGTGATATATGAATACCGACTAATAATTCTGCTTTTTTCACAGTAGCTAAACGTTCAATCATCTTTTGTAAGTCTTCCGTTTCAAGCGTTTCATGCAATTTTACACCTGGTTTAGTATGGTCAATGGACCAAACGAAGTCATTTGGAATATTCGTTTTTAAATCATTTAAATGTTCTAAGAAGGCGTGAGCCGTCTCCACTTTTTGTGGACACTCATAGATTAAACCAAAGTATATGAAAGCGTGAGTACCCCATAAACCAATTTGAAAATGTGGTAACATTTTATATCCACGTTTATTTGTTGAAAAAGCAACCCAAGTATCGTTTGGTGGATTGACTTTGCGGCGTGCGTGTTTGGCTACATGGTAGAAAAAGTTTTCATCGGTTTGTTTTGATAAGTATTCTGCAAACTGTTCCCCTAAAGCTTCTAGCTTAGGATGAATATTCGTTTTAATTGCGCTCATTCGTTCTTCAAGACCATCAACAGTAAAAACTTCAAAATCAGTTGATGTGAATGTTTGTAGTGGCATGATTGTTCCTCCAACTCCTATTTTGTTTTATTTTAGCATAGCTTGTACTATTCATAAAAAAAACAGCACAAAAAAATTTTAATAAAAAAATATAATTTTGTTGCATAGATGATTTATCCAACATAGTATAGTATAAAACAAAAAATCAGAAAATTGAATCAATTCTAGTCCGAGGGCAAACGAATATTGGGAGGAGGCAAATAATATGAGACAGGTGATTAATGCGTTAAAGAGAACAGATGCTGAAAAAAGAATTCCGGTGCTACGTTTGGAGCTAGATTATGAATTAGCAACTTTATATGATGCAATGATGGAGAATGACAAACAGAAAAAAGAAGAGTGCGTAGAAAAATTAGAAGTGTTAAGACTTGAAATGATTCGTTTAGAAGCGTAATAATAGTATATGAATAAAAAATTAGTTGGTGCGAACCTTATAAAGGGTTCGTTTTTTCTGTGAACAGTATAGATCGGAGTGTTTAAACATGCACGAGATATGGAAAGATATTGATACACACGCAAAACAGTGGATTCGAGAAGCGGGAGAACGTTTAATGGGATCGCTGAAAAAAGCACTTATTATAGAAACAAAATCTAATGCAGCGGATTTAGTAACAAACATGGATCGAGAGACGGAGCGGTTTTTAATTGGGAGAATTAAAGAAACATTCCCAGCCCATAATATTTTAGGAGAAGAAGGATATGGAGATGAAATCACTTCTTCTAATGGGGTTGTTTGGTTAATTGATCCAATTGACGGCACGATGAACTTTGTTCACCAAAAAAGAAATTTCGCAATCTCAATTGGAATTTATGAGAACGGTATCGGAAAAATTGGCCTTATTTATGATCCAGTTCATGATGAATTATATCATGCGATAAAGGGAGAAGGGGCCTTTTGTAATGATTTACCTATTCCCATGCTAGAAGAAGGAACAATAGAACAGGGAATTATAGCTTTAAATGCGATATGGCTTACTGATAATCCATTGCTGAATACGAAAAAAATGATGAGGCTTGTTAAGAAAGCGAGAGGAACAAGGTCTTATGGTTGTGCTGCGCTAGAAATGGTATATGTTGCAACGGGAAGATTAGATGCGTATGTAACACCGCGTTTATCGCCATGGGACTTTGGCGGGGGACAGATTATTGTAGAAGAAGTTGGCGGGAGAGTGACAACCTTCTCTGGAACTCCTCTTTCTATCATAGAGAAGAGCAGTGTGTTAGTTGCAAAACCAGGAGTATACGAAGAGGTATTATTATTTGTATCGCAGTAACAAAAAAAGTAAGAGGCTATAAAAGAAGCTTCTTACTTTTTAACGTTATTGCGATTTACGCATTTTTCTTTTTGTTACAAAACCGTATCCAACTGTAACAAATGTGCCGATAATGCAAATAATAATACCAATGGGACTATTTTCAGCAACCATAATGCCGATACCGATTAAGAAAATAACACCGATAATTGCAGTTAATAAAAAGCGATATTGAATGTGTTCCATTTCTTCACCCTCCAATCTCATTTTACTTTCACAAAAGTAAGAATACAACTATATTTTCATTCTTGATTTTATTTTGATTGCCATAGTATCCCCTTCGCTCTTATAATAGAGAAGGATTAAAAAGACATTAGGAGTTGGACATGTTGAAAAAACGACAAGATTTACGAAATATAGCAATTATTGCCCACGTTGACCATGGTAAAACAACACTTGTTGACCAGTTATTACGTCAAGCGGGGACTTTCCGTGCAAACGAACACGTTGAAGAACGTGCAATGGATTCGAATGATCTAGAAAGAGAACGCGGTATTACAATTTTAGCAAAAAATACTGCGATTCACTATGAAGATAAACGAATTAACATTTTAGATACACCTGGTCACGCTGACTTCGGTGGAGAAGTAGAACGTATCATGAAAATGGTTGATGGTGTTCTACTTGTTGTTGATGCATATGAAGGTTGTATGCCACAAACACGATTTGTTTTAAAGAAAGCTCTTGAGCAAAACTTAACGCCAATCGTTGTTGTAAACAAAATTGACCGTGACTTCGCTCGCCCTGATGAAGTAGTTGATGAAGTAGTTGACTTATTCATCGAACTTGGTGCAAACGAAGATCAATTAGAGTTCCCGGTTGTATTTGCATCAGCAATGAACGGAACAGCAAGCTTAGATTCAAATCCAGCAAACCAAGAAGAGAATATGAAATCATTGTTTGACACAATCATTGAACATATTCCAGCACCAGTTGATAACAGCGAAGAGCCACTTCAATTCCAAGTAGCACTTCTTGATTACAATGACTATGTTGGTCGTATCGGGGTTGGACGTATATTCCGTGGTACAATGAAAGTAGGACAACAAGTTGCATTAATGAAGGTTGATGGAAGTGTAAAACAATTCCGTGTAACTAAATTATTTGGTTATATTGGATTAAAACGTCAAGAAATTGAAGAAGCAAAAGCTGGAGATTTAGTAGCTGTTTCAGGTATGGAAGACATTAACGTAGGTGAAACGGTATGTCCGGTTGAGCATGAAGAGGCTTTACCATTATTACGTATCGATGAGCCAACATTACAAATGACATTCCTTGTAAATAACAGCCCATTTGCAGGTCGTGAAGGTAAATTCATTACATCTCGTAAAATTGAAGAGCGTCTTCGTTCACAATTAGAAACAGATGTAAGTTTACGTGTAGATAATACAGATTCTCCTGATGCATGGATCGTATCTGGACGCGGAGAATTACATTTATCTATCTTAATTGAAAACATGCGTCGTGAAGGTTATGAACTACAAGTATCTAAGCCTGAAGTAATTATTAAAGAAGTTGATGGCGTAAGATGTGAGCCTGTAGAGCGCGTGCAAATCGATGTACCTGAAGAATACACAGGTTCTATTATGGAATCTATGGGTGCACGTAAAGGTGAAATGTTAGATATGGTGAATAACGGAAACGGTCAAGTTCGCCTTACTTTCATGGTTCCAGCACGTGGTTTAATTGGTTACACAACAGAATTCTTAACATTAACTCGTGGTTACGGTATTTTAAACCACACATTCGATTGCTACCAACCAGTACATGCTGGACAAGTGGGTGGACGTCGTCAAGGTGTTCTAGTTTCACTTGAAGCAGGAAAAGCATCACAATACGGTATTATGCAAGTTGAAGACCGTGGTGTAATCTTCGTTGAACCAGGTACAGAAGTATATGCTGGTATGATTGTCGGAGAACACACTCGTGAGAATGATTTAACAGTTAACGTTGTGAAAATGAAACAACAAACTAACATTCGTTCTGCGACGAAAGATCAAACTTCAACAATGAAAAAACCACGCTTAATGACTTTAGAAGAGTCATTAGAGTACTTAAATGATGATGAGTTCTGTGAAGTAACTCCAGAATCAATTCGTCTACGTAAAAAGATTCTTGATAAGAGCGAGCGCGAAAGAGCTGCTAAGAAAAAGAAATCTGTTGAAGCGTAAAACAGTAAAAACAGCTACCTTTTATAAAGGTAGCTGTTTTTTTATTTTGTTTATTTTTTAGAATATTTACTCTTTTTTGTGGACAGTATTTTTTTTGCGAGTTACTCTTGTATTAAGTACATAAAGAAAATTTGTTTTTATGAGAAGGGAGGAAAGATAGTGTTAGAAAGAATGTCATTTTTCGCGAAATTGTGCAAAGTTGATGAAAATCCAGAACTAGGGATGTGGTTACTTTATGGGACAATTATTATACTGAGTGCACTTGTATATAATTTAGGATTTGCAAGGAAGCTATCAGTGCTAAAAAATATAGTAATATACATATCTTTAGCAATCGGATGCACGGTATTAACTTTCTTTGCAGTTTTTTTACCAGTTGGAGAGGGGCTCGTTGTAGCGGCGATTGTACTTGGAATTTATAGATTACGTTTACGTCAAGCGAAACAACAAAAAGTAGGGTGAAAAGGGGGAGTTTCATGCGCTCGGTACAAGATGCACTATATAATTGGTTAACAATTAAAACTGTTGCGGAAGCGCGTCCAGATGATAGCGCTGCACAAGAAACGTATGTATTATTTCGAAATATGATATATGAAGAGCATAAATTACGAAATGTAGAAGTGGAAAAGAACGAGGAAATGTATTTAATTACATATGAAATTGATGGAGAAATAAGGAGTGCAAGATTTCCAGTAGAAGCAATTGATTGTTTTTTGGATCAGATGAATCGTGAACCAGAAAAATACAAATAAGTCCTTATCTATATGATTAAGGACTTATTTACGGTTTACCAATCGTCTTCTACTTTTTTATCACGATATAATCGGAAATTACCACTTGCATGGCGTTCCATAGTACGCTCTGCAATGCGTTCCGTACATTCCATGCACATATATGTATGAATAGGGCGATTACGCAATTTTTTTGCCATAGGATTTTCGTCATCTAACATATCTTTTTTATCACAAATCATACATCTGACTCTCATTTCGTCACCTCAATACGAATTCTATCAGTATAAGTATATCATGGAAGCATAATGTTTTTGAATAATAGCGGGAAAAAATAATATTTTCGCAATTCGAAAAATAAGTTATGATAGGGGTATAGAAAGATTATTTGGAGGTGGAGATATGGCGAATGTAGTAGAGCCTACATTGACAGATGATTTAGTACAATCGTTACGTAAAGAGAGTATCGTTCTGGTAGCAACGACAGATTTCGAAAAACAAATTCCTAACGTAAGTGCTATTTCTTGGGTATATGCAGTGAGTGAAACTAGTATTCGATTTGCGGTAGATCAACGCTCACGTATTGTGGAAAATATACGGCATAGTGCAGGGGTAGTATTGACTATAATGGCGAATGAATCCGTATTTTCCATATGTGGTGAAGGTCAAATTTTAACAGATAGAATGGAAGGGATTCCACTAAAATTAGCTGTAATAGAAGTGAATGTGCAAGAAGTTCGTGATGTTATGTTTTATGGAGCTAAACTTGCTACAGAACCAGTATATGAAAAAACATATGATCTTCGAGCTGCGAAAAAGCTGGATAATCAAGTGTTGGTAGGAATGAAAGAATTATAAATGGGATGAATAGGAAAGTCGTTCATTAAATTTTGTAATTGAGTATTGTGATTTAATGTGAAAAATAATAATTAAAAGTAATATATTGAATAGAAATGAATAAAAAATAAAGAAAAGGTTTAATTTCTATGAATTTCGATTCTACCTCGTTTATACGTTACATATAATTATAACAATGGTTCGTCCATATTTTATGGATGAAACCCTTGTTCTACAAATTTAAAAGTGGAGTCAGGGGGTAACAGGTTGGATAAAATTTATGTGTTAGATACGAATGTACTTTTGCAGGATCCTTTATCTATTTTTTCATTTGCAACAAATGAAGTAGTGATTCCAGCAGTTGTATTAGAAGAGGTTGATTCGAAAAAACGTTATATGGATGAAGTAGGACGAAATGCTCGTTATGTGTCTAAGTTAATAGATAAATTTCGCGAAATAGGAAAGCTGCATGAAAGTATTCCGCTAGAAAACGGCGGTACATTTCGTATTGAATTAAATCATCGCTCATTTGTTCAACTGCAAGATATTTTTGTAGAAAAAACAAATGATAATCGAATTTTAGCGGTAGCGAAAAACCTATCTTTAGAAGAACAAGAAAAAGAGGACGGGAAGTCTGTTATTTTAGTAAGTAAAGACGTGCTCGTAAGGGTAAAAGCTGATGCAATTGGTTTGAAGGCTGAAGATTATTTAAGTGACCGCGTAATTGAAGTAGACAATATATATTCAGGATTTTTAGAAGGATATATATCAAAAGAACAATTGGATTATTTTTATGAAAAAGGTGAACTACCTTTATCTGAAATAGCAAATCATCCTTTTTATCCAAATCAGTTTGTTGTAATGAAAGATGCACTAGGGGGCTCTAGTTCAGCACTTGGGATTGTGGATCATTTAGGTAAGAAGGTAAAGAAACTTATTTTTCACAATGAACAAGTATGGGGAATACGCCCACGAAACGTGCAGCAAATTATGGGATTAGAATTGTTGCTTCGGGAAGATATTCCGCTAGTAACGTTAACGGGGAAAGCTGGTACAGGAAAAACATTACTAGCGTTGGCTTCGGGACTCATGCAAACGGAAGATTTAGGGTTATATAAAAAACTACTCGTTGCAAGGCCAATTGTTCCAGTCGGAAAAGATATCGGTTATTTACCAGGAGAAAAAGAAGAAAAATTAAGACCGTGGATGCAACCGATCTTTGATAATCTAGAGTATTTATTTAATACGAAAAAGCCAGGAGAGTTAGATGCTATTTTAGCTGGAATGGGTTCGATCGAAGTAGAGGCCCTTACCTATATACGTGGGAGAAGTATTCCAGATCAGTTCATTATAATTGACGAAGCACAAAATTTAACAAAACATGAAGTGAAAACGATATTAACAAGGGTAGGGGAAAAAAGTAAAATTGTATTAATGGGAGATCCTCAGCAAATTGATCACCCGTATTTGGATGAATATAATAACGGTTTAACATATGTTGTAGAGAAGTTTAAAGAGCAACGTATTAGTGGTCATGTAAAGTTTGTTAAAGGGGAGCGGTCTAATTTAGCTCAACTAGCAGCGGATTTATTATAAAAAGGAGTGAGCTTCAGCTCACTCCTTTTTTGTCTTTTAATTATACAATTTAAATGATTGTGAATTTACGGATGTTACGAATCGGATTTTGTCTATTAGATCCATCGTGGAAATATAGATGAACAGGTCCGTCTTCTCTTAATGGTTTACCTTCTTTTGAAAAACCGAGAATTGCTTGATTAGCTGTTTCTAACGGAAGTGTAATCGAATTGTCTGTGGTTTCAATTTCGATTTGAGTAGCACCTTCTAAAATTTCAGCATTTTTAAGAAATGGCTGAAGTGGTATGCCAAATGTTCCGTTAATAAGCTGTTCTTTTTTATATTTCTTTACGCTTTGTTGGATTGGCGGGAAGGCAGCGCCATCACGGATTTCGCGATCCCAATGCTCTGAAGTATGTTTTAAGTATGTTTCTAATTCGGATGATTCTTCTCTTGTTTCATCAAAGTAAGTTGTCAAATCTAATTTTCGATCATCAAAAATCCAAACAGTTGGATCGATAGTGATTGGAAAACGTACTTTTCCATTAATAAATAAAATTTCGCTCATTGTTGTTCCCCCATTTGTGTTATACTCCCACTTTTCAGTATAATAGTATTAGACACTGTTGTCACAAAAAATGTTTCTATTGCAATTTATTAAAACTATCGCTAATATTAATAGATAGGAGAGAGTAGGACGGAAACGGAGGGAATCAATTTGGCGTCTGAGACAGTATCAAATCATCAGGAAAAGGCACTAGCCCTTCTACAAGCGGATGCGGAGAAGATCTTAAGACTCATTAAGGTGCAAATGGACAATCTTACAATGCCGCAATGTCCATTATATGAAGAAGTGTTAGACACACAAATGTTTGGACTATCCCGCGAGGTCGATTTTGCAGTTCGCCTTGGTCTTATTGCAGAAGAACAAGGGAAAGCGATGCTAGGAGAGCTCGAACGTGAGTTATCTGCACTTCATGAAGCATTTACAAACAAACAACAATAACGGGTTCAAATAGGAGGGCTCAAACTGAAATAGTTTGGGCTTTTTATTTGTATGATAAAGCAGGAAGAATCTGTATACATATGGAATACAACAATAATTAAATTGAAACAGAAAGAGGAAATGAAATGAAAAAAGTATGGAAATCGATGGATTATTCATTATTACTTCCTCTTATTATTTTATGTGTGTTGGGAGTAATAATGGTATATAGTTCTAGTTCCATTGTTGCGATTTCAAAGCATAACTGGCCAGCAAATTACTTTTTTAAAAAACAATTAGTTGCTCTAGCAATTGGAACGATAATGTTAGCGATTATCGTTGCTATTCCCTATAAGATTTGGAGAAAGCGAATAGTTTTGATTGCAATGGGAACAGGGAGTATTGTTTTATTACTTGCAGCCTTCCTTTTCGGTAAGGAAGTGAATGGTGCAAAAGGATGGATATTAGGTATACAACCAGCTGAGTTTGTGAAAATAACGGTTATTATTACGCTAGCAAACTTTTTTGCCAAGAAACAAGAGACGCAAACAGCTTTTGTACAAGGGATAATTCCGCCTTTAGCTGTTGTCGGTGGAGCGATGGGATTAATTTTACTTCAAAATGACTTAGGGACCGATATACTAATAGGTGGAACTGTACTAATTATGTTCTTTTGTTCGGGAGTTAATGTTAATTTAAGTATAAAACGATTTCTTTTAACGTCTATAATATGGATTCCGGCGTTGTATTTAATTGGGAATTATAAGTTGAATCCATACCAAAAAGCGCGTTTTTCAGTTTTTCTTGACCCATTTAACGATCCTCAAAATGATGGATTCCAATTAATAAATTCTTTTATTGGAATTGCTTCAGGTGGGCTACATGGTCGAGGATTAGGAAACAGTGTACAAAAATATGGCTACTTACCAGAGCCGCAAACAGATTTTATTATGGCAATTATATCTGAAGAGCTCGGTTTTATAGGTGTAGCAGTCATTTTAATCTGTTTATTATTAATTATTATTCGGTCGCTCAGGGTTGCACAAAAATGTAAAGATCCGTTTGGCAGTTTAATAGTAATAGGGATTGCAGGTTTATTTGGAGTTCAAACTTTTGTTAATGTCGGTGGGATGTCTGGGTTAATACCGCTTACAGGGGTACCATTACCGTTTGTAAGTTATGGTGGAAGTTCTTTATTGGCTAATTTACTTGCAATGGGTATACTGTTAAATATTGCTAGTCATGTAAAACGACAAGAGAAACTACAGAATGAAACGAATACAGAAATAGGGCAAGGTGGACCACATCTTGTTGTTGTAAAATAAAAAGCACACTGGGACGAAGAGCTCAGTGTGCTTTTTATTTCGTTTATTTTTAATGTGATATACTATTTTGTTATATTGATTAAAAATATATCACATTAAAATTAATGTGATATACAATAATGTTGTTAGAAAAGGAAGAGGTATGCTATACTGTTTTTGTGAAACAAATTGATCAGAAAACTTATCATTTGTTGAAAAATAAGGTATGATGGATAAAAATAAAGTGAAGCTTTCTAAGTATAATATAATGTGGAAAGTGAAGAACTTCACGCTCTTTAGAGTGTGTATGTATTTTATCTCTAGAGTGGTAGAAAGTAGAGGGGGAAAATCATGACAAAGCTGCAACGTATTCAAAAAGTATTGGTAGCTAACCGTGGAGAGATTGCAATTCGTGTATTTCGAGCATGTTCAGAACTTGGATTAAACACAGTTGCAATTTATTCGAAAGAGGATAGCGGTTCTTATCATCGCTATAAAGCCGATGAGTCCTATTTAGTTGGGGAAGGAAAAAAACCAATTGATGCTTATCTAGATATTGAAGGCATTATTGAGATTGCGAAAAGTAATCATGTAGATGCAATCCACCCTGGATATGGTTTCTTGTCAGAAAATATTCAATTCGCAAAACGTTGTGAAGAAGAAGAAATTATCTTTATTGGTCCAAAAAGTAAGCATTTAGATATGTTTGGAGATAAAGTTAAAGCAAGAACACAAGCGCAGTTAGCACAAATTCCAGTTATTCCTGGTAGTGATGGTCCAGTAAATTCATTAGAAGAAGTCGCAGAATTTGCTGAAAAGTATGATTACCCGATTATTATTAAAGCGTCCCTTGGTGGTGGCGGCCGAGGTATGCGTATAGTACGAGCTAGTGAAGAATTAAGAGAATCGTATAATCGCGCGAAATCAGAAGCAAAAGCAGCCTTTGGTAATGATGAAGTATACGTTGAAAAATTCGTTGAAAAACCTAAACATATAGAAGTACAAATTTTAGCAGATGAAGAAGGCAATGTTGTTCACTTATTCGAGCGTGACTGTTCTGTACAACGTCGCCATCAAAAAGTTGTCGAAATCGCACCGAGTGTATCGCTTTCAGATGATTTGCGTCAACGTATTTGTGATGCTGCTGTTAAGTTAACGAAAAATGTAAACTATTTAAACGCAGGAACGGTAGAATTCCTTGTAAAAGGTGATGAGTTTTACTTCATTGAAGTAAACCCACGTGTTCAAGTTGAACATACAATTACAGAAATGATTACAGGAGTGGATATCGTTCAATCACAAATATTAATAGCTGATGGACATGCATTACATAGTAAAATGGTAGGTGTTCCTAAGCAAGAGGAAGTGGTTGTGCATGGATTTGCAATCCAATCTCGTGTAACGACTGAAGACCCACTAAATAATTTCATGCCAGATACAGGGAAAATTATGGCGTACCGATCAGGCGGTGGTTTTGGTGTTCGTCTTGATACAGGTAATAGTTTCCAAGGTGCAGTTATTACACCATACTACGACTCTTTACTTGTAAAAGTTACTACTTGGGCACTTACTTTTGAACAAGCCGCTGCAAAAATGGAACGTAACTTAAAAGAATTCCGTATTCGTGGTATTAAAACAAATATTCCATTCCTAGAGAATGTAGTAAAACATAAAAACTTCTTATCAGGAGAATATGACACTTCATTTATTGACGCTTCACCTGAACTATTCTTGTTCCCGAAACGTAAAGACCGCGGAACAAAAATGTTAAATTATATTGGTACAGTAACAGTAAATGGCTTCCCAGGAGTAGGGAAAAAAGAGAAACCAATTTTCTCAGATGCTCGTATACCAAATGTGATACACTCAGAGCCAATCCAAAATGGAACGAAACAAATTTTGGATGAGCGTGGGGCGGATGGATTAGTAAAGTGGGTACAAGATCAAAAGCGTGTACTTTTAACTGATACAACATTCCGTGATGCACATCAGTCATTACTTGCAACTCGTGTTCGTACAAAAGATTTACATCACATTGCAGAGCCGACAGCGAGAATGTTACCAAACTTATTCTCAGCGGAAATGTGGGGCGGTGCAACGTTTGATGTTGCATATCGTTTCTTGAAAGAAGATCCATGGGAACGATTACTAGATCTTCGTGAAAAAATGCCAAACGTTTTATTCCAAATGTTACTTCGCTCTTCAAACGCAGTAGGTTACAAAAACTATCCAGATAATTTAATTCAAAAATTTGTGGAATGTTCTGCTCAAGCTGGAATTGATGTCTTCCGTATTTTTGATAGCTTAAACTGGGTAGAAGGTATGAGAGTTGCGATTGATGCTGTACGAGATACTGGTAAAATTGCAGAAGCGACAATGTGTTACACAGGAGATATTCATGATCCGTTACGTAGTAAATATGATTTAAATTACTATAAAAACTTAGCAAAAGAGTTAGAAGCATCAGGAGCTCACATTTTAGGTATTAAAGATATGGCGGGCTTACTAAAACCAAATGCAGCATATGATCTAGTTTCAGCATTAAAAGAGACGGTATCGATTCCGATTCATCTGCACACACACGATACAAGTGGAAATGGTATATTAACGTATACGAAGGCAATTGAAGCAGGTGTTGACATTGTCGATGTAGCAGTAAGTTCTATGGCTGGTCAAACGTCACAACCAAGTGCGAACACGCTATACTATGCGTTAGGCGGAAACGAAAGACAGCCAGACGTTAATATAGATTCATTAGAAAAACTATCTCATTACTGGGAAGATGTACGTAAATACTACGCACCGTTTGAAAGTGGTATGAATGCACCTCACACAGAGGTATATATGCACGAAATGCCAGGCGGACAGTATAGTAATTTACAACAACAAGCGAAAGCGGTTGGTTTAGGAGATCGCTTCGATGAAGTTAAAGTGATGTATCGCCGTGTTAATGATATGTTTGGTGATATTGTAAAAGTAACACCATCATCTAAAGTTGTCGGTGATATGGCATTATTTATGGTTCAAAATCACTTAACAGAACAAGATATTTTAGAGCGTGGACATTCTATGGACTTCCCAGGATCTGTTGTTGAAATGTTCTCGGGAGATTTAGGACAACCATATGGTGGTTTCCCGAAAAAATTACAAGAAATAATTTTAAAAGGGAAAGAGCCATTAACAGTAAGACCAGGTGAATTATTAGAGCCGGTAGATTTCGATGCTTTACAAAAAGAGTTATTCCATAAACTTGGACGCGAAGTGACGATTTTTGATGTAGTCGCATATGCGTTATATCCAAAAGTGTTTATGGACTACGAAAAAGTTGCTGATCTTTATGGAAACGTATCTGTGCTTGATACAACGACATTCTTCTATGGAATGAGATTAGGTGAAGAAATCGATGTGGAAATCGAACAAGGTAAAACATTGATGGTTAAACTAGTATCAATCGGAGAGCCTCAGCCAGATGGAAACCGTGTACTTTACTTGGAGTTTAACGGTCAACCACGTGAGATTGTTGTGAAAGACGAAAGTGTAAAAGCAACAGTGGCACAACGTGTGAAAGGAAACCGTGAAAATCCAAACCACATTAGTGCAACAATGCCAGGGACAGTTATTAAAGTAGTTGTAAAAGAAGGCGATGAAGTGAAAAAAGGCGATTCTATGGCAATTACAGAAGCGATGAAAATGGAAACGACAGTTCAAGCGCCGTTCAATGGTAAAGTGAAAAAAGTATATGTTAACGATGGAGATGCAATTCAAACGGGTGACTTACTCATTGAATTAGATTACTAAAATAGAAAAAGAGCTGTGTAAATACAGCTCTTTTTTTATCGCAAAAAATACCTTGCCAATTCGGCAAGGTATTTTAATTTAAATTTATTTTGTTTGTTTAGAAGTTGATTCAGCTTCTTTTGCATTCGCTTTACTTCTTGTACCTAACATAACTAAATAGCATAGTACAGCAAACAAGCAAGAAATGAATAGTGAATGTAATAATGCCATTACTAAATTAGCATTTGTAAATACGACTAAAATTCCCACGATAGCTTGAAGTGTAACAAGGATAAATGAAATGATCCATCCCCAGTATACGACAGGCTGCTGTTTGTAATGGCGAATAGCGAGAATCATCGCGTATAGTATCCAAGCGAAAATTAACATCGCTGCAACTCTATGTCCCATTTGAACCCATTCATGTAGTTGAGTTGGCATAGGTCTATTTTTGCTACATAAAGGAAAGTCTGGGCAGGCTAAGCTAGCTCGTTCGTGACGTACTAAAGCGCCTGTGTAGACGACAATATAACTGTAAATTGTTACACCATAAATATGAAATTTCATTTTTTTGTCCATAATAAGTGAACGTGCATCAAATTTCTGGTCGATTTCAAAGATAAGACACGTTAATAAAATGACAGAAGCAAATGAAATTAAGGAAATACCGAAATGGATAGCAAGTACAGCTGGCATTTGTCCCCAAACAACAGCAGCAGCTCCCATTAATGCTTGTGCAACTAAAAATACGAAGGATAAAATTGCTAACGTTTTTGTTTCGCGCACATGTTTATAATATTTCCAGGACAAAATACAAAGGAGTGTGACAAGAATTCCTGCTGATCCTGATGTAAGTCGGTGACTTAGTTCAATAATAGTTTCCATTGATAAATTAGATGGAACAAATTCACCGTTACAAAGTGGCCATGATTTACCGCACCCTTGGCCAGAACCTGTTTTTGTAACTAAGGCGCCTCCTAGTAAAACTATTAATAAATCAAGACTCGTAATGACTGCTAACCATTTAATAAAGCGTTGCAATCTATTTCACCATCTTTCTGCTATGAAGTTATTGCGAAATATTTTCATTCCATTATGTATAGAATAAAACGCGCTAGTTCCTATGATATATAAAAAATAATAAAATAGCAAAGAAATGGTGGGCGCAGACAGGGGAGAGAAAATGGGTGTAGAAATAGGATATATAAGGAAAATTTTAGGTGGAAAATAGGCTATTTTGAAAAGAAATGGGGAGAATACGTGTTAAATATGACAAAAAAAGTTTATGATAGAAGGTAACATCATGTTATGATAAGGACAAGTAAGAATTAAGTTTTTTATGTTCGACACAAAAAGTTCATGTTTTCTTCACAAAATGTTCGGGAAATATGATTTAATATATTGGAGTATGGGCGTAGATTAGTAGTAGAATGGGTTAACAATGTTTCTACTGTAATAATATTGCTATATAGAAGCGAAATATTTCATTCGAAATAGGCGCAAAAAGAAAGATGAAAGTTTTAAGAGGGGGTTAAAGTGATGAACCATGCAACAAGTGAGCTGCATGATGAGTCTGCTGTTACAAGTGTGCCGGAAACAACTCGGTTACAAGATTTAAAAGCGCTCGTTAAAATGGGGATTGTAAACTCAAATACACTTACTGTATTTACAGGATTTTGGTTGGCATTACACTTTAATGGATTAAGTGTGATGGACAATCTGGATAAGTTATTCTTTACAATCGTTGGTTCTGGATTAATTATGGCGGGGGTATGTTGTTTAAATAATTACATTGATCGAGACATCGACCCGTTAATGGAAAGAACAAAAAACCGTCCAACGGTTACTGGGAAGTATAAACCGGGATTTGCACTTACATTTGGACTAGTTATATTACTTCTTGGATTTGTATTTTTATTATTAACAACACCAATGGCAGTATTAATGGGATTTATTGGTGCTTTCACATATGTTGTCTTATATACGTTATGGACAAAGAGAAAGTATACACTAAATACTGTTGTAGGTAGTATATCTGGAGCAGTTCCACCTTTAATTGGATGGGCAGCAATCGATCCATCTTTAGGCCATCCAATTGCTTGGATGTTATTTTTAATTATGTTTATTTGGCAAATCCCACATTTCCTCGCATTAGCGATGAAACGTGTTGATGAATATCGAAATGCAGGAATCCCAATGCTTCCTGTTGTACAGGGATTTGATATTACGAAACGTCAGATTATGATTTGGACAGTATGTTTATTACCACTACCATTTTATATGAGTGGGCTTGGAATAACATTCATGGTAATCGCAACATTGCTAAACATCGGATGGATCGTACTAGGGTTTTATGGCTTCCGTAAGCAAGATGACATCAAATGGTCCGTAAAAATGTTTGTTTATTCCCTGAATTACTTAACAATCTTATTTGTGTCAATGATTGTAGTTACATTCTTCTAAGACAACGACATGATTGGATTTCTTTACGTTGAGATTTACTTTACTTAACTATAAAGTACAATCTAATTCACAAAGAAAGTGGGGGTTGTTTGTATGAAGAAACAGTGGCGACTGCTTTCGTTCGTTTCACTGCTGGCTTTACTGTTAGGGGGGTGCGGTAAAGCCTTTCAATCTACTTTAATTCCGCAAGGAGAAGTAGCAAAAATGCAATATGATTTGCTCTTACTAGCGAGTGCAATCATGATTGGAGTAGTACTTGTAGTTACTATTATTTTCTTATATGTAATTGTGCGTTTCCGACAAAAGAAGGGTGAGGAAGATTTCATTCCAGAGCAAGTTGAAGGAAATCACAAACTAGAAATTATATGGACAGTTATTCCGATTATTCTTTTGTTAATCTTGGCTGTTCCGACTGTTACATATACATTCAAGCTTGCTGATGTAAGTGCGATGGAGAAAAAGAATATTGATAAAGATACTATCGTTGTTGATGTAACAGCGAATCTTTATTGGTGGGAATTTTCTTATAAATCAGAAAAAATAGTAACTTCTCAAGATTTAGTCATCCCCACAGGTAAGAAAGTGTATTTGAATTTGAAGGGTGCCGATATTAAACATTCGTTTTGGGTTCCATCTTTAGCTGGGAAAATGGATACAAATACAGATAATGTAAACAAAATGTGGTTAAAGGCAGATAAATCGGGCACTTATAATGGTTTTTGTACAGAGTTTTGCGGCCCGTCACATTCTTTAATGCAATTTAAAGTGAAAGCTTTAGATGAAAGCGAGTACAAAAAATGGCTTGCTGATATGAAGAAGATTGATGGGAAAAAAGAAGTAGCTTCAACAAAGGCGCAAGAAGGCCAAGAAATATTTAATAAAAGCTGTATTGGTTGTCATGCAGTTGGATCTAATGATAGTAGACCACCTTCCGCTCGTATCGCACCAAACTTAGCAAACTTTGCAGATCGCGATACAGTTGCTGGTATTGCCGAAAATAATGAAGAGAACTTAAAAAAATGGCTGAAAGATCCTGAAAATATGAAGCCAGGTAATAAAATGACTGGTAAATATGGCAACTTAACGGATGATCAAATTAATGCATTAAATGCATATTTACAAACGTTAAAGATTGAAAAGTAAAGAGGGATCATTTGCGAAGGGGAGGTTGAAAACGTGAGTTCTGTAGCAAAAAAACAGGGGATGGGTGCTGTCATATGGGATTATTTAACGACAGTAGACCATAAAAAGATTGCCATTCTCTATTTAATTGCAGGTGGAGTATTTTTTATAATAGGCGGAATAGAAGCGCTATTTATTCGCCTTCAGTTAGCGATTCCTAACAATGCTTTTCTTGTTGGGGATGCTTATAATCAAGTATTAACGATGCACGGTACAACAATGATTTTCCTCGCAGCTATGCCACTCGTGTTTGCATTTATGAACGCCGCAGTACCACTTCAAATTGGAGCACGTGATGTGGCGTTCCCGTTTTTGAATTCACTCGGATTCTGGTTGTTTTTCTTTGGTGGAGTATTTTTAAATTTAAGTTGGTTTTTAGGAGGAGCACCTGATGCAGGTTGGACATCGTATGCATCTTTAGCTTTAGCCTCAAAAGGGCATGGTGTTGACTTTTATGTACTCGGCTTGCAAATATCAGGTATTGGTACATTAATTGGAGGTATTAACTTCCTTGTTACAATTATTAATATGCGAGCGCCAGGAATGACCTATATGCGCATGCCGATGTTTACATGGACAACATTTGTAACATCGTCACTTATATTATTCGCATTTCCTCCATTAACTGTAGGATTAGGTCTTTTAATGCTAGATCGCTTATTTGGCACAAGTTTCTTTAATCCGGCATTAGGTGGGAACACAATTATATGGGAGCATTTATTCTGGATCTTCGGTCACCCAGAAGTATACATTCTTATACTCCCAGCTTTCGGAATATTCTCAGAAATCTTCGCCACATTTTCGAAAAAAAGATTATTTGGTTATTCATCGATGGTGTTCGCGACTGTATTAATCGGATTTTTAGGATTTATGGTATGGGCGCATCATATGTTTACAGTTGGTCTTGGTCCTGTTGCGAACGCTATCTTCTCAGTTGCAACAATGGCGATTGCAGTTCCCACAGGTATTAAAATATTTAACTGGCTCTTTACAATGTGGGGTGGAAGTATTAGGTTTACAACACCAATGATGTGGGCGGTAGCTTTTATTCCATCATTCGTTATGGGTGGAGTTACAGGCGTTATGCTTGCATCTGCACCAGCTGATTATCAATTTCATGATAATTATTTTGTGGTAGCACATTTTCATTATGTAATTGTCGGCGGTGTTGTATTTGGTTTACTTGCAGGTGCACATTATTATTGGCCGCTTATGTTTAATAAGGTATTAAATGAAACGCTAGGAAAGATAACATTTTGGTTATTCTTTATCGGTTTCCATTTAACGTTCTTTATTCAGCATTTCCTTGGATTAATTGGTATGCCACGTCGTTATTACACATACCTAGAGGGACAAGGATTAGAAATGGGGAATATGATTAGTTCTATTGGAGCAGTATTTATGGCTCTTGGCACAATCGTTCTTTTATTCAATGTAATTAAAACAACAGTGTCAAAAGAGAAGGCTGGTCGTGACCCATGGGATGCACGTACATTAGAGTGGACAATGCCAGCACCTACACCGGAATATAATTTCAAACAATTACCATTTGTTCGCGGATTAGATCCGTTTTGGATTGAAAAACGTGAAGGTAATAAAGAGATGACAGCTGCGGAACCAGTTGGTGATATTCATATGCCAAACCCTTCGTTTTCACCGTTTATCATTTCTTTAGGTTTATTTATAGCCGCGTTTGGTGCGATGTATATGCAGGGTGGAAAAGATAAGTTTTGGTTGTTAGTAGCAATTATTGGTTTAATCATTACATTTGGTACAATGTTCCTTCGCTCAGTAGTCGATGATCATGGATATCATATTCATAAAGAAGATTTAGAGGATAAGGGGGGCAAGGCATAATGCATGTAGATGAAAAATTAACGAATGAAACATTTCCAGCAGAGCCTGAAAAAGCAACCCTTGAGGGAAAAAATAAGTTTGTCGGTTTTTGGTTATTTCTTGGAGGCGAAACGGTGTTGTTCGCTTCCTTATTCGGCACATATTTAGCATTAAAGAACTCTACAAATGGCGGACCAACATCTCAAGAGATGTTTCAAATGCCACTCGTTTTCATCATGACGATGCTTTTGTTAACAAGTAGTTTAACGAGTGTATATGCAATGTATCATATGAAAAATTTCAACTTTAAGAAAATGCAACTTTGGTTACTTGTAACAGTGTTGCTGGGATTAGGATTTTTGGGGTTTGAAATATATGAGTTTTATCATTATACGCATGAATTTAAGCATACTATGAGAAGTAGTGCATTTGGTTCTGCATTCTATGCTCTTGTTGGTACACACGGGCTCCACGTGTTGTTTGGATTATGTTGGATTTTAACATTAATCTTTAGAAATGCGAAGAGAGGCTTAAATTTATACAACGCACCAAAGTTTTATGTTGCATCAATTTATTGGCACTTTATTGACGTAGTTTGGGTGTTTATTTTCACTGTAGTATATTTAATGGGAATGGTGGGATAAACAATGGCCGTAAAGCAAACGAATAATCCTAAAGTTGATCTTGTTTATCGGAAGAGAAAAAGTGCGGAGGAGATGAAGCATCAAGTTATTACGTTTGCATTAATGATTTTTTTAACATTAGTTGCATTTGTGGCAGTTGCATTTCCGAAAACTTTTAGTCCGACTTTCTCTGTACCATTTATTTTACTATTAGCAGTGGTACAAGTAATTTTTCAATTGTATTATTTTATGCATATGAGTCATAAAGGACATGAAGCGGCAAGTTTCTTTCTTTATTCTGGTCTGTTAATAGGATTAATTACAATTTTAGCTTTTATGACGATCGTGTGGATCTGAAAAGTGAAAAATAAGGGAGCTTGTGTTGTCACAGCTCCCTCTTCACATTATGTGAAAGGATAACCTTAAGAAGGTGGGTGTGACAATGAGTAACTTGTGGATATTTGGTTTTCAAGCTCTATGGAGTCCGATCTTTTTATTATTTATGCTTTCGATTCTTATTGGGTACTTTTTAATTATTGGACCATATAGAACGCGATTTGAAAATGCGACGAAGGTAAGTAAGAAGCAAATTTTTTATTTTACGACTGGGATTGTCCTCTTGTATTTTGTAAAGGGAGGACCTATTGATTTAATTGGTCATATTATATTTAGCGCACATATGTTTGAAATGGCAATAATGTATATTGCAGTTCCACCGTTATTACTGCTTGGTATACCTGTATGGCTATATCAATATATTACTTCTTTTAAGTTCGTTCAAATTGTGCTGAAGGTTTTTGCAAAGCCGCTTATTGCGTTGTTCGTATTTAACGGTCTGTTTTCCTTTTATCATTTGCCAGTTGTTTTTGATACAGTAAAACAAAGTCAAATAGCGCATCCTATTTGCCTTGCTATATTGTTTTTTGCAGCAATGATGATGTGGTGGCCGATGCTAAATCCGTTGCCGGAATATCAAACGTTAAGTGATATAAAGAAGCTTGGTTACATGTTTGCTAATGGTATTTTATTAACACCAGCTTGTGCATTAATAATTTTTGCGACTGCACCATTATTTGCAACATATACGGATTCAGCCGCTTGGATGAAGGCGATGGAACTTTGTGTACCAGCGGGTACTTTATCAGATTTAAATATAACCGGACCAGAATTTTTACATTGGATGCCAGTCGTACAAGACCAGCAAACAGGCGGTATCATTATGAAAATTGTCCAGGAAATAGTGTACGGTACGATTATCGGCTATGTGTTCTTTAAATGGGCACGTAGAGAGCGTGAAAAGGATAAAGAGCAGTTGCAAGAGTTACCCCCTTATTTGCAGACAAAATAAAAACGAGAGCATCTTATTGATGCTCTCGTTTTTTGTTATTCTATAATTTGAAATTCTTTCAATTCTTTTTCAATATTTTGTAGGAGTTGTTCGCTTTTTTGAAGTACATTCGTTGGGAAAATCTCATCATCACCATATTCAACGCCATGAGGATAATAATGTTTTCCTAATAAGGGAGGTAATAGTTTTACTTGAGCGTGTCTACCGCCGATGTCACCTTCAACAGCAAAACCTTGTACACGTAAATAATAAATATCCGTTAATATTTCAAATTTATAATCGTATGTAATGCGTTCATAATCCCATTGTCCAGCGAGTACAAAATGGTTGTTTTCCATGATTTCAGTTAAAAGAGTTAAATCTACGACTGCATCATTAAACTTTGTATTTGTAAATTGCATAAAATACCTCCTTCTTATTATTCATACTATTATTTTTATAATAGTATGAATAATAAGAAAGTGCAATTCATATTGAGAGAAAAGGGATAATCCAGACTTTTTTCGTGAAAATATGATATAGTGAAAAGAGTACGGTACACACAAAAAGGAAAGAAAAGGATTTGTGTATATCTCAATTTTATGTTTTGTTCAGGAGGTATATCGTTTGAAAAAAGTATTACGTATCGTAATCATTACATTTTTAATTTTAGCTGTGGATTTATACGGGAAATTACTCGTTTCGCAATATATATTAACCCCATCTCACTCTAAGCAAGAAAATAAAATTGTGAAAAAGAAAAAGCAAATAAATGAAGAAACCTCAGACACTGTTTTAAATATGATTGGTGGGGACTCTGAGAATTTATTAGCAAAGTGGGGCGAACCATCTCGAATAGAGCCGTCTGCCTATGGATATGAATGGTGGGTGTATAATCAAGATTTAACTCAGTATGTTCAATTTGGAGTTGCTGAACGTAAAATTGTAACGGCGTATGTTGCTGGTGAACAAGTTAAGGTGACGCCTTATTATATAAATGAAAAGTATGAAGAAGTATATAAAAAGAATCCGATTTCACATGAGATTTCATTAAAAAGAGGGAAAAATAATTATCAATTTGAGTTATCTGATACGGAAGTAATGGAACAACCACTAATACCTGTAGAAGATGGATGGGCACAATTATACTTTGATCATTTTACACATGAGCTTGTTGGTGTTCGTTATATGGATGATGAAACGTTATTACGCCAAAGACCGTATCAGCTTGTTTATTCAGGAGAATTAATAGCGGAACAACCATTGACTCCAGAAAAAATGAAGCAAGTAGAAAATGGAAATATGCAGCAAATTCTAGACTTAACAAATATTATTCGAGGTCGTCATGAATTACCGTTGTTAACATGGGATCAACAAACGGCAGACGTTGCATTTGGCCATAGTAAAGATATGAAGGATAATAATTATTTTTCCCATGACTCGCCTACTTTTGGTACGTTAGGAGATCGTCTGCAACGTGGTCAAGTAGCTTTTCAACTTGCTGGTGAGAATATAGCGGCGCAACATAGTGATGGAATCGCAGCGGTACAAGGCTGGTTAAATAGTGAAGGTCACAGAAAAAATTTATTAAATGAGCAATTCACTGGATTAGGTGTTGGGGTATACGATAAGTTTTATACTCAAAACTTTATTCGAAAATAAAAAGGTGCATGAATCGTCTAAAAATGGGCGAACCATGCGCCTTTTTTTTCTTACAATATAGTAGATATACAAGAAGAGGTGAGGATTATGCCGACAACAAAAGGGCCGTTGCATCCATCGGTTCAGCAGTTTAAAGAATTTGTAAACCATCACCCTAAAATGGTTCATGAGGTTAGAGGTGGCCAAAAAACTTGGCAGCAATTTTATGAAGAATGGTACTTACTCGGTGAAGAGGATCGAATATGGGCAGCCTATAGACCTGATGGAGCACCTGCTTTTTCTTCAGTGAAAAAAAATAAAGAGAAAAAAGAAGATAGAACTGAAGAAGAAAAAACTGAAGAAGAAAAAACTGAAGAAGAAAAAACTGCTGATGTGATGGGACAAATGCTTTCTTTTTTTAAGAAGCTAGACGTAGAACAAATGCAACAACATTTAGCAAATGTAACGAGTGCGATTGGTAGTGTGCAACAAGTTATACAACAATTTCAAGGAAACCGCGCGCAAGAAGAACAAAGTACTTCTGAAAATAATCCATTTTTCTTTCAAAAGGATTAGGGGGAAAGAGGATGAGAGCAGATCTTATGGAGTCTATAAAAGCTGATGAGGATTTAACTCGTTATATCCGGGAACAGCCGTACTGGTATCGGAAATTAACGCGTAATCCAGAAGAAAAAGAAGCCTTTGAGTTAGCTGCTATGCAGCATTTCAAAAAAACAATACCGGATAAAGTGGAAAAATTTCAAAATCAATTAGCGGTGGCTTCAATTATGATTGATATGTTTCAGTATATGAAGCAGCAAAATACGACGTAATTGGAAGGTGAAAACTATGTCCGTCATGCAAAACTTTTGTTACAATAGAATCGGATTATTTAAAAAGGAGTTGCAGCATGACGGAAATTTGTTTAGTACGACATGGACAAACTGATTGGAATTTTCAAGAGATTATTCAAGGGCGCGAAGATATTCCGCTTAACGAAGTTGGGAAAAAGCAAGCGAGTCAAAGTGCAGCTGCCTTGCAAGCAGAATCGTGGGATATTATTATCAGTAGCCCTTTAATTAGAGCTCAAGAAACAGCTAGGGAAATTGCTGAGGCTATTGGGTTGCAATCTATTTTATTAGATGAGCGATTTATGGAACGTAATTTTGGAGAAGCTTCTGGGAAACCAGTTGCGACAGTTAGAGAGTTAATTGCAGAAGGTAATGTAAAAGGTATGGAGCGGGACGAAGAGATTGTAGAACGCTGTTTTACCGCTTTACAAGAGGTTGCAGCAACCCATGGAGATAAGCGTATTATCATTGTTGCGCATTCACATGCAATAAAAGCAATTTTACATGCGATTACACCAGAGGAAATTACATTTAAAACGCCGTTAAAAAACGCATGTATTAGCTATGTAAAAGAAAATAGTGGGAAATGGGATGTTCTTAAATACAATGTTGCGGAGCATATTAGCGTATAGGAGTATAAGAGGATTATATGAAAAGAAGTTAGAAGCATATCTTTCTTTTAGGTGAGAGACTTCAATTAGTAGTTCTGTCCCAAATGTGTTATGATGAATACTCGGAGGTGTCTCTCATGATTGTAGCGACGCTGGAAAGCGTACTGATTTTAGATAAGGCAGAGCAGCTTGCAAAATCAATCATTTGTTCAGATATAGCAGAAGATTATCGTAAGTGTTATAAGGATATACAAGAAGATATAGATGTCCAGACGCTAATTCAACAGTTTACAGCGATGAAAGAGCGATATGAAGAAGTGCAACGCTTTGGTAAATATCATCCTGACTACACTTTCGTTTCAACGAAAATGAGGGAATTAAAGCGTTCTGTAGATTTGCATGATAAAATTGCAGCCTTTAAAAAAGCAGAAACTGCTTTACAAAAGTTATTAGATGAAGTTAGTGTAGCAATCGGTTCGGAGGTATCCTCTTCCATTAAAGTTCCAACAGGAAATCCGTTTTTTGATGCGGGTGGCTGTGGCGGTGGTTGTGGTACCGGGGGCGGTTGTGGTTGTAAAAAAACGGGGTAATTTACCCCGTTTTTTAGAATATGGAAGAAAACGTATACAGAGTTTGTCCTTTAATATCATAAATTTCTGATTGGTTTTCATAAAAGATAAGAATATAAGTTTTTAAAAGGAGAAGATGGAGAAGATTATGTTCGGGCAACGACAAAGTATGATTGTTTATTTACATTCATTGAAACATGCCAAGATTTTAAGGAAATATGGTAACATTCATTACATATCAAAACGATTGAAATATGCGGTTGTATATTGTGATATGGAACAAATTGAGCATATGATGCAAAAATTGAATAAACTTCCTTTTGTAAAAAAAGTAGAACAGTCGTATCGCCCATTTTTAAAAACGGAATTCGAAAATTCACGTCCTGATCGGGCGAAGGAATACGATTATAGCTAATAAAAAAATCCCCTGCTAAATTTAGTGGGGGATTTTTTTATTTTAAATAACATGTTATTTCATTGGAGGAATGAAATTGTTCATTCGTAAAATACCAATTAGATGATTGAAAAATAGTTCTTTTTCAGGGAAAGTTGTCGACGGTTTTACAGTAAAGGTAGTAACTTTTTTCCCTATTTGTTCCGCCGTTTCTTCAAATAAAATAACACGTTTGCTTTTTTTATTTTCAAGTACAGGAATGCCTTCACGACATATGTATAATGGCTGAAAATCACCAGTAGTTGTAGGTTTTAGTATTACAACAAGTGAACACACTTTTTTTTCGTTTTTTACAGTTTCAAATTGTAACATGTGTGTTATACGTTCTTTGTTTGCTTTGGCAATTTCGAGTAATTCATATAAATCAGAGTAGCCTTCTCCGAGTTCTATAAAGCGTTGAATCATATTTTTGCCTCCTCTTTCTTTTACTGTACCATCTCACTTTTTAAATGAAAAGTAGACAAAGAAAAAAACCCTGCAATGCAGGGCCCTTCTTATACTAGTATGAACTAGTAAGAAGGCAAAGGGAGAGGAGAAACCGGAGGAAGAACTTATGGGGAAACGTAAGTCTTCTCCGCGGTTGGCAACAACATCGAAGGTGATGTTGTTATATTTATTTATGTCCAATCTAAATGAAGATATACATAATGAAATTAAAATTTATGTTAGGCTTTTTATTTTTCTTTTTTTTATTTTATGATAGGATAAAAAAGGTAAAGTGGAACTGATGTACATAGAGGGTTGTTGCTTGCAAAAAGTGAAATGGATATGAAAGAAATAGCGAGCGGTTATTTTAACTGAGGTTTTCAATTATTTAAATAACAAATTAATAAAAAAATGTATGAAATAGTATGAATTGGTAGCGGTTACTGAATTGAAAAGAATTTGCTGTAATCGCTCTATAGATTGAAATAAAGGTAGTGACAACAGATGAGAGTAGTTTCAGGAAAATGTAAAGGGCACCCACTTAAAGCGGTACCTGGTAATACAACGCGTCCAACGACAGATAAAGTGAAAGAATCTATTTTTAATATGATAGGTCCTTATTATGATGGTGGTATCGCTCTTGATTTATTTGGTGGTAGCGGTGGTCTTGGAATTGAGGCCATAAGTAGAGGGATTGATAAAGCGATTTTTGTTGATCGAGATAGTAAAGCGATAAAAGTCATTCATCAAAATTTAGAAAGCTGTAGGCTACAAGAACAAGCTGAAGTGTATCGAAATGATGCAGAGCGTGCGGTAAAGGCGCTTATAAAGCGTGAAATATCATTCGATCTTATACTAATAGACCCTCCATATAAAGCTCAAAAAATTGTTTCTTTAGTTAGTGTGATGGATCAACATGGATTGTTAAATAAAGATGGAATCATTATGGCAGAGCACGGGGATGACGTGGTTTTACCTGATTCTATAGGAGAACTTGTAAAAGTACGAGCGGAAAACTATGGGATTACAGCAATTTCGATTTATAAGTATGAAGGTGAGGGGACGGAATGACAAGTATAGCTATTTCTTCAGGGAGTTTTGATCCAATTACCCTTGGGCATTTGGATATTATTAAAAGGGGCGCAAAAGTATTTGATGAAGTATATGTAGTTGTTTTAAATAATTCATCAAAAAAACCATTCTTTTCGGTAGAAGAACGCTTAGAGTTAATTCGAGAGGCGACAAAGGATATTCCGAATGTAAAGGTTGATTCACATAGTGGATTATTGGTGGAATATGCAAAAATGCGTAATGCAAATGCAATATTACGTGGTTTGCGAGCGGTTTCTGATTTTGAATATGAGATGCAAATTACTTCAATGAATCGAAAATTAGACGAAAATATAGAAACCTTTTTTATTATGACAAACAATCAATATTCATTTTTAAGTTCAAGTATTGTGAAAGAAGTTGCGAGATATGGAGGAAGTGTAGTAGACCTTGTTCCTCCGATTGTAGAGCGAGCTTTAAAAGAAAAGTTTCAAACCCCGTTAAAGTGAACGGGGTTTTTCTTTATAAATACGTAAAAACAATAAGATAACATATAAATATAAACAAAATAAGGTGAAGATTGGTCCGTAGTGTATAAATGCTGTCCAAATATCATTTAGTGTAAAAGAATGATTCAATAAAAATACGGGAATATCTTCTTGTGTAGGCGAGACAGAATGAACTTTTTCATAAAATGGTTCCCAAAATATAAAAGTGAGAATAGGAGCGATAATACTTTGGATAATTCGAGCTAAAAAATATGGTTTAAAACGGATATCTGTCTCCGCTAATATGCTTGCTACTTGTGCCTGAATAGAAAGACCACTAAATGCTAAAATGAAGCTTGTTACCATTGCTTGTTGAAGAAGTGTTGTTTCATTTATTTGGCTGATCATTTGGCTTCCAAGCGTCATTTCAAAAATACCGGATAATATCGGAATATTAAATTGGGAGGTAAGTTGGAAGAATGATAAAATATGTTGCATAATAAAAGAAAGCGCTTCTGTAATTTCGAAAACAGTAATCATTTTATTTAAAACAGAGAATAAAATAATAAACCCACCAATCATGAGCAGTGTTTGAATAGAAGAAACGATAGCGTCACCAAGTAGTTTTCCGATTGGCCTTTTTTCTTGCATACGCGTTTGGTGGAGAATGGAAAAAGGATTTTGAAAGGCACGTTTTTGATTCGTATGTTTTTCTTTTATGTAAGTATCGTTACTACCATAAAAGCGCATCAGTAACCCGACGGTAAAGTTACTTATATAATGTGCTGCTGCTAATACGAGCCCTAATTTCGGATTATTGAAAAAACCAATAGAAACCGCTCCGAAAATAAAAAGCGGATTAGAAGAATTTGTGAAAGATACGAGTCGTTCCGCTTCAATTTGTGTTAGTTGGTTGCTCTTGCGTAGTCTAGCGCTTAATTTGGCGCCAGCGGGGAATCCTGAAGCCATTCCCATTGCCCAAACAAACCCGCCTACCCCTGGAACACGAAACAATGGACGCATTAGTGGTTCTAATATAACACCGATAAATTTTACAACACCAATACTGATTAGAAGTTCCGCAATGATGAAAAACGGTAGTAGTGAAGGGAATACAACTTCCCACCATATATTTAACCCTCGAATTGAAGCTTGCAAAGCAGCTTGGGGGTGGAGTACAAGAGAAAAGGTTAAAAACAACATTGATATGGTAAGAAAAGCAGTTTTCCATTTTTCGTACATGTAAGAAAATCCCCCTTTGTCCCAAAAACGTTCATTTCAGTATACGTGGATATGTGGTGAATTTAGACCATAAGTATGAAAAAGGAATGAAAAAAATTAAAGGGTGAGAAAAATGAAGGAACCAAAAATCGGTTTAGCACTTGGATCCGGAGGTGCAAAAGGTTTTGCTCATATAGGGGTAATAAAAGTGTTAAGGGAAGCTGGCATCCCTATTCATATGGTAGCAGGTAGTAGTATAGGAGCGTTAATTGGTACATTTTATGCAGCGAGTTGTGACGTTGAAAGATTGTATAGATTGGCCGCTGTTTTTAAAAGGAAATATTATTTGGATTTTACAGTTCCTAAAATGGGATTTATTGCTGGAAAACGTATCAAAGATATGATTAAAATGTTTACATATAATAAAAATTTAGAAGAGTTAGATATCCCAACGGCTGTTGTGGCTACTGACATTTTGAAGGGGGAAAAAGTTGTTTTTACAAGCGGTCCGATTGCAGAGGCGGTTCGAGCTAGTATATCTGTGCCAGGGGTGTTTGTTCCAGAGAAAATAGATGGCCGCTTATTAGTGGATGGAGGGGTAATTGACCGTATTCCCGTATCGGTTGTAAAAGATTTAGGGGCTGATATTGTTATTGCTGTTGATGTATCTCCAATTAAGGTGAATGGAGAGGTTACATCGATTTATGATGTGATTATGCAGAGTATTGAAATCATGCAACATGAACTTGTGATAAATCGGCAAATAGCATCAGATTTAATGATGAGGCCAGCAGTAGAACAATTTAGTTCGCGTGCTTTTACACATATTGAAGACATTATTAGGGTCGGAGAAGTGGAAGCAGAAAAACACATTTCAAACATTTATTTACTAATTGAGCAGTGGAAGGAGAAACATAATGTTTAAGCGTTTTCGGTTTATATATGCAATTTTAATAGGGGTTATATTGGCGATGCTACTTGTTTATGTGCGTTTGCCATACTATGTGACAAAACCAGGTATGGCCGCGAAATTAGCGCCGTACGTGCAAGTTGACGGTGGAACTAAAGAGTCTGGTGATTTTATGCTTGTCACAGTCTCAATGGGGCCTGCAAATGTTGTGAACTTAATAGCCGCGCAATTTAATAAATATACACACGTTTCGAAGGCGGAAGAAATATTGCAAAAAGGTGAGAGTGATGAAGAATATCAATTTCGCCAAAATTATGCAATGAAAGATTCACAAAACGCCGCAATTTATAATGCATATAAACGTGCAAATCGTTCCGTATCTTTTGAAAATAAAGGGGTCCTAGTTGCTGGTGTGACAAAGGGAATGCCGTCAGAAGGGAAGCTTAAGCTTGGAGATGTCATCATAGCTGTCGACGGAAAAACATTCGAAAAGACGGAACAATTTATTGAGTATATGACAGGGAAAAAAGAGGGAGATACAGTAAATATTGAATACAAGCGAGGTGGAGAACAGTTTAAAGAAAATTTAAATGTAAAGACAATTCCTAATGGAAATGGCCGCGTTGGAATAGGTGTATCTATCGTTACAGAAAGAGAGTTAGTGGTAGATCCGAAAGTGAAAATTGATTCCCATGAAATAGGGGGGCCATCAGCGGGTTTAATGTTTACCTTAGAAATTTATAATCAGCTCGTTGAAGAAGATTTAACAAACGGACATGAAATAGCTGGAACAGGTACAATCAATGATAAAGGAGAAATTGGTCCCATTGGTGGTATTCAGCAAAAAGTAGTAGCTGCTAGTGATGCGGGAGCTGAAGTGTTCTTTGCGCCAAATGAAAAGGGTGTAGAGAAATCGAATTATAAAGATGCTCTTGAAGCTGCGAAAGATATTAAAACAAAGATGAAAATTGTACCGGTGGACACACTGGATGATGCATTAACGTATTTGGAAAAAATGGGTAAAATAAAGTAAACCTCTCTGAAAAAGAGAGGTTTTTCTTATAGGAATTTTTTAGTTGTTTCATCATAACGAACTGGATGATGCGTTGCTTCTTGTTTTAGCAGGTGTGTCCGCAAAGGTTCTTGCATTATGGAGAAATATACAGCATTTGATTTTCGCTCTATGTCTAAAGTAGGGTGTTCGAATGTTTTTGTATGTGTAAGGATTGGCAGTTCTATTCTTTTCTTATTTTTAGAAAGATAAGTTTGTCCTTTTTGTGACATTCCGAGTAGACGGATATACGGCGCGTGCTGTTCTATATTTGCTTTATATATTTCTTCCTTCGTTGTATTTGTTAAAATATGTGTACAAGCTCTTTGTAATCTAGTCCATGTATAACGTTTTGTTTTTAATGCTTCCATGAATGAATAGAAAGATGAACTGTCTTGTATTTTGGATAAAATACGATGCTCTAAACCCTCTTCAATTTCATATATATGTTGTAAGTCCCCTGGAGACATCGTCATAAGTTTGTATTTAAAAAATGAAAAGTATTTTTCCCAGTTATGTAACGTCCCATAGTTTTGCTTGTAGTTTTCTAAAAGAGAAGCAGTTGTTTTCGGGATAAAAGGCTCAATAGTTGTAGATGAACCGTGTTCATTAAATAGTTGTTTGCGGATACTTGTTGCACTTGCAATATGTTGATCGTGAAATGTTTCATCATGATAATGAGAGGCGAATCTTTTTATGGTTTGTGCTTGCATGGAGCTATTTTGTAAAAGGATAGCTTTAATGTACTGTAAACCTAAAATGTTATTTGGTTGTGACATATCTACATTTTTTTCAGGTGGTAAGATGTGTTGAAAGGCTTCGGATGTAGCTTTTGCATAACTATTACCCGCATTCATAAATTGCTTCACAAGACGATTAAAAGTCTCTTCTTCATTTTTTTGTACAGAGATGGTATTGTAGAAATTTCCAGTTTCCCCATCTTCACTACCGAAACAAATCTCAGAAACATGAAGGGCGTTTAAAATCGAAATTGCGCCATTTGCGAAAGTTTCGGCCTTTTGTGTTGCAAATGCATAAGGAAGCTCTACAATAAGGTCTACGCCGTTTGTTAAGGCCATTTTAGTACGATACCATTTGGAGATGAGTGCTGGCTCACCACGCTGCAAAAAAGGACCACTCATAACGGCGATAATAATATCAGACTGTGTTAACTTTTTTGTTTGTTGCACATGATAAGCATGACCGTTATGAAAAGGGTTATATTCAACAACAATACCACTGGCTTTTATGGTAATCTCTCCTTTCGATGTAGCATCTTTTTGGAAAACGTGATAATCTATATATTATTTCCTATGATGACTTCATTATAGTGTAAAGAAAAAACATTGACAAATATAAAATGGCTAGCTATAATTTTGTTTGTTGCCTTGAGGTGATATGATATGAAATGGTCCATCCATCAATTGAATAAATTGAGAAATAAAGGATTGACATTGAATGAAATGGTAGATGTAAGTGAGCTAAAAGAGGTCGAGAAAGATATTCGTGAAATTAATCCTGTTCATGTAACAGGAAGAGTTGATTTTGGCTCCGGTAAGTTTACGTTTCATCTACATATAACTGGAAGCATGGTTTTACCATGTTCTCGCTCTTTAGTAGATGTGACATTACCATTTGACATTAAAACAACTGAGGTGTTCCAAACTTCAGAAGAAGAATTTGAAACAGAAGCTGAAATTCATTGTTTAGAAGGAGAAGTACTTGACTTACTGCCCGTAATCAAGGAAAATATACTTTTGGAGATTCCAATGCAAATTTTCAGTGATGATGTTTCTGGTGGAGCGCCGATGCAAGGTCAAGACTGGCAAGTGATTTCGGAAGAAAACAAAGAAAAGACTGTTGATCCAAGATTAGCAGGACTTGCAAAGTTTTTTGACAAATAATCGGAAGACTGGTTTAGGCCTTCATATGAAAATAACTATTTCTTTTAAGGAGGTGGGAAGAATGGCTGTACCTTTTAGAAGAACTTCTAAAACAGTAAAAAGAAAGCGTCGTACGCATTTCAAATTATCAGTACCTGGTATGGTAGAGTGCCCAAGCTGTGGTGAAGCGAAATTAGCTCACCGTGTATGTAAAGCATGCGGTACTTACAAAGGTAAAGAAGTAATCAGCAAGTAATTGCGGGAAAATAAACGTAGAAGATATCTTCTGCGTTTATTTTTTTTGTCTTATTCTTTATTTGTTGTATTCTATCTTTTCTAGTAACTGCATATGCTTAATAAAAAATGCATAGGGAGGACTAGAGAGATGGCGACAACAAGACAAGATGCTTGGACTGATGATGAAGATTTGCTTCTGGCAGAAGTAGTACTCCGGCATATTCAAGAAGGTGGAACGCAACTTTCTGCCTTTAAAGAAGTGGGTAGACATTTGTCTCGCACACCAGCAGCATGTGGATTTAGATGGAATTCTTACGTTAGAAAGCAATACAAAGAACGTATTGAAGAAGCAAAGCAACTTCGTAAGGTAGAAAATTATGAAGTGAAAGAGACAAAGGTATTAGAGCCGAAATCTATTACGTTGAATGATGTTATTGATTTCTTACGAAATTATAAAGATGAAAACTCTTTAATGGTGTTGCAACAACAAATTGAATCGTTACAAACAGAGCGAGAAAGTCTTCTGGAGCGATTATCAGTATATGAGGAAGAATATAGAACATTACTTGATTATATCGATCAAAAAAGAAGTGTAATGGTAGCGGAAAGAAATGGTGCTCGCTCGAATGGGAAATTGGAGAAGTTAAAGAAATAAAAAAACAGCTGTTACGCAGCTGTTTTTTTTATTTCTTATGCAGATTCTTCATTTGTAACCGCATTCACATTTGTTTCTGGAAGCCAAATATAAAAATCGCCATCAGGTACTGATACTGGTTGGAAACTCAATTTATCCCAAAAACCAGCTGAATGGATACGTGCTATCGTTTTAATTGGGAATTTCAGTTGCTTTGCATAGTTAACAAGTATTTGTCCGAATCCTTGTTTTTGAAAAGTCGGTAACACTTCAAGTTTATAAAGTTCTAGGTAAGGTCCTGTAATTTCAAATGGTTCCCCGCCGTTCCTTTTCATGTATAGACTCATACGTGCGATTAGCGATCCTCCGTAATAAATACCGTAAAATGGAGATTCGCTATCATTTTCAATAATGTTTGCTTCTAATTCTTCCAACATGGATAGTTCTTGAGCTCCGCAACCTTTAAATTTTTTAAATTCATCTAATGTTTTATAATTGATGAGCAAGCGCTCAACTTTTGGGAATCCCATTACATCACATCCTTTTCATATCTTGTTGAATGCAGAAAAGTTAAAATATTTATAATAATATTATAACTCATTTTTTAATTTTTATGAAGAAGATAGAATATTTCTTTCATTATTTTTTTGAGGATTTGCTAAACTAAGAGTAGAACTATGTATATAAGTAGTATATACATAGTGAAAGAAGAGGTTGCATTTGTTAAAAGATAATTGAATCCTTAACTATGCAATTATAATTTAATAAGCCGTAAAGGGGGAAGGGCAAGGGAACGTATATCACTTGTTAATATATGTTCCTTGTGTGAAGATGAAAATTGGAATTGTTGGACCAGGAGCTATTGGTCTACTATATACATTTTATTTACAAAAAAATAATCAAGATGTTACGTTGTTTACAAGGACGGCTAAGCAGGCTGAGGAATTGAATGTAACAGGTGTAACTTGTATTAGAAATGGGGAAAGTGAAACGGTATTCCCAACTGTTTTACCAATAGAAAGTATGCGAGATGAGAAGTTGGATTATACATTTATTGCTGTAAAGCAGTATCATATAACTGACATATTACCTTTTGTGCAGGCTGAATCGTCATTAATCTTTTTACAAAATGGCATGTCTCACCTTCATATTATGAAAAAATTAGGGAATGAACGTATAGCGGTTGGGATCGTGGAGCATGGTGCGAAAAAAGAAGGGAAACATACAGTCCATCACACTGGAATAGGTGTTACAAAGTTTGGTGTAGTGCGTGGTCAATCTAATGGTTTTGAAAAGGTATTGAATCATTTTCCTTTACATTATTTTCCGATTCAAATAGAAGATGATTGGAATGGGATTATGCGTAATAAATTAGTGGTGAATGTATGTATTAATCCACTGACCGCATTATTACGGGTTGAGAACGGAGAGTTAATTTCAAATCCGTTTTTTTATCAAATGATGGAGCAAGTATTTCAGGAAGTCGCATTTCTTATTAAAGAAGAGGACAAAAGAATGGTATGGCAAATGGTATGCCAAGTATGTGAAAAAACAGCTCGTAATACATCATCTATGTTAGCGGATGTAAGAGAGAATAGACAAACGGAAATTAATGCGATTGTCGGATATGTATTAGAAGAAGCAAAGGGACGACAACAATCCGTTCCGACACTTCAATTTTTGTATGATGCAATAAAAGGGATGGAATTATAAGTGTTTTTCTTTGCTTTTACATGAAACATTGACTACAATGTGGGTTGGTGAGAGAACAGGATACGAAAGGAAGAATTATATGGAGATAAAAGAAATCTCTGTTCCACTACAAGGTGTTGTAGCGGACTATGTGAACGGTAAAAAAGAGATACAGTCATGTTTTGACTATTTGTTAACAGAAGATGCTTTTAAACAGCGTTTACATGATTTACGTGAGAGAGAGTTTTTCCGTCAAGATTTAGTAACGCATTTATTAGAATATAATACACAATTGCAAGCGGGAGAATCTACAATTCAAAATATAAAAGCGCTTGAAGATGAAAATACATATGTAGTTATAGCTGGACAACAGGCTGGATTGTTAACTGGACCACTTTATACAGTGCATAAAGTCATTTCGATTTTACAGCTTGCAAAAGAAAAAGAAGAGAGTTTAGGGGTTAGAGTTGTTCCAGTCTTTTGGATTGCCGGTGAAGATCATGATATGGATGAAATTAATCATACATTTGTAACGAAAAATAAAAAAATAAAAAAGACCATTTTTCATGATCGTCATCCGAAAAAGGCGAGTGCTTCTGAGTCAGAGCTTTCTATTGAAGACTGTAGAAAATGGATCGAAGAGATTTTTAAAACATATCCGGAAACGAATTTTACAAAGGATGTATTACAATTTGTTGAGGATGCTTTAGATAAATCGCATACATATGTAGATTTCTTTGCGCACCTTATTACAAAAATGTTCGTAAATTCTGGTTTAATTCTTGTAGATTCTCATCATCCTGCCTTAAGAAAATTAGAAGTACCGTTTTTACAACAAATAATAAGTAAATATAAAGAAATTCAAGCAGGCCTTCATAATCAACAGGAAGTAATTAAGGAATTAGGGTTTAAACCGATTATTGAAACGAAGGCAAATGCAGTGCATATATTTATGGAAATTGATAATGAGCGAGTATTGCTTGAAGAGAATCAAGGGAAATTTATTGGGAAAGATGGAGTGCATTCATTTTCGTATGAAGAATTGATGGAAGAGATGGAAAGAAGTCCAGAACGTTTTAGTAATAATGTTGTAACGCGTCCTCTTATGCAAGAGTATGTGTTTCCTACGTTAGCGTTTATTGGTGGTCCGGGGGAGTTAGCTTATTGGAGTGAATTGCAACAAGTGTTTCACACTGTCGGTTTCCAAATGCCACCTGTCGTTCCTCGGCTTACGATTACTTATATGGAGCGAGATATAGCGACAGATTTATACGATTTAGATTTGCAAGAAATTGATCCATTTCTAAATAAAGTAGATAATTTGCGTGAAAACTGGCTTTCTAATCAAATAGAGGAACCGATAGACGAACGATTTCTAGAAGCGAAAAAAGAAATAATGGATATTCATACATCATTACAACTATTCGTGAAAAAAATAGATCCAGGGTTAAATGAGTTTGCAGGGAAAAATGAAATGAAAATTAATGAACAAATTGAACTGTTAGAAAAAATGTTGAAAAGAAATGTTGAGAAGAAGCATGAGGTTCAACTAAATAAATTCCGACGTGTGCAATTTGCGCTTCGTCCATTAGGAGCACCGCAAGAACGTGTGTGGAATGTCTGTTATTATTTAAATCAATTCGGTCTTGATTTTGTGGACCAGGTAATGGAACAATCATTTTCGTGGGACGGAAAACATCATGTAATAAAACTATAGAATCTTGCTCTTTTGAGCAGGATTTTATTTTTATCCCGTTGAATTAACTGAGAAGCGAAATATTTCTGAATTGTCTATCTTATATTGGTGTGATGAATCGCTATGTACCAAGTTTATATATATGACAAAATAGCACAAAATGTAAACGGATTAATATCTTTTTCGACAGGTTTTTGTTTAAATTCCCGCAAAAAATGATAAAATTTAGTATATAATAAAATAAAATAGCGATTTGTATAGCAGGCTACCTTGTTGGAAGTTAAATGAGTCGTTCTTTAGTAGCATTTCATCCTCTAGTAGTAAATAATGTTTGTAGAGTGAGAAATGTATTTAACATAATTTATTGGAAAAAGAGTAGGTGCAGCAATGTTCAAACACGTAACAGTACTTTTGAAAGAAACAGTAGATGGCTTAGATATAAAGCCGAGTGGTACATATGTAGATTGTACACTGGGTGGAGGAGGACATAGTTCTTATTTATTATCCCAGCTAACAGATGGTGGAAAATTAATAGCATTTGATCAAGATGAAATAGCGATTCAAAATGCAAAGGAAAAATTTTCTTCTTATGGTGAGCAATTTGTAACAGTAAAGAGCAACTTCCGTTATTTATCTGAAAAACTACATGAATTAGGTATCACAGAAGTAGACGGGATTTTATTCGATTTAGGTGTTTCATCCCCACAATTAGATACACCAGAGCGTGGCTTTAGTTATCATCATGATGCACCGTTAGATATGCGGATGGATCAAGATGCCCCATTAACAGCATATGATGTTGTAAACAGCTGGTCATATGAACAACTCGTAAGAATTTTCTTCCAATACGGCGAAGAAAAATTTTCAAAGCAAATAGTAAGGAAAATCGAAGCATATCGCGAGAATAAGGCTATTGAAACGACAGGAGAATTAGTAGAATTAATTAAAGAAGGTATTCCAGCTCCGGCACGTAGAACAGGTGGACATCCTGCGAAGCGAGTATTCCAGGCGATTCGTATTGCTGTAAATGATGAATTAAAAGTATTTGAAGAGGCGTTGGAGTCTGCAATTGATATGGTCAAGCCTGGTGGAAGAGTTAGTGTTATAACGTTCCATTCATTAGAAGATCGTATTTGTAAAACGACGTTTAAGCGAAATAGCACGACGCCGCAATTACCACCGGGACTACCGATTATTCCGGATGAATTTAAACCGAAATTAAAGCTTATTACAAGAAAACCGATTTTACCTTCTGACATTGAATTAGAAGAAAATAATCGAGCGCGTTCTGCGAAGTTGAGAATCGCTGAAAAACGATAAAAAGGAGAGAGAGGTATGACTAATTTAGCTGTAAAGTATAAACAACAGGCGCAAGAAGAGGTACAAATTCAAACGCCGCCACAGCAGATGGTTAAGCCAAAAGTTAAAGCGAAAATTACAAGAATTGAAAAGCTATTGTATGTAACGTTTATTGGGTTTTTATTATATGCTTGTGTAGCTTTTATTGGGAATAAAGCGGGTCTTTATCAAGTGAATGTAGAAGCAGCGACGATAGAAGAACAAATTGTGAAAAACCAAAAGGAAAATCAAGAATTGCAGGCTGAAGTAGAGAAGTTAAGTCGTTATGAACGTATCGCTGAAGTTGCAAAAAAACACGGGCTAGAAATTAATGCGAATAACGTGAAAGGCCTAAAGTAAGGCAAATAGGTGTGAAGAAAAGATGAAGAGAAATATGACCAAATTTCATACCAATAAGGGAGCAGGTTATTTTATGATATTTTTCCTCCTGCTCTTTTTGCTGTTATTAGCCCGATTTTTTTACTTACAAGTAACAGGAACAGTGGACAATCATGATTTAAAGAAACTTGCTGAGCAGAAACATAGTAAAAAGGGAGTCCTCGAAGCGAATCGAGGAACAATTTATGATCAAAATGGTCATGTCCTAGCGCAAGATGCAAATTCTTATAAACTTGTAGCCGAGTTAAAAGGAGCCAACGCGGTTAAGGATAAAGAGGATACTGCAAAGAAAATCGCAGGAGTACTCGGGAAAGATGAAGATAAAATTTTAGCTACTTTAAATAAAGAAGGTAAAAGTCAAGTGGAATTTGGAACATTGGGTAAGGGCTTGACGAAAGAAAAGAAAGAACAAATAGAAGCATTGAAATTGCCGGGAATAACTTTTATTACTGAAAATGCGAGAGTGTATCCAAACGGTGATTTCGCATCTTATGTCATAGGTCATGCCAAACCTAATGATAATGGAATCGCAGTAGGTCAATTTGGCTTAGAAAAGAGTTTGGATAAGTATTTAGGTGCTTCTAATGGTGAGGTAGCTTATACAGGTGACCGTAAAGGAGTATCTCTTGACGGTGGAAAGGTGAATGTAAAGGCACCTAAAAATGGAGATAATGTGTATTTAACGCTTGACCAACGTATTCAAAGTTATTTAGAAGACGCGATGAAAGAAGCGAGTAAACATTATGAACCAGAAAATTTAATTGGAATTGTAGCGGATCCGAAGACAGGGAAAATATTAGCGATGTCTAGTAAACCTAGTTATGATCCGAACGAAGGACGGATGAATTACTATTATAACGACGCCATTGCAAATGCGTTTGAACCGGGATCAACAATGAAGATTTTCACATTAGCGGCGGCCATTAATGAAGGTGTATACAATGGACAAGACTTTTATCAGTCTGGTACATATCAAGTTGGTAATCGTAAAATAAAAGATCATAACGGCGGCGCTGGATGGGGTTCTATTACTTTTGATGAAGGGGTAGAGCGATCTTCAAACGTAGCGTTCGCAATTTTAGGGGATCAAAAACTTGGTGCAGAGCGTTTTCGAAAATATATTCACAGTTTTGGATTAGATGAAAAAACAAACATTGATTTACCTGGTGAAGGGTCAAATACAATTTTATTTGATCAACAAATACAACAAGTAACAACGGCATTTGGACAAGGTTCTACAGTTACACCAATTCAACTTGTACAAGCTGCAACAGCGATTGCAAATGATGGTAAAATGATGAAACCTTATACAGTTGATAAAATTGTGGATCCAATAACAGGTAAAGTACAGTTAGAGCATAAACCAGAAGAAGTAGGAAAGCCTGTTACCAAAGAGACAGCCGCGCAAGTAAGACAATTACTAGAACGTGTTGTTACATCACCGAAAGGAACAGGGACTGCATATAAAATTGATGGCTATTCTGTAGGTGGTAAAACAGGTACAGCACAAATTCCTGACGGGAAAGGTGGCTATATGACAGGAAGAGAGAATTATATATTCTCATTCTTAGGTATGGCACCGATGGACGATCCACAACTTGTTGTGTATGTGGCCGTTAAACAGCCGAAATTAAAAGATGATGAAAACGGGGCTAAACCTTTAGCTGATATCTTTAAATATGTAACGAAAAATAGTTTAGAGTATTTAAAGATTAAGCCAAATGAAGTAAAGGATCCGAAGAAATATGTGAAAGAGCAACAAACTGTCGTTCCGGATGTAACAGGAAAAACGATGGATGAAGCGAAAAAAGCAATTGATAAAGCAAAACTTCGTCCAATTGTATTAGGTGAAGGGAAAGCGCAGCAGCAAGTGCCAAAAGCAACTGAACAAACATTAAAAGGTGATCGAGTCTTCTTAGTAGGAGATAAGCCTACAATGCCAAATGTACAGGGATGGGCACTGCGTGATGTTATGAATTTAGCAAAAACATTAAAGCTTAACTTAAAACCTTCTGGTACAGGATATGTAACGGAACAAAGTGTGGCGGAAGGAACATTGTTGCAACCTGGTACGGAATTAGGTGTAACACTCGTACCACCACTTGAGCCGCAGCAAGAAGCAGAAAAGCCATAATGGTAATAGGGAAGAAGTTCTAATTAAATAAGTACAAGCATATATTGGAACAAGCTAGGCGTAAGGGAGGCTTGTTCCAATATGCGTGTATCAAATGTAACAGTTAGGAAGCGACTTATTTTTATACTTATATCGGGTATACTCATTTTCACCATCATCGATATTCGTCTTGGATATGTGCAATTTTTTCTTGGAAATATGTTAACAGATCGTGCGAAGGATTCATGGAGTCGTAATATTACTTTTGAACCAGAGCGAGGGAAGATTTTAGATCGAAATGGTGTGGAGCTTGCTACGAATAAAAGTGCACCGACCGTCTTTGTTGTGCCGAGGCAAATTGAAAAACCAGCAGAGACTGCAGAGAAGTTAGCTGCAGTATTAGGTGTGGAAAAAGATGATATTTATACGCGGGTTACAAAAAAAGAGTCGATTGTAAGGCTTGATAAAGGCGGAAGGAAAATATCGCATGACAAAGCGAAAGAAGTACGCGGATTAAGTTTAAAGGGTGTGTACATCGCAGAGGATTCTATCCGGTACTATCCATTCGGTAATTTTTTATCACACGTATTAGGATTTGCGGGCAGTGATAATCAAGGGCTTATGGGACTAGAGAAATATTATGATAAAGAGCTAAATGGTGATAAAGGTCATGTGCGATTTTTTGCAGATGCGAAAGGGCAGAGAATGCCTAACGTTGGAGATGATTTCAAAAAACCAGAAGCTGGCTTGAATTTAGGGTTAACAATCGATTCACGCATTACGAGGATTATGGAAAGAGAAATGAATATTGCGGAATCGACGTATAATCCTGACGGTATGATAGCAATAGCAATGAATCCGAAAAATGGTGAGATTTTAGGTATGTCAAGTCGGCCAAGTTTTGATCCAGCAGATTTTCAAAGTGTTTCTCCGGAAGTATATAACAGAAACTTACCTGTATGGAGTACGTATGAGCCAGGGTCAACATTTAAGATTATTACATTAGCTGCAGCCTTGAATGAAAATTTAGTAGACTTAGAGAAAGATACGTTTTATGATGATGGGGCAGCTGAAGTTGGTGGAGCTAGATTGCGATGTTGGAAAGCTGGAGGCCATGGTAGCCAAACGTTTTTAGAGGTAGTTCAAAACTCTTGTAACCCAGGATTTATTGAACTCGGTGATCGTCTTGGTAAAGATCGATTGTTTAAATACATTCGCAATTTCGGGTTTGGACAGAAGACCGGAATTGACTTACAAGGTGAAGGTAGCGGGATTTTATTTAATTTAGATAAAGTTGGTCCAGTCGAGCAAGCGACGACTTCATTTGGGCAAGGTGTTTCTGTTACACCGATTCAACAAGTAGCGGCTGTGGCAGCCGCTGTAAATGGTGGAACTTTGTATCAGCCATATATAGCGAAGGAATTTATTGATCCGAAGAATAATCAAGTTGTCAGCAAAAAGACACCTGTTGCGAAAAGGGAAGTTATTTCCAAGGAAACTTCAGAGAAAGTTCGTTACGCATTAGAGAATGTTGTAGCGAAAGGTTCTGGTAAAGGGGCTTACATTGATGGATATCGTGTAGGTGGAAAAACTGGAACTGCTCAAAAGGTGAAGGATGGAAAATATTTGGATAATAACTACATTGTATCATTTATCGGTTTTGCTCCAGCCGACGATCCGCAAATTGTTGTTTATGTAGCTGTGGATAACCCAAAAGGAGTCACTCAATTTGGTGGAGTTGTAGCAGCACCTATTGTTGGGAATATTCTTCGTGACGCACTTCCTGTAATGGGAGTGGAACCGAGAAAAGAGCAAGTTGAGAAAGAATATAAATGGGGCGATACACCAACTGTGGAAGTTCCGAATTTAATTGGTATGAAAAAGAAAGATTTACAAACGCAACTTGTAGACTTGAAGCTTGATATAAGTGGTGATGGTGGGAAAGTAATTAAGCAATCACCAGAAGCCGGAGCTAAAGTAAAAGAGGGTTCAAAAGTTAGAATTTACTTCGGGAATTAAAGGTAACTGATTGTGTTTTATGGTACAATTGGTGGAAGTGAGTTTTTTATAGGAAAATTGCTTTATTTGAGACGATAAGTGTCTCATTAATAAATAAATCTATTGATTAGACTATAGTAGCACTTACCTCCTATTTTTATATAACTAGGAGGTAAGGTGTTGCTTGCTAAAATAAGAGATAAATAAACAATGTAGAGAGGGTTTAGTGAAATGAAGTTGCATACACTTTTATCATGTTTGCATGATTTTCCAGTTGTTCCAAAAGAAAATCCAGAAATAACATCTATTGAAGCGGATTCACGTAAAGTGAAAGAGGGAAGCTTATTTATATGTATGAAAGGATATACGGTTGATAGCCATGACTTTGCTAAGCAAGCAGCCGCACAAGGAGCGGCTGCTATTGTTGCGGAAAGACCAATTGATGTTGACGTTCCAGTTGTACTTGTGAAAAATACTTTTCGTTCGCTAGCGGTTTTAGCTGATTATTTTTATGGCCAACCAACACACAAGTTACATTTAATCGGTATTACAGGTACAAATGGAAAGACAACAACATCGCATATTATGGATGAAATTATGCGCGCACATGGTCATAAAACAGGGCTAATTGGAACGATTAATATGAAAATCGGTGATGAAACATTTGAGGTGAAAAATACAACACCAGATGCACTAACACTTCAACAGACGTTTTCAAAAATGGTTGAACAAGGTGTGGATAGCACAGTAATGGAAGTTTCGTCTCATGCTTTAGATCTGGGCCGTGTACACGGATGCGATTACGATGTTGCAGTATTTACAAATTTAACACAAGATCATTTAGACTATCATAAAACGATGGAAGAATATAAACATGCGAAAGGGTTGCTTTTTGCACAGCTTGGCAATAGTTATCATCATAATCGTGAAAAATACGCTATATTAAACAGTGATGATCCAGTAGCAGAGGAGTATATGAGAAGTACAGCAGCTACTGTTGTAACATACGGTATAGATGTTGCAAGCGACATTATGGCACGAGATATCGTAATGACGAGTGGCGGTACAACATTTACACTTGTAACACCGTATGAAACTGTCAATGTTACGATGAAATTAATTGGTAAGTTTAATGTATATAACGTGTTAGCTGCTACAGCAGCAGGTCTTGTTTCAGGTGTGAGCTTACAAACAATTATCGATGTGATCAAAGAGCTTGCTGGTGTTCCTGGACGTTTTGAAGTTGTTGATGGTGGACAAAATTACACAGTTATTGTTGACTATGCACATACACCTGATAGCTTAGAGAACGTACTCAAAACAGCAAAACAATTTGCAAAAGGGAATGTATATTGTATCGTTGGTTGCGGTGGTGATAGAGATAGAACGAAAAGACCAATAATGGCAAGTGTCGCAGCAGAATATGCAACGCATGCAATTTATACATCAGATAATCCAAGAAGTGAAGATCCGAAGGCTATTTTAGATGATATGGTAAATGGTGCAAATGGGAATAATTACGAGGTAATTATTGATAGAAAAGAAGCGATACATTGTGCAATTGCTAAAGCAAAAGATGCGGACATCATTATTATTGCTGGTAAAGGGCATGAAACATATCAAATTATTGGTAAGAAAGTTCATCATTTTGACGATCGTGAAGTCGCTAAAGAAGCAATCACGGAGCGTTTAAACAACGAAGAGTAACAGCATGAGGGGAGGACTACATGTGCTTGAACAAGGTTTATTAGTAACGGCCGGGGTAGCATTTTTAATTTCTGTTGCCCTTTCGCCATTATTTATTCCATTTTTAAGAAAGTTAAAGTTCGGACAGAGTATTCGTGACGAAGGACCGAAGTCACACCAAAAAAAATCAGGGACACCAACGATGGGTGGTATTGTCATATATGTATCCATGATGGTAACTACGCTCATTATGGCGATTAAATTTAACAATTTAGGTGCAGAAGTATCATTATTATTATTAGTTACATTTGGATACGGATTAATCGGATTTTTAGATGACTATATAAAAGTAGTTAAGAAAAGAAATCTTGGTTTAACATCAAAACAAAAATTGATTGGTCAGCTTGTAATTGCTATTGCGTTCTTTTTAATTGGAAAAGGGCAAGCATTTCCCACTTATATTATGATTCCAGGAACGGATGTTGAATTCGAATTAGGGTGGGCATACTTTGTTCTTGTATTATTTATGCTTATTGGTGGATCGAATGCGGTTAACTTAACAGATGGTTTAGATGGTTTATTATCAGGAACAGCTGCTATTGCATTCGGGGCATTTAGTATTATTGCTGTGGCTCAAGAACAATTTGGTGTAGCGATTTTCTGTATGGCAGTTGTAGGAGCTGTACTTGGCTTTTTAGTATTCAATGCGAATCCAGCGAAAGTATTTATGGGCGATACAGGATCTCTAGCTTTAGGGGGAGCAATTGCAGCTGTAGCAATTTTGTTAAAACAAGAATTGTTACTCGTTATTATTGGCGGTGTATTCGTAGCAGAAACTTTATCTGTTATTATCCAAGTTATTTCGTTCAAAACAACAGGAAAGCGTGTCTTTAAAATGAGTCCATTACATCATCATTATGAATTATGTGGTTGGTCAGAATGGCGCGTTGTTGTAACATTTTGGTCTGTAGGATTTTTACTAGCTGTGTTAGGAATTTATATCGGGGTGTGGATGTAATTGAAAACTATAACTGAATTTAAAAATAAAAATGTTCTTGTATTAGGTATTGCTAAAAGTGGTTATGCAGCAGCTACTTTATTAAACGAATTAGGTGCAAACGTTATTGTAAATGATGGGAAACCATTAGCGGGTAACGTGCCTGCAGCTGAATTGCAAGCGAAGGGAATGGATGTTGTTTGTGGTGGACATCCGTTAGAATTGTTGGAAAGAAACATTTCACTTGTCGTAAAAAATCCAGGGATTCCATATTCTAATCCACTACTAGTGGCGGCGAAAGAAAAGCAAATTCCGATTGTCACTGAAGTTGAATTAGCATATCGTATTTCAGAAGCTCCATTTGTTGGAATTACGGGATCTAACGGTAAAACAACAACGACAATGCTTGCGTTTGAAATGTTAAAAGAAGGCAAAAAGCACCCTGTTATTGCGGGGAATATCGGAACAGTAGCTTGTGAAGTTGCACAAGATGCAAAAGAAAATGAAGTTGTAGTTACAGAACTTTCATCATTCCAGTTGATGGGAGTAGAGATGTTCCAACCTAAAATTGCTGCATTTTTAAATTTATTTGAAGCGCATTTAGATTACCATGGAACGAAGGAAGAGTATGGTTTGGCAAAAGCGAATATTTTCAAAAACCAAACTGAAACAGATTATAGTGTAATTAATGCGGATGATGCAGATGTAATGACATTATCGGCACAAAGTAAAGGACAAAAAGTACTATTTTCGACTACGAAAGAAATTGAAGATGGTGCATATATAAAAGAAAACGCTCTTTATTTTAAAGGCGAAAAAGTGGCTGAAGTAAGCGATATTGTTTTACCTGGTAAGCACAATTTAGAAAATATTTTAGCAGCGATGAGTATTGCGAAGTTACTAGGTGTTTCTAATGAAGCAATTACTGTTGTGTTAAAAAGTTTTACAGGTGTAAAGCATCGCTTAGAATATGTAACAACGATTAATAATCGTAAGTTTTATAATGATTCAAAAGCGACGAATATGCTAGCGACAGAAAAAGCATTGTCTGCATTTACACAACCGATTGTTTTATTAGCTGGTGGACTTGATCGCGGAAATGAATTTGACGATTTAATTCCATACTTTAAACATGTCAAAGCGATTGTAACATTTGGACAAACTGCGCCAAAATTAGTAAGAGCGGCTGAAAAAGCAGGATTAGATGTAATTGAAAGTGTCGATACTTTAGGTGAGGCAGTAGTGAAAGCTTACGCTCATTCTACGGATGGCGATGTAATTCTTCTTTCACCAGCATGTGCAAGCTGGGATCAATTTAAAACATTTGAAGAAAGAGGAGACATTTTTATACAAGCTGTGCATAAACTTATATAAAGTAAATCAAAACATCAGTAGGCTAACACCTACTGATGTTTTGTTACATAGGGCAAAAGGTTCTGCCTAAAGAGGTGGTGTTCATGGATAATGAAGAAAACGCCTGATTTTATTCTCATCATCGTTACACTTGCGTTGTTAACAATCGGAATGATTATGGTTTATAGTGCGAGTGCGGTTTGGGCCTCTTATAAAATGGGGGATTCATTCTTTTTTGCAAAAAGACAATTGTTGTTTGCGAGTATTGGTGTAGTGGCTATGTTTTTTATAATGAAAATTGATTATTGGGTGTGGCGCACGTATTCAAAAGTAATTTTGCTAGTTTGTTTCGTTCTTCTTATTCTCGTTTTAATTCCAGGAGTAGGTCTCGTTCGCGGGGGAGCACGAAGTTGGATTGGAATCGGGGCATTCTCCATTCAACCGTCAGAGTTTATGAAATTCGCGATGATTATTTTCTTAGCAAAATTTTTAGCGGAACGACAAAAATTAATTACATCCTTTAAACGTGGATTACTACCTGCTCTAAGTTTTGTATTTCTTGCTTTTGGGATGATTATGTTACAGCCAGATCTTGGTACGGGAACGGTAATGGTTGGGACATGTATTATTATGATATTTATATCGGGAGCAAGGGTCTTTCACTTTGCAATGTTTGGTTTGCTTGGTGCAGCGGGATTTGTAGGGTTAATTGCATCAGCACCATATCGAATGAAACGCATCACATCATATTTAGATCCGTGGTCGGATCCGCTCGGAAGTGGATTTCAAATTATTCAATCGTTACTCGCAATTGGACCTGGTGGTTTATTTGGACTTGGACTTGGACAAAGTAGACAAAAGTTTCTTTATTTACCGGAACCACAAACAGACTTTATATTTGCAATCTTATCCGAGGAATTAGGTTTTATTGGCGGTTCATTTGTGTTATTATTATTTAGTCTATTACTATGGCGCGGGATTCGTATAGCATTAGGAGCGCCAGATTTATATGGTACGTTTTTAGCAGTAGGTATTGTGGCGATGATTGCGATTCAAGTAATGATTAATGTTGGTGTTGTAACAGGACTGATGCCTGTTACGGGTATTACTTTGCCATTTTTAAGTTATGGTGGATCAAGTTTGACCTTAATGTTAATGGCAGTAGGTGTATTATTGAATATAAGTCGCCATTCTCGCTATTAAACCCTGTTTAAAAGACAGGGTTTTTCGTATGTGTGGAAAATACAATATGTATATAGAAATAAATACGATTGAATAAGAACAGGGAAGTGGAGGAATTAGTAGTGCGAGTATTAGTAAGTGGTGGGGGTACTGGAGGACATATTTATCCAGCTCTTGCTTTAATTAGAGAAATAAAAAAATTAAATCCGGAAGCAAGGTTTTTATACATTGGTACAGAGAATGGATTAGAGAGTACCATCGTACCGAAAGCGGGTATTCCGTTCCAATCTATTGTTATAAGTGGATTTAAACGAAAAATATCTCTTGATAATGTAAAAACGGTGATGCGTTTCCTAAAAGGTGTTCAAGATAGTAAACGATATATTCGTCGTTTTAATCCTGATATTGTTATCGGTACGGGTGGATACGTATGTGGGCCAGTTGTATATGCTGCGGCTAAATTAGGTATTCCGACTATTGTACATGAACAAAATAGTGTACCTGGTGTAACGAATAAATTTTTAAGTCGTTATGTCGATAAAGTTGCAGTTTGCTTTGAAGCAGCTGCAGAACATTTCCCACAGTCAAAAGTGGTTATGACAGGTAATCCACGTGCATCAGAAGTATTGGACCAAAATGGAATGAAAGGAAAACGTTCGGTAGGACTATCTCTTTCTAAAAAATCCGTGCTTATTTTTGGTGGGAGTCGCGGGGCTAGACCGATTAACGATGCTTTTGTAGAAGCGATTGAACAGTTTGGAAATAAAAGTTACGAAATATTGTACGTAACAGGTGAAGTACATTATGACAAAGTGATGGAAGCAGTGAAACAAAAAGGGAATCCGAATAATGTTATTATTAAGCCTTTTATTCATAATATGCCAGAGGTACTGACTGGTGTAGATCTTGTTGTTTCAAGAGCGGGGGCAACAACACTTGCAGAATTAACAGCGTTAGGTAAACCAAGTGTGTTAATTCCGAGTCCGTATGTAACAAATAACCATCAAGAAAAAAATGCACGTTCTGTTGTCGATAAAGGAGCAGCAAAAATGTTGCTTGAAAAAGATTTATCAGCTGAAACGCTTATTCGTGATATTGATGAAATTTTATTGGATACACAAACATTACAAAATATGAAACTGGCTGCTAAGCAACTTGGTATTCCAGATGCAGCAAATAAGCTATATGAGGTAATGAACAAGCTAATTAAAAAATAACATTAGGTGAACGCCCTGCATATTACTGTAATAAGGAGACTTAATATGGGGGAGATTGTCTATGGAACAATTAGTAAAAGAGCTTTTAGAAGCAAATGTTGGTCGCGTGTTAGTTAATGAACCGTTAGCGCGTTACACGACTATGAAAATAGGTGGACCAGCTGATATTTTAATTGTGCCAAAGCATGTTGCTGATATTGAGAAAACGCTAAAGTTAGTAAAGAAGTACAAGGCAGGGTGGACTGTAATTGGTCGTGGTTCAAATCTTCTTGTATCTGATCTAGGTATAGAAGGTGTGGTTATTCGTTTAGGAGAAGGATTAGACCACTTAGAAGTCGAAAAACATAAAGTAAGAGTTGGTGCTGGCTATCCCCTTATTAAATTGTCAACTTTACTTAGTCGACAGGGATTAGCTGGCTTGGAATTTGCAAGTGGTATTCCAGGAAGTGTCGGTGGTGCAGTGTATATGAATGCAGGCGCTCATAAGTCCGACATATCGAGTGTACTGACGAAAGCTCGTATTTTGTTTGAAAATGGAACAATTAATTGGTTGACGAATACCGAAATGGGTTTTTCTTATCGTACATCTGTATTGCAAACGAAACGTCCTGGTATTGTTTTGGAAGCTGAATTCCAATTGGAGGTAGGCGAACGCAAGGAAATTGTAAGAAGCATGCAAAAGAATAAAGATTATCGCCGTGAAACGCAGCCTTGGAATCATCCTTGTGCAGGAAGTATATTTCGAAATCCAGTCCCATATTTTGCAGGAGATTTAATAGAAAAAGCAGGGCTTCGTGGTTATACAATTGGTGGAGCTCAAATTTCTGAAATGCATGGGAATTTTATTGTTAATACTGGTGTGGCCTCAGCGCAAGATGTATTAGACTTGATTGCGTTGATAAAGCGTACAATTAAGGATAAATTTGGTGTTGATATGCATACCGAAGTAGAAATAATTGGAAGATAACGGTTATTCGTTCCGCTCATTATCATTTATGTTATAATAAGAAGATAAGAACGGCATGAGGAACATGCCGTTTTTTATGTTACATAGGGGGATCGTACATGAAAAATAGTAAAGTGATTAAACTACAAGATCGTGTACCAAAGCTAAAGAATCAAAAGAAAAAGGATAAAAAACCTGTTAATCATCGGTTAATTTTATACATATCGATTTTATTTTTATTAGTACTCTTTTTAATTTACTTTCGGTCTCCACTTAGTAATATAAAAAAGATAAGTGTGTTTGGAAATCATTATATGACAGATGAACAAGTTATGAAGGAATCAGGTGTGACATATGACACGAGTTATTTCCGAGTAACAGCACATAAAGCAGAAGAAAACTTAACGAAACGAAAAGAAATTAAAGCGGTAAATGTAAAAAAGCGTTTCCCAAACAAAATTGATGTTCATATAGAAGAATATTTAACCATCGGCTATATAAACAAAGATGGAAAATTACAACCGTTATTAGAAAATGGGAAAACACTAGATGTACTTCCGAATGGGAAACTTCCAGTTGCAGCACCAATTTTTGAACCGTTTAAAGAGGAAAAAATGAAGGAGTTAATTGCAGAACTAGAAAAATTAACGCCGACTATTTTAAGGTCTATTTCTGAAATTCGTTATACACCAACGAACGCAAATGAAGATCATCTTACTTTATATATGAATGAAGGATATGAAGTGAGCACTACTATTCAAAATTTTGCGAAGCGAATGGAAGCTTATCCACTTATTATAAAAACAATTGAACCTGGTAAGAAGGTGTTAATTGACTTAGAAGTGGGGGCTTATACGAAGGAACTAGGTGCTGAAGAAAAGAAAGAATAGAATGATAGTTTTCACTGCGTTATTACGTATAAAACGAAACAAATGTTCTTTTATATGAATGCTAATTTGCAAGAATGCTTAATTTGATGAAAAATATGTAAAAATTATTAGATTCATACTAGGATTGGTACAAGTTTCACTTTTCTATGAGTACATCTTAGTGTAGACTTATACTTGGCGGTAATCTTTACACTTGAAATAGAATTATTTCAAGATAAGCAGTTATTCACAGTTTACTGCGATATTCTTAAATGAATGTTAAATAAAAATAAGAAAAATATAGGGTTAAAAAAGGGAAACGTATAAAGACGTTGAATATTTTTCTTATAAATAGTAAAGTTGCGATTGTTGTTCCATATATTGAGTTGTATGGTATAAATAAAGAAGGAGGTGCCAAAGAATGAACAGCAATGAAATATATGTTAGTCTTGACATCGGTACATCCAATGTTAAAGTCATCATTGGTGAAATGGTTAATGACAGCTTAAACATAATTGGTGTTGGAAATGTAAAATCAAATGGTTTAAAGAAGGGATCGATAGTCGATATAGATGAGACTGTTCGATCAATTAAAAAAGCAATTGAACAAGCTGAGCGCATGGTGGGAATCCACATTGAGCAAGTTGTAGTGGGTGTCAATGCAAACCAGGTACAGCTACTTCCTTGTCATGGAGTAGTCGCTGTTTCAAATGAAGATCGTGAAATCGGAAATGAAGATGTCTTACGCGTTCTAGATGCAGCACAAGTTGTGTCAATTGCTCCTGAACGTGAATTTATTGATGTGGTACCTCGACAGTTCATTGTAGACGGTCTTGACGAGATTAACGATCCACGCGGGATGATCGGTGTAAGGTTAGAAATGGAAGGTACACTTATTACAGGCTCGAGAACTTTACTACATAACCTACTTCGTTGTGTAGAAAAAGCAGGTCTTGAAATTGTTGATATTTGTCTTCAACCTTTAGCGGCTGCAACAGTTGCTATATCTTCAGATGAAAAAAATAGAGGAGTGGCCCTTGTTGATATTGGGGGAGGCTCTACAACTTTATCTATTTTTAAAGATGGAGAGTTACAAACAACGAGCGTATTGCCATTAGGTGGAGACCATATAACGAAGGATATTGCGATTGGGTTGAAAACTTCAACTGAAAATGCAGATCAAATTAAGTTGAAATATGGACATGCTTTTTATGATACAGCATCTGAAGAAGAAATGTTTACGGTTCCTATTATGGGAAGCGACCAGACAGAACAGTATTCACAATTGGAATTATCGGATATTATCGAGGCTCGTGTAGAGGAAATTTTAATGTTTGTTCAAGATGAAGTGCATAAGTTAGGAATAAAGCAAGTTGCTTCTGGCTATGTATTAACTGGCGGAATTGCTTCTATGCCAGGTGTTCTTGATCTTGCATATGATATCTTACATGAAAATGTTCGTATAGCAACTCCTGATTATATTGGTGTGCGTGAGCCACAATATACAATTGGAGTAGGTTTAATTAAACACTCATATCAAAAAGCTAAATTACGTGGGAAAAACGTGCAGGAAAAGCAAGAGCATTTTGAATCAGTACCAGCACCAATGCCGGTACAACAGCAACCTGCGAAACAAAAAACTCGTAATCAAAACAATAATAATCAAAATGATGACCGTATGATGTCAAAAGTAAAACGTGCATTCCGTTATTTATGGGATTAAAATTGGACACGAAAAATGAGGTTCTAGGGGGATTTCGACATGTTAGAGTTTGATACTACTCAAGATCAATTAGCGAATATAAAAGTTATCGGTGTCGGCGGCGGCGGAAACAATGCTGTAAACCGTATGATTGAACACGGTGTACAAGGTGTAGACTTTATCGCTGTGAATACTGATGCACAAGCATTAAATCTATCAAAAGCTGAAACAAAAATGCAAATTGGTGGAAAATTAACGCGTGGACTTGGTGCAGGCGCAAACCCTGAAGTAGGGAAAAAAGCGGCAGAAGAAAGTAAAGAACAGATCCAAGAAGCACTTCGTGGTGCAGATATGGTATTCGTAACTGCTGGTATGGGTGGCGGAACTGGAACTGGTGCAGCTCCAGTTGTTGCTCAAGTTGCAAAAGAATTAGGTGCGTTAACAGTTGGTGTTGTAACACGTCCATTTACATTTGAAGGACGTAAGCGTGCGACGCAAGCTGCATCTGGTATTGCGGCATTTAAAGAAAATGTAGATACACTTATTGTAATTCCAAACGATCGCTTATTAGAGATTGTTGATAAAAATACGCCGATGTTAGAAGCATTCCGTGAAGCTGATAACGTATTACGCCAAGGTGTTCAAGGTATTTCTGATTTAATTGCAACACCAGGTTTAATTAACTTAGACTTTGCAGACGTAAAGACAATTATGTCTAATAGAGGTTCTGCTTTAATGGGTATTGGTTCTGGTAATGGTGAAAATCGTGCTGCTGAAGCTGCGAAGAAAGCTATTTCTAGTCCATTACTAGAAACATCTATTGATGGAGCTCAAGGTGTTATTATGAACATTACGGGCGGCGCGAACCTAAGCTTATATGAAGTACAAGAAGCAGCAGACATTGTAGCTTCAGCTTCAGATCCAGAAGTAAATATGATCTTCGGTTCTGTTATTAATGAAGGATTAAAAGATGATATTGTTGTCACTGTAATTGCAACTGGTTTTGATGATAGTGCTGCGACGCAGCCGCCAAAACCAATTATTCGTCCGACTGCGAATCATACGCAACAGCAACAACAACCAGTAGCTCAACCTACAAAACAACGTGAAGTTAAGCGTGAAATGAAACGTGAAGAGCCGGTTGTGCATGATCGTCATACAGATTCAGATGACATCGATATTCCAGCATTCTTACGTAACCGTCGTAGACGATAAAAGAAAAGGAGCTTTCATGCTCCTTTTTTGTTATTGGAATGAAAAAGATCTGCTTAGCAGGTCTTTTTTTTATTTGTAGATGAAGTTGTGAGAAAGAGGATGCAAATTTGCTTACATATAATTCAATTATTATGTATATAAGTAAGAAATTCATATTATTCTATGAAAAATACACTTTTATTTTTTACCGACAGATTATGTCTAGAAATCACAAAATAACAAAAAAACCCCTCCACCAATTGACACACTTTCCTATTGGATATGCATTATACTAGTCTCAACTTAAAAAAAGAGGTGAATTGTTTGGTTGTTTACGCCGACATTGTTTGGTTGTTAAACGCCTGCATTGATTTTCTTTTACTTTTATTAACAGCTACCGTGTTAAAAAAGAGAATCAAAAGATGGAGGCTTGTGTTAGGAGCATTTATAGGTTCAACTATTGTTATTTTCGCCTTTACTCCTTTTGCTTCTATGATGACACATCCAATTATGAAACTGTTGTACTCGTTACTTATTGTGTATACAGCATTTGGGTTTTCAACATTTAGAAATTATGCACAAACTGTTTTTACTTTTTATTTTGTAACCTTTATGGTTGGTGGAGGATTAATTGGAACGCATTTCTTTTTGCAAACGAACGAAATGGTAAATGGATTAGTTCAATCTAAATCAGTTTCTTACGGTGATCCAATTAGTTGGTTGTTTGTGATTTTTGGTTTTCCATTGATTTATTACTTTTCTAAAAAGCGTATAGAAAGCGTAGAAGTCACAAAGATACACTATGATCAAATCGTGAAAGTGAAAATTCAATTAGTTGGAGAGGAATTAGAACTAGCAGGTCTAATTGATAGTGGGAACCAACTGTATGATCCGTTAACAAAAACACCCGTTATGATTATGCATATTTCATCATTAGAGCATTGTTTGCCAGTTTGGTTAACAGAACAAATTTATTCCAAAACAGAAATTCCTCAAATACCAGAAAATGATTCCGGATGGGCGACGAAACTGCGTTTAATTCCTTTCCGAGCAGTAGGAGTAGAGAATCAATTTTTATGGGCAATTAAGCCAGATTGTGTGCAAGTTTATCATGAAGGTAGTTCGATTGTTGTAAATAAAGTATTGATTGGATTAAATACACAACAATTATCTAGCAATGGAGAGTATCAATGCATTGTACATCCGAAAATGTTGATTTCGCAAAAGATGGTAATAGCTTAATTATGAGAGGCGGGATAATATGATGAAATTAAAATTTTATTTGGTATACCTTTGGTATAAAGTATTGCTGAAATTAGGAATTAAGACCGATGAAATTTATTATATTGGTGGAAGTGAAGCGTTGCCACCACCGTTAACGAAAGAAGAAGAGGAAGTTCTTTTGAATAAATTACCAAAGGGAGATCAAGCTGCGCGGTCACTGCTTATTGAACGTAACTTACGGCTTGTTGTATATATAGCAAGAAAGTTTGAAAATACAGGGATAAACATTGAGGATTTAATTAGTATAGGAACAATTGGTCTTATAAAAGCAGTGAATACATTTAATCCAGAAAAGAAAATTAAATTAGCAACATATGCATCTCGTTGTATAGAAAATGAGATTTTAATGCATTTGCGTCGAAATAATAAAAATCGTTCGGAAGTTTCTTTTGATGAACCTCTTAACATTGATTGGGACGGAAATGAACTGTTATTATCAGATGTTTTAGGTACAGATGATGACATTATTACAAAAGATTTAGAAGCTACAGTAGATCGTCATCTTTTAATGAAAGCATTGCATCAATTAAATGATCGTGAAAAACAAATTATGGAGCTTCGGTTTGGACTCGCTGGTGGCGAAGAGAAGACACAAAAAGATGTGGCTGATATGCTTGGAATTTCACAGTCTTATATTTCTCGTTTGGAAAAAAGAATTATAAAAAGATTACGAAAAGAATTTAATAAAATGGTGTGAAGAATAAGACCAGTCGGTATTTAGACTGGTCTTATTCTTTTTTTTGTGCATTAGGAAATATGATGTTTGTGAAAAATGACGGAAAAACCACATGCATAAAATCCCCTTCAAAGGAAATACTTTACACTGTACAGCAACTCCCGATAGGAGGGAACACTTTGACGAGAAACAAAGTAGAAATTTGCGGTGTTGATACAGCTAAACTTCCAGTACTAAAAAATGAAGAGATGCGTAAATTATTTCGTGAAATGCAAAGTGGAGAGATAAGCGCAAGAGAGAAATTAGTGAATGGAAACTTACGTCTTGTACTGAGCGTCATCCAAAGATTTAATAACAGAGGAGAATATGTTGATGATTTATTTCAAGTTGGCTGCATTGGACTTATGAAATCCATTGATAATTTTGATTTAGGCCAAAATGTAAAATTTTCAACGTATGCTGTGCCGATGATTATTGGGGAAATACGCAGATATTTGCGTGATAACAATCCAATTCGCGTATCTCGCTCGTTACGAGATATTGCGTATAAAGCATTACAAGTAAGAGAGAAATTGATTGCTGAAAATTCGAAAGAACCGACAGCAATGGATATTGCAAAAGTTCTTGAAGTGACGCATGAAGAAATTGTTTTTGCGTTAGATGCTATTCAAGACCCAGTTTCACTATTTGAACCGATTTATAATGATGGGGGAGATCCTATTTTTGTTATGGATCAGTTAAGTGATGAAAAACAAAAGGACGAGCAGTGGGTTGAAGAACTAGCGTTGAAAGAGGGGATGAAGCGTTTAAATGATCGTGAGAAAATGATTATTCGAAAACGTTTCTTCCAAGGAAAGACACAGATGGAAGTTGCCGAAGAAATTGGGATTTCTCAGGCGCAAGTATCACGTTTGGAGAAGTCTGCTATTAAGCAAATGAATAAGACGATTCAAGGATAAGGCCCTCACCAGTTATGGTGTGGGCTTTTTTTATGTGTAATATTTTGCGCTCATAGTAAAGTAGGTCGGTTCATATAATGAAAATAAAATGGATGTTCTATTAGTAGAAGTTAAATACTGTTTATCTACTTTAAAATTTGGCTGAAGTAAAGACGTTAGGTGGAAGTCTGCGGTCCGTAAAAGTCCGATTAGCATGGGGGAATAGTCAGTAGGGAGGAACAAAATCTCCACTGATTAAGGTTACACTTTATTTGAGAGCGTACTTACAATTCATGATATAAGGGAGAGGATGAATATGATAAGAATTTCGGAGTTTCAAATGAAGGACGTTGTGAATATTTCAGATGGAAAAAGACTTGGAAATATTGGAGATATTGATTTTGATATAGACACAGGAAAGATTAGGGCAGTTATTATTTCCAAGCAGACACGAATGCTTGGACTATTTGGAAAGGAAGTAGAATTTGTAATTCCTTGGGAGAAAATTATGAAAATTGGGGAAGATGTCATACTTGTGAGAGTGGATAATATTAATTCTGTAACAGAATCAATACAAACACCGACAATTTCTTAAAGAATATTACAAATTCCTCTTTTTTTTCAGTTGTCATTATGAAAAAATAAAAGTATGGTAAAATAGACAGGAAGTACCATGCTTTTTTATATTATTTTAATTAAAAGGAGCCGCTTTATGAGAGAACCATTTAAATATGTGGACGGTATACTGTATTTACAAGCGTGGAAAGAACTTGGGAACATTACTGTTGGATTTACGACAAAAGATGGTGGAGTAAGTACAGGCTCCTTTCATGCGATGAATTTAGGATTACATGTGAATGATATCGTGGAGAATGTTCATGAAAATAGACGCATTTTAGCGAATAAGTTACAAAAACCATTAGAAAAATGGATTTGCTCTGAACAAGTTCATGACCATCATGTTGAGAAAGTAGGATTGCAAGAAAAAGGGAAAGGCGTTTATTCATATGAAGACGGTATTCCAAAAACGGATGGCATTTATACGACGAACAAAGATGTTCTCTTAACATCTTGTTACGCTGATTGTGTTCCGCTCTATTTTTATGCACCATCACATGATATGATAGGACTTGCGCATGCTGGATGGAAAGGGACTGTAACAGAGATTGCGAAAGAAATGATTCAAAAGTGGAATGCAGAAGGTGTTTCAAGTGATGAAATTCATGTCGCAATTGGGCCGGCAATCGGATCATGTTGTTATGTTGTTGATGATCGTGTATTAACAGCAGCACAGCAAGTAGTAAACGGATCTGTTCCTCATAAAGTAATTTCTGATGGTCAGTATGCAATTAATTTAAAAGAAGTTAATCGTATATTATGTGTACAAGCAGGCATAAAAGAAGAACATATTGTAATGTCATCTCTTTGTACAAGCTGTGAAGAACAATTATTTTTCTCTCATCGTCGTGATCAAGGTAAGACGGGGAGAATGTTGAGTTTCATAGGTTTTAAGGAGGAGTGAAGCAAGTGACAGTGCAAGGGAATTTAGCAGGTGTAAACGAAGCAATTAAAGAATCTTGTGCACGAGCTGGACGTTCGATGAAAGATATTAAGCTCGTGGCAGTTACAAAAACTGTAGGAATTGAAAAAACAAGCGAAGTAATTGAAGCAGGAATTATTGATTTAGGTGAAAATAGAAATGAAGGTTTCTCACAAAAATACGAGCATTTCGGTTCAAAAGTAAATTGGCATTTTATTGGCTCATTGCAAACGAGAAAAGTAAAAGAAATCATTAATGAGATTGATTATTTACACTCATTAGATCGTCTCTCACTTGCAAAAGAAATTCAAAAACGTGCTGATAAGAAAGTTAAATGCTTTATTCAAGTGAAAACATCATCTGAAGAATCAAAGCAAGGATTGGCGATAGAAGAAACAATTTCTTTTATTCAAAGTTTGCAAGAATTGGATAAGATTGAAGTGGTAGGATTAATGACAATGGCTCCGTTTACAGGAGAAGAAGAAGAGATTCGTCGCTGCTTTAAGGAATTGCGCATGCTACAAACAGAGGTGCAAGAGCTAGAATTATTACATGCACCATGTAAAGAATTATCAATGGGAATGTCAAATGATTACACGATTGCAATTGAGGAAGGCGCTACATATATTCGTTTGGGAACGGTTTTAGTAGGAAAAGCGTAAGAGGAAGGAGAAAGTTATTATGAGTTGGTCAAAAGTAAAATACTTCTTTTTTGACACACCGGAAGAAAAAGAAGCAGCTCAATATAGTTATGAAAAGGAGCAAACAGACATGAAAAAGCAACAAGATCCCCCAGAACAACAAGATGTTCCGTTTGCGAAAGTGCAACCGAAGCAAAATGTAGTGAGTATTGAAAAAGCGAAGCAATCTTCAAAAGTTGTTTTACTAGAACCACGTACATATTCGGAAGCGCAAGGCATTTCGGATCACTTAAAAGGTAGACGAGCTGTTGTAATTAATTTGCAAAGAATGTCTACAGATCAAGCGGTGCGTATCGTTGACTTTTTAAGTGGTACTGTATACGCTATAGGCGGGGATATTCAAAAAATAGGCCCGAAAACATTTATGTGTACACCTGAAAATGTAGATATTGTTGGTGCAATTTCAGAGTTATTCGGTGAAGAAGAAGACACAAATATAAAGAGGTGGTAATACGCGATGGATACAGTTTTAACAGTTTTACTTTCTGCTTTCGAGATTTACTCGTGGGCACTTATTATTTACATTCTCCTATCATGGTTCCCTGGTGCAAAGGAATCAGCTTTTGGAGAGTTTCTTGCGCGTATTTGTGAACCGTATTTAGAACCATTTCGCAGATTTATTCCGCCGCTTGGTATGATTGACATCTCTCCACTCGTTGCGATTTTTGCGTTGAAACTTGCTACAAGTGGTTTAGTAAGTTTATTCCGCTATTTCTTATAGTAAGAGGTTATATGCATGAGCATCTACGAGCATTTTAGACCTGATGAAGTGGTCTTTGTGGATAAAGTATTAGAGTGGAAACAGGCGGCTGAGTATCATCAAGTCAAGTTAACAGATTTTCTTGATCCAAGACAGCAACAAATTGTCTCTATGGTAATAGGGCAAGGAGAGGTTGCTGTACGCTTTGATGGTGCGATGCCTGAATCTGAACGAAAAAGAGCACTAATTTATCCAGACTATCTAGAATTAAATGAAGAGGAATTTCAAGTAGAAGTATTAGAAATTGACTATCCTTCCAAATTTTACACGCTAGAACACAGGCAAATATTAGGTGCATTTATGTCACTTGGTTTAACAAGGGAAAAATGTGGTGATATTTTGCTTCAAGAAAATCGTGCCCAAATTGCAGTTGCAAAAGAAGTTGCATCGTATATTGAAATGAACTTACAATCAATAGGGAAAGTGAAAGTATCTCTCACGCCTGTACAAGCAGAACAAATTTTGCGTGTCGGTGAAAAGTGGGGAGAGAAATCTGGAACAGTTTCGTCACTTCGTCTAGATGTTTTGTTGGCTGAAATGTTACATATATCCAGGCAGAAAGTACAGCCTCTTATAAAAGGTGGCTTAGTAAAAGTCAATTGGAAAACAGTAGAGCAAACTGCATATGAATGTTTTCCAGGGGATGTATTCTCGATTAGAGGATACGGAAGAAGTAAAATATTTTCTGTAGAAGGTAAAACGAAGCGCGACAAATGGAGAATTTTGTATGGTATACTAAAATGATTGGTTTTTTAGAAGGAAATCCTCCTATTTTGTCGAAGAAAAGATATAATTAAAAGAGGAAATTTAGATAAATACTTGGAGGTGGCGTTGTGCCGTTAACACCATTAGATATTCATAACAAAGAATTTGGTCGCGGATTCCGTGGCTATGATGAAGATCAAGTAAATGAGTTTCTTGATCAAATTATCAAAGATTATGAATTAGTCATTCGTGAGAAAAAAGCTTTAGAAGAAAAGGTTGCGCAATTAGAAGGAAAGTTAGATCATTTTTCTAATATTGAAGATACGCTAAACAAATCTATCGTTGTTGCACAAGAGGCAGCGGAAGAAGTGAAACGTAATGCGCAAAAAGAAGCGAAATTAATCGTACGTGAAGCGGAAAAGAATGCAGATCGTATCATTAACGAAGCGTTAGTAAAATCAAGAAAAGTGGCATTTGATATTGAAGAATTAAAAAAACAAGCAAAAGTATTCCGTACTCGTTTCCGTATGCTATTAGAAACGCAGCTTGAAATGTTAAACAACGATGATTGGGATAAACTAATTGAGTTAGAGGACGAAGTGGACGAGCTGTTGAAAAAAGAAGAAACAGTGTAAGCTTGACGTTTTTCTCATTATTACATATAATTTTAAACAGCATATTTATTAAGAAAAACGAAGATAGGGATAAGTACCTTTTTCATACCTTATATAGCGAACTGAGGATGGTGTAAGCTCAGGATAAGGAGATAATGGGAATATCACCCTGGAGTTCCGCGCTGAACAAATAGAGTAAGCGTCGGCGTATATTCGCGTTAAGAATATAAAGAGGATTGTATACATACGTATAGGATCTACTAGGGTGGTACCGCGGGAGACTTTCTCGTCCCTTTTTGGGATGAGAAAGTCTCTTTTTTATTCCGTTTTTTAAGTGTTTCTTTTATACATGTAAGGAGGAATTGAGCATGGAGTACAAAAATACATTACTAATGCCAAAAACAGAGTTTCCAATGCGTGGGAATTTACCAAAACGTGAGCCTGCAATGCAAGAACAGTGGGCTGAAATGAATATTTATGAAAAGGTACAAGAACATACGAAAGGTCGTCCTTTATTTGTACTGCATGATGGACCTCCATATGCGAATGGTGACATTCATATGGGACATGCATTAAATAAAGTGTTAAAAGACTTTATTGTTCGTTATAAATCAATGACGGGTTACTGCGCACCATATGTACCAGGTTGGGATACACACGGTTTACCAATTGAGCAAGCTTTAACAAATAAAGGTGTAAAGCGTAAAGAAATGACAGTTGCTGAGTTCCGTAAGTTATGTGCAGAGTATGCATATGAGCAAGTGGAACGTCAACGTGAACAATTTAAGCGTTTAGGTGTACGTGCAGATTGGGATAATCCATATATTACTTTAGAGCCAGCTTATGAAGCACAACAAATTAAAGTGTTTGGTGACATGGCGAAAAAAGGTTATATCTATAAAGGACAGAAACCAGTTTACTGGTCTCCAACAAGTGAATCAGCTTTAGCAGAAGCTGAAATTGAATATCAAGATAAAAAATCAGCATCTATTTACGTAGCATTCCCTGTAAAAGACGGAAAGAACGTATTAGAAGGTGATGAGAAATACATTATCTGGACAACAACGCCTTGGACGTTACCTGCAAACTTAGGTATTTCTGTTCACCCAGAACTTGAATATGCTATTGTGAAAGTAAATGATGAGAAATATATCATCGCTTCTGAACTATTTGAGACAGTTGCAAAAACGTTAGAGTGGGAAAATGCTGAAGTTGTGAAAACGGTAAAAGGTAGCGAACTTGAGTATACAGTTGCAAAACATCCATTCTACGATCGTGACTCATTAGTTATGCTAGGAGAGCACGTAACAACAGATGCAGGTACAGGTTGTGTTCATACAGCACCAGGACACGGGGAAGATGACTTCGTTGTTGGTAAAAAGTATGGCTTAGAAGTACTTTGCCCAGTTGATGATAAAGGTGTATTGACAAATGAAGCACCAGGATTTGAAGGCTTATTCTATGATAAAGCTAACAAGCCAATTACAGAAAAATTAGAAGAAGTAGGCGCGTTACTGAAACTAACATTCATTACGCATTCATACCCACATGATTGGAGAACGAAAAAACCAATTATTTTCCGTGCGACAGCACAGTGGTTTGCATCTATTGAAGCGTTCCGTAAAGAGTTATTAGAAGCTGTTGCGGAAACAAAATGGGTACCAGCATGGGGAGAAACTCGTCTTCATAATATGGTTCGTGACCGTGGTGACTGGTGTATTTCTCGTCAGCGTGCATGGGGTGTGCCAATTCCTGTATTCTATGCAGAAAATGGTGATCCAATTATTACAGATGAAACAATTAACCATGTAGCAGATTTATTCCGTGAGCACGGTTCTAACGTATGGTTCGAGCGTGAAGCGAAAGATTTATTACCAGAAGGATTTACACATACAGGTAGCCCGAATGGTGAATTCCGTAAAGAAACAGACATCATGGATGTATGGTTCGATTCAGGTTCTTCTCACCAAGCGGTATTAGAAGAGCGCGAAGACTTACAACGTCCAGCTGATTTATATTTAGAAGGGTCTGACCAGTATCGTGGTTGGTTTAACTCTTCATTATCAACAGCAGTTGCTGTAACTGGTAAAGCTCCATATAAAGGCGTACTAAGCCATGGTTTCGTACTAGATGGTGAAGGACGTAAAATGAGTAAGTCGATTGGAAACATCGTCGTACCGAAGAAAATTATGGATCAATTAGGCGGAGACATTTTACGCTTATGGGTATCTTCTGTTGACTATCAATCTGATGTACGTATCTCAGATGATATTTTAAAACAAGTAGCAGAAGTGTATCGTAAAATCCGTAACACATTCCGTTTCTTATTAGGAAACTTAGATGACTTTAATCCAAGTGAAAATACAGTAGCGGTAGCTGAACTTCGTGAAGTAGATCGTTACATGTTAGTGAAGTTAAATGACTTAATTACAAAAGTAAAAGATGCATATGAAACATATGACTTTGCTGCTGTATATCATGCAATTCACAACTTCTGTACAATTGATCTAAGTTCATTCTACTTAGACTTTGCAAAAGACATTTTATACATTGAAGGTGCAGATCACGCGGATCGTCGTGCGATTCAAACTGTATTATATGATGTTCTTGTTGCATTAACGAAACTTGTAACGCCAATCTTACCTCATACAGCTGATGAAGTATGGCCATATGTTCCTGGTGCAGAAGAAGAAAGCGTACAGTTAACTAATATGCCAGAAGCTACAGAAGTAGAGGGTTCAGAAGCGTTAAGAGCAAAATGGGATGCATTTATGACATTACGTGATGACGTTTTAAAAGCGTTAGAAGTAGCTCGTAATGAGAAAGTAATTGGTAAGTCATTAAATGCGAGCATTACGCTATATCCGACTGCAGAAATGAAGGCTACGTTAGAGTCTATTAGCGAAGACTTAAAGCAATTATTCATCGTCTCTGAGTATAAACTTGGTGGTACAATTGAAGAAGCGCCAACAGAAGCACCAAAGTATGAGCATACAGCTGTAGTTGTAGCACAGGCGACAGGTGAGACGTGTGAACGTTGTTGGGTTGTTTCAGAAACAATTGGTAAAGATGCAGAACATGAAACATTATGTGAGCGTTGTGCAACAGTTGTTAAAGAAAACTATGTAAAATAATAAAAAACTGATTGCGCGCAAGTGCAGTCAGTTTTTTTGTTTTTTTTGTTGATGATATATTAAAATAATTTTCACTCTCTTTCCTATGAAGGAAAAATGTGTGTGAGGTAAGCATGAGAATTTCGGACACACTAATTGTACATTGCAGCTGGGAGGAATGTACACGTGAATGAAATGTATATGGAAATCAAAGAAGAATTGCAATTGATGAGAAAAGAATTGCAAGAGAGACTAGCTAAAGAAGTCATGCACAAATATGATACAGAGTTCAGCCAAGAACTTGGATATGAAATAAAGGAAGAGATAAAGAAAAAATTGCTATTACATGATATAAAAGAGGATTTAAAAGATGTAGAACGTGCATTATTTAAGATGGAAATAGATATGTACGGTATTTGTGAAGAAACTGGGAGAGCAATTTCTACAAAACAAATGAAAACAATGCCGACTGCCCGTACGATTCATGAATTTTTCTATGAAAAGGTAAATGTATGAATACGCACAACGATATTATGTTACCTTTTTTTAATTTATTTTATTCTTCTATAAAGGTTCATTGTGAAAAGGTAGCAGCTATGCTAAAATTTTGAGGTACACTGTCTTTGTGGGGGAAATGAAAATGATATATTATGTAATAGCGTTATTTGTCATTGCCATCGATCAAATATCGAAGTGGCTAATTGTAAAGAACATGGAATTGGGTACAAGCATTCCGATTATCGATAATGTATTATACATAACATCACATCGAAATAGAGGAGCTGCCTGGGGTATTTTAGAAAATAAAATGTGGTTCTTCTACATTATTACAGTCGTTTTCGTAGCGTTTATCGTATTTTATATGAAAAAGTATGCGAAAACAGACAAGCTTCTAGGTATTTCATTAGGTCTAATTTTAGGCGGAGCAATTGGCAATTTTATTGATCGTGTATTTAGACAAGAAGTAGTGGATTTCATTCACGTGTATATTTTCTCGTACAACTATCCAGTATTCAATATAGCTGACTCAGCATTGTGTATTGGCGTTGTGTTAATTATTATTCAAACAGTATTAGAAGGAAAGAAAACGAAGGAGTAATTGAATGAGTGAAGTAGTACAAGTAACAGTTGCAGAAGAACAAAAAAGTGAGCGAATTGATAAATTCGTTGCAGAAATAAACAGTGAATGGTCACGTTCACAAGTACAACAATGGATTAAAGATGATGTTGTTACAGTTAATGGAAAGTCAGTTAAAGTGAATTATAAAGTAAAAGGAAATGATGAAATTACAGTAACAATTCCTGACCCAGAAGAGTTAGATATTCAACCAGAAGATATGAATTTAGAAATTTATTATGAAGATGCAGATGTACTCGTTGTAAATAAGCCACGTGGTATGGTTGTGCATCCGGCACCAGGACACACAAGCGGTACGCTTGTAAACGGACTTATGCATCATTGCACAGACCTATCAGGTATTAACGGTGTAATGCGTCCTGGTATCGTGCATCGTATTGATAAAGATACATCTGGACTATTAATGGTTGCTAAAAATGATATGGCGCACGAATCACTTGTAAATCAACTTGTAGCAAAAACAGTAACAAGACGCTACAAGGCGATTGTACACGGTGTAATTCCACATGATAAAGGAACGATCGATGCGCCAATTGGTCGCGATAAGAAAGAACGTCAAAGCATGACAGTTGATGAAAATGGTAAGAATGCTGTTACACACTTCCAGGTGTTAGAACGCTTTAAAGATTTTACACTTGTAGAATGTCGCTTAGAAACGGGACGTACGCACCAAATTCGTGTTCATATGAAATATATTGGCTATCCACTTGCAGGAGATCCGAAGTATGGTCCGAAGAAAACATTAGACATGAATGGACAAGCACTTCACGCAGGCATTTTAGGGTTTGACCATCCTCGTACTGGTGAATATATTCAGTTTGAGGCACCGATTCCAGAAGTGTTTGAAGACGCATTAAATATTTTACGGAAATAGTATTGACAAATCATAAGAAAACTGAGATACTGACAACAGTTAAATAATGATCCTTTAACACAGCCCCGTGAGGTTGAGAAGGTAACGGTTTGAAATACATAGGGTATGCTGTACCCTTTTTTCAAAAGTCCTCTCGCACACGCTGAGAGGACTTTTTTTATACCATTACTCTCACGCAAGAAAAAAAGCTTGGAGGTGTAGAGCATGCAAGAGAAAGCTGTCGTTTTAGATGACCAAATGATTCGCCGCGCTTTAACACGAATTAGTCATGAAATCGTGGAACGAAATAAAGGTGTCGATAATTGTGTTCTTGTCGGAATTAAAACTCGTGGAATTTTTATTGCACAACGTTTGGCAGAACGAATTGGTCAAATTGAAGGAAAAGAAATGGAAGTTGGAGAACTAGATATTACGTTATATCGTGATGATCTAACACTACAATCGAAAAATGAAGAACCACTTGTAAAAGGTTCTGATATCCCTGTAGATATTACGAAGAAAAAAGTTATCCTTGTGGATGATGTATTATACACAGGAAGAACAGTTCGAGCAGCAATGGATGCTCTTATGGATTTAGGTAGACCATCACAAATCCAACTGGCGGTTCTTGTTGATAGAGGTCATCGTGAACTACCAATTCGCGCTGATTATGTAGGAAAGAACATTCCAACATCAAGTGAAGAGCGTATCGAAGTTGATTTGCAAGAGACAGATCAACAAGATCGAGTAAGCATATACGATAAGTAAAGCCCTTTTAAATGTAGTCCTGTGAGGCTGCCAAAGGGTCTTGGCTTTCATATGTCAAATTTGGCATACGAAAGTGTAGGACTCTTTGTGCACAGGCACAAAGAGTTTTTTTATTGCAAAGATTTAAACTGAAGGAGGATGTAACAATGGAACAAAAGCCAGTGTTAGACGTTAATGAAGTACCGAAACCGGGAAAATGGTTATTTTTAAGTATACAACATTTGTTCGCGATGTTTGGATCAACAGTGCTTGTTCCGTTTTTAACAGGATTGAATCCGTCAGTAGCATTAATATCAAGTGGATTAGGAACGCTAGCGTTTCTTCTTATAACGAAAGGTCAAGTACCTGCCTATCTAGGATCATCATTCGCCTTTATCGCACCGATTATAACAGCGAAAACAGCAGGTGGACCTGGAGCAGCAATGCTCGGTGGTTTGTTTGCAGGACTTGTGTACATCTTAATCTCACTCGGAATTAAGAAGTCAGGATCAGAGTGGATTATGAAATTACTTCCGCCAATCGTAGTTGGTCCAGTCGTAATGGTAATCGGTCTAGCTTTAGCACATACAGCAGTTAACATGGCGATGAACGGTGCGGATGGCAAATATAGCTTTACACACTTTTCAGTAGCATTAGTAACATTAGCAATTACAATTATCTGCTCTATATTCGGAAGAGGGTTTTTCAGTATCATACCAGTGTTACTGGGCATTATCGGCGGATATATCTTCGCTTACTTCCAAGGGCTAGTAAACTTAAAGCCGGTAGCTGAGGCAAAATGGTTTGTTGTACCAGATTTCACAGTACCATTTGTAACATATACTCCGGAGTTTTCGTGGAAGATTGTACTCTTGATGGTACCAGTTGCACTAGTAACAATTTCAGAACATATCGGACATCAAATTGTACTTGGAAATGTTATTAAAAGAGATTTAATTGAAAAACCAGGCTTACACCGTTCAATATTCGGTGATGGGATAGCAACATTAATCGCATCACTAATAGGTGGGCCACCGAATACAACGTACGGTGAAAACATCGGTGTGCTAGCAATTACGAGAGCATACAGTGTATACTTATTCATCGGTTCAGCGGTGTTCGCAATCATGTTCGGGTTTATCGGTAAGACTTCTGCACTAATTCATTCGATCCCAACACCGGTTATGGGTGGTGTATCAATCTTACTATTCGGTGTAATCGCATCAAGCGGATTACGCATGATGGTAGATGATAAAACAGACCTAAGTGACAAACGAAACTTAATGATTGCATCAGTAATACTAGTAATCGGTATTGGTGGAGCGGTACTCCACGTAGGAGAATCGTTCCAAGTAGAAGGAATGGCACTAGCAGCAATTGTAGGTGTACTATTAAATCTACTACTACCGGAAACGAAACAAATAAAACAATCTAAGCAGATTGCTTCATAATAATAACCTTTTAATTCAGTCCTGTGAGACCGGAAAGGGTGGCTTCTTTCATGCACCCTAGTCTCACATGACTAGGGTATTTTTATACAAATGTTGTTATAAAAATACAAAAGTGGTAACATAAAAATCAGAAAGATGAGGGATGACGATGAGCCATTTGTTAACGATGAGTGAATTATCGGAAGTAGAAATTTCAGAAATCCTAAAAGACGCAGAAGATTTCGCGAATGGAAAAGAGAGCAAAACGACAGAGCAAACTTTTGTTGCGAACTTGTTCTTTGAGAATAGTACGAGAACGAGATTTAGCTTTGAAGTTGCTGAGAAGAGATTAGGACTTGATGTTTTAAACTTTTCAGCTGATGCATCTAGCGTACAAAAAGGAGAAACTTTATACGATACGATAAGAACACTAGAATCAATCGGAACAAAAGCAGTGGTCATCCGCCATGAGCAAGATCGCTACTTCGATGAACTAAAAGATCAGGTGAATATCCCAATCTTAAACGCTGGAGATGGATGTGGAAACCACCCAACGCAGTGCCTACTCGACCTTCTTACAATTAAACAAGAGTTTGGAAGATTTGAAGGATTAAAGATTGCGATAGTAGGAGATGTTCGTCATAGCCGAGTAGCACGTTCTAATGCAGAAGCATTAACGAAACTGGGTGCAACAATTTACTTTGCAAGTCCAGAAGAGTGGAAAGATGAAGACAGCACATTTGGAACATACAAACCATTAGATGAACTTGTTCCAGAAGTGGATGTAATGATGTTACTTCGTGTACAACATGAGCGTCATGATCATTATGAAACAGACATTATGAAAGAGTATCATGAGAAACACGGATTAACAGTGGAAAGAGAAAAGCGTATGAAAGAGGGAAGCATTATTATGCATCCAGCTCCTGTAAACCGTGATGTTGAAATTGCAAGTGAACTTGTTGAGTGTGAGCGTTCACGCATATTTAAACAAATGGAAAATGGAGTTTACGTAAGAATGGCTGTACTAAAACGCGCCTTACCAAATGTATTAGGAGGAATGAAACATGAATTACTTGTTTAAAAATGGTCGTTATATGAATGAAGAAGGAAAAATCGTAGCAACAGATCTTCTCGTACAAGACGGTAAAATCGCTAAGGTAGCAGAAAATATTACGGCAGATAATGCTGAAGTAATCGATGTGAACGGAAAGTTAATCGCACCTGGATTAGTAGATGTACACGTACATCTTCGTGAACCAGGTGGTGAACATAAAGAAACAATTGAAACAGGTACACTAGCAGCGGCAAAAGGTGGATTCACTACAATTTGTGCAATGCCAAATACACGCCCAGTACCAGATTGCAGAGAACATATGGAAGACCTGCAAAATCGTATTAAAGAAAAAGCGCATGTCAACGTACTACCATACGGAGCAATTACAGTACGCCAAGCTGGTTCTGAAATGACAGATTTCGAAACATTAAAAGAACTTGGAGCATTTGCTTTCACTGATGACGGTGTAGGCGTACAAGATGCTAGCATGATGTTAGCTGCTATGAAGCGTGCAGCGAAATTAAATATGGCAGTGGTTGCGCACTGTGAAGAGAATACTCTTATTAATAAAGGTTGTGTACATGAAGGGAAGTTTTCTGAGAAACACGGATTAAACGGTATCCCATCAGTATGTGAATCTGTACATATTGCAAGGGATATACTGCTTGCTGAAGCGGCAGATTGTCACTATCACGTATGTCACGTAAGTACGAAAGGTTCTGTACGTGTAATTCGAGATGCGAAACGCGCTGGAATTAAAGTAACAGCAGAAGTAACACCGCATCACTTAGTGTTATGTGAGGATGATATCCCGTCAGCTGATCCTAACTTTAAAATGAACCCACCGCTTCGTGGAAAAGAAGATCATGCAGCACTAATTGAAGGTTTATTAGATGGAACAATCGATATGATCGCAACTGATCATGCACCGCATACAGCGGAAGAAAAAGCGCAAGGAATTGAAAGAGCACCATTCGGAATTACTGGTTTTGAAACAGCATTCCCGCTTCTATACACAAACCTTGTGAAAAAAGGAATTATCACACTAGAGCAGTTAATTCAATTCTTAACAGAAAAGCCAGCTGATACATTCGGCTTAGAAGCAGGTCGCCTGAAAGAAGGTAGAACAGCTGATATTACAATCATTGATTTAGAACAAGAAGAAGAGATTGACCCAACAACATTCTTATCAAAAGGAAAGAATACACCATTCGCAGGTTGGAAATGCCAAGGATGGCCGGTAATGACAATCGTTGGTGGTAAGATCGCATGGCAAAAGGAGAGTGCATTAGTATGAAAAGACAACTTATCTTAGAAGATGGAACAGTATTAATTGGAAAAGGTTTCGGAGGAGAAATTGAAAAGTCAGGTGAGGTTGTATTCACAACAGGAATGACTGGATATCAAGAAACATTATCTGATCCATCATATTGCGGTCAAATCGTAACATTCACGTACCCATTAATCGGAAACTACGGCATCAACCGTGACGATTTTGAATCGATTCACCCATCTGTAAATGGTTTAATCGTAAACGAAATTTGTGATCACCCATCAAACTTCCGTAATGAAATTTCGTTAAATGATTACTTAAAAGAAAGAAACATCCCAGGGTTAGCAGGAATTGATACAAGAAAATTAACGAGAAAAATTCGTCAATACGGTACATTACGCGGCCGCCTTTGTAACATGGATGCAGATGTAGAATACATCGTGAGCCAATTAAAAGCGACAGTATTTACAGATCACGTGAAACGCGTATCAACGAAAGATCCATACCCAAGCCCAGGCCGTGGACACCGAGTTGTACTTGTAGACTTCGGAATGAAACATGGTATTTTACGAGAATTAAATAAACGTGACTGTGATGTAATTGTAGTACCTTACAATACAACAGCAGAAGAAATTTTACGCCTTAGCCCAGATGGAATTATGTTAAGTAACGGACCTGGAGATCCAAAAGATGTGCCAGAAGCAATTGAAATGCTAAAAGACATTATCGGTAAAGTTCCTTTATTCGGAATTTGCTTAGGACATCAATTGTTCGCACTAGCATCTGGTGCGAATACAAGTAAGTTAAAATTCGGTCACCGTGGTTTAAATCATCCAGTAAAAAATCTTGCAACTGGAAAAGTAGCAATTACATCTCAAAACCATGGTTACGCAGTAGAAGAAGAATCAGTTGAAAATACAGAACTTGAAATTACACATGTTGCTTTAAATGATGGAACAGTAGAAGGTCTTCGTCATACGAAGTTCCCAGCATTTACAGTACAATATCATCCAGAAGCTTCAGCAGGACCAGAAGATGCAAATGATTTATTCGAAGATTTCTTAGAAATGATTGAAAACTTCAAGAAAGAAGGGGAAGAGTTATGCCAAAACGCCTAGACATTAACACAATTTTAGTAATCGGATCAGGACCAATTGTAATTGGGCAAGCAGCAGAGTTTGATTACTCTGGTACACAAGCTTGTCAATCTCTTAGAGAAGAAGGTTACAAAGTAATCCTTGTTAACTCTAACCCAGCAACAATTATGACAGATACTGCAACAGCAGATAAAGTATATATAGAACCATTAACACTAGAATTCGTAAGCCGTATCATTCGTAAAGAACGTCCAGATGCAATCTTACCAACATTAGGTGGTCAAACAGGCCTGAATATGGCTGTTGAACTTGCGAAATCAGGCATACTTGAAGAGTGCGGAGTTGAAATTTTAGGAACAAAATTATCAGCAATCGAGCAAGCGGAGGATCGTGATTTATTCCGTACATTAATGCAGGAATTAAATGAACCAATTCCATCTAGTACCATTATTCATACGCTAGAAGAAGCACATGAATTTGTAAAAGAAATTGGTTATCCAGTTATTGTTCGCCCAGCATTTACAATGGGGGGAACAGGTGGCGGAATCTGTAGTAATGAAGAAGAACTAATTGAAATCGTATCAGGTGGATTAAAACATAGTCCAGTAACACAATGTTTATTAGAAAAGAGCATTGCTGGTTGTAAGGAAATTGAATATGAAGTAATGCGTGATTCGAATGATAACGCGATTGTAGTATGTAACATGGAAAATATCGATCCAGTTGGGGTTCATACAGGTGATTCTATCGTTGTAGCACCGAGCCAAACATTAAGTGACCGTGAATATCAAATGTTACGAAACACTTCATTACGAATTATTCGTGCATTAGGAATTGAAGGCGGATGTAACGTTCAGCTTGCACTTGATCCACATAGCTTCCAATACTATGTAATCGAAGTAAACCCGCGTGTAAGTCGTTCATCTGCACTAGCATCTAAAGCAACTGGATATCCAATTGCAAAGCTAGCGGCAAAAATTGCAGTCGGTTTAACATTAGATGAAATTATAAACCCAGTAACACAAAAAACATACGCTTGCTTCGAGCCAGCATTAGACTATGTTGTTTCAAAAATTCCACGTTGGCCATTTGATAAGTTTGAATCAGCAAACAGAACACTTGGTACGCAAATGAAGGCAACTGGTGAAGTTATGTCAATCGGACGTAACTTAGAGCAATCATTATTAAAAGCGATTCGTTCTTTAGAACTTGGTGTTTATCACTTAGAGTTAGAGCATTTAAAAGAGCTTGATAAAGAGACAATGAAAAAACGCATTATAAAAGCTGATGATGAGCGACTGTTTATTGTAGCGGAAGCAATTCGTCAAGGTGTAACGAAAGAAGAAATCAACGATTGGTGTGAAATGGACTTCTTCTTCTTACAAAAAGTTGAAAACATCGTAAATATGGAACGTGAAGTAAAAGCGAATGTAGGAAATATGGAAGTACTACAAACTGCGAAAGAAATGGGCTTCAGCGATCACTACATTGCAGCAGCTTGGAACAAAACAGAGCGTGAAATTTACGATATGCGTAAAGAAAGCAATATAACTCCTGTTTATAAAATGGTAGATACTTGTGCGGCAGAGTTTGAATCTGCAACACCATACTATTACAGCACATATGGTGACGAGAATGAATCGGTTAGAACAGATCGTAAGAGTGTTGTCGTACTAGGGTCTGGGCCAATCCGTATCGGTCAAGGGGTTGAGTTTGACTATGCAACAGTTCACTCTGTATGGGCAATTAAAGAAGCTGGATATGAGGCAATCATTGTTAATAACAATCCAGAAACAGTTTCAACAGACTTCAGTATTTCTGACAAATTATACTTTGAACCATTAACGATTGAAGATGTAATGCACATCATCGATTTAGAAAAACCAGAAGGTGTTATCGTTCAGTTCGGTGGACAAACGGCGATTAACTTAGCTGCTAAACTAGAGGCTCACGGTGTGAAAATCTTAGGGACATCACTTGAAGATTTAGATCGTGCAGAAGATCGTGATAAGTTTGAAGCAGCTTTAACACAGCTTGGTATCCCGCAACCAGTTGGTAAAACAGCAACGACTGTAGAGCAAGCAGTAGCGATCGCTGACAAAATTGGTTACCCAGTATTAGTAAGACCATCTTACGTACTAGGTGGACGCGCGATGGAAATCGTATATCGTCAAGAAGAACTGCTGCACTACATGAAAAATGCGGTTAAAGTTCACGCAGATCACCCAGTATTAATCGACCGTTACATGGTTGGTAAAGAAATTGAAGTAGATGCAATTTCAGATGGTGAGAATGTATTCATTCCAGGTATTATGGAACATATTGAACGCGCTGGAGTTCACTCTGGTGACTCAATCGGAGTATATCCACCACAAAGCTTATCTGCAAAACTGAAAGAACAAATTATTGAACATACAATTGCACTTGGAAAAGGTTTAAACATTGTTGGATTACTAAACATTCAGTTTGTAGTATTCAAAGATGAAGTGTATGTAATTGAAGTAAATCCACGTGCGAGCCGTACAGTACCGTTCTTAAGTAAAATTACAGGCGTACCGATGGCGAATGTTGCAACGAAAGTTATTTTAGGGCAAAACCTTGTAGAACAAGGATATGGAACTGGCTACCACCCAGAAGAGAAAGAAGTGTATGTAAAAGCACCGGTATTCTCATTTGCGAAACTACGATCAGTTGATACAACATTAGGACCTGAAATGAAGTCAACAGGGGAAGTAATGGGGAAAGACTTAACACTTGAAAAAGCCTTATACAAAGGGTTAGTTGCTTCTGGAATTAACATCCCAACGCACGGATCAGTAATCATCACTGTTGCGGATAAAGATAAAGAAGAGGCGATGGAAATTGCAAAACGTTTCCACGAAATCGGTTATAACTTATTAGCAACAGCTGGAACAGCACAAACATTAGCAGAGCAAAACATTCCAGTACAAGTTGTAAACAAAATTGATTCTGAAGACTACAACTTACTAGATATTATTCGTCAAGGAAAAGCACAGTTTGTAATCAATACATTAACAAAAGGCAAACAACCAGCGCGTGATGGTTTCCGCATTCGCCGTGAATCAGTAGAAAATGGTGTGGCTTGCTTAACATCACTTGATACAACGAGAGCAATCTTAGGAGTATTAGAATCTATGACATTCTCAGCTCATTCAATGAAAGAAATTACGCAAACGAAGCGTCACGAGGTGGTACATGCATGATGCAAAAGCAAAATATGATCGTCGTTAACCAAAAAGAAATCGCAAAAAACATTTACGAATTAGTGCTTCAAGGGGATCTTGTGCAGCAAATGAACGACCCAGGGCAGTTTGTACACATTAAGGTAGCAGAGGGCATTGCGCCCCTTCTGCGCCGCCCAATTAGTATTTGTAATGTCGATCAAGATAAGAACGAATTTACAATGCTATATCGTGCGGAAGGACAAGGAACAAAAACATTAGCAAAAAGAAAACAAGGTGAACTTGTAGATGTGTTAGGACCACTTGGACATGGTTTTCCTGTAGAAGAAGCGGAAGCTGGACAAACGGCTCTATTAGTTGGAGGGGGAATTGGTGTACCACCACTATATGAATTGTCACAGCGTCTTGTAGCAAAGGGAGTACGCGTTATTCACATCTTAGGTTTCCAAACGAAAGATGTTGTCTTCTATGAAGAGAAATTCGCAGAGCTTGGTGATACGTATGTTGCAACAGTTGATGGTACGCATGGTACAGAAGGCTTTGTAACAGATGTAATTGATAGCTATGGAATTGACTTTGACATTCTATACTCATGTGGACCTTTAGCGATGCTTCGTGCATTAGAAGGACGCTATAAAGAGAGAAAAGCCTACATTTCATTAGAAGAGCGTATGGGCTGTGGCATTGGAGCATGTTTCGCATGTGTATGCCATCTGCAAGCAGATCCGAGTGGACATTCTTACAAGAAGGTGTGTAGCGACGGACCAGTATTTCCAATCGGGGAGGTTGTACTATGAACAGATTGCAAGTTGAATTACCAGGGTTATCGTTAAAAAATCCAATCATCCCAGCATCTGGTTGCTTCGGATTTGGTCGTGAGTATGCACAGTTCTATGATTTAAGTGTACTTGGATCAATTATGATTAAAGCGACGACAGAACAACCACGCTATGGAAATCCGACGCCTCGTGTTGCTGAAACACCAGGCGGAATGCTAAATGCAATCGGGCTTCAAAATCCTGGATTAGAAAAGGTAATGAATTCTGAATTACCTTTTCTCGAGCAATTTGATCTTCCGATTATTGCAAATGTTGCTGGCTCACAAGCTGAGGATTATGTAGCAGTTGCGAAGGAAATTTCAAAGGCACCTAATGTTCATGCGCTAGAATTAAATATTTCTTGTCCAAACGTAAAAACGGGTGGTATCGCTTTTGGTACGAATCCTGAAATTGCTGCTGATTTAACGAAGCGAGTAAAAGAGGTTTCTGAAGTACCGGTATATGTGAAATTGTCACCGAACGTGGCAAACATTGTGGAGATTGCAAAAGCAATTGAAAATGCGGGTGCGGACGGTTTAACGATGATTAATACATTGCTTGGTATGCGTCTAGATTTAAAAACTGCAAAACCAATTTTAGCAAACCGTACGGGCGGACTATCAGGGCCAGCGATTAAGCCAGTAGCAATTCGTATGGTACATGAAGTAAGTCAAGCGGTTAACATTCCGATTATCGGAATGGGTGGTATTGAAACTGCGGAAGATGTAATTGAATTCTTCTATGCTGGCGCAAGCGCGGTTGCAGTAGGTACAGCGAACTTCATAGACCCGTTCGTATGTCCGACAATTATTGAGGAGTTACCAGCATTACTAGATGAATTAGGATTTGATCACATTTCGGAGTGTCAAGGAAGGAGCTGGAAGCAAACATGTCACAGTCGTTAATTGTTGCACTAGATTTTCCAGAGAAACAAGATGTAGAACAATTCTTACACCACTTTGAAGGGGAAGAATTATTTGTCAAAGTTGGTATGGAGTTATTTTACAAAGAAGGCCCTGCTATTATTACGTACTTAAAAGAAAAAGGGCATAAGATCTTCCTAGATTTAAAACTTCATGATATTCCGAATACAGTAAAAAGCGCTATGCGTAGCCTAGCTAGTCTAGAAGTTGATATGGTAAATGTTCATGCTGCTGGGGGAAGCAGTATGATGAAAGCTGCGATTGAGGGATTAGAGGAAGGTAAGCAAGAAGGAAAAGAGAGACCGATTTGTATTGCAGTTACACAACTAACAAGCACTTCGGAAGCTATGATGAAAAAAGAGATCGGCATTGAGAAAACGTTAGAAGAAGCGGTTACTCATTATGCGAAATTAACGAAAGAAAGTGGACTTGATGGAGTTGTTTGTTCAACACTTGAAGTTCCAAAATTACGTGAAGTATGCGGAAATGAATTTGTAACAGTAACACCGGGGATTCGTCTTGCAAGCGATGATGTAAATGACCAAGTGCGCGTAGCAACACCGAAACGTGCGAGGGAACTTGGTTCAAGCTACATCGTAGTTGGACGTAGTATTACAAAAGCAGAAAATCCGCTTGAAGCGTATAAAACAGTAAAACAACAGTGGGAAGGTGTAACAGTATGAAAAAAGAAATCGCATCGCATTTATTAGAAATTGGAGCAGTATTTTTACAACCGAATGATCCATTTACTTGGTCTTCTGGTATGAAATCACCAATTTATTGTGATAATCGTTTAACTTTATCTTATCCAAAAGTACGCCAAGCGATTGCAGCTGGATTAGAAGAGTTAATTAAAGAGCACTTCCCAACTGTAGAAGTTATTGCAGGAACAGCAACTGCTGGTATTGCGCACGCTGCATGGGTAAGCGATCGTATGGATTTACCGATGTGCTACGTACGTAGTAAAGCAAAAGGTCATGGTAAAGGGAACCAAATCGAAGGAAAAGCTGAAAAAGGTCAAAAAGTAGTAGTAGTAGAAGACTTAATTTCAACTGGCGGTAGTGCAATTACATGTGTAGAAGCACTTCGCGAAGCTGGCTGTGAAGTATTAGGAATCGTATCAATCTTCACATACGAGCTAGAGTCAGGAAAAGAAAAATTAGAAGCAGCTAACGTAGCGTCATATTCTTTAAGTGATTACAGTGCATTAACTGAAGTTGCAGCAGAAAAAGGTATGATCGGACAAGCTGAAACGAAAAAATTACAAGAGTGGCGTAAAAATCCAGCTAATGAAGCTTGGATCACAGCGTAACATGAAAAAAGACGACGGCGGGGGAACGCGGTCGTCTTTTTATATAATTGTTGAAATTTTATGTAAAGTTCCATCGACATCAAAGAAAATCATATTACAATCTCCTCGCTAATAACTATTTAGCGTTTTCTACAACTTCATATCCTCTTACAAACAATAGAGTCATATAAGAAACAATAAATGAGAAGATGCTATACATGCCAACCCAAAAGAAAAATTTTGGAGTAAAGGCGATAACACCTATTATTAAAAAACTAGCAAACGTTACAATCGGCATTACGTAATGCGTTTTCGTCTTGCGCGTTCCAATAACAGAAACGATAAAGATAAGTAATGGACAAATTAATAAGACGAAAATCAATTCATTCATAGTTATGTCCCCTTTTCTAATTGAAGTAATCTGTTGCTCGTAAACGTTTTGAAATAATTACTCTCATAATATAATTTCGCTATGTAATAAATAAACCCTTTTGAAGGTTAGTATATTTCAATATTTAACCTAAAAAAGCGTAAGCAAGTATTATCTTACTTACGTTACAGGATAAACATCACAACGATAGTGGTGACGATTAAGCCGATAATAACTGGCAAAAAATTTCGGCGTGCGAGTTCAAATGGATCTACTTTACAAATAGCAGCGGCTTCACAAGCTGATGTGGTTATGGGAACAAATAGCGCTATTCGTGAAGCAACAATCTTTTTATTTATTGGAAATGAGTTGCTATCACTGTTAGAAAATGCTGGTCGTATGGGAATCCCTTTACCTTCAGCATTAACGAATGCATTTGAAATTTTAGATTAGTATAATGATATTTGTGTAAAATAAAATCTACTTAATTGTAAATAAAGCCTATGTATATGTGAAATAAAGAAGAGCCGTCCTGTTGGGCGGCTTTTTTCTTATTGATTCTCCTAATGTTTCCTTATTCATATTTAAATCTCGATCTCTCTAATTTTAAAAATTTTTCAAACCTATTTATCAGATCTTCTTTCGTAGTTGGGACTTCTTGAGGCATATAATTAACAAAACTCACCATATCTTCTGGGTAGTGATGATTTCCATAAAACTCTGCAATTTCATTTAATAATTCATTATCTTCTTTACATCTTTCTTTTATTTCAGATAAACAAACAAATCTTAGTTTTCTATTCTCCTCTACTAACATTGTGCTTTCTTCATCTAATTGAGGAAAATAATTAGTTTTTATTTCTAATATCACCTTATCTAAATCTTCACTAGATACTCCCCATGCAAGTTCACTAACAAACTCACTTTCATCCCCAATATCCATCAATTCTACCGCATAATCGGAAATGACGTCTTTATTAAAATAATTTTCTTGGATGCCTATAAAAATAGTTTTCCAGTCATACTTAATATGTTTATTTTTTAAATCTTTTAAGTTCATATTATTTACCTCTTACTTTTTTGGAATTTGATTTGGCTTACCCGTCATAACACCATTTTCAATGAATCTCCTGTGGCTCACATCACCATTGGGCTCAACAATCCATTCAAAAACACCTTTATTACCATTGTTACTTCCTGTTATTTGATATAATTCCCTTTTAATACGGTCCCCTCCTACTAGTGGAAACTCCTCCGCAAATCTTGAATAATTATCAATAACATCAGAAAAACCATGTTCCTTTGATACATGAGGGAACTCTTTTTCTATAAAAGGTTTCCCTTTTTCATCTCTTCCCCAAACTGGTTTTACATTATCAACCTTTTTTCCACTTCCAACTCGTTTTCCATCTATAACAGGTCCTTTAAGTTCTTCAATTACTCTAAGATTAGCTCCGCTGTTTGTCCCAGCAGTGACTTTTTTAGCTGTATTTGCAGCCTCAGTAGCCTTAGCAGTCATTTTAACTCCTTTTCCTACTTTAGCTATCTTTCCAAAGGGGGTAAGGCCGGCTACAGCCATGACACCTGCCCCAGCACGCTCCCACCCCGAAAGTTTTTCGCCAGTAGATGGATCAATACCATCCCAAACACGACGAACATCATATTCACCACTTATTTCACCAGCAATATCTCTAGCTAATTTTTTACCATCAAAGCCATTCTCTTCAGAAGAAGGTTTACCACACATTGCACCTTCTTCCATTGTAACATCTTGATTATCTGTATTGCGGAATTTTTCGGCAATTCGTTTCAGATCTTCTTCCACTTGTATAATTGAATTGATAGATGTAAAAGCTTTTGGTCTCGCTTCATTGAACATTTGAATGAACTGTTGATTAGAGGCACCAATCCATTGAAAACACAAATGATCAATTTCATTACATAAATTATTATGTATAGATTCTAATGCGATTCTGGTATTACTTGCACGATTAGCAACTTCTTCTAGCATTTCAGGTGTCACTTTGATTTGAACCATTTCTTTCCTCCCTTTTCCCAATTAAAATTATGAGATAAAAAGAAAAAAATGTAAACACAGAAATTTTAGACTAGTATAGTAATATTTATATAAAATAAAATTTGCTTAATTGTAAATAAAGCCTATGTATATGTGAAAGAAGAGCCGTCCTGTCGGGCGGCTTTTTTTATTTATATGTAATTAAAATTTACTTTTAGATAATGCTTTTAATATAGGTTTAAAGATTTTACTCAATAAACGAAATGCGTGGAAGATTGAACGAATGACTTTCATAAAGGTAGAATCTCTCCTTATTTTAAACACCTACTTTTTGTGTACTAGTTACACTTTTACTGTAGATCAGATATCTTTCTAACTTCTTTTTCCTTCGCTTTAAATTCTCTTTTATATTGCTTGAAATCCTGTTTATCTACTCTGAACGTTTCCCCAGTCGCAACATTTTTTACTAAATATGTTTTAAATGCAAATTCCCTTAATAAAAAATACACCAAAAATAATAGCAAAGATATCCCAAGTGTTGGTAATAGCTCAGTAATGGCGTAAATGAAACTTTGAAAAATATCGCTTATGGCAAGAGGGATAGAACTTGTAGCGGTTAATGCTAATAAAAAGATAAAAACGATACAAATGATTGTCGTATCTTTTCTAAGAATAAAAAAGGTAATAATAGTGAGTAAACAAAGAATATAGAGAGCATGTAAAAGCGTTAATTCAACTCCCATAACATTCACATCCTTTAGGCATTCGTGTAGTTCATTGTATGAAAACGGTGAAGGTATGTGAGTATAGGAAAAAGAAAAAAGTGAAATTTCATGTACTGTAATGGTAAGAATGGAAAATGGATGTTACAATACAATTAATCCTAAAAATGGAATTTAAGGAGGGGCTATGCACAAAAAAATTGGATTTTGGGGATTCATCATATCTTGCAGTCTATTAATCATTTTAAGTCAATTTACAAACAATGCATGGGTAAGTATCATACCTGTTTTCGGGTTTGTATTTATACTTTTATATAACTGGGATGATATGAAACAATATAGTAAGAAAAGTATCGGAATTATGATAGGTATCACTGTTGTTTGCTCATTTTTCGTAGGGTTTCTTTTAATAGAAGGGCAGAAACAAATGGAGAAAATGTCTATTTTTCAAGAATGGATGTCTTCTGCAAAAGGTCTTTATATTGTACTTGTAGTTGTTATTTTTCTAAGAATTGTTATAAGCATAGCAAGTTACATATTAAAGGAGAAGTAGAATGGGGGAGTACGAATGAGAGAGAAAATAGGGTATTTTGGTGTGCTCGTTTGTTTACTATTATCAGTTATTTCAGGGCAATTTCTTAAAAGTGAATGGGTACCATTTATATTATGTATAGGAGTATTGATTTTTGCTCCTATGTATCGCTGGGATGAATGGAAAGCATATAGTCGAAAAAAGAAAATTGTTTTCAGTATCGAGTTTGTTATTATAATTAGCACGATTCCATTTTTGTTATTGAAAGGAAATGAGATAATAGATGGAATTGTAATGTTTCAAGGGTGGTTGTTTATTGCAAAATTACTATATTTAATATGCATTTTAATGTCGGTAGCGGTAGTTGCTAAAAAAGTAAACGAAAAGTTATTCGTTAATGAATAAAAGAAAATGCCACCTTATTCGGTGGCATTTTCTCATTTTACTGAATGAGCTTTTTGCATCTTTTTAACTAAACGAATTTGTCCGCGATGATTGATTTCATCTTCAAATACGTGAAACCATTTAAAGTAGTTATTTGCTGGTTTGTCATGCCAGAAGTCTGTCGTTTTAAATAGCCATTCATCAGGTAACGATTGAAAAGTTTCAATCGTTTTGGAACGTACTTCTTGTAACGTATTTATGTAAAATTCTATAGAGTTTCCTTTTATTTTCTCACGTCCAAGATCTCCTAACTCAATAGCAGGTAACCAGCGTTCTAATTCAGCATCTGTTGGTTCACGATCTTCAAAGGTATGAATTTGGTAGTAAAATTCAATAGCAGCCATATGGTACAATAACATGCCAATTGAATTTGCTTCATCATCATATAAATAATCAAGTTCTTCAATTGTTAAGCCTTCGACAGCCTGCATTGTTGTATAGCGAGCGTAATTCATCATGGAAACAAGTTTTGAAAATTCAGGCTGTAAACCATCTATTTTATCGATTACAAAGTTCAATTAAAATTCCCCTCTTTAAACAATTACTCCAGAGAAGGAATTCTATGTGTAAAGAGAAAACTCCTGTTAAAAAGCAAATGATTTTTAACAAGGAATAACTATTAGTTCCCGATTCGCTTTTGTAATAACTTCATATCCGTCTTTTGTAATGACGATATCGTCTTCAATTCTACAACCGCCCCAGTTCGGAATGTAAATACCAGGTTCAACGGTAACAACCATACCTTCTTCTAAAGTAGCCTTACTTTCTTGGGATAGGCGAAGAGGTTCATGTATTTCTAACCCAAGACCATGACCAGTAGAGTGTCCAAAATATTGACCGTATCCATGTTCTATAATGTAATCTCTCGTTATATCATCGATACTTTTCGCAGTTTCTCCAGGCTTAATTGCTTCAGTTCCACGTTTTAATGCTTCTCGTACAACGTTGTATATCTTTTTGAATTCTTCTGATGGTTCCCCGATTGCTACAGTACGTGTTATATCGGAACAATATCCGTCGTAAAGTGCACCGAAATCTAATGTAACAACGTCGCCTCGTTCGATTATTTTATTTGATGCAACTCCATGGGGAAGTGAAGAGCGAACGCCAGAAGCTACAATAATTTGAAATGATGAGGATGTAGCCCCTTTTTTTCGCATGAAAAATTCTAATTCATCTCGGACATCAGTTTCACTTATTCCTGGTTTTAGAAATGTAAGGATGTGGTGAAATGCTTCGACAGCAATATTAGCCGCAATTTTCATTGTTTCTATTTCAGGTGTGTCTTTAATAATACGAATATCTTCGATGATTTCGCACACTTGCACCATTTCCGCATGTATGTATTTTTGTAAGTTTTTATATTGTTGTAATGTCATGTTATTTTCTTCAATTCCAAGTTTTTGAATGTTTAATTTCGATACTTGATTTGCAACTTCTTTCTCTAAATTTCCTTTATGCATAACAATTTCAGCGTCTTTTATTTGTGATTTCGCTTGATCTACATAGCGAAAATCAGTTATAAAAACCGCTTTATCCACAGAGATTAAGACGACGCCAGCGCTGCCTGTAAAGCCTGTTGCATATTGGCGATTTTCTTTTTTTGTAATAAGTAATCCGTCAATTTCATATTTTTGTAGTTGATTTTGGATTTTATTAATTCTTAAATTCATGTTAATTTCCCCCTTTTCACAGTATTGAATAAAGCAAATAGCATGCCAAAATGTATATTTGAAGAAAAAAGATAGTAGGAACTACATATGTTTTAGGGGAGATAAAAAATTAGTCCGCTATTTGTGAGGGGCGGTTTGTTCATAAAATCAAGATTACTTCAATAATCAGTGGGGGTATGAAAAAATATTGATTGGAGGTGCACTTTATACACATACTGTAAAAAAATTTATACAGATGTGAAATGACACTGTCAATTTTTTTGACAATATTGAAGGGGAGAAAGATGTTATGAATGAGTGAATGGATATATGAACTGAATTGAAACCCTATAAAAAATGCGTTGCTTATAAGCAACGCATTTTTTTATATTTACGCTTTTAATTTCATTACAGTATCAGCATCAGGTGTTACATATACGGTTTGCTGATTGTCGTACGTAACAAAGCCAAGTTTTGCGCCACTCGGTTTTTTGACATGACGTATTTTCGTGAAATCAACAGGTACAGAGCTAGACTCTTTTGCTTTACTGAAATAAGCGGCGATTTTTGCAGCCTCTAGTAAAGTTTCTTCAGCAGGTTCTAAAGAACGAATGACAACATGAGAGCCAGGTATGTCTTTCGTATGTAACCAAATTTCATCACGACGGGCAAATTTCGTTGTTAAATAATCATTTTGTTTATTGTTTTTGCCGACGAAAATTTCTGTTCCATCACTAGCTAAATATTTGTCCAATACCGGTTTAGTTGGTTTCTTCTTAGCATTTTTTGCTTTGCGATTGCGCATATAACCTTCTTCGGCTAATTCCTCGCGAATTTCTTCGATGTCTTTTGAAGAAGCAGCTTCCATTTGTTGAAGTAAGCTATCAAAATAAAGAATTTCTTCATTTGTTTTTTCGATTTGTTCTTCTACTACAACAACTGAATTTTTTGCTTTTTGATATTTTTGGAAATAGCGTTGTGCATTGTCGGATGGTGTTTTTAAAGGATCTAATGTGATTTTTACAGTTCCACCATTTTCGTCGTAATAGTTAACGACTTCAATATCTTTGTCACCTTTTTTCAAAGCATACATATTGGCTGTAAGTAGCTCTCCAAAAAGTTGATATTTATTTGCTTTCCCGGCATCTTGTAATGTTTTTTCTAGTTTAATGAGTTTTTTCTCATTTTTATTTTTTTCGTTTTGCATAAAGCGCTCTAAATCATGCGCCTGTTGTTTTACACGATCGCGCTCTGCTTTCCCGAAAAAGAAGCGATCTAACAATTCGCTTACTGATGAGAATGTTTTTTCTTCTCCTTGCAAGTGCGTAAGAGGGAAAAGATAAAAGAATTCTTTCCCGTTTGCAGTACTCATTGTTGGTGAATATGTATGAGTTAGTAATGGCTTTTGTATGGAGAAAAATGCTTCAGATAATGCTTTTTCATTTACCATACCTGCTTTTTTCACTACTTCTTTTGCGAATAACGGTGATATTCCCGTGAAGGTGCCGACAAGCTGTTTATCCATGTTTCCGGATAGAAAGTCTAGCGGTCTAATAAATTCATCATCTGTTTCAATCTGAAGCGGGTTAATTTTATGTTGTGCTGGTGGTGCAATATATTCAGCTCCAGCGTATACAGTTCGATGTCGGTTTACTGCTAAAGAAACGTGTTTTAAGCTATCTAAAATATTGTTTGTTTTTGTGTCTACTAAAATGATGTTACTATGTCGTCCCATGATTTCAATTACTAATGTCTTTAGCGATTCATCACCAATTTCATTTCTGCTGCGAACTGTAATTTGAATAATGCGCTCTAAATCAATTTGTTCAATCTTTTCAATGAAACCACCTTCTAAATGCTTGCGGAGAAGCATACAAAACATTGGTGGAAGTGCAGGTGAATCGTAATTTTGGTTTGTTAAGTGTAAACGTGCATATGTCGGATGAGCGGAGAGAATCAGTTTTTGATTCTTTCCGTTTGCGCGAATATGTAATAAAATCTCGTATTTTGAAGGTTGATATATTTTGGAAATTCTTCCCGTGTAAAGAGAATTTGCAATTTCATGTGTAATCGCTCTTGTAAATAATCCATCGAATGCCATAAATGAACACTCCTTTCTAACTAAAAGTTAATTATAGCATTTTTTTGGACGAGGCTGAATAAGCTTTCATTAGAGTATGTCTGGAATCAGGAGGTCGATGGCAGGATGAATTGGTATGAAATGCGTGCACATGAAGTGGAGGAAAGAACGAATACGAATGTGGAGGTAGGTCTTACAGAGCAAGAAGCAGAGGGGCGATTAAGGAAATTTGGTACAAATGAATTGCAAGAAGCAAAGCGGCCTTCTGCACTTATGGTGTTTTTAGCGCAATTTAAAGATTTTATGGTACTTGTTTTATTTGGTGCAACAATTATTTCAGCTTTTTTAGGAGAATACATCGATTCAATTGCAATTGTTGCGATCGTTATTATCAATGGTATCCTCGGTTTCTTTCAAGAAAGGAAAGCTGAAAAATCGTTGGAAGCTTTAAAAGAGTTGGCAGCTCCTCAAGTTACGGTACTAAGAAATGGGAAGTGGATAAAGGCACCGTCTAAAGCGCTTGTCTTAGGTGATATTATTAAGTTTTCTAGTGGCGATCGTATTGGCGCGGATGTTCGTCTTGTGGAATCTTCAAGTTTATATATCGAAGAGTCTGCTCTTACAGGGGAATCAGTGCCGGTACAAAAGAAGGTAGAAGCATTACAAGGCCAAGATGTTTCAATTGGTGATCAAAAAAACATGGCATTTATGGGGACGATGATAACGAGAGGTGCTGGAACAGGGGTAGTCATAGCGACTGGAATGAATACAGCTATGGGTCAAATTGCAAATATGTTGCAAAATGCTGAGCAAATGGAAACACCATTACAAAGAAGGTTAGAACAGCTAGGGAAAATTTTAATTATTGTCGCTCTTATTTTGACAGCTCTTGTAGTATTAGCTGGTGTATATCAGGGGAATGAAGTGTATCACATGTTTTTGGCTGGGGTTTCGCTCGCAGTTGCGGCTATTCCGGAAGGATTACCAGCTATCGTTACAGTTGCGCTATCACTTGGTGTACAACGCATGATTAAAAAGAGAGCAATTGTGCGAAAGTTGCCAGCTGTAGAAACGTTAGGGTGTGCTTCTGTTATTTGCTCAGATAAAACAGGAACAATGACACAAAACAAAATGATGGTAACACATATGTGGTCAGGCGGAGAATTGTGGAAAGTAACAGGTCAAGGCTATGAGCCAACGGGTTCGTTTATGAAAGGTGAAGAAGTAATTGACCCTACTAAGACGAAATCACTGTACCAACTACTCACATTTGGCTGTTTATGTAATAATGCGAATGTTATTCAAAAGAAAAAGGCGTATGTGTTAGATGGAGATCCGACAGAGGGAGCTCTCGTAGCTGCTGCAATGAAGGCGGGAATATCACGTGAAGCTCTTAAAGGAAAGTTTGAAGTCATCCGTGAATTTCCTTTTGATTCAACTAGAAAAATGATGAGCGTTATCGTTCGTGATCGTGAAGGGAAGAAATTTGTTATTACAAAAGGAGCGCCAGATGTTTTATTGCAAATGAGCCAAACGATTTTATGGGGGAATAAACAGCAGCCTTTAAGTGAAATGTATCGAAAAGAAGTGCAGGCAGCGATTCATAGTTTAGGGAGTCAAGCTTTACGAACGATTGCGGTGGCATTTAAACCGTTAAAAGCTACAGATTCAATTGAGCATGAAAGAGAAGTAGAGCAGGATTTTATGCTTGTTGGAATACAAGGAATGATAGATCCGCCAAGATCAGAAGTGGCGCAAGCGGTGAGGGAGTGTAAGGAAGCTGGTATTAGAACGGTAATGATTACGGGAGATCATAAAGTGACAGCAATGGCAATTGCGGAACAGTTAGGGGTTTTACCACCGGGTGGACGCGTTGTTGAAGGTGTAGAACTTGCGAATATGGATGTAGAGGCATTAGAAGATATTGTAGAAGATACGTATGTATTCGCTCGAGTGTCTCCTGAGCATAAATTGAAAATCGTTAAGGCGCTGCAAAATAAGGGGCATATAGTAGCTATGACGGGTGATGGAGTGAACGATGCTCCAGCTATTAAAACAGCTGATATAGGGATTGCGATGGGAATTACAGGGACAGATGTTGCAAAAGAAGCTTCTTCACTTGTTTTGTTAGATGATAACTTCGCTACGATTAAATCGGCAATTAAAGAAGGTAGAAACATATATGAAAATATTCGGAAGTTTATTCGGTATTTGCTAGCATCTAACGTTGGTGAAATTTTAGTTATGTTATTTGCGATGTTACTTGCACTGCCATTGCCGATGGTTCCAATTCAAATTTTATGGGTGAACTTAGTTACTGACGGTTTACCAGCGATGGCATTAGGTTTGGATAAGGCTGAAGGAGATGTCATGAAGAGAACACCACGCCATCCGAAAGAAGGGGTGTTCGCTAGAGGGCTTGCGTGGAAAATTATAAGTCGTGGTTTTCTAATCGGAGCAGTGACATTAGTAGCGTTTATTATTGCATTTAACCAGCATCCAAATGAATTAAAGTATGCACAAACGGTAGCCTTCGCAACATTAGTACTTGCTCAGCTTATTCATGTATTTGATTGTCGTAGTGAACATTCTATATTTCATCGTAACCCGTTTGGAAATGTATATTTAGTAGGGGCGGTTATTATTTCTTTACTGTTAATGCTTGTAGTTATATATTATCCACCATTACAGCCGATTTTTAGCACAATGCCGATACAAGCACGAGATTGGTTGTTAATTGGAGGATTATCATCTATTCCGACTTTCTTATTAGTAGGATCTTTATTAACAAGAAAAAAGGATAAAAAGAAAAAGCCACTGTTATATAAGAAGGGATTAAACTTGAAATAGTCAATGATATGAAAATATGATATAATTTACAGAAGGTAGTAGAGCCTTGTCTCTATTACCTTTTTCATTGAGTTATTTCATGGCTTGGATGTGATAAAGATGATTTGTAGTATGACAGGATTTGGAAGGTCGAAAGTAGAAAATGATACTTTTCAAATAACAGTAGAAATGAAGTCGGTGAACCATCGCTTTTTAGAAATGAGTATTCGACTTCCGAAGCAAATGATGGTGTTTGAAGACAAAATTCGTAAAATAATTGCAGAACAAGTTCGCCGTGGACGTATTGAAGTGTCTATTAGTATAACAGGTGAAGGGCTTGTTGAAAGAAAATTAAGTGTGAATTGGGAGCTTCTCAAGCAGTACCAATCCATTATGGAAGATATAAAAGGGAAATTTCAATTACAAGATTCTATTACACTCGGGCAACTAATGGGAATGCCAGAAGTAACGGCAATTGAAGAAATAGAAAATGTAAATGAACAATTTGAAAACAGTTTATATGAGGCTGTTCGCCAAGCTGCTCATATGTTAAAAATGATGAGAGATGGCGAAGGAGAACGATTACATAAAGATATAGCGTATCGTTTGCAAGAGATTCACAATTGTGTAAATGCAATTATTCCACATGCACCAATTGTTACACAAAAATATCGTGAACGATTAGAAAATCGCTTAAAAGAATTACATAATCAAGATTTAGATGAACAAAGATTGTTAACAGAAGTCGCAATGTTTGCAGAGCGTTGTGATATTCACGAGGAGTTAGTTCGTTTACAAAGTCATTTAGATCAATTTCGTGAAACACTGCAGATTGAAGAGCCTGTTGGAAGGAAAATGGACTTCATCGTGCAAGAGATGCATAGAGAAATTAATACGATTGGTTCTAAGGCAAATGACTTAACAATATCAAAATATGTTGTAGAAATGAAAAATAACCTTGAAAAAATTCGTGAACAAGTACAAAATATTGAGTAGCTTTCAAAAAATATATAAAGTTATACGTGGTGGAGAAATCGGATAGACTTACTAGGAGGCGCAAACTATGGCCATGCGGTTTTTAAATATTGGATACGGAAATATTGTATCTGCTCATCGAATTATTGCTATTGTAAGTCCGGAGTCAGCTCCTATTAAACGAACAGTACAGGAAGCACGTGAACATAATGCTTTGCTTGATGCTACGTATGGGAGAAAAACAAGGGCGGTTATTGTGATGGATGATGGGCATGTTGTATTAAGTCCAATTCAGCCAGAGACGATTGCACATCGTTTGAATAATAAAGAAGATTTAAGTGAGGAAGGGTAGGTTTTACATATTTATGAGAAGTAGAAGAGGATTGCTCATCGTGCTTTCAGGACCTTCTGGGGTTGGAAAAGGAACGGTTCGCAAAGAGCTATTTAGCCAGGAGGATACACGTTTTCAGTACTCTATTTCAGTAACGACGCGTAAACCGCGTGAAGGTGAAGTAGATGGTGTGGATTATTTCTTTAAAGAGAGAGAAGAATTTGAAGAAATGATTCGTAATGAAAAATTACTTGAGTGGGCTGAGTTCGTAGGTAATTATTACGGAACACCGATTGATTATGTTGAAAAAACATTACAAGAAGGAAAAGACGTGTTTCTAGAAATTGAAGTACAAGGAGCAATTCAAGTTAAGAAAGCCTTCCCTGAAGGTGTATTTATTTTCTTAGCACCTCCAAGTTTATCTGAACTAAAGAACCGAATTGTCGGTCGTGGTACAGAAACTGAAGATGTTATTGAAAATCGTTTAACTGTAGCGAAAGAAGAAATCGAAATGATGGACGCTTATGACTATGTTGTAGAAAACGATCAAGTTGAATTAGCTTGCGACAGAATTAAAGCAATTGTGGTTGGCGAACATTGCCGCCGCGAAAGAGTAGCAAAATATTATAAAGAAATGACGGAGGGTCTATAATTATGTTAAATCCATCAATTGATTCATTATTAACAAAAATCGATTCTAAATATACGCTTGTAACAGTAGCTGCAAAGCGTGCGCGTGAAATGCAACTTGCGAACAATTGTGTTATTGAGCAACCTGTTTCTCATAAATGTGTAGGTAAATCATTAGAAGAAATCGATGCAGAAGTATTAAAATATGTACCAAGCGAAGACAAAATCATCGATTAAGACATTCTTTTCGACAAATTAAAACATAGACTTTATAATTTTCTATGTAACGGTAACAACCTATTTACAAGTAGGTTGTTATTTTTTTACGATAGGGAAGAAATAATCGTAAAAAGGTGGAACAACATATTGGTACTGACGAGCTGAAAATTCTATTTCAGTAGAATAAGTTTGAAAAAGAAAGAGGACGAGTCATATGCTAAAAGGGAAAAAGATACTTCTATGTGTAACAGGAGGCATTGCAGTTTTTAAGGCAGCTGCGCTAACGAGTAAATTGACACAAGCAGGTGCTACTGTAAAAGTAATGATGAGTGAATCGGCAATGAAGTTTGTTACACCTCTTACATTTCAAGCGCTTTCTCGCCACGATGTATATACGGATACGTTTGATGAAAAAGACTCAGCGGTTATCGCTCACATTGATTTAGCGGATTGGGCAGATGTTGTACTTGTGGCACCTGCTACAGCGAATTGCATTGGGAAGTTAGCGAATGGTATTGCGGATGATATGATAACGACTACGTTGTTGGCTACTACAGCTCCAGTTTGGATTGCGCCTGCTATGAATGTGCATATGTATGAAAATAAAATTGTTCAAAAAAATATGATGACGTTAAAAGCGTTAGGATATACATTTATTGAGCCTGGCGAAGGCTTTTTAGCATGTGGTTATGTAGCTAAGGGAAGACTGGAAGAACCTGAGGTGATTATCGGAAGATTAGAAGAGGTTTTCTCAGAACAAAAACCATTGCAAGGAAAGCGAATATTAATAACGGCTGGCCCGACACGTGAAAAGATTGACCCAGTCCGTTTTATGACGAATTTTTCTTCTGGAAAGATGGGGTATGCAATTGCAGAAGTGGCAGCAAGCTTAGGTGCTGATGTCATACTTGTGTCAGGACCGACAGCATTAAATCCGCCATTACATGTAACAACAATACAAGTAGAATCTGCACAAAATATGTTAGAGGCAGTTCTTCAACATTATCAGAATGTAGATGTTGTTATCAAGACAGCGGCAGTTGCAGATTATCGCCCAAAATATGTTCACGATAATAAAATGAAAAAGCAAAATGGCGATGCTGTTATTGAATTGGAAAGAACAGTAGATATTTTAAGAACATTAGGTGAGAAAAAAGAGCGACAGTTACTTATCGGATTTGCAGCTGAAACGACGAATATAGAGGAATATGCGACGAGAAAATTACGTGAGAAAAATGCAAATATGATTGTTGCGAACGATGTGAAAGCGCAAGGAGCTGGCTTTGGTACAGATACGAATATTGTAACAATGTATAGAAAAGATGGAGAGATTATTGAGTTACCACTTTTAATGAAGAAAGAAGTGGCTCGTGAAATATTAAAGCAAATCGAAATGATGTTAGAAGATGATTGTGTATGAAGTTTGCAAGTGTAATTGTTGATGTACCAGCACGTCAAACAGATCGGCCGTTTGATTATATCATCCCTAAAAAATGGGAAGATATCGTGCAAACAGGAATGCGTGTAGTAGTTCCATTCGGTCCAAGAAAATTGCAAGGTTTTATTATTGGCATAAAAGACTCGGCTGAGGTAGAAAGTAAAAAATTAAAGGCACTCCATGAAATATTAGATGTTACTCCAGTTTTAAATGAGGAATTATTAAGGCTTGGATATTGGCTTACAAGTGAAACGTTATGTTATATGATTTCAGCTTTTCAAGTGATGCTTCCGACAGCGATAAAAGCGACGTATAAAAAACGGATACAACTTCGTAAACAAGAAGAAGTAGCACCTGAACTACTGTTTTTATTTCAAGACAAAGAGGCGATAGATTGGGAAGTGATTGAGACGCAACCACATCTATACCGCACTATTCAACAAGAAATTAAAAATGGCACGATTGAAGTTGTTTATCAGGTAAAGGATAAAGTGCAAAAGAAAAAACAAAGAGTAGTACAGCCGGAGTTGCCAGAAGATAAATTAGAATTAGCGGCATTTGAACTGAAAAGTAAAAAACAACAAGATGTACTCTATTATTTTGTGGAAAATTATAAAAGTGTACCGTTGAAAGTGATAACAGAAGAGTTGCAAATAACAGATGCTCCAATAAAAGCACTTGTTAAAAAGGGGCTAATCTCAGAAAAGTATGTGGAAGTATATCGGAATCCATATGACGATGATGATTTTGAACAAACGAAACCATTTCCGCTTACTGAGGAGCAAAAGCAAGTTATTACACCGATCTTATCATCAATTGCAAATGAAACTTATAATCCATTTTTACTATATGGTGTTACAGGAAGTGGGAAGACAGAAGTATATTTACAATCTATAGCAGCGGTGTTGAAAAAGGGAAAAGAAGCTATTGTACTTGTTCCGGAAATCGCGTTAACGCCTCAGATGGTAGATCGTTTCAAAGGTAGGTTCGGTTCACAAGTTGCGGTTCTTCATAGTGCACTTTCAGTTGGTGAAAAATATGATGAATGGCGAAAGATTTTAAGAAAAGAAGTGAAAGTTGTAGTGGGTGCACGCTCAGCTATTTTTGCTCCTTTTGAAAATTTAGGAATTATCATTATAGATGAAGAGCATGAATCGAGTTATAAGCAAGAAGATAATCCGAGATATCATGCAAGAGATGTAGCGGTGTGGAGAGGGCAATATCATAAGTGCCCAATCGTTCTTGGAAGTGCAACCCCAACACTTGAATCATTTGCTAGAGCAAAAAAGGGTGTCTATGAGCTGCTGACGATGGAGAAACGTATGAATGAACAAGCTTTGCCGACCGTAGAAATTGTGGATATGCGTGAAGAACTTCGTGATGGAAATCGCTCAATGTTTTCAAAAGCACTACATGAGAAAATAGCAGATCGATTAGAAAAGAAAGAACAGATGGTTCTCTTTTTAAATAGAAGGGGGCATTCTACGTTTGTGATGTGCCGTGATTGTGGATATGTCGTACAATGTCCGCATTGTGATATTTCGTTGACATACCACAAAATGAATCATCGTTTAAAATGTCATTATTGTAGCCATGAGGAAAATATGCCAACAGAGTGTCCGGCTTGTAATAGTACGTATATTCGTTTCTTTGGTACTGGTACACAAAAGGTAGAAGAAGAAATCACAAAACTATTTCCACAGGCGCGAGTCATTCGAATGGACGTAGATACAACAAGCCGCAAAGGAATGCATGAAAAATTATTAAAGGCATTTGGAGAAGAGAAAGCAGATATATTACTGGGAACACAAATGATTGCAAAAGGACTTGACTTTCCGAAAGTGACGCTTGTAGGTGTATTAACGGCAGATACGATGCTTCACTTACCTGATTTTCGAGCGAGTGAAAAGACCTATCAGCTATTGACGCAAGTGAGTGGACGTGCTGGAAGGCATGAATTGCCAGGGGAAGTTGTAATTCAAACGTATACACCAGAACATTACAGTGTAGAATTAGCAAAGAATCAGCAATATGATGTGTTTTTTGAACATGAAATGCAAATGAGACGAACAAGACAATATCCACCGTATTATTACGTTGTGCTTGTAACCGTATCTCATCCAGAATTATTAAAGGCAGTCCAAGTGACGGAAAAAATTGTCGGTCATTTACGAACGCATTGCTCACAGCAAACAATGGTGTTAGGCCCAGTTGCTTCAGCGATTCCAAGGATAAAAGATAGATATCGTTACCAATGCATGATAAAATACAAACGGGAACCAAACTTAAAGAACGTGCTCAAAATGGTAAATGAACATTATCAAGCAGAAATGCAAAAAGAGCTACAAATCTCAATTGATTTTAATCCAACAATGTTAATGTAGCGGAGGGAAATATGGCAGTTTTAGAAATTGTAAAGCATCCAAATGAAGTATTAGAAACACCATGCGAAAGAGTAATTAACTTTGATAAAAAGTTAGTGAAATTGTTAAAAGATATGCATGAAACAATGTTAATTGCAGACGGCGTTGGTTTAGCTGCGCCACAAGTAGGTGTGAGCTTACAAGTTGCTGTTGTTGATATCGATGATGATACGGGTAAAATAGAATTAATAAATCCGGTTATTTTAGAAAAACGTGGTGAACAAGTAGGTCCCGAAGGCTGCTTAAGCTTTCCGGGACTTTATGGTGAAGTGGAGCGTGCAGATTACATTAAAGTGCGTGCGCAAAATCGTCGTGGGAAAATATTCTTATTAGAAGCAAAAGACTTCTTAGCGCGTGCGATTCAACATGAAATCGATCATTTACATGGTGTTTTATTTACATCTAAAGTGACGAGATATTATGAAGAAAACGAATTAGAATAGGTGTTAAAAGGAGCGGTTTTTGAATGATAAAAGTAGTATTTATGGGAACACCGGACTTTTCTGTACCGGTGCTTCGTCGTCTTATCGAGGATGGATATGACGTAGTGGGTGTTGTAACACAACCTGATCGTCCAGTGGGTAGAAAAAAGGTTTTAACGCCTACTCCAGTTAAAGTTGAAGCGGAGAAACATGGCATTCCGGTGCTACAGCCACTGAAAATTCGTGAAAAAGACGAATATGAAAAAGTATTAGCACTAGAGGCGGATTTAATTGTAACAGCTGCGTTCGGTCAGATTGTACCAAACGAAATTCTAGAAGCACCAAAGTACGGATGTATTAATGTCCATGCATCATTACTTCCAGAGCTTCGCGGTGGTGCACCGATTCATTATGCGATCATGGAAGGGAAAGAGAAAACAGGCATTACAATTATGTATATGGTAGAAAAATTAGATGCTGGTGATATCTTAACGCAAGTAGAAGTGGAAATTGACGAGCGTGAAACGACGGGATCGTTATTCGATAAGTTAAGTGAAGCCGGTGCACATCTTCTATCTAAAACAGTACCTTTATTAATTCAAGGTAAGCTAGAACCAATTAAACAAAATGAAGATGAAGTAACGTTTGCATATAATATAAAACGTGAGCAAGAGAAAATTGATTGGACAAAAACAGGTGAAGAAGTATACAATCACATTCGCGGATTGAATCCATGGCCAGTTGCTTATACAACTTTAGCAGGACAAGTTGTAAAAGTATGGTGGGGAGAGAAAGTTTCTATGGCAGAGAAAGCTGAACCAGGTACAATAGTAGCTTATGAAGAAGATGGATTTGTTGTTGCAACAGGTAATGAGACAGGTGTTAAAATTACTGAATTGCAACCGTCTGGTAAAAAGCGCATGAGTTGTTCACAGTTTTTACGTGGAACAAAACCTGAAATTGGTACGAAGTTAGGAGAAAATGCATGAGACAAAATGTTCGTGAGTTAGCTCTTGATGGTTTAATTCAAGTAGAAAAAAGTGGCGCATATAGCAACTTACTTTTAAATAACCTGATTGAAAAAAGTGCAATTGATAGAAAAGATATAGGCTTATTAACTGAAATTGTATATGGAACAATTCAACGTCGTGACACATTGGACTACTATTTACAACCATTTTTAAGAAAGAAGGTTGAGGCTTGGGTAAGAGTGTTGCTTCGCCTATCTTTATATCAAATGTTATATTTAGACCGAGTTCCAGAAAGAGCGGCTATTCATGAAGCTGTTGAGATTGCGAAACGTCGTGGGCATAAAGGGATTTCAGGCATGGTGAACGGAGTATTACGTTCAATTCAGCGAGAAGGTGTACCATCGTTAGAAGAAATCAAGGATCCGGTAGAACGTCTTGCGATTACAACGAGTCATCCAGCTTGGCTTGTACAAGACTGGGTATCTGAATACGGTTTAGAGACAGCAGGGAAAATGTGTGAAGTAAATATGTTACCACCTGTACCGACAGCACGTGTGAATGTTGATAAGGTTACGGTGGAAGAAGCGATTGGGCTATTAGCAAACGAGGGTATAGAAGCGAAACGTGGCGATTTGTCAGATGATGCAATTCAAATTGAAAGAGGGAATGTAGCGCATACAGAAGCGTTTAAAAAAGGATTTCTCTCTATTCAAGATGAAAGCTCTATGCTGGTGGCACGTGCTTTAGAACCGAATGAGGGCGATGAAGTCCTTGATAGTTGTGCTGCCCCAGGCGGGAAAACAACGCATATTGCAGAGCGATTAAAGGGAACTGGTAAGGTAATGTCCCTTGATTTACATGCACATAAAGTGCGTTTAATTAGACAACAAGCAGATCGACTTGGTCTAGAAAATGTAGAAACAAAGGCATTAGATGCTAGAAAAGTTCAAGAGCATTTTGAAAATGAAACCTTTGATAAAATATTAGTAGATGCGCCATGTTCAGGATTCGGTGTTATAAGACGTAAACCTGATATTAAGTTAGGGAAAGATAAGGGCGATAGTGAACGATTATCAACGATTCAATTTGCGATATTAGAAAAAATAGCACCATTATTAAAACAAGGTGGTCGCCTTGTTTATAGTACGTGTACAATTGAAAAAATAGAAAATGAACAAGTAATAGAACGGTTTTTACAAGAGCATCCTGAATTTGAGTGGGATACTACGATAAAAGAACGTATGCCAGAAAAATTAAGTCCGTACATTGATGAAGGTCAAGTACAAATTTTACCGCATTATTTTGCAACAGATGGCTTTTATATTGCTTGTTTAAGAAAGAAGGTGTAGTATCATGGAAACAACTGTAAAAAAACAAAAGAAAAATCTAGAAACAAAGAAACCATCAATTTACTCTTTACAACTTCATGAAATGCAAGATTGGTTAAAGGAACAAGGGGAACCTAAATTCCGTGCAGGGCAAATTTTTGATTGGTTATATAAAAAACGTGTAAAAAATTATGAGGATATGTCAAACCTTTCTAAAGGATTGCGCGATAAATTGTCGAATTCCTTTGATATTACTACTTTAAATACATTAGTAAAACAAACGTCTTCGGATGGAACAATTAAATTCTTATTCCAGTTATACGATGGATACTCTATTGAAACGGTATTAATGCGACATGAATATGGAAATTCGATTTGTGTAACAACACAGGTTGGTTGTCGAATTGGCTGTACGTTCTGTGCTTCTACACTTGGTGGGCTAAAACGAAACCTAGAAGCTGGAGAAATTGTAGCGCAAGTAGTGGAAGTTCAGCGTGCGCTTGATGAAACAGAAGAGCGTGTAAGTTCTCTTGTTGTTATGGGAATTGGAGAGCCGTTTGATAATTACGACAACTTAATGTCATTCTTACGCATTGTAAATCATGAAAAAGGAATTCATATTGGTGCAAGGCATATGACAGTTTCAACAAGTGGAATTGTTCCAAAAATTTATAAGTTCGCTGAAGAAGATATGCAAATCAATTTTGCGATTTCATTGCATTCTGCAAATACAGAGTTACGTTCAAAATTAATGCCGATTAACCGTGCTTATAAGCTACCAGATTTAATGGAAGCTGTTAAATACTATGTAAATAGAACAGGGCGTCGTATTACGTTTGAATATGGCTTATTTGGAGGAGAAAATGACCAAGTTGAGCAAGCTGAAGAACTTGCTGCGCTCTTAAAAGGTGTAAAATGTCATGTAAACTTAATTCCGGTAAACTACGTGCCAGAACGTGATTATGTACGTACGCCACGAGAGCAAATTTTCTTATTTGAAAAGACGCTAAAAGATCGTGGAGTGAATGTAACAATTCGCCGTGAACAAGGTCATGATATTGATGCAGCCTGCGGTCAGTTGCGTGCAAAGGAGCGCAAAGAAGAGACGAGGTGACGAGATGAAAGCCGTGTTTCTATCGGATAAAGGGAAAGTTCGTCAACATAATGAAGATAGTGCAGGAGTTTTTCACAATTTAGATGGAAATATTTTAGCGGTAGTAGCAGATGGGATGGGAGGTCATCGAGCTGGCGATGTAGCTAGCTCGATGGCTATTCAATTATTCCATGATTATTGGAAGCAAACGCATAATATGAATGAGCCTAAAAAGGTAGAAAAGTGGTTACATACTAACGTTGGAATTATTAATGAGCGTATATATGCTTACTCTAAGCAGCATGTAGAATGTAATGGCATGGGAACAACGGTTATCGTAGCGATTTGTACACCTAGTTTTGTAACAATCGGTCATATAGGAGATAGTCGTTGTTATATGGTATCAGAGGGAGAAATATCGCTTATAACGGAAGATCACTCACTTGTAAATGAACTTGTTAGGCACGGTGAAATTTCAAAAGAAGATGCAGAATATCACCCGAAAAAGAATGTTCTATTAAGAGCGTTAGGAACAGAAGAAACAGTCGGATTAGATGTTAAAACATTAGTTCTCGAAGAAGATGATCAATTGCTTCTTTGCTCTGATGGATTGTCTAACAAAGTCCCTATGGCTGATATGCAACAAATTTTACAATTGAATGAACAGCTCGAGGCGAAGGGAGAGCATTTCATTCAATTAGCAAATGATCGTGGTGGAGAAGATAATATCACTCTCGTTATTATTGATTATGCGGATTCGGCAAACGAAAGTAGGTGAAGTGCAACGTGCTGATTGGAAAACGCTTAAATGACCGTTATAAGCTGCTGAAAATGATTGGCGGTGGAGGGATGGCCAATGTATATTTAGCTCATGATGAAATACTTGGCCGAGATGTAGCGGTAAAAATATTAAGACTCGACTATTCAAATAACGAAGAGTTTATTAAACGTTTCCATCGAGAAGCGCAATCTGTTACAACGTTGTCGCATCCAAATATTGTGAATATGTATGATGTTGGGGAAGAGGATGGTATATATTATCTTGTAATGGAATATGTACCTGGACGAACATTGAAGCAATACATAATTGATCGAGGGATGTTACCGATAGGAGAAGCTCTTGATATAATGGAGCAGTTAACGTCCGCCATGGCACACGCCCATCACTTTGAGATTGTGCATCGTGATATAAAACCGCACAATATTTTGATTCGAGATGATGGAGTGATAAAAGTCACAGACTTTGGAATTGCGACAGCTACAAGTGCAACAACAATTACACATACAAATTCGGTGCTCGGTTCTGTACATTATTTATCACCGGAACAAGCACGTGGTGGTATAGCGAATAAACAATCAGATATTTATTCACTTGGGATTGTTATGTTTGAATTGTTAACAGGAAGACAACCGTTTTCGGGTGAATCTGCTGTTGCAATAGCTTTAAAACATCTACAAAATGAAATACCATCTCCAAAAAGATGGAATGAAAATATTCCACAAAGTGTTGAAAATATTATATTAAAGGCAACTGCGAAAGATCCATTCCATCGATATCAATCTGCTAACGCGATGAAACGGGATATTGAAACAGCGCTATATCCAGAAAGAATAAATGAACAACCATTTTACATACCAGAAGATATGGAAGCAACGAAAGCGATTCCAATCATTCAACAAGAACAATTATTCCAAAATGTGAGTGATGAAACAATTGTGCTAAAAGGAAGTAAAGTGGATGAACAAGCAAGAAAAGAAGAGACCGAATCAGCTAAGAAGAAAAAACGCAGTAACAAATGGCTGAAGGTTTTAATTACAACATTTTTACTTTTAGCGATAGGGATAACATTAGCGCTTACTGTTATTCCAGGCTTCTTTATTCCGAAAGATGTGAAGGTTCCTGATGTGGCTGGTATGAAGTATACGACAGCTGTAAATACATTAGTTGAAAAAGGCTTTGAAGTTACAGAACCTAACATTGTATATACAGATAATGTTGAAGTGGGAAAAGTGATAAAAACAGATCCAATAGCCGGAAGAGTAGTGAAAGAAAGCTCTAAAATTACTATCTATCAATCAGGTGGAAAAAAGAAAAGTAAAATGAGTGACTTCACAGGAAAAGATTTCGAGAGTATAAGAGCTGAGTTAGAAGAAAAATATAAACAGGTTACCATTAATTTTATTGAAAATGATAAGCCGAAAGGTGAAATCGTAGAGCAAATACCAACGCCTGATCAAATGGTTATAGAGGCAGAACAAGAACTGAAGATTTGGGTAAGTAAGGGACCTTATCAAATTAGGCCAGGTGATTTTTCAGGATGGACTGAAAATAGTGTAAAAGGTTACTTAAATGAAAGAAAGCTTGTTTCTGATATAAAAAGGGAGTATTCAGATACTGTCGAAAAGGGACTTGTTATTTCTCAATATCCAAAACCTGGGACACCTTTAAAAGAAGGAGATAAAGTAACGATTGTTATCTCTGATGGTCCGAAGCCCAAAGTGACGAAAACAGTAAAAGTGGATAATATTTCTATCCCATATGAAGCTTCTGCAACAGGTGAGAAAAAACCGCAAACAATAGAAATTTATAAAGAAGATATGCAGCAAAAAATGGATAGACCAGTTGAAACGAGAACGATTACTGAGTCAGCGACTATTTCTTTAGAATTTGTAATTCAAGAAGGTTCAAAGGGACATTATAAAATTGTTCGAGATGGAGTAACGATTATAGAAAAAGAAGTACCATATCCAGCTCAACAATAATGGATTCCATTCTTGTTTTATAGAGGATGGAATTTGTCCTGCTATCTGTTGGTAGTAAGACCCTCGCCTCAAAATCCGGCTGTAAAGCAAAGAAGGTAGGCAGGATTGATTGCCCGTAAAAGCCCGATTGGTGAGGACTTTTACTAATCAGAGGGGATCGATAAACCCCCAATGATTAAAGTTTCACTTTATTACTCTTGCCTGTTATCTGTCTAAATAATGGATGGTATAGCAGGCAAAAATATATGATTCAAAAGCTATAAAGGTGATACTATTGTGAATAATATTTTGAATGTGATGGTAGTTTAAATATATTACCTGGGTATATATTTAGTTAGTTTTTAAATAATTGTTTAAAGAACTCTAGTCAATTCATTATTAATTACAGTTTCACTTTATACAAAATAAAGGAGAATTATATGCCAGAAGGAAAAATTGTAAAAGCTCTAAGTGGGTTTTATTATGTGCAGCATGAAGAAGGAATTACACAATGTCGCGGGCGTGGTGTATTTAGAAAGAATAAAATTACGCCACTTGTAGGAGACCAAGTCGTTTTTCAAGCAGATAATCCGAGTGAAGGATACGTGTTAGAAGTATTTGATCGAAAAAACGAACTTGTTAGACCTCCTATTGCTAATGTTGATCAAGCGATTCTCGTTTTCTCTGCAGTAGAACCAGATTTTAATCCCGGACTGTTAGATCGATTTTTAGTACAGATTGAATATCATAATATTAAGCCGATTATTTGTATTAGTAAGATGGATTTAGTGGATGAAAAAATGAAGGAAACTGTTGAAGCTTTTGCAAATGATTATCGTGAAATAGGTTATGATGTATTATTTACTTCTATAAATACATCGGAAAGTATCGATATTTTGAAACCATTCTTAGAGGGCTGTATTTCTGTCGTTGCAGGACAATCTGGTGTTGGAAAATCTTCAATGTTAAACGTTTTACGTCCAGATTTAGAATTGAAAACAAATGATATTTCTTCACATTTAGGGCGCGGGAAACATACGACAAGACACGTGGAATTAATTACAGTGGGGAGCGGGCTTGTTGCGGATACACCTGGTTTTAGTTCGCTTGATTTCATAGATATAGAGGTAGAAGATCTTACATATTGTTTTCCAGAGTTGAAAGAAGCGAGCCAATACTGTAAATTTAGAGGGTGTACACATCTTTCTGAGCCGAAATGCGCGGTGAAAGCTGCGGTTGAAGAAGGAAAGATAACTGAATATCGTTATAAGAATTACAAACAATTCGTAGAAGAAATTAGAGAGAGAAAGCCGAGGTATTAGTTATGATTAAAATTGCACCATCGATTTTATCAGCAGATTTTTCAAAATTAGGGGAAGAAATTAAAGATGTAGAAAAAGGTGGAGCTGATTACATTCACGTCGATGTAATGGATGGACATTTCGTACCAAATATTACGATTGGACCATTAATTGTAGAAGCTATCCGTCCGATTACATCATTACCATTAGATGTACATTTAATGATTGAAAATCCTGATAACTATATCCCGACTTTCGCAAAAGCGGGAGCAGATATTATTACTGTTCATGTAGAGGCGTGTCCTCATCTACATCGTACAATTCAGTTAATTAAATCTCATGGCATTAAAGCAGGGGTTGTATTAAATCCGCATACACCAGTATCGGTAATTGAACATGTATTAGAAGATATAGATATGGTATTACTAATGACAGTAAATCCTGGATTTGGTGGACAGAAGTTTATTCATTCTGTATTACCGAAGATTAAAGAAGTTGCAGAAATGGTTAAAGAGCGAAATCTAGAAGTAGAAATTGAAGTTGATGGTGGTGTAAATGCTGAAACGGCAAGACTTTGTGTTGAAGCAGGAGCGAATGTTCTTGTAGCAGGATCAGCAGTATACAATCAAAAAGACCGCGGTGAAGCAATTCGTATAATTCGTGGATAAAGAATGAATGGCCTTTATTCTAGTGAAGCATCTAGTTAATTAAGACTTCACTATTTTATACAGGATAGAGCGAAAAATAAGGAGAAAGGCAATCTACCGAATGGCAGATTGCCTTTTTACAATAGAAGGGGAAGAAAAAATGATTGTTCATATTTTGGCAGGAGGACCTGTAGAATACTGCGCAGATTTTTCTCGATATGAAAATGAAGAAGTAGTGTGGGCGGCGGTTGATAGGGGAGTGTACCGTTTGTTAAAAAGTGGAATTACTCCGACTGTTGCGTTTGGGGATTACGATTCGGTTACTGAGGATGAGTTAGCATGGATGAGGCAGCAAACAAATGAGTTACATATTGTTCCGCGAGAAAAAGATCAAACAGATTTAGAAATTGCAATTAGCTGGGCTTTAGAACAAAATCCGAAATTAATTCGTATTTTTGGCGCGACTGGTGGAAGACTTGATCATGGTTTGGCAAATATACAAATGCTTTTAAAAGGTTTAGCGGCAGAGATAGAAATGTGTATTGTAGACAATAAAAATGAAATAACAGTAAAAAAAGTTGGTACACATATAATTGAAGAAAATGAAAATTTTCCTTATGTATCCTTTGTACCGGTTACTGAAACAGTTGAAGGTATTACATTACGTGGATTTAAGTACTCTCTTACTAACAAGACAATAGAGTGGGGATCGACACTTTGTATTAGTAATGAACTCATTGTGGAAAAAGGTACTTTTTCATTTACTTCTGGCATATTAATGATGATAAGAAGCACTGATTGAAGAAACAATTTTGCTCCTTGCATCATATAGTAAACAAGTGGAGTAATGGGGATTAGGAGGGAAACCATGAGATTTTATACAATTAAGTTACCTAAATTTCTTGGTGGAATTGTACGTGCGATGTTAAATACCTTCAAAAAAGACTAAAAAAAGCACCTATTACCGGTGCTTTTTCCATTTTAATAATAAAAAAAGAGCCTAGCGGCTCTTTTTTTTATTATTAAACACGTTCGATTTTGCCAGATTTTAATGCTCTAGCAGAAACGTAAACACGTTGAACTTTTCCGTCGATGCGTACGCGAACTTTTTGAAGGTTAGCGCCCCATTTACGTTTTGTAGCGTTCATTGCGTGAGAACGAGAGTTACCAGAACGAGCTTTTCTTCCAGTGATAGCACAAACACGAGCCATTTATATTTCCCTCCCTTGATACCTTACCATACGTAATTTTTCAATGTTAGTCTTTTTTGCGATGCTAAAAACACTACTATAATTTAACACAACTAAAAAGAGAATGCAACACCGTAGAAAAAAGAAATCAAGAAAAATTACTTGACACCATATATCAATGAAGAAAAGCTGAAATCAAGAAAAATTGCTTGACACCATATATCAATGAAGAAAAGCTGAAATCAAGAAAAATTGCTTGACATATTATAGTGGTACATGTTGTATAATAACAATGGACTATTTTGCTCATCATAGAAAAGTTGTAGTATAAAACATAAAATATGAGAGTGAAAAGAAAGAACGATGGAATTTTCTTTAAAAAGATTATATGATAGTAACTAAAGTAGTCTAGCTCACTTTCACCATTTATGAAGGGGGAAACGAGATGTCAATTGAAATTAAAACGAAGTACGGTCAAATTGATATTAGTACAGATGTAATTGCAACAATTGCTGGAGGTGCCGCAGTAGATTGCTACGGTATCGTAGGTATGGCATCAAAAAATCAGTTAAAAGATGGATTAACAGACATTTTACGAAAAGAAAACTTCACTAGAGGTGTTATTGTTCGTAAAGATGAAGATGAAGTACATATTGATATGTATATTATTGTGAGCTATGGTACGAAAATTTCAGAAGTAGCACATAACGTGCAGACTAAAGTGAAATATACATTAGATCAAACTGTAGGACTAGCAGTAGATTCTGTAAACATCTACGTACAAGGAGTTAAAGTAATAAACTTGTAATGTGCATTAAGGAGGAAAATCTGTGTCAATTCAAAAAATTGATGGAAAACGTTTATCACAAATGATCATTCAAGGAGCAAATAATTTAACAAATAATGTTCAGCTTGTTGATGCGTTAAACGTATTTCCAGTTCCAGATGGCGATACCGGTACAAACATGAACTTATCAATGACTTCAGGCGCACGTGAAGTGAAAGAAAATCCTTCACAGCATGCTGGTAAAGTCGGCGTAAGTTTAGCCAAAGGATTATTAATGGGAGCTCGTGGTAACTCTGGGGTTATTTTATCTCAGTTATTCCGTGGTTTTTCTAAATCCATTGAACAAAAAGAAGAATTAACAACAGTTGATTTTGCTGCAGCTTTAGAGGCTGGAGTAGAGGCAGCGTATAAAGCGGTTATGAAACCAATTGAAGGAACGATTTTAACGGTTGCAAGAGAAACGGGTAAATATGCAGTGACAGTTGCGAAAAAACAGCGCGACTTTGTTTTGTTTATGGAAGACGTTGTAAAAGAAGCGAATGCATCGTTAAATCGTACGCCAGATTTATTACCTGTATTAAAACAAGTTGGCGTTGTAGATAGCGGTGGTAAAGGTCTAGTTGTTGTATATGAAGGATTTTTAGCTGACTTAAAAGGAGAAACGATTTCTTCTAATGTGCAGACGCAACCATCTATGAATGACATGGTACGCGCAGAACATCACCGTAGTGTACAAAGCCAATTGAGTACAGAAGATATTAAGTATGGATATTGTACGGAATTCATGGTGAAATTAGAGCCTGAAAAAATGAAGGAACATAATTTCTCTGAACAAAAATTCCGTGAAGATATTAGTGTGTACGGAGATTCACTACTTGTTGTATCAGATGATGAGGTTGTTAAGGTTCATATTCATGCGGAACATCCTGGAGATCCTATGAACTATGGACAACGCTACGGTAGTCTAATTAAGATTAAAGTAGAAAATATGCGTGAACAGCATACGGCTTTATTAGATGAACCTACTATGGTGCCTGAACAAACGAATCAACCAAAAGAGAAACAACCGTATGGTATTGTGACTGTAGCTATGGGATCTGGTATTAAAACTTTATTTGAGAGCATTGGCGCAACGAAAGTTATCGAAGGTGGCCAAACGATGAATCCAAGTACGGAGGATATCGTGAAGGCGATTGAAGAGGCGAATGCTGAAAAGATCATCATTTTACCAAATAACGGAAATATCGTAATGGCAGCAGAACAAGCAGCTTCAGTAGTAGATCAAGAAGTTATTGTTGTTCGTTCGAAAACAGTTCCTCAAGGTATGGCTGCAATGTTAGCATTTAATCCAGTTGGAACGTTAGAAGAGAATAAAGAAAACATGAACGAAGCTTTATCTCATGTGAAAACAGGTCAAATTACGTATGCTGTTCGTGATACGGAAATTGACGGTGTGGCAATTCAAAAAGATGATTTCATGTGTATTGCAGATGGAAAAATCGTATCAACAAACGCTGAAAAAGTAGGAGCTGCGAAGCAATTACTAGAAGCACTAATTGATGAGGATTCTGAAATCGTAACGATTCTACAAGGTGAAGATGCAACAGACGAAGAAGTGGCTGAATTAGTTGCGTTTGTTGAAGAGAACTTTGAAGATGCAGAAGTAGAAGTACATGCAGGGAACCAACCGGTGTATTCTTTCATCTTCTCTGTAGAATAAGAAAAGATTCGTTTTAAAAATAAATGGATTACTTACTTGCTAATGGATGAAAAGTAGTGATATGAAATTTATTACTAGTTTTTATTCAAAAGGCTAGCATATTGATGATAGAAAAGAGCCTTGCTGCTAATAGTGAGGCTCTTTTCTTGCGTGTTGTATATCTTTGTTTTGTCCCGCTATTTGTGGGCAGTAAAATTTCCACCCCTAAATTCGGCTAGAGCAAAGAAGTTAGTTGGGAGATTAACTGCCCGTAAAAGCCCGATTGGTGAGGGCTAATAATCAGTGGGGGATGAACAAAACCCCACTGATTATAGTTTCACTTTATATAGAGGGATTAGAGTAGTTTCTCTTAGAATGCCTATGATAGAATATATAGGGTGAAAGAGAGAGATTACAGATGTCAATGATGTTAATGGAGAATCAATAGAATGAATCGAAGAAAATAATGTGACGGAGCGTGAGAATCTTGAATGAAGTTGTACAAGTTCCTGTTACGGATGTAAAGGGAATCGGAGGAGAAACATCTGAGTTATTACACGAGATGGGAATTTATACAGTTTCTCATCTATTAGAACATTTTCCGTACCGTTATGAAGACTATGCGATGAAAGATCTTGCTGAAGTAAAGCATGATGAGCGTGTGACGGTTGAAGGGAAAGTACATAGTGCCCCTTTACTTCAATACTATGGAAAGAAAAAGTCGCGTCTTACAGTTCGTGTTCTTGTCGGGCGTTATTTAATTACAGCCGTATGTTTTAATAGACCCTATTATAAACAAAAGTTAAAGCTAGATGAAACGGTAACGATTACTGGTAAATGGGATCAGCATCGCCAAACGATCGCTGTATCAGAACTTCATTTTGGACCGGCTGTGCGTCAACAAGAAGTAGAGCCAGTATATTCAGTGAAAGGGAAGTTGACAGTAAAGCAGGTGCGCCGTTTTATTGCCCAGGCTTTAAAGGAATATGGAGACTCTATAATTGAAGTGTTACCTGACGGTTTGTTAAGTAGGTATAAGTTATTACCACGTTATGAAGCACTCAAAGCGTTACATTTTCCAGTGGGACAGGAAGACTTAAAGCAAGCACGGCGCCGTTTTGTATATGAGGAGTTTTTCTTGTTCCAGTTGAAAATGCAAACATTACGGAAAATGGAAAGGGAAAATTCAAAGGGCACGAAAAAAGAAATTTCATCAGTAGAATTGCAAGAGTTTACTGATGCACTTCCGTTTCCGTTAACTGGCGCACAAAGCCGGGTTGTAGATGAAATAATGAAAGATATGACATCTCCCTATCGCATGAATCGATTATTGCAAGGGGATGTAGGTTCTGGGAAAACAGTTGTTGCTGCGATTGCACTTTATGGAGCGAAATTAGCTCATTATCAAGGTGCTATGATGGTTCCTACGGAAATTTTAGCTGAACAACATTATCAGTCGCTCGCTGAGACGTTTTCACATTTCGGTATGAAGGTTGAACTGCTAACAAGTTCTGTTAAAGGTGCGAGACGTCGAGAGATTTTGGCGAGATTAGAGCAAGGAGAAGTAGATATCCTTGTTGGGACGCACGCTTTAATTCAAGATGAAGTTATATTTCATAGGTTAGGTCTCGTTATTACGGATGAACAGCATCGATTTGGTGTAGCGCAGCGCCGGGTTTTACGTGAGAAAGGCGAAAGTCCAGATGTGTTGTTTATGACGGCGACCCCAATCCCGCGTACGTTAGCTATCACTGCATTTGGAGAGATGGACGTTTCTATTATCGATGAAATGCCAGCTGGTAGAAAGGTGATCGAAACGTATTGGGCAAAACATGATATGTTAGATCGCGTTCTCGGTTTTGTGGAGAAAGAGATCAAAAAAGGAAGACAGGCATATGTTATTTGTCCTCTAATTGAAGAGTCTGAGAAGTTGGATGTACAAAATGCTATCGACTTACATAGTATGCTGACTCATCATTATCAAGGGAAATGCCAAGTTGGATTAATGCATGGGAGACTATCATCTCAAGAAAAAGAAGAGATAATGGGACAGTTTAGTGAAAATAAAGTGCAAATTCTTGTATCGACAACAGTTGTTGAAGTAGGTGTGAATGTACCGAATGCGACTGTTATGGTTATTTATGACGCGGAGCGTTTCGGTTTATCGCAGCTTCATCAGCTTAGGGGGCGCGTTGGGCGTGGTAGTGAACAATCGTATTGTTTATTAATTGCGGACCCGAAATCAGAAACGGGAAAAGAAAGAATGCGCATTATGACTGAAACAAATGATGGATTTGTATTGTCAGAAAAAGATTTAGAGTTACGAGGTCCTGGAGATTTCTTTGGAAGTAAGCAAAGTGGTCTACCAGAGTTTAAGGTTGCTGATATGGTACATGATTATCGAGCGTTAGAAACAGCGAGACAAGATGCGGCGATACTAGTTGATTCAGAAGCGTTTTGGCACAATGATCAGTATGCTTCGTTGCGTACTTATCTTGACGGAACAGGTGTGTTCCAGGGAGAGAAGCTCGACTAAGAGTAGTCTGCAAAAGTTTTTGTTGCATTCTACTTTTAATGATTATATACTACTGTTAGTACCTAGTCATAAAAATGGATGGTGCGGTATGAAAAAAAGAAGAAGTAAAAAAGAAAGACAAGAATTATTACAACAAACAATAGAAACGAATCCTTTTATAACGGATGAAGATTTAGCGGAAAAATTTCAAGTGAGCATACAAACTGTTCGTCTTGATCGTATGGAATTATCTATTCCTGAATTAAGAGAACGAATTAAGCATGTGGCTACAAAACAACATGAAGAAGATGTGAAATCTTTACCGTTAGAAGAGGTTGTCGGAGAAATTATCGATATAGAATTAGATAGACATGCGATTTCTATCTTTGAAGTAAAGGTAGAACATGTATTTAAAAGAAATCAAATTGCTCGTGGGCATCATTTGTTTGCGCAAGCAAACTCACTAGCTGTTGCAGTTATTGATGAAGAATTAGCTTTAACTGCAAAGTCTACCATTCGATACATTCGTCCTGTAAAATTAGGAGAACGTGTTGTTGCAAAAGCACGTGTTGAAGATGTAGAGAATGGTAAAGGACGGACGGTTGTCAAAGTGCGTAGCTTTGTTGGAGAAGAACTTGTTTTTACAGGCACTTTTGAAATGTATCGATCTAGTAATTATAGTGAGGAAGGTAACAACTTATGAAAATCGCAATAGATGCAATGGGCGGCGATCATGCTCCAAAGGCTGTAGTATTAGGAGCAATGAAAGCTATTAAGGAATACTCAGATTTACATATTACGTTAGTAGGGAAAGAAGAGGAAATTCGTCAATACTTAACGAGTGAAGAGCGAATTACTATACTTCATACAGACGAAAAAATCGAATCGATAGATGAACCAGTAAGAGCGGTTCGCCGAAAAAAACAAGCTTCAATGGTACTAGCAGCAGAGCAAGTGAAGAACGGCGTAGCGGATGCTTGTATCTCAGCAGGAAGTACAGGAGCTTTAATGGCAGCTGGATTGTTTGTTGTTGGTCGTATGGAAGGAATTGAACGACCAGCTTTATCACCTACAATGCCAACTGTTGATGGAGAAGGCTTTGTGATGTTAGATGTTGGAGCAAACGTTGATGCAAAACCAATTCATTTATATCAATATGCAGTAATGGGCTCTGTTTATGCAGAGAAGGTAAGAGGAATTAAAAATCCTCGCGTTGGACTTTTAAACGTTGGGACAGAGGATGGCAAAGGAAACGAGCTTTCAAAACAAGTCTTTGCTATGCTCAAGGATGCACCAATTAATTTTGTTGGAAACGTTGAATCAAGAGACTTATTGCAAGGTGTAGCAGATGTTGTTGTATGTGATGGTTTTACAGGTAACGTAGCTCTAAAATCATTAGAAGGAACAGCACTTGCATTATTCTCTATGTTAAAAGAGCAATTAATGAGTTCGTTTACGAGCAAATTAGCAGCAGCGGTATTAAAACCAAAACTTATGGTATTAAAAGATAAAATGGATTATTCGGAGTATGGAGGAGCGGCATTGTTTGGCTTAAAAGCTCCTGTCATTAAGGCTCATGGTTCTTCAAATGACCAATCGATATTTAGTGCGATTCGTCAAACAAGAGAAATGGTAGCGAAAGAAGTAATTCCTACAATTTCAAGTGTAATGGAGAAAGAGCCGCTTCAATAAGAGGAGGATTTGAAATGGGAAAACTAGCATTTCTTTTTCCGGGCCAAGGTTCACAGGCAGTTGGAATGGGTAGACAGTTAGCGGAGAATAATAACGAGGTTGCGAAAGTGTTTGCGAAAGCGGATGAGGTGCTGCAAGATTCACTGTCAGAAGTGATTTTTGAAGGGCCACAGGAAAAGCTAACATTAACGACAAATGCGCAACCTGCTTTATTAACAACGAGTTTTGCAATTTTAACAGCTTTGAATGAGTATGATATTACACCAGATTTTGTCGCGGGACATAGTTTAGGTGAATATAGCGCTCTTGTAGCAGCGGGTGCATTAACTTTTGAAGATGCTGTATATGCTGTAAGGAAACGTGGGGAATATATGGAAGAAGCAGTTCCGGGTGGGGAAGGTGCGATGGCAGCTATTTTAGGTGCTGATCCGGAAATGCTGAAACAAGTTACAGAAGAAGTAACAAGTGAAGGATATGCGGTGCAAATTGCTAATATGAATAGCACGAAGCAAATTGTTATTTCTGGAACAAATCAAGGAGTAGAACTTGCTTCTCAAAGAGCGAAAGAAAATGGTGCTAAAAGAGCAATTCCTCTTAAAGTAAGTGGACCATTTCATTCCTCACTTATGAAGCCAGCTGCTGAGAGATTCCAAAGTGTTTTAAATGAAATTACAATTCAAGACACAGATATTCCTGTTATTGCAAATGTTACAGCGGACGTTATTACACGTGGTACAGATATTAAAGAAAAGCTGATTGAACAGCTCTATTCGCCTGTATTATGGTATCCATCCATTGAGTATATGGTGAATCAAGGGGTAGATACATTTATTGAAATCGGCCCTGGAAAAGTACTTGCTGGTCTTATGAAGTCGATTGACTCTTCTGTGAAAGCATATGCGATATATGACGAAGAGACATTAAAAGATACCATTTCAAATTTGAGAGGAGAAAACTGATGTTAAAAGGGAAAGTAGCATTAGTAACTGGCGCTTCACGTGGAATTGGTCGTGCGATTGCGATTGATTTAGCGAAACAAGGGGCAAATGTGGTAGTAAATTATGCTGGTAATGAGCAAAAGGCGAATGAAGTAGTCGATGAAATAAAGAAATTAGGTTCAGATGCTATTGCAGTAAGAGCAGATGTTGCAAATGCTGAAGATGTTACGAATATGGTGAAACAAACTGTAGATACGTTTGGACAAGTAGATATTCTTGTAAATAACGCTGGTGTAACAAAAGATAATTTATTAATGCGTATGAAAGAAGAAGAATGGGATACAGTTATTAATACAAACTTAAAAGGTGTATTCTTATGTACGAAGGCAGTATCTCGTTATATGATGCGTCAACGTCATGGACGTATTATTAATATCGCTTCTGTTGTTGGAGTAACAGGAAACCCAGGACAAGCAAACTATGTTGCTGCTAAAGCTGGTGTAATTGGATTAACAAAAACATCAGCAAAAGAATTAGCGAGCCGAAATATTACTGTAAATGCAATTGCTCCAGGGTTTATTGCGACTGATATGACGGATGTATTAGATGAAAATATAAAAGCCGAAATGTTAAAGTTAATTCCTGCAGCTCAGTTTGGTGAAGCGCAAGATATCGCAAATACTGTAACGTTTTTCGCTTCTGATCAAAGCAAATATATTACAGGACAAACGTTAAATGTTGATGGCGGAATGGTAATGTAATAAAAGAATCGATTTCACCTAGTTTTTTTGGACAATATTTTATATAATATTTGAGGGGAGGTGAATGGAATGGCAGATGTTTTAGAGCGTGTAACAAAAATCATCGTTGATCGTTTAGGTGTAGAAGAAACTGAAGTAGTACCAGCTGCGAGCTTTAAAGAAGATTTAGGCGCAGACTCCCTAGATGTAGTAGAACTTGTAATGCAATTGGAAGATGAATTCGAAATGGAAATTTCTGATGAAGATGCTGAAAAGATTGCTACTGTTGGCGATGCTGTGACTTACATAGAGAGTCATCTATAATGCTTAAGTGAAGTCCCGTTTTTTAGCGGGGCTTCTCGGCTTATATCTGGAGGGACCTATGCCGTACCGAAAACATAGAGAAAAAAAGTATGAAACAAAATATCGTGAAGCGTTTAAAGTATTTCAAGAAGAGATAGGTATTACGTTTTCAGATGAAAAATTATTGATTCAAGCATTTACGCATTCATCGTATGTGAATGAGCATCGAAAAAAACCGCATGAGGACAATGAGCGTCTTGAATTTCTTGGTGATGCTGTATTGGAACTCACTGTATCACAGTATCTGTTTCAAAAATATCCGACAATGAGCGAAGGAGAGTTAACAAAACTACGTGCAGCTATTGTATGTGAGCCATCTCTTGTTCGTTTTGCAAACGAATTGTCATTTGGTAGCCTTGTTTTATTAGGGAAAGGTGAGGAAATGACGGGTGGACGTGAACGACCAGCTTTATTAGCGGATGTCTTTGAAGCGTTTATTGGTGCCCTTTATCTTGATCAAGGGCTTGAAACAGTTTGGGGATTCTTAAAAGAAGTTGTATATCCGAAAATTAATGAAGGTGCTTTTTCTCATGTGATGGATTATAAGAGTCAATTGCAAGAATTGATTCAGCGTGATGGTAGTGGTAACGTTGAGTATCAAATTTTGCAAGAAAAAGGACCGGCCCATAACCGAGAATTTGTGTCACGTGTTACGTTAAATAACGTGGCTTTAGGTCTTGGTAGTGGCAAGTCGAAAAAAGAAGCAGAGCAACAAGCTGCTGCAGAAGCATTGAAAAAATTAAAAGAACAACTATAAGGAATCCCCCTTTGAATGAGGGGGATTCCTTATGCATAGAATGAAACTTTCCTTTTGTTTATAAATAAAAGGAGTGGGAAATCCGTATAGTAGCTTGTTTTCGTACAGACAATGTTTACAACAACGGAGAATAGGAGGAAGGCCTTTCGTGTTTTTAAAAAGATTAGAAATAGCAGGATTTAAATCTTTTGCTGAGCGTGTATCTGTCGATTTTGTTCCAGGTGTAACTTCTGTAGTAGGACCTAACGGGAGCGGGAAAAGTAATATTACTGATGCGATTCGCTGGGTACTTGGTGAACAATCTGCAAAGTCATTACGCGGTGCGAAAATGGAGGATATTATTTTTGCAGGTAGTGATACGAGAAGAGCAGTTAATATTGCTGAAGTAACATTAACTTTAAATAATGAAGACCAACGATTACCGATTGAATATAACGAGGTGTGTGTAACACGTCGTGTATCTCGTTCGGGTGATAGTGATTTTTATATTAATAAACAATCTTGTAGATTGAAAGATATTATTGATTTATTTATGGACTCTGGTATGGGAAGAGAAGCTTTTTCAATTATTAGCCAGGGGAAAGTCGAAGAGATTTTAAGTAGCAAATCGGAAGAACGTCGAGGGGTATTTGAGGAAGCTGCGGGTGTGCTGAAATACAAACTTCGTAAAAAGAAAGCTGAAGGGAAATTAGCAGAAACACAAGAAAACTTAAATCGTGTGCAAGATATTATACATGAATTGAGTAGTCAAGTAGAACCACTAGAAAGACAAGCTTCTATAGCGAAAGATTTTCTTGAGAAAAAAGAAGAATTAGAAAAAGTAGAAGCGGCGCTTATTGTACATGAAATTGAAGAATTACATGAAAAATGGGAAGCGCTTCGAAATCAATTTGGGCATAATAAAGATGAAGAAGTTAAGATGTCGACGAATTTACAAAAAAGTGAAGAAGAGCTTGAGGAATTACGTGGACAATTACAAGCGGTTGATGAATCTGTAAACTCCTTACAAGAAGTTCTTCTTCTTTCTAGTAAAGAACTAGAGAAACTAGAAGGGCAGCGTGAGTTGTTAAAGGAAAGAAAGCAAAATGCGACGACGCATTGTGCGCAGCTTGAAAAGCTAATTGTTGAATTGGTAGAGAAAGCTAAAAGTTATGATGGCGAAATTGAAACAAGTACCGAAGCGTTAATGCAATTTGTGAATCAAGTAAAAGAGTTGGAGAAGAAATTGCATGATAATGAGCAACTACTTGCAACTTTTGCCGTGAATCTAGAGGAACAGATTGAGAATTTAAAAGGTGATTATATTGAACTTTTAAATCAACAAGCAAGTCTTCGTAATGAATTATCTATGATTGAAGAACAATCTAAACAGCAAAATTCTAAAAATGAACGCCTTGATGAAGAAAATGAAAAATATGTACAGATGCGTATGGAAATTACAGCGAAAAAAGCGAAACTTGTAGAAAGTTATGAGCAAGTGAAGGAGAAAGTAGCTGGCATTATTTCTAACATACAGAAGACAGAAACGGCACTTGGGAAATGTAAGTCTCAGTATAGTGAAAATGAAACGAAACTGTATCAAGCGTATCAATTTGTGCAACAGGCGCGTTCTCGAAAAGAAATGCTAGAAGAAATGCAAGAGGACTATTCTGGTTTCTATCAAGGGGTACGTGAAGTATTAAAGGCTAGAGAAAATAGATTGCAAGGTATCGAGGGAGCTGTTGCAGAACTTCTGACTGTGCCGAAAGAATATGAAATTGCAATGGAAATCGCCCTTGGGGCAGCGATGCAACATATCGTAGTACAAACAGAAGAACATGCACGTAATGCAATTACATTTTTAAAGCAAAATAAACATGGTCGTGCAACGTTTTTACCTCAAGCTGTTATTAAAAGTAGATCGTTATCATTTGAACAATTACGCATTGTGAATCAACATCCAGCGTTTGTTGGTGTGGCGGCAGAACTTGTGCAGTACAACAATAAATATGAGAATGTAGTTTCAAGCCTATTAGGTACTGTTGTTGTTGCGAAAGATTTACGGGGTGCAAATGAATTAGCGAAACAATTACAATATCGCTATCGTATTGTAACGCTTGAAGGTGACGTAGTAAATCCTGGCGGTTCTATGACTGGTGGAGCTGTAAAACAGGCGAAATCTTCTTTATTAGGGCGCCAGCGTGAACTTGAAGAATGGACTAAAAAGCTAGCTGATATGGAAGAAAAAACAACGAAGCTGGAAAACTTTGTTAAAGCAGTAAAGCAAGAGATTCAAGAAAAAGAAGTGAAAATACGCGAACTACGCCAAGGCGTAGAAACTGAGCGTGTAGATGAACAAAAATTAAGAGAAGAAATTAATCGATTAGAATTAGAAGAGCATCGAATTAACGATCGTTTATCTATATACGATTTAGAGATAGAAGGATTTTTACAAGATCAAGTGAAAATGCAAGGGCGAAAAGGAGAGTTAGAAAAGATTTTAGCAACTCTTCAAGCGGAAATCTCGGAATTAGATGGCAAAATCGTCGCATTAACGAAACAAAAAAGTGAGCAACATTCTTCAAAAGAAAAAGTTCAGAAGGAAATGACTGAGCTAAAAGTACAAGCAGCTGAACAACAACAACGTTTATCAAATCAAAAAGAAAAAGTTGAACGATTGACGAAGGAAAAAGAAGAGACTGATACGACACTTGTAAAAACGAAAGAAGATTTAGCGTTCTTAAAACAAGAGATGACGTCTAATTCAAGTGGCGAAGACCAAATTACGAATATGATAGAGAAGAAAGCATATGATCGTAATCAAACTTCGGATTTAATTCGTTCGCGTCGTGAACAACGCGTATCATTGCAAGAGAGAGTGGAGCATTTAGAGCGCGGTGTGAAAGAAACAATAGGTAAACATAAATATATTCTTGAGATGTTGAAAGATCAAGAAGTGAAAATTAACCGACTTGATGTAGAGTTGGAAAATAGATTGCAGCATTTACGTGAAACATATACTATTTCATTTGAAGCAGCAAAACTGAAGTATACAATGACGATGCCTGCAGAAGATGCGCGTAAAAAGGTGAAATTAATTAAACTATCCATTGAAGAGCTAGGCGCAGTAAACTTAGGGGCAATTGATGAATACGAACGTGTAGCAGAACGTCACACATTCTTACTAGAGCAAAGAGATGACCTGGAAGAAGCGAAATCGACGTTACATCAACTTATTACGGAAATGGATGAAGAGATGAAAAAACGCTTTTCTACTACATTTGAAGGAATTCGAACGGAGTTTCAATCTGTATTCTCTGAATTATTCGGAGGCGGAAGAGCGGATTTAGTAATGACAAATCCAGAAGATTTATTAAATACTGGTATTGATATTGTGGCGCAACCGCCAGGGAAGAAACTACAAAATTTAGGTTTACTTTCAGGTGGAGAGCGTGCTTTGACGGCAATTGCGCTCTTATTTGGTATTTTAAAAGTACGCCCAGTCCCATTCTGTGTGCTAGATGAAGTAGAAGCGGCTCTTGATGAGGCTAATGTTGCTCGTTTTGCGCAGTATTTAAAGAAATTTAGTGATGAAACGCAGTTTATTGTAATTACACACCGAAAAGGTACAATGGAAGAGTCTGATGTATTGTACGGTGTAACAATGCAAGAATCAGGGGTATCTAAGCTTGTTTCTGTTCGTTTAGGTGATGGCGAAGAACTTGTAGCAAGTAAATAGGAAGGATGGGAAGTATGAGCTTTTTTAAAAAATTAAAAGAAAAAATTTCAAAACAAACGGATACAGTAACAGAGAAGTTTAAACAAGGATTGGAAAAAACAAGAAATTCATTTGCTGATAAAGTAAATGATTTAGTGTATCGTTATCGTAAAATAGACGAAGACTTCTTTGAGGAATTAGAAGAAATTTTAATTAGTGCAGATGTTGGAGTCTCGACAGTAATGGAATTAATTGATCAGTTGAAAGAAGAAGTGCAACGTCGTAACATTCAAGATCCAAAAGAAGTACAGGCTGTGATTTCTGAGAAGTTAGTGGGAATTTACAAAGGTGATAGTGACTTTAGCAATGAAGTTAATATACAAGAGGATCAATTAACAGTTGTTTTATTTGTTGGTGTTAATGGTGTAGGAAAAACGACGACAATTGGTAAGCTTGCACATAAATTTAAATCGGAAGGAAAGTCTGTCCTATTGGCGGCAGGAGATACATTCCGTGCTGGAGCGATTGAACAATTAGAAGTATGGGGCGATCGTGTTGGTGTAGAAGTAATTAAACAAGGATCAGGGTCTGACCCGGCGGCTGTTATGTACGATGCTGTACAGGCAGCGAAGGCTCGTAAAGTGGATGTATTGCTATGTGATACAGCAGGACGCCTGCAAAACAAAGTCAACTTAATGAAAGAGTTAGAGAAAGTGAAGCGTGTAATTGAGCGTGAAGTACCAGGAGCTCCTCATGAAGTATTACTTGTTATTGATGCAACAACAGGACAAAATGGATTAAGTCAAGCAAAAACATTCCGTGAAGCAACGAATGTTACTGGTATTGTTTTAACGAAGTTAGACGGAACTGCTAAAGGTGGTATCGTATTAGCAATTCGTAACGAGATGGATGTACCGGTGAAGTTTGTTGGACTAGGAGAGCAAATGGATGATCTGCAGCAATTTGATCCAGAACAATATGTGTATGGCTTATTCGCGAACTTGGTAGAAACTGAAGAAGTGTAAGTGAAAGAAGCGGTATTTCCGCTTCTTTTTCTATAAAAAATATGTGATGTTAAGAAAAAAACTTGACACTCTTTTATACTCCATGTAAACTAATTCATGTAAAGGGAAATCACTTAACAAAGGATGATCCAACATGCTCGAGAAAACAACGAGAATGAACTATTTATTTGATTTTTATCAATCGTTGTTAACGCAAAAACAAAGAAGTTATATGTCGCTTTATTATCTAGATGATTTATCTCTTGGTGAAATTGCGGAAGAATTTGATGTAAGCCGCCAAGCCGTGTATGATAACATTAAACGGACTGAAGCGATGCTTGAAGAATATGAAGAAAAATTAGTATTACTTCAAAAGTTTCAAGAGCGACAGCGACTTGTTGCAAAGCTAAAACAGCTAATCAGCGAAGAAGAGCATGTGAATGAAGAAATGAAACAAGTTGTTGAAGCTATCGAAAAATTAGATTAGGAGGGCGGCAATATGGCATTTGAAGGATTAGCCGACCGACTTCAACAGACAATGCAAAAAATCCGCGGCAAAGGAAAAGTTTCTGAAGCCGATGTGAAAGAAATGATGAGAGAAGTTCGTCTAGCTCTTTTAGAAGCAGATGTTAACTTTAAAGTAGTAAAAGATTTTATAAAGCGTGTGTCTGAGCGTGCTGTCGGACAAGATGTAATGAAAAGTTTGACACCTGGACAACAAGTAATTAAAATCGTACAGGAAGAACTTACAGAACTTATGGGCGGAGAGCAAAGCAAAATTGCTGTTGCTAATAAGCCACCGACTGTTATTATGATGGTTGGTCTGCAAGGTGCGGGTAAAACAACGACAACAGGTAAGCTTGCGAATTTACTTCGTAAAAAGTATAATCGTAAACCGATGCTTGTTGCAGCAGATATTTACCGTCCAGCAGCGATTAAACAGCTTGAAACATTAGGGAAGCAATTGGACATGCCTGTTTTCTCTTTAGGAGATCAAGTAAGTCCAGTTGAAATTGCGAAACAAGCGATTGCAAAAGCAAAAGAAGATCATCACGATTACGTTTTAATTGATACAGCGGGTCGCCTGCATATTGATGAAGAACTAATGGATGAATTAGCGAAAGTGAAAGAAGTTGCGAAACCGGATGAAATTTTCCTTGTTGTCGATGCGATGACAGGACAAGACGCGGTAAATGTAGCACAAAGTTTCCATGAGCAGTTAGGTTTAACAGGTGTTGTATTAACGAAATTAGATGGTGACACGCGCGGTGGTGCGGCATTATCTATTAAGGCTGTAACAAACACACCAATTAAATTTGCTGGTATGGGTGAAAAGCTAGATGCGATTGAAGCGTTCCATCCAGAACGTATGGCATCCCGTATTTTAGGGATGGGTGACGTCTTAACATTAATTGAAAAAGCGCAAGCTACAGTTGATGAAGAGAAAGCAAAAGAACTTGAGCAAAAAATGCGTACGCTTTCGTTTACGCTTGACGATTTCCTAGAACAACTTGGACAAGTGCGTCAACTTGGACCGCTTGACGAATTGTTAGGAATGCTTCCTGGTGCAAATAAAATTAAAGGGCTGAAAAATGCACAAGTTGATGAAAAACAAATTGGGCATATTGAGGCAATTATTCGTTCTATGACTAAATTAGAGCGAGAACAACCGGAAATAATCAATGCTAGTCGTAAAAAACGCATTGCCAAAGGTAGCGGTACAACCGTACAAGAAATTAATCGTCTAATCAAGCAGTTTGATGATATGAAAAAAATGATGAAGTCGATGACTGGAATGCAAAAAGGTAAGAAAAAAGGACTAGGTGGATTGAAGTTTCCATTCATGTAAGGAAAAAAAGATGGCTCTGTTAAGAAAAAATACTTTACAAAGCAATAGTCTTTTTGCTAATATAATTATCTGTGTGAAATAAATTCGGAGGTGCTTTATAAATGGCAGTTAAAATTCGTTTAAAACGTATGGGAGCTAAAAAAACTCCTTTCTATCGTGTAGTTGTTGCAGATTCTCGTTCTCCTCGTGACGGACGTTTCATTGAGGAAATCGGTACTTACAATCCGGTTGCTCAACCAGCTGAAGTTAAGATCAACGAAGAAGCAGCATTAAAATGGTTAGGAAACGGTGCTAAACCATCTGATACAGTTCGTAACCTATTCTCTAACCAAGGTATCATGGAGAAATTCCACTTATCTAAACAAGGTAAGTAATTGAGGCAATGACTATGAAGAAGTTAGTCGAGACGATTGTCAAGCCTCTTGTCGATCATCCTGAAGATGTAAAAGTTACACAGGAACTTTGCAACGGAGAGATAAAGTATCGATTAACTGTACATCCTGAGGATGTTGGAAAAGTCATTGGAAAGCAAGGGAAGGTTGCGAAAGCAATTCGAATGCTCTTGTATTCAGTGGGACATCATAATGATGAAAAAGTAACACTGGAAATTCAATAAACGTAAAAAGGGCGAGGAGTTAATTCCTCTCCCTTTTTTAACATTTAAAGAGAAGTTGCATGTTCCATATATGAAATGGAGATGCTTAATTTATATAGAAACCAGGGGTGACATACTATTTATGACAAAATGGTTTAACGTAGGGAAAATTGTAAATACTCATGGCGTAAGAGGAGAAATTCGTGTAATTTCTCGTACTGATTTTCCGGAAGAGCGATATAAAGTAGGAAACACGTTATACATATGTAATGAGAAAGGTACAGACTATCTTCCAGTGAAGGTAACTTCTCATCGTCAACATAAGACATTTGATTTATTAACACTTGAAGGATACAACAATGTAGATGAAGTAGAGAAGTTGAAAGGTTCTTTAATAAAAGTACCAGAAGAGCAGTTAGGCGAACTAGCTGAAGGTGAATACTACTATCATGAAATTATTGGTTGCAGTGTTGTAACGGAAGAAGGAGAAGCGTTAGGAACGATCAAAGAGATCTTATCTCCTGGTGCGAATGATGTATGGGTGATTAAACGTCCAAAGGGTCAAGATCTTTTAATTCCTTATATTGATGACGTTGTGCTTCAAGTTAACATTGAGAATAAATTAGTAACCATTCATGTAATGGAAGGGTTGCTATAATGAAAATTGACATTTTAACATTGTTTCCAGATATGTTTACGGGTGTGTTTGGGTCTTCAATTTTAAAGAAAGCACAAGAAAAAGAAGCGGTAGAGCTTCGTGTTGTCAATTTCCGTGATTATACAACTAGCAAGCATAATAGTGTAGATGATTATCCGTATGGTGGGGGCGCTGGGATGGTATTAACCCCTCAGCCTATCTTTGATGCGGTGGAAGAGTTAACGAAGGAAACAGACCGTAAACCGAGAATCGTCTTAATGTGTCCACAAGGAGAGCGTTTTACGCAGAGGAAGGCAGAAGAGCTTGCTGAAGAAGAGCATGTTATTTTTGTATGTGGCCATTATGAAGGGTACGATGAACGAATTCGTGAACATCTTGTAACAGATGAGATTTCTATTGGTGATTACGTATTGACGGGTGGAGAACTAGCCTCAATGGTAATTACTGATAGTGTTGTACGTCTCCTGCCAGGAGTACTAGGGAATCAAACGTCACAAGTGGAAGACTCTTTTAGCACAGGTTTGTTAGAACACCCACACTATACACGTCCTGCTGATTTTCGTGGTATGAAGGTACCGGATGTATTAATGTCAGGAAATCATAAAAACATTGATGAATGGCGCCATAAAGAATCCTTGCGTCGTACGTATACGCGTAGACCAGATTTACTAGAAGAGCGAGAATTATCTAAGCAGGAAGAGAAATGGTTGGAGCAAATTAAAAAAGACCAATAAGGGCTTGATATATTTTCTATTGCAACAGTCCTAGCAATATGCTATTATAACATTTGTGCTACTGAAATCAGTAGCCGTATTAACGATGTTCCGCTGTAATTTATTAAGACTTTATAAGAGCATCTGTTTAAAGGAGAGAATTTAATATGCAACAATTAATCGCAGAAATTACAAAAGGCCAATTAAAAACTGACCTTCCTTCATTCCGTCCTGGAGACACTTTACGTGTACACGTAAAAGTAGTTGAGGGAACTCGTGAAAGAATTCAGCTTTTCGAAGGTGTTGTAATCAAACGTCGTGGTGGCGGAATCAGTGAAACATTCACAGTTCGTAAGATTTCTTACGGCGTAGGTGTTGAGCGTACATTCCCAGTTCACACGCCAAGAATCGCGAACATCGAAGTACTTCGCCGTGGTAAAGTACGTCGTGCTAAGTTATACTACTTACGTAACCTTCGCGGTAAAAAAGCACGTATTAAAGAAATTCGATAAGACATGTATGGGAGCTTGTAAATACACAAGCTCCCTTTTTCCAATCTATATAAAATTTTGATATAATACGAGCAGCTTACATAACTGTGGAGGGGAAATGCATGAAGAAAGAAAAGAGTTCACTTTGGGAATGGATCAAAGCAATTTTGATTGCTATTGTATTAGCGGGCGTTATTAGGCAGTTTTTCTTTGCGCCAATTCTCGTAGATGGTGTATCGATGTCACCAACTTTACATGACCGTGATCGAATGATTGTTAATAAAATAGGTTATCACATAGGTGATCCGAAGCGCTTTGATATTATTGTATTTCGAGCGACGGAAGAAAAAGATTATATTAAGCGTATTATCGGCCTACCAGGCGATGAAATCGAATATCGTAATGATAAACTATACGTTAATGGAAAAGCTTATGAGGAGCCGTACTTAGACAAACAGAAAAAACAAATTTCTGACGGACCGCTTACATATGATTTTACTCTTGAAGAAATGACTGGAAAGAAAACTGTTCCAGAAGGTCAATTATTTGTTTTAGGTGATAATCGCCGTTTTAGTAAAGATAGCCGGACGATTGGTACAATTTCAGTGGACCAAGTAATTGGTAATGCAAATATGTTATATTGGCCGTTAAAAGATGCACGTATTGTGAAATAACAGAAAAAGAAGGTGGCAACATGGCAATTCAATGGTTCCCAGGACATATGGCAAAGGCTAGACGCCAAGTAACAGAAAAATTAAAGTTAATCGATGTTGTAATTGAGCTTGTAGATGCTCGATTACCTTTATCTTCTCGAAATCCGATGATTGATGAAATTATTACACATAAACCGAGGTTGGTTGTTTTAAATAAGGCGGATATGGCAGATGATCGTTTAACGAAACAATGGATCGCATATTTTAAAGAAAAGGGCCATAAGGCAATTTCAATTAATGCACAAGCTGGACAAGGTATGAAAGAAATTGCAGCAGCTTGTAAAATCCTTGTTAAAGAAAAATTCGATAAAATGGTTGCTAAAGGTATTAGACCGAGAGCGATTCGTGCTTTAATCGTAGGTATTCCAAATGTTGGTAAATCTACTTTGATTAATAAATTAGCGAAGAAAAATATCGCGAAAACAGGAGATCGTCCTGGAGTAACTACGGCTCAGCAGTGGATTAAAGTTGGAAAAGAAATGGAGTTACTTGATACACCAGGTATTTTGTGGCCTAAATTTGAAGATCAATTAGTTGGTTTACGTCTAGCTACGACTGGTGCAATTAAAGACTCTATTTTAAATCTACAAGATGTAGCTGTTTATGCATTACGTTTTATGGAGAAACATTATCCAGAACGATTAAAAGAGCGATATAATTTAAATGACATTCCAGAAGATATTGTGGAGTTATTTGATGCAATCGGAAAAAACAGAGGTTGCCTAATGGGCGGCGGCATGATTGACTATGATAAAACATCTGAACTTATACTTCGTGAGCTTCGTGGTGGTAAACTCGGGAAAATGACGTTTGAAACACCGGAAGAGTTTGCAGAGCAGGTAGAAGATGTGGAGAAAGTAGAAGAAGTATAAGACGTGCGTATGTGCGTCTTTTCTTTTTGGATACGTTTAAAAAGGAGTATAGATAGATGCAAAAAATGACTATACAAGAAGCCGAATGTTTGCTAAAAGAAATTATAAATGAAGAAGATGAACGTTTTCAAATGTTAGTGAAAGACGAGAGAAAAGGTGTTCAAAAATTAATTTTGAAGTGGTATAAACAAAAAGAGTTGGCACACAAGGAAAAAGAGAAATTTCTAGAAATGTCTAAGTATGAACATGCTTTGCGTGAAAAAGGAATCACGTATATTGCGGGCATTGATGAAGTGGGACGAGGACCGTTAGCTGGACCTGTTGTGACAGCTGCTGTTGTCCTTCCGGAAGAGTTTTATATTCCAGGGTTAAATGACTCGAAAAAGTTGAGTGAAGCGAAACGAGAGCGTTTTTATGATGAAATTAAAGAGCATGCGATTGCAATTGGAGTTGGAATTGTATCACCACAAATTATTGATGAAATCAATATTTATCAAGCAACGAAGCAAGCGATGTTAGATGCAGTTGCCAATTTATCATGTACACCAGAATATTTATTAATCGATGCGATGAAGTTGCCTACATCAATTCCACAAACATCAATCATTAAAGGTGATGCGAAAAGTATATCTATTTCAGCTGCATCTATTATTGCGAAAGTGACAAGAGATCGTATGATGAAAGAGTTAGGTAAAAAGTATCCTGCATATGGATTTGAACAACATATGGGATATGGGACGAAACAGCATTTAGAAGCGATTGAATCACATGGAGTGTTAGAGGAACATCGGAAATCATTTGCGCCAATTAAAGATATGATTTAAAAATAAGCTGTGAATATACAGCTTATTTTTTTATTTTGGTATATGAACATTATTATTTTCAAAAAAGAATAAAGCGATTTCAGTTTTCTGACACTTTATTGTAGACAGCGTGCCAATCATCTTATACAATGGCAATGTGATGTTTTTTAAACATTAAAAAACTTTTCGAGTAAAACAGGAAAACAGGGGAGGATGGGACCATGAATATCCATGAGTACCAAGGTAAGGCAGTCCTTAGAAGCTATGGGGTTAGCGTTCCGAACGGGAAGGTTGCATTTACAGTAGAAGAAGCTGTAGAAGCAGCTAAAGAATTAGGAACAGAAGTATGTGTAGTTAAAGCGCAAATTCACGCTGGTGGACGCGGCAAAGCTGGCGGAGTAAAAGTTGCGAAAAATTTAGAAGAAGTTCGTACATATGCAGAAAGCATTTTAGGAACTACACTTGTGACGCATCAAACAGGTCCTGAAGGTAAGGAAGTAAAACGCTTACTTATCGAAGAAGGTTGCGATATTAAAAAAGAATATTATGTAGGTCTTGTGTTAGATCGTGCAACTTCTCAAGTTGTTTTAATGGCATCTGAAGAAGGTGGAACAGAAATTGAAGAAGTAGCAGAAAAAACACCTGAAAAAATCTTTAAAGAATATATTGATCCAGCAGTAGGTTTACAAGGTTTCCAAGCACGTCGAATCGCGTTTAACATCAATATTCCAAAAGAGCTGGTAGGACAAGCTGTGAAGTTTATGATGGGCTTATATAGTGCGTTTATCGAAAAAGATTGCTCTATCGCTGAGATTAATCCACTTGTTACAACAGGTGACGGTAAAGTTATGGCTTTAGATGCGAAATTAAACTTCGATTCTAATGCGTTATATCGCCATAAAGACATTTTAGAACTTCGTGATCTTGATGAAGAAGATTCAAAAGAAATTGAAGCTTCTAAATATGACTTAAACTACATTCCTTTAGATGGAAATATCGGTTGTATGGTTAATGGTGCAGGTTTAGCAATGGCTACAATGGATATCATTAAACATTACCATGGTGACCCAGCTAACTTCTTAGATGTTGGTGGCGGCGCAACAGCTGAAAAAGTTACAGAAGCATTCAAAATTATCCTTTCTGACAAAAATGTAAAAGGTATCTTCGTTAACATTTTTGGTGGCATTATGAAGTGTGATGTTATTGCAGAAGGTGTTATTGAAGCAACGAAGCAAGTAGGTCTTGAGTTACCTTTAGTTGTACGTCTTGAAGGTACAAACGTAGAGTTAGGTAAGAAGATTTTAAATGAGTCTGGCTTAAATATTGTTGCAGCAGAATCTATGGCAGACGGTGCACAAAAAATTGTTTCACTAGTGGGCTAATAGAAAGCGGGGGAGAAAAATGAGCGTATTAGTTAATAAAGATACAAAAGTTATTGTTCAAGGTATTACAGGTTCTCAAGGATTATTCCACACAAAACAAATGATTGAATACGGTACGAAAATTGTCGGTGGTGTAACTCCAGGTAAAGGTGGCACTGATATTGAAGGTGTACCAGTATTTGATACTGTAGAAGATGCAGTGAAAGCAACAGGCGCAAATGCTTCAGTTGTATACGTTCCACCCGCTTTTGCGGCTGATGCAATTATGGAAGCAGTTGATGCAAAGATTGATTTAGTAGTATGTATTACTGAAGGAATCCCTGTATTAGATATGGTAAATGTAAAGAGATATATGGCAGGTAAACATACACGTTTACTTGGACCAAACTGTCCTGGTGTCATTACACCTGATGAATGTAAAATTGGTATTATGCCAGGATACATTCATAAAAAAGGTCATGTGGGTATCGTATCTCGCTCTGGTACATTAACGTATGAAGCTGTACATCAGTTAACACAAGAAGGTATTGGCCAATCTACTGCTGTAGGTATCGGTGGGGACCCTGTTAACGGTACAGACTTTATTGATGCGTTAAAAGCATTTAATGAAGATGAAGAAACACATGCTGTAATTATGATTGGTGAAATCGGCGGTACGGCAGAAGAAGAAGCAGCTGAGTGGGTACAAGCTAATATGACAAAACCAGTTGTCGGCTTCATTGGTGGCCAAACTGCGCCTGAAGGCAAACGTATGGGCCATGCCGGTGCAATCATTTCTGGCGGTAAAGGAACTGCTGCGGAAAAGATTAAAACAATGGAAGCTTGTGGTATTAAAGTAGCTGAAACGCCAGCTGTTATGGGTGAAACATTAATCTCTGTTTTAAAAGAAAAGGGATTATTTGAAACTTGTAAAAACTATTAATCTTTTTGAAAGACACCTTCTTGTTTGAGGGTGTCTTTTTATACTTTTCCTGTTTACATAATAAAAATTATGGGTAAGGAGAATTAAGATGAAAAGAGAACGATTATTGCACCTACATTACGTGTTGGCGGATCATTGGAAAGTGATGGAGAGGATACTATATGTTGATCCGGAATTGAATGGGATGTACACTTTTAGTGCGAAGCAATTTGAATATTACGCTGGAATATCCTCGAAAAAATCTTCAGAACTAGTAAATTTTCTTCAGAATGCAAGTCTCCAGCGATATATCTCCTATTTAGAAAAAAATCGAATATTTTATATGACTATATGGGATGAGGATTATCCAAAATTATTGCGAGAAATACAAGATCCCCCTTTTGTTTTATATGGAAAAGGGGAGAAGGATTTTCTTAGTAAAGTAAATAAATTAGCGATTGTTGGGACGAGAGATCCGTCTTTATACGGAAAGAAGAGTATGAAATTTATTTTACACCCTTTACTTGAAAAGGAATGGCTTATTGTTAGTGGGTTTGCAAGAGGGATAGATACAATCGCTCACGAAGTTACAGTAAGTAAGCATTGCCCGACTATTGCTATCTTAGGACATGGATTATCTTATATGTATCCGAAAGAGAATAGACGTTTATATGACACGTGGAAAGACTATATATTGTTATTGACAGAGTATCCTCCGCATTATGCACCGAAAAAATGGTATTTTCCAAAAAGAAATCGAATTATTAGTGGAATAAGTAAAGGGGTTTTAGTTGTAGAAGCAAAATCGAGAAGTGGATCACTTATTACTGCAGACCTCGCATTAGAGCAAAATAGGGAGGTATTTGCCCTTCCTGGACCAATATTTATAGATAGTGCATCAGGAACGAATTATCTTATTCAACAAGGTGCAAAATTAGTACGAAATGCAGAGGATATCCTGGAGGAAATTATAAATTAACCTTATATTTTTATGTTTTTATTAAACAATTATTGACAAATGGTAGATTGTCACTGTATGGTATATTCATTCTTGATTGACAAAAACAAGAGAAATCAATAAGATTGATGAAGACTTGAATCCACCTCTTAAGGAGGCACTAGCATGTCAGATTACCTCGTAATCGTGGAGTCGCCTTCTAAGGCGAAGACCATTGAGAAATATTTAGGGAAAAAATACAAAGTCGTTGCGTCCATGGGACATGTTCGCGATTTACCTAAAAGCCAAATGGGGATAGAAGTAAAGAATAACTTCACCCCGAAGTATATTACCATTCGTGGTAAAGGTCCCGTTTTAAAAGATTTAAAATCAGCGGCAAAAAAAGCAAAGAAAGTCTATCTCGCGGCCGATCCAGACCGCGAAGGGGAAGCAATTGCTTGGCATTTAGCGAATACGTTAAATGTGGACGTTGAATCAGATTGCCGAGTGGTATTTAATGAGATTACAAAAGATGCAATAAAAGAATCATTTAAACATCCTCGGGCAATTAATATGGATTTAGTAGATGCGCAACAAGCAAGGCGTATACTCGATCGTCTTGTTGGTTACAATATTAGTCCTTTATTATGGAAGAAAGTAAAAAAGGGATTAAGTGCAGGACGCGTACAATCTGTAGCAGTTCGTCTAATTATCGAACGTGAAACAGAAATTCAAAACTTTGAACCTGAAGAATTCTGGACAATTAAAACAGAATTTGTGAAAGGTAAAGACACATTTGAAGCAAGCTTTTACGGTGTAGATGGTGAAAAAGTTCAATTAACGAACGAAGAACAAGTGAACGAAATAATCGAAAAGATGAAAGATAATGCGTTTTCGGTTGAAAATGTAACGCGAAAAGAGCGAAAGCGTAATCCGGCATTACCGTTTACAACATCTTCCTTGCAACAAGAAGCTGCACGTAAATTAAATATGCGAGCAAAGAAAACAATGATGCTTGCGCAGCAATTGTATGAAGGGATAGATCTTGGAAAGCAAGGGACTGTAGGTCTTATTACGTATATGAGAACCGATTCAACAAGGATCTCAGAAACTGCTCAAACAGAGGCTCGTACTTATATTACAGAGTCGTTCGGTGCGGAATACATAGGGACAGAGAAGAAGAAAGAAACGAAAAAGTCGAATGCACAAGATGCGCATGAGGCGATTCGTCCTACTTCGGTAATGAGAAAGCCAGAGGAACTAAAAAGTTTCTTAGGTCGTGATCAACTACGTTTGTATAAACTGATTTGGGAGCGATTTGTTGCAAGTCAAATGGCATCTGCTATAATGGATACTGTTACAGCGAGACTCATTAATAACAATGTTCAGTTCCGTGCAAGTGGATCGGTTGTAAAGTTCCCAGGATTTATGAAAGTGTATGTAGAGTCGAAAGATGATGGTGCGGAAGAAAAAGATAAAATGTTGCCACCTTTAGAAGTAGGGGAAACTGTATTTTCAAAAGATATAGAACCGAAGCAACATTACACACAACCTCCGCCACGTTATACAGAGGCTCGTCTAGTAAGAACACTTGAGGAACTTGGAATTGGGAGACCATCTACATATGTACCGACACTTGAAACGATTCAAAAACGTGGATACGTTGGTTTAGATAATAAACGCTTCGTTCCGACTGAACTTGGTGGAATAGTAATCGAACTTATTTTAGAGTTTTTCCCGGAAATTATTAACATTGAATTTACTGCCAATATGGAGCAAAGCCTTGATGAAGTAGAAGAAGGAAATGCGAATTGGGTGAAAATTGTTGATGATTTCTACGTAGGATTTGAACCGCGCTTAGAGAAAGCGGAAAAAGAAATGCGTGAAGTGGAAATTAAAGATGAACCAGCTGGGGAAGACTGTGAATTATGTGAGCACCCAATGGTCTTTAAAATGGGTAAATACGGGAAGTTTATGGCATGTTCGAATTTCCCTGATTGTCGTAATACAAAGCCGATTGTGAAAGAAATCGGTGTGACTTGTCCGAAGTGTGATAAAGGACAAATTATTGAACGTCGAAGTAATAAAAAGAAACGTCTTTTCTATGGATGCGGTACGTATCCAGAGTGTGACTTTGTATCTTGGGATAAGCCGATTGGCCGTAAATGTCCGAAGTGCGAAGGTATGCTTGTAGAGAAGAAGTTGAAAAAAGGCGTGCAAGTACAATGTATTTCGTGTGATTATGAAGAAGAACAACAAATGTGAGCGTAACTGCTCACATTTTTTTCGGGAAGAAAAGGAAAGGTGAGATATATATGACAACACAAGTAGTAAACGTCATTGGCGCAGGTCTTGCAGGAAGCGAAGCAGCTTACCAAATTGCAAAACGTGGTGTCCAAGTAAGATTATATGAAATGAGACCAGTAAGGCAAACGCCAGCTCATCACACAGATAAATTTGCAGAGCTAGTATGCAGTAACTCGCTTCGCGCAAACACATTAACAAATGCTGTTGGTGTTATTAAAGAAGAGATGCGCCTAATGGACTCTGTTATTATTCGTGCAGCTGATGAGTGCTCTGTACCAGCAGGAGGAGCTTTAGCTGTAGATCGTCATGAATTTGCGGCGAAGGTAACTGAGTATGTGAAAAACCATCCAAACGTAACTGTGATGAATGAAGAAATCACTGAAATTCCAGAAGGACCTACTGTTATCGCGACAGGTCCACTTACGTCTCCTGATCTTGCTGCGCAATTAAAAGAATTAACAGGTGAAGATTATTTTTATTTCTATGATGCTGCAGCACCAATTGTTGAGAAAGACAGCATTGATATGAATAAAGTATATTTAAAATCTCGTTATGATAAAGGTGAAGCTGCATATTTAAACTGTCCAATGACAGAAGAAGAGTTTGATCGCTTTTATGAAGCGTTAATTGCTGCTGAGACAGTGCCTTTAAAAGAATTTGAAAAAGAAATTTTCTTTGAAGGTTGTATGCCAGTAGAAGTTATGGCGAGTAGAGGAAGACAGACGTTAGTATTTGGACCGATGAAACCTGTTGGATTAGAAGATCCGAAAACAGGAAAAACACCATATGCAGTTGTTCAGCTACGTCAAGATGATGCAGCAGGAACGTTATACAATATTGTAGGCTTCCAAACACATTTAAAGTGGGGGCCACAAAAAGAAGTATTACAGCTAATTCCAGGACTAGAAAACGCAGAAATTGTACGTTATGGTGTAATGCATCGTAATACGTTTATTAATTCGCCTAACTTACTTCGTCCAACATATCAATATAAACAACGCGATGATTTATTCTTCGCCGGTCAAATGACTGGAGTAGAGGGATATGTTGAATCAGCAGCATCAGGATTATTGGCAGGTATTAACGCTGCTCGACTTGTAAAAGGTGAAGAGCCAGTTGTACTACCATCTGTAACGGCAATGGGAAGTATGGCAAATTATATTACAGCGACTAATGCGAAAAACTTCCAACCAATGAATGCAAACTTCGGTCTATTTGCACCGTTAGAGAAGAAAATTAAAAGGAAACAAGAGCGAAATGAAGCGTATGCTACACGCGCTTTAGAAACAATTCAAAATTTTGTAAATATTTAGTTAAATTTCTTGCAAAGGCTACTGAGTTGTGATACGATTTAGTAGCCTTTATTGAGGTGAGTTATGTGAATGTGAAGAAATTGTTACAATTATTCGTAGGATATTTACAAATTGAAAGAAATTATTCAAAATATACAATTGCAAGTTATCAAAATGATTTAGAACATTTTGTGCAATTTATGGAGCGAGAAGGCATATCCTCTTTTTTAGATGTTACATACGCGGATGTTCGTTTATACTTGACGACGTTGCACGATGAAAAGTTAGCCCGTAAATCTGTCGCAAGAAAAGTATCAAGCTTACGAAGTTTATATCGTTTTTTGATGCGTGAAGGTTATCAAAAAGATAATCCGTTTGCACTTGCGTCACTCCCCAAGAAAGAATTGTCCATCCCAAAGTTTTTATATGCTGAAGAGTTAGAGGAATTATTTGAAGTTTCTGATACAGAGACGCCACTAGGTCAAAGGAATCAAGCTTTGTTAGAGTTAATGTATGCAACTGGGATTCGTGTAAGTGAATGCGTTAACCTACAGCTTACTGATATTGACTTTGCGGTAGGAACAATTTTAGTGATGGGAAAAGGGAAAAAACAAAGATATATTCCGTTCGGAAGCTATGCACAAGATGCTTTAATTACTTATATCGAGAACGGGAGAAAACAGTTAATTCAAAAGACTGAAGAACATTCTCATATGGTATTTTTAAATGCGAAGGGTACGCCGTTAACAGATCGGGGTGTACGTTATGTTTTAAACGAGCTCATTAAGAAGGCTTCGCTTACAATGCGGATAAGTCCCCATATGTTAAGGCATACATTTGCTACACATATGTTGGATGAAGGAGCGGATTTACGTACTGTACAGGAGCTATTAGGTCATGAAAATTTGTCTACGACACAAATTTATACGCATGTCTCTAAAGAAAGATTGCGTTCTGTTTACATGAAGCATCACCCACGGGCATAAATTGCTTTAAGAGCTATAAAAACATATAAAGGAGTTTTTTCTATGGGAAATTTCCACGCTACAACGATATTTGCAGTTCATCATAATGGAGAATGTGCAATGGCTGGAGATGGTCAGGTGACGATGGGAAATGCTGTTGTAATGAAGCATACAGCTCGCAAAGTTCGCAAACTTTTCCAAGGGAAAGTTTTAGCTGGTTTTGCAGGTTCAGTTGCAGATGCATTTACTCTTTTTGAAATGTTTGAAGGGAAATTAGAAGAGTACAATGGCAATTTGCAGCGTGCTGCAGTTGAGATGGCAAAACAATGGCGTGGCGACAAAATGTTACGTCAGCTAGAAGCGATGCTCATTGTCATGGATAAAACAACTATGCTTCTTGTTTCAGGTACAGGAGAAGTGATTGAACCGGATGATGGTATTTTAGCAATTGGATCTGGCGGGAATTATGCGCTTTCTGCAGGTCGTGCTTTAAAGCAATATGCAAGTGAACATTTAACAGCGAAGGAAATTGCGAAAGCGAGTTTAGACATTGCTGGCGATATTTGTGTTTATACGAACCACAATATAATTGTGGAAGAATTGTAGAATCGTAAGGGAGGCATTTTATATGCATTTACATTTTACTCCGCGTCAAATTGTGGAAAAATTAGATCAATACATTATCGGTCAAAAAGATGCGAAGAAAGCGGTTGCTGTAGCTTTAAGAAATCGATATCGTCGAAGTAAATTAGCTGAAAATCTACGTGATGAAATTGCACCTAAAAATATTTTAATGATTGGACCGACAGGTGTTGGTAAAACAGAGGTAGCACGACGAATGGCGAAACTCGTTGGAGCACCTTTTATTAAGGTTGAAGCTACGAAATTTACAGAAGTTGGATATGTAGGTAGAGATGTAGAATCAATGGTACGTGACCTTGTGGAAACGTCAGTTCGTATCGTGAAAGAAGAAATGGTAATTAAAGTGCAAGACAAAGCAGAAGAACAAGCGAACCAACGTCTTGTTGAAATTTTAGTGCCAAGTCCGGAGAAACAATCTGGATTTAAAAACCCATTAGAAATGCTATTTGGCGGTGCTCAAAATTCGAATCAAACATCTGATACACAGGAAGATGTTGAAATCGAAAAGAAACGTCAAGACGTGGAAAGAAAGCTTGCTGCAGGACTTCTTGAAGATGAAATTGTATCGATTGAAGTGACTGAGCAACAGTCTTCCATGTTCGATATGTTACAAGGAACTGGTATGGAACAAATGGGAATGAATTTCCAAGATGCATTAGGAAGTTTTATGCCGAAAAAAACAAAAAAACGTAAACTTTCTGTAAAAGAAGCAAGAAAACTCTTGACAAATGAGGAAGCACAGCGCTTAATTGATATGGATGAAGTTACACAAGAGGCTGTTTATCGTGCTGAACAGCTCGGGATTATTTTTATCGATGAAATTGACAAAATTGCTGGTAAGCAGTCGAATAGCGTAGATGTATCACGTGAAGGTGTGCAACGTGACATTCTGCCGATTGTAGAAGGGTCAAATGTCGCGACAAAATACGGATCAGTAAAAACGGATTATATTTTATTCGTTGCAGCTGGAGCGTTTCATATGTCTAAACCGTCGGATTTAATTCCGGAACTGCAAGGGAGATTTCCGATTCGAGTAGAATTAACAAAATTATCGACAGATGATTTTGTTAAAATATTAATCGAGCCTGACAATGCGTTAATTAAACAATATATGGCTTTATTAGCGACTGAAGGTATAGAAATTGAATTTTCAGACGAAGCTATTCGTAAGATTGCTGAGATTGCTTATCAAGTTAATCAGGATACAGATAATATTGGAGCAAGAAGACTTCATACGATTATGGAGAAGCTCCTTGAAGATTTATCGTTTGAAGCATCTGAAATTACGTTAGAGAAAATAACGATAACACCTCAATACGTTGAGGAGAAATTAGCAACGATTGCTAAAAATAAAGATGTGAGCCAGTTTATTTTGTAATTGTGTCATCAGGTGACTCGCCCTAGTTTCCAAGTGATGAAAAAATATGTGAGTAATATGTAGGAGGAACTTTTGAAATGGAATTATTAGCAAAAACGAGAAAATTAAATGCGTTATTACAGAGCGCAGCAGGAAAGCCTGTAAACTTTAGAGAAATGTCTGACACAATGTGTGAAGTAATCGAAGCGAACGTATTCGTAGTAAGCCGTCGTGGTAAATTACTAGGTTATGCAATTCACCAACAAATTGAGAATGAGCGTATGAAACAAATGCTTGCAGAGCGTCAATTCCCGGAAGAATACACACAAAGCTTATTCAACATTACAGAAACATCTTCTAACTTAGATGTAAACAGTGCTTACACAGCATTCCCAGTAGAAAATAGAGAATTATTCGGTCAAGGTTTAACTACAATCGTACCAATCGTTGGTGGCGGTGAGCGTCTAGGCACATTAGTGTTAGCTCGTCTTGGTCAAGAGTTCTTAGACGATGATTTAATCCTTGCTGAATACAGTTCAACTGTAGTAGGTATGGAAATCTTACGTGAAAAAGCAGAAGAAATCGAAGAGGAAGCACGTAGTAAAGCTGTTGTTCAAATGGCGATTAGCTCATTATCTTACAGTGAGTTAGAAGCAATCGAGCATATCTTCGAAGAATTAAATGGAACAGAAGGTTTACTTGTTGCAAGTAAAATTGCTGATCGCGTAGGGATTACTCGTTCTGTAATCGTAAATGCACTACGTAAATTAGAAAGTGCTGGTGTTATTGAGTCTCGCTCTTTAGGTATGAAAGGAACATACATTAAAGTGCTAAACGACAAGTTTCTACAGGAACTTGCTAAATTAAAAACAAACTAATTTATATAAAAACTCTCCTCGGTTGAGGAGAGTTTTTTGTTTTTTTAAGAGAATGATTTTGCTTACGTAAGGCGTCATGACAACGTTCATTAGAAAACTATTAATTAGCCTTCACCTTCTTGCTTAAAGGAAGTGAAGGTTGGGAATACTAGAATTCGAGCGTGAAAAAAAGAAAGTTTTACATTGTTCGCATTTTCGACTTGATTGTAATATTTCAGTATGATATAGTAAGCAGTGGTGTCAGTACAAAGTACACACGTTTACTGATTTAAGTGTTGGTGCTACGTTTGTAGTTTCGCTTAGAGATGAAGTAAACGGAGGATATCAAAAACCATTTAGGAGGAACTAAATTATGTCAGTAATTTCTATGAAGCAATTGCTTGAAGCTGGTGTTCATTTCGGACATCAAACTCGTCGTTGGAACCCAAAAATGAAGCGTTACATTTTCACAGAGCGTAACGGTATCTACATCATCGACTTACAAAAAACTGTGAAAAAAGTTGAGGAAGCTTACAGAACGATGCGCGACATCGCTGCTGAAGGTGGAGACATTTTATTCGTAGGTACTAAAAAACAAGCACAAGAAGCTATTAAAGAAGAAGCAACTCGTGCTGGTATGTACTTCGTTAACCAACGTTGGTTAGGTGGAACTTTAACAAACTTCCAAACAATCCAAAAGCGTATCAAGCGCCTTAAAGACATCGAAAGAATGCAAGAAGATGGTACTTTCGAAGTACTTCCTAAGAAAGAAGTTGTTCAACTTAAAAAAGAGTTAGAGCGTCTTGAGAAATTCTTAGGCGGTATTAAAGATATGAAAGGTCTTCCAAGTGCATTATTCGTAGTAGACCCTCGTAAAGAGCGTATTGCAGTTGCTGAAGCACGCAAATTACACATTCCAATCATCGGTATCGTTGATACAAACTGTGATCCAGACGAAATCGATCACGTTATCCCAGCAAACGATGATGCAATTCGTGCTGTAAAACTTCTTACATCTAAAATGGCAGACGCGATCCTTGAAGCAAAACAAGGTGAAGAAACTGTTACTGCGTAACAAATTTGGAAAGGTGATAAGGGGTTCGGCCTTTTATCACCTTTTTTAAGGTATAAACACCTTTTTAAAAAGGTATAAATACATATTTTAGGAGGATGAAAAATATGGCAATCACTGCACAAATGGTAAAAGAACTTCGTGAAAAAACAGGCGCAGGTATGATGGACTGCAAAAAAGCTTTAACTGAAACTAATGGCGACATGGAGAAAGCAATTGACTTCTTACGTGAAAAAGGTATTGCAAAAGCTGCTAAAAAAGCAGACCGCATCGCTGCTGAAGGTTTAACTTTCATCGAAACAAACGGTAACGAAGGTTTAATCTTAGAATTAAACTCTGAGACTGATTTCGTTGCGAAAAACGAAGGTTTCCAAGCGTTAATTAAAGAATTAGCTGCTCACTTATTAGCTAACAAACCAGCTAACATTGAAGAAGCTATGGCTCAAACAATCGAAGGCGGCAAAACAGTAGAAGAGCACATCAACGAAGCAATCGCTAAAATTGGTGAAAAACTTACACTTCGTCGTTTCGAAATCGTATCAAAAACTGATGCTGATGCATTCGGCGCTTACCTACACATGGGTGGACGTATTGGTGTATTAACAGTTCTTGAAGGTTCTACTGACGAAGCTGCTGCTAAAGATGTAGCAATGCACATCGCAGCAGTTAACCCAAAATACATCGACCGCGATGCTGTAACTGCTGAAGAAGTTGAGCATGAGCGTCAAGTATTAACACAACAAGCTTTAAACGAAGGCAAGCCTGAAAAAATCGTTGCAAAAATGGTTGAAGGCCGTCTAGGCAAATTCTTCGAAGAGATTTGCTTACTTGACCAAGCATTCGTTAAAAACCCTGATATGAAAGTTCGTCAGTTCGTTGAGTCTAAAGGCGGAACATTAAAAGGATTCGTTCGCTACGCTGTTGGTGAAGGTATCGAAAAACGCGAAGACAACTTTGCTGAAGAAGTAATGAACCAAGTAAAAGGTAGCAACTAATAAAGATTAGGGAACACATTGTGTTCCCTTTTTTAAAATAAAGATGTAAGCAATTGGAGGTTCATTATGAGTAAACCGAAATATAATCGTGTCGTATTAAAGCTAAGCGGAGAAGCGTTAGCTGGCGAACAAGGATTTGGAATTAACCCATCTGTTATAAAATCAGTTGCGGAACAAGTGAAAGAAATTGCAGAACTTGATGTAGAAGTTGCTGTTGTTGTTGGTGGCGGAAACATTTGGCGTGGAAAAATCGGAAGTGAAATGGGAATGGATCGTGCTGGAGCAGATTACATGGGTATGTTAGCAACAGTTATGAACTCATTAGCTCTTCAAGATAGCTTAGAGAACATTGGAATTCAAACTCGTGTTCAAACTTCAATCGAAATGCGTCAAGTAGCAGAGCCTTACATTCGTCGTAAAGCAATTCGTCACTTAGAGAAGAAACGTGTTGTTATCTTTGCAGCAGGTACAGGTAACCCTTACTTCTCTACAGATACGACGGCAGCATTACGTGCAGCGGAAATCGAAGCTGATGTTATCTTAATGGCGAAAAACAACGTAGATGGCGTATATAATGCAGATCCATCTCTTGACCCAACAGCTACGAAATACGAAACACTTACTTACTTAGATGTATTAAAAGAAGGTTTAGGTGTAATGGATTCAACAGCTTCTTCTTTATGTATGGACAATGATATTCCATTAATTGTATTCTCGGTTATGGAAAAAGGTAACATTAAACGTGCCGTTTTAGGCGAAAATATTGGAACAGTTGTAAGGGGGAAATAAATATGGGACAACAAGTATTGAAGTCTTCAAATGAAAAAATGGAAAAAGCAGTTGCTGCTTACTCTCGTGAATTAGCAACAGTTCGCGCAGGTCGTGCAAGCTCGTCTGTATTAGATAAGGTACAAGTTGATTACTATGGTGCACCAACACCTGTTGTGCAATTAGCGAACATTACAGTTCCAGAAGCACGTTTACTTGTAATTCAACCTTATGATAAAACTTCTATCGGTGATATTGAAAAAGCAATCTTAAAAGCAGATTTAGGCTTAAATCCTTCTAATGATGGAACTGTAATTCGTATTGCATTCCCTGCATTAACAGAAGAGCGTCGTCGTGATCTTGTAAAAGTTGTGAAAAAATATGCTGAAGAAGCAAAAGTTGCTGTTCGTAACGTACGTCGTGACGGTAATGATGATCTTAAGAAGCTTGAAAAAGCTGGCGATATTACAGAAGACGATTTAAGAGGATATACTGAAGATATCCAAAAAGAAACAGATAAATATATTGCAAAAGTTGACGAAATCGCAAAAAACAAAGAAAAAGAAATCATGGAAGTGTAATAGCGATAACTTCGCAAATATGACCCTCTTCTTAAGGGGGTCTTTTTACACTTTTAGGCATACGTCTGCTTGCTGGAGGGTATGAATGATGTTTAAAAACTTTCCTTTTTTTAAAAGTAAAAAGGACGCATCGTTTGATCATCTCGTTGAAGAAGTGAAAAAAGGATATATCCCAGAACATATTGCTATTATTATGGATGGCAATGGAAGATGGGCAAAGAGAAGAGCGATGCCTCGCATTGCTGGACATCATGAAGGCATGCAAGTTGTAAAGAAAATAACAAAATTTGCAAGTAAGCTTGGTGTGAAAGTATTAACTCTTTATGCTTTTTCGACTGAGAACTGGAAAAGACCGAAAAAGGAAGTAGATTATTTGATGAAGCTTCCAGAAGAATTTCTAGGTACATTTTTACCAGAATTGATTGAAGAAAACGTACAAGTCCGAGTAATAGGGCAAAAAGATCGTCTTCCTACGCATACGCGCAGAGCGATGGAAAAGGCCATGGAAGATACGAAAGAGAATACGGGATTAATTCTTAATTTCGCGTTAAACTATGGAAGTCGAGATGAAATCGTTTCTGCTGTGCAACATATGATGAAAGATAGTGAGGAAGGGAAAATTCGTGCTGAAGAAGTAAGTGAAGAAATGATTTCTTCGTACTTAATGACGAGTTCTTTACCTGATCCAGAGTTGTTAATCCGTACAAGCGGAGAGCTACGTATTAGTAATTTCATGTTATGGCAAATTGCTTATTCGGAATTTTGGTTTACAGATGTGTATTGGCCAGATTTTACCGAGGAACATTTGCTAAATGCGATTACAGACTTTCAGCATAGAGGGCGCAGATTCGGAGGCGTGTAGAAAGAGAGGGTTTGGTAGTGAAACAGAGAATTATTACTGGAGTGATTGCTGCCGCGCTATTCATTCCCATCGTAATATACGGTGGCGTGCCTTTTACAGTTTTAGTGTATGCACTTGCTTCTATAGGTTTATATGAATTAATTCGTATGAACAAGCTTACGCTTATTTCGGTACCAACAGTTTTAGCTGCAGTATTATTATGGATTATATTAGTTCCGAGTAGTGCATCAGAGCTGTTTACATGGATTGGATTAGGTAAATTAGAAATTACATTTGTGATTGTTTTATTACTTTTATCATATACAGTCCTTTCTAAGAATACATTTACTTTTGACAATGCTTCATTTTTACTTATGGCAACGACATATGTTGGAATGGGATTCTTATATTTAAATGAAACGAGAATATTAGGAATTAAATATGTGTTCTGTGCATTATTTGTCATATGGGCAACTGATTCAGGGGCATATTTTATAGGAAAAGCATTTGGAAAAAGAAAATTGTGGCCAGAAATTAGTCCGAATAAAACGATTGAAGGTTCATTAGGCGGTATTGTTTGTGGAATTGTTGTTGCACTTGTTTACAATATGTTCTTCCCGGTTGAAGCGAATGTAGGAATTTTAATCGTTCTGACGATTATCATTTCTATTTTTGGACAAATTGGTGATTTAGTGCAATCTGCATTTAAACGCCATTATGGTGTAAAGGATTCAGGTACAATTTTACCTGGACATGGTGGTATATTAGATCGAACAGATAGTTGGTTATTTGTGTTACCAATTCTATACTTCTTATTACAATATAATTAATAAATGAACGAGGGGTTGGAGTCATGAAAAACATTAGTTTATTAGGTGCAAGCGGATCAATCGGTACACAAACATTAGATGTGTTACGCTCGCACCCAGACCAATTCCGTCTCGTTGCTTTTTCTGTAGGGAAAAATGTTGACTACGCAGTAAAGGTAATTCAAGAATTTTCTCCGCAAATTGTCTCTGTGCAAAGAGAGGAAGATGTTTTAAAATTACAAGCTGTTTCTGGTAATACAAAGGTCGTATATGGTAGTGAAGGCTTATTAGAAGTAGCATTACACCCAGATACAGAAGTTGTAGTAAATGCGGTTGTAGGTAGCGTAGGTTTATTGCCGACACTCCGTGCAATTGAGGCGAAAAAAACAATTGGAATTGCAAACAAAGAAACGTTAGTAACTGCAGGGCATCTTGTAATGGAAGCAGCACGAAAACATAATGTATCGTTACTTCCAGTTGATAGTGAACATTCAGCTATTTTTCAATGCTTGAATGGGGAAAATGAAAAAAGAATCTCTCGACTAATTATAACGGCTTCAGGCGGAAGTTTTCGTGATAAAACGAGAGATGAATTGCATCATGTGACCGTAGAAGATGCACTTCGTCATCCAAACTGGTCAATGGGTTCGAAAATTACAATTGATTCTGCTACAATGATGAATAAGGGACTAGAAGTAATTGAAGCACACTGGCTTTTTGGTATCCCTTATGAGCAAATCGATGTTGTTCTACATAAAGAGAGTATTATTCATTCTATGGTTGAATTTGAAGATCGTAGTGTAATGGCGCAGCTTGGCTCACCTGATATGCGAGTACCAATTCAATACGCGCTTACATATCCTGATAGATTACCTCTTTCAGACACAAAACAGTTAAATCTATGGGAAATGGGAACATTGCATTTTGAGAAAATGAATCAAGAACGTTTCCGTTGCCTACGTTTTGCGTATGAAGCTGGGAAGACAGGTGGAAGCATGCCAGCTGTAATGAACGCGGCAAATGAAATAGCTGTTGAAGCCTTTTTACAAAAGAGAATTGGTTTCTTAACAGTGGAAGACCTCATTGAAAAAGCAATGCACCATCACAATGTCATTGCACGTCCGAGCTTAGAGGAAATTCAGGAAATTGATGCAGCCACAAGACGGTTTGTGATGGAACAAATTTAGCAAAGGTGGTTATGGAATTGAATACAGCGATTGCCTTTATATTAATTTTCGGTGCACTCGTATTTTTCCATGAGCTAGGGCATCTATATTTCGCAAAAAGAGCGGGTATTTTATGCCGCGAGTTTGCGATTGGTTTTGGTCCGAAAATATTCTCATTTGAAAAGAATGAAACGGTGTATACGATTCGCTTACTACCCCTTGGTGGCTATGTAAGAATGGCTGGCGAGGATGCGGACACTGTGGAGTTAAAGCCTGGGAAAAAGGTTGGACTTGTAATAAATGAAAAAGAAGAAGTTGTGAAATTAGTTTTTGACGGACATGAAAAATATCCAAATGTTCGCGTCATTGAAGTCGAACAAGCTGATTTGGAACATAATCTTACAATTTCGGGATATGAAGAGTACGAGGAAGAGCTGCAAACATTCCGAGTGAATGAAAAAGCTCGTATCATTACTGCTGGTGAAGAAATTCAAATTGCTCCGTATAATAGGCAGTTTGGCTCCAAGAAATTGGGTCAACGTGCTTTAACAATTTTTGCGGGTCCTGCGATGAACTTCATTTTAGCATTTGTTATTTTTGTGATTTTAGGATTTGTACAAGGTGTTCCTGTTGACAAGCCAATGGTCGGAAAAGTAATGGAGAATAGTGCAGCACAGCAAGCTGGATTAAAAGAAAATGATACAATTCAAGCGATTGATGGGAAGAACACTAGTACATGGAAAGATGTTGTAACAATTGTACGTGAAAACCCGAATAAAGAAATTACGTTACAGGTAAAGCGTGATAATGAACAGTTTAATGTAAAAGTAACACCAACGGTTGATAAAGAAGGAAAAGAAGAAGTTGGTAGAATTGGTGTTTACTCTCCTGTAGAGAAAACAGTGATGGGTTCTATTAAATCAGGGTTTGAACAAACGTACGAATGGACGAAACTAATTTTTGATTCTCTTGTGAAATTAGTAACTGGTCAATTTTCTATTAATGAGTTATCAGGTCCAGTAGGAATTTATAATTTAACAGATCAAGTTGTAGATTATGGATTTACGCGTGTACTAAGTTTAGCGGCAGTTTTAAGTATTAACCTTGGTTTATTTAATTTATTACCAGTTCCAGCTTTAGACGGTGGACGTTTGTTCTTCTTCTTAATTGAGGCATTAAGAGGGAAACCGATTGATCGTCAAAAAGAAGGAATGGTTCACTTTATTGGATTTGCATTATTAATGTTGCTTATGTTAGTTGTAACATGGAATGACATCCGTAAGTTTTTCTTGTAAAATAAGAAGAAGTTTATAATGAAATAGAGCTCGTACAATAAAATCCCTCACCTAACTCGAGGTGAGGGGTTTTGTTGCGTGTAAGAGTAAAATGAAGAGGTGCGAATAAATGAAACAAAGTATGGTATTCAGTCCTACATTACGTGAAGTTCCAGCTGATGCTGAAATTAAAAGTCATCAATTATTACTTCGCGCAGGGTTTATGCGTCAAAATGCTTCTGGTATTTATAGTTTTCTACCATTTGGTTTAAAAGTATTACACAAAGTAGAACGTATTGTTCGTGAAGAAATGGAGCGTGCAGGAGCTGTAGAATTATTAATGCCAGCTATGCAAGCTGCGGAATTATGGCAAGAGTCAGGGCGTTGGTATTCTTACGGATCTGAATTAATGCGTATGAAAGATCGTAACGCTCGTGAATTTGCATTAGGAGCTACACACGAAGAAGTAATTACTGATCTTGTACGTGATGAAGTGAAATCATATAAAAAATTACCGTTAACATTATACCAAATTCAAACAAAGTTCCGTGACGAACAAAGACCTCGTTTCGGTCTATTACGTGGAAGAGAGTTTCTAATGAAAGATGCATACTCTTTCCATGCTACGCAAGAGAGCTTAGATGAAGTGTATGATCGTTTATACAAAGCATACTCTAACATTTTTGCTCGTTGTGGCTTGAACTTCCGTGCAGTTATTGCTGACTCTGGAGCAATGGGCGGAAAAGATACGCATGAGTTTATGGTATTATCTGAAGTTGGTGAAGATACAATTGCATACTCTGATACATCTAATTATGCAGCAAACATCGAAATGGCTCCTGTGGTAGCTACGTATACGAAGAGTGATGAAGCAGAAAAGGCACTTGAAAAGGTAGCAACACCAGATCAAAAAGCAATTGAAGAAGTATCTGCATTCTTAAACATTGAAGCTGACAAGTGCATTAAGTCTATGGTATTTAAAGTAGATGAGAAATTAGTAGTTGTACTTGTTCGTGGTGATCATGAAGTAAACGATGTAAAAGTGAAAAATGTATACGGCGCTTCAGTTGTTGAGCTTGCTTCTCATGAAGAAGTGAAAGAATTATTAAACTGTGAAGTTGGTTCTTTAGGACCGATTGGTGTTACAGGTGATATCGAAATTATCGCTGACCATGCTGTAGCATCAATTGTTAACGGATGTTCGGGAGCGAACGAAGAAGGATTCCATTATGTAAATGTAAATCCAGAACGTGACTTTAAAGTGAGTCAATATACAGATTTACGCTTCATTCAAGAAGGAGACCAATCTCCAGATGGAAATGGAACAATTCTTTTCGCGCGCGGAATTGAAGTAGGTCACGTATTCAAATTAGGAACTCGTTATAGTGAAGCAATGAACGCAACGTTCCTAGATGAAAACGGAAAAACAAAACCACTTATTATGGGTTGTTACGGTATCGGTGTATCTCGTACAGTGGCAGCAATTGCAGAACAGTTTAATGATGAGAACGGTTTAGTTTGGCCAAAGGCTGTTGCACCGTTCCATGTGCATGTAATTCCAGTAAATATGAAATCTGATGCACAACGTGAATTGGGTGAAAACATCTACAACTCATTGCAAGAGCAAGGATACGAAGTATTACTAGATGATCGTGCAGAACGTGCAGGTGTTAAATTTGCAGATGCAGATTTATTCGGCCTTCCAGTTCGTGTTACAGTTGGTAAAAAAGCGGATGAAGGTATTGTAGAAGTGAAAGTACGTGCTACAGGCGAGTCTGAAGAAGTGAAAGTAGAAGAACTTCAAACATATATTGCTAATATTTTAAAATAAGAAGAGGTACCTCGTTATGAGGTACCTTCTCTTTCTTTGTAAACGTATTTCGTAAAAGAAGAAGGGAGAAATCTTTCTTTGTAGTACGATTCAATTTATAATAGCAAATGGAAGGAGAGTGCATATGTCATTAACAAATGAACAACAAGAGCGATTTCAAATTTTGCTCCAGCAGTTGCAAATACCAGACGACCTTATAAATCAATATTTACAAGGTGGTGGTATTGAAAGGCTCGTTATTGATAAAGCGAATAAAAGTTGGCATTTTGATTTACAAGTGCCACGTATTTTGCCTACAGAATTATATGAATTGCTAGAAACAAAGCTTAAGCAATCATTTTCTCATATTGCAAGAACAACATTTGCATTAGAAACAGAGAATAAACAATTTACAGAAGAAGAAGTGAGGGCGTATTGGCCGCTTTGTACGGAACGAATTACATTTTCACCTATGTTTGCTTACTTAAAGAAGCAGCTTCCGCAGGTGAATGGAGTGAAGTTGCTAATAAATGTGAATAATGAGCTGGAATCTACTGCTTTAAAGAAAAACGTAGCGAAACCAGTAGGGGATCAATACGAAACTTTTGGATTCCCACGTTTTCAGTTAGACACACATATACAGCAAAATACAGAAGAAATGCAAAAGTTTCGCGAGCAAACGCAGCAAGAAGATCGTGAACGTGTTATACAAGCTATGGAAGAAATGGCGAAGAAGCAAGCTGAAGAAAGCAGCGTTGTGCATGAAGGGCCGGTTGTACTCGGATATCTTATTAAGCCGGATGAAGAGATTACACCGATGCGAGAAATTCAAGATGAAGAAAGAAGAAAAACAGTTCAAGGGTATGTCTTCCATGTAGAAACGAAAGAGCTTCGTAGTGGCCGTACGTTATTAACTTTAAAAATAACAGACTATACGGATTCAATTATGATCAAAATGTTCTCGCGTGACAAAGAAGATATTCCAATGCTGCAATCCTTGAAAAAAGGAATGTGGGTGAAAGCGCGTGGTTCTGTTCAAAATGATACATTCGTTCGAGATTTAGTAATGATTGCAAATGATATAAATGAAATAGCAGGACCGTCTCGTAAAGATAAAGCGCCAGAAGGTGAAAAACGTGTAGAGCTGCATCTTCACACACCGATGAGCCAAATGGACGCTGTTACTCCTGTTTCTAGACTTGTTGCCCAAGCAGGTAAATGGGGACATGAGGCAATTGCTGTTACAGACCATGCTGTTGCGCAGTCTTTCCCAGAGGCATATTCTGCGGGTAAAAAGGCTGGGGTTAAAGTTATATATGGTGTAGAAGCGAATTTAGTTAATGATGGTGTACCGATTGCATATAACGAAGCGCATCGTTTACTTGCAGAGGAAACGTATGTTGTTTTCGACGTTGAGACGACAGGTTTATCAGCTGTGTATGACACAGTCATTGAGTTAGCTGCCGTAAAGATAAAAGGCGGCGAAATCATTGATCGCTTTGAATCTTTCGCAAATCCACATCAACCATTATCTGCAACAATTATTGAATTAACAGGTATTACAGATGATATGTTAACTGATGCTCCAGAAGTGGACGAAGTGTTCAAAAAGTTTGAGGAATGGATGGGTGACCATACACTTGTTGCCCATAACGCAAGCTTTGATATGGGATTTATTAACGTAGGTTTTAAAAAGGCTGGGCTAGAAAAAACGAAAAACCCAGTTATCGATACGTTAGAACTTGCACGGTTTTTATTCCCAGAAATGAAAAATCATCGATTAAATACAATGTGTAAAAAGCTTGATATTGAATTAACGCAACATCACCGTGCGATTTATGATACAGAAGCAACGGGATATTTACTTGTGAAAATGTTAAAAGATGTGATTGAAAAGGGATTTGAATATCACGATCAACTAAACGATAGTATGGGGCAAGGGGATGCATATAAACGTGGGCGTCCAAGTCATATGACATTACTTGCCACATCAGACGTTGGATTAAAAAATTTATATAAACTTGTTTCATATTCTCATCTGAATTACTTTTATCGTGTACCACGAGTGCCAAGATCTCTATTAAAAAAATATCGTGAAGGCATTATAGTAGGAACGGCTTGTGATAAAGGTGAAGTGTTTGAAGCGATGATGCAAAAAGCACCTGAAGAAGTAGAAGAAATTGCACAGTTTTATGACTATATTGAGGTTATGCCTCCAGAGGTGTTACGTCATTTAGTAGAACGTGAACTCGTTAGAGATGAAGGGCAATTAAAAACAATTATTTCTAATTTAGTAAAACTAGGTGAGACGTTAGAAAAACCAGTTGTTGCTACAGGGAACGTGCATTATTTAGATCCAGAGGATGCAATGTATCGTAAAATTTTAGTAAGTTCGCAGGGCGGAGCAAATCCTTTAAATCGCCATTCATTACCACCCGTACATTTCCGTACAACAGATGAGATGTTAGAGTGTTTTTCATTTTTAGGTGAAGACAAAGCGAAAGAAATTGTAGTAACGAATACACAAAAGGTTGCGTCATTAATTGGTGATGTTCATCCAGTAAAAGATGATCTATACACACCGAAAATTGAGGGTGCCGATGATGAAACGCGTGATATGAGTTATAAAATGGCACGCAGCATTTATGGGGAAGAGCTACCAGAAATTGTAGAGGCTCGTTTAGAAAAAGAATTGAAAAGTATTATTGGACATGGATTCGCCGTTATTTATTTAATTTCACATAAGCTTGTGAAAAAATCGTTAGTAGACGGATATCTAGTAGGTTCGCGTGGATCGGTAGGGTCATCATTTGTTGCAACAATGATGGAAATTACAGAAGTAAACCCATTACCACCGCATTACGTATGTCCAAAGTGTAAGCAATCAGAATTCTTTAATGACGGTTCTGTAGGTTCTGGTTTTGATTTACCAGATAAAGAATGTCCAACGTGTAATGTGTCATACGTAAAAGATGGACATGATATTCCGTTTGAAACGTTCCTTGGATTTAAAGGAGATAAGGTGCCCGATATCGATTTGAACTTCTCCGGGGAATATCAACCACGTGCCCATAACTATACGAAAATACTGTTCGGTGAAGATTATGTATACCGTGCGGGAACGATAGGTACAGTTGCGGAAAAAACCGCTTATGGGTATGTAAAAGGATATGCGAATGATCATAATTTAACGATTCGAAATGCAGAGATAGATCGGTTAGTTGCAGGTTGTACAGGGGTAAAACGTACAACGGGACAGCATCCAGGCGGTATTATTGTAGTACCAGATTACATGGACATATTTGATTTCTCACCAATACAGTTTCCGGCGGATTCAATAGGGGCTGAGTGGAGAACAACGCACTTTGATTTCCACTCGATTCATGATAATTTATTAAAACTTGATATACTTGGACACGACGATCCGACCGTTATTCGTATGTTACAAGATTTAAGTGGTATTGATCCAAAAACAATACCAACGGATGATCCAGAAGTGATGAAAATTTTCTCTGGTCCAGAATCGTTAGGGGTAACGGAAGAACAAATCAACTGTAAAACAGGTACACTTGGTATACCAGAGTTTGGTACGAAATTCGTAAGACAAATGTTAGAAGAGACAAAACCAACGACATTCTCAGAGTTAGTCCAAATCTCTGGACTATCACATGGTACTGACGTATGGCTCGGTAATGCAAACGAGTTAATTTATAATGGTACATGTACACTGAGTGAGGTTATTGGTTGTCGTGATGACATCATGGTATATTTAATTTATCAAGGTTTAGATCCATCATTAGCCTTCAAAATCATGGAGTCAGTTCGTAAAGGTAAAGGTGTACCGGAAGAATGGGAAGAGGACATGAAAAATAATAATGTACCAGGTTGGTATATTGATTCATGTAAGAAGATTAAATACATGTTCCCTAAAGCCCATGCGGCTGCTTACGTACTTATGGCTGTACGTATCGCGTACTTTAAAGTGCATTTTGCACTTTTATTCTATGCGGCATATTTTACAGTTCGTGCAGATGATTTTGATGTAGAAGCGATGGCGAAAGGTTCAGCATCCATACGCGTAAAAATTGACGAAATTGCTCAAAAAGGATTGGATGCAGCGCCGAAAGAGAAGAGTTTATTAACTGTACTAGAAATGACACTTGAAATGTGTGAGCGTGGATACTCATTCCAAAAGGTTGATTTATACCGCTCGCATGCAACAGAATTTATTATTGATGGAGACTCATTAATTCCTCCATTTAATGCAGTACCTGGTCTTGGTACAAACGCAGCTTTAAGTATTGTAGAAGCACGTAAAAATGGAGACTTCCTATCAAAAGAAGACTTACAGCAGCGCAGTAAGGTTTCAAAAACAATTATTGAGTATTTAGATAGTCAAGGTTGTCTAGGAGATTTACCGGATCAAAACCAATTATCACTGTTCTAACAGGAAGGAAAAGTCTTTGCAAATCAATATTTGCTATGGTATACTATAAACCGAGATAACCATGTCATGTATATTTTGTGAAAAAGAGAGTGGGGAAACCCACTCTTTCGTGTTACTATCTACATTTTATCTATGTGGATAGTAAAGATATTTCTGTCGTATATACATATTTTGTTACAAGTTTTACTTCTTAAATTTGGTAATACTAAGACAGATATTCCCTGCTTAACGGCAGGGGCTTTTGTTAGCTAACGAGAAAGAAGAAGATAGACCGTCTGAATGAACGGGATCTTTTCTTGTAAATGGTACATGACGGCAGGAAGGAGGCTGTTTATGGATAAGAAAGTCACAGAAGTTGTAGAAGCATTTGCGCAGCCGATCGTTGAGGAGTTAAATCTTGAACTTGTAGATGTAGAGTATGTGCAAGAAGGACAAGACTGGTTCTTACGCGTATTCATCGATTCTGAAAAGGGAGTCGACATTGAAGAATGCGGTGCGGTAAGTGAACGTTTAAGCGAAGCTTTAGATAAAGAGGACCCAATTCCTCATCTTTACTTTTTGGATGTATCATCTCCTGGAGCGGAACGCCCATTAAAGAAAGAGAAAGACTTCCAGCAAGCGGTAGGGAAACAAGTGGCAATTAAAACATATGAGCCGATTGATGGTGAAAAAATGTTTGAAGGAAAGCTACTTTCCTACGACGGTACTACAATTACACTACTATTAACAATTAAAACACGTAAAAAAGAAATCCAAATTCCAATGGATAAAGTTGCCAATGCGCGACTTGCTGTTACGTTTTAGTAAGAAGGGGGATCTTCATGAGCACTGAGTTGTTAGATGCTTTGCTCGTTTTAGAGTCAGAAAAAGGTATTAGCAAAGATATTATTATTGATGCAATTGAAGCAGCATTAATCTCTGCTTATAAACGCAATTTTAACCAAGCACAAAACGTTCGTGTGAGCTTTAACCCAGAAGTGGGAACAATTCAAGTTTTAGCACGTAAAGACGTTGTTGATAATGTGTTTGATCCACGTCTTGAAATCTCTGTAGAAGAGGCAAGACAAATTAATCCAAACTACCAAGATGGCGACGTACTAGAAATTGAAGTAACGCCAAAAGATTTTGGTCGTATTGCAGCACAAACTGCAAAACAAGTTGTAACACAACGAGTTCGTGAGGCGGAACGTGGTGTTATTTATTCAGAATTTAGTGATCGTGAAGAAGACATTATGGTTGGTATTGTACAGCGCCAAGATGCTCGTTTCATCTATGTAAGCTTAGGGAAAGTAGAAGCTTTATTACCTGTAAGTGAGCAAATGCCAAATGAGCAATATAAACCACATGATCGTATTCGCGTATTTATTACAAAAGTAGAAAAAACAACGAAAGGACCACAAATTTACGTATCACGTACACATCCTGGTCTTTTAAAACGTTTATTCGAAATGGAAGTTCCAGAAATTTATGATGGAACTGTAGAAATTCGCTCTGTAGCGCGTGAAGCAGGCGATCGTTCGAAAATTTCTGTGTATGCAGAGAATATCGATGTTGATCCAGTAGGTTCTTGTGTAGGACCGAAAGGACAACGTGTACAACGCATTGTAGATGAACTAAAAGGTGAAAAAATTGACATCGTTCGCTGGTCAAATGATCCAGTTGAATATGTTGCAAATGCTTTAAGTCCATCACAAGTTGTTAAAGTACTTGTAGATGAAGAAGAAAAAGCAACAACTGTTGTTGTTCCAGACCACCAGCTTTCATTAGCAATTGGTAAGCGTGGACAAAATGCACGTCTTGCAGCTAAATTAACAGGCTGGAAAATTGATATTAAAAGTGAGTCTGATGCGAAACAACTTGGTATTGTAACAGAAGAAGATAGCGTAATCGCATTCGGATTCGATTCAGTTGAAGACGAAATCGAATAGAGGTGATGAGTATGAGCAATCGAAAAGTTCCGTTACGAAAATGTATTGCAACGCAAGAGATGAAATCAAAACGAGAGCTCGTTCGCATTGTTCGTTCCAAAGAGGGCGAAGTGTCTATTGATTTATCAGGAAAAAAATCAGGACGAGGTGCATATTTGTCAAAAGATAAAGAATGCATTATTCAAGCCCAAAAGAAAAATATTTTGGAACATCATCTAAAAGCGAAAATCGACAGTTCTCTGTACGAAGAGCTTCTTGAGCTTGTTGAGAAGGAGTCGAAGTAAGTGTCCGATTGGAAATCGTTTTTAGGACTAGCAAACCGCGCTCGAAAAATTATTTCGGGTGAAGAACTCGTTTTAAAAGAAGTACGAAGTGGCAAAGCAAAGCTAGTATTGCTTTCTGAAGATGCGTCAGCGAACACTACAAAACGTATCATTGATAAAACCACGTACTACAACATACCAATGAGAAAAGTCGAAAATCGACAACAATTAGGGCATGCGATTGGGAGAGACGAGCGAGTCGTTGTAGCTGTGTTAGATGAAGGCTTTGCGAAAAAGCTACGTAGCATGCTCGATACAAATTACCGGGGGTGAAGGTATGAGTAAAATTCGAGTACATGAATATGCAAAAAAAAATAATATCTCAAGTAAAGATCTTATGACAAAACTAAAAGAGATGAATATCGAGGTTTCGAATCATATGACAATGTTAGAAGATGAAGTAGTAAACAAATTAGATAATCAATATAACACTGGAGCAGAAAAACCTTCTGTTGCAGATGAGTTTGAAGTAGAAGAGAAAGTTGTTCGCAGTAAAAAGAACAGTAATAATAAGAAGAAGAAAAAAGGCAAAGGAAATGAAGACAAACGTCAAGATAACTTTGCTGGAAGACAACAAACACAAATAGTAGAAACACCAGATAAAATCACTTTCTCTGGAAGCCTTACAGTAGGTGACCTTGCTAAGAAGTTAAGCAAAGAGCCATCTGAAATTATTAAAAAGCTCTTCATGCTAGGAATTATGGCGACAATTAACCAAGACTTAGATAAAGATACAATTGAGTTAATTGCTACTGATTACGGTATTGAAGTAGAAGAAGAAGTAGTTGTAAGTGAAACTGAATTTGAAACATTCATCGATGAGCAAGATGATGAAGAAAACTTACAAGAACGTCCAGCTGTTGTTACAATTATGGGACACGTTGACCATGGTAAAACAACATTGCTTGACTCTATCCGTAATTCAAAAGTAACTGCTGGCGAAGCTGGTGGAATTACTCAGCATATCGGTGCATACCAAGTTGATGTAAATGATAAGAAAATTACGTTCTTAGATACACCAGGTCACGCGGCATTTACAACAATGCGTGCTCGTGGTGCACAAGTAACAGATATTACAATTCTTGTTGTTGCAGCTGATGACGGTGTTATGCCACAAACAGTTGAAGCAATTAGCCATGCGAAAGCAGCTGGAGTACCAATTATTGTTGCTGTGAATAAAATGGATAAACCAGCGGCAAATCCTGATCGTGTAATGCAAGAATTAACAGAATATGAATTAGTTCCAGAAGCTTGGGGCGGAGACACAATTTTCGTACCAATTTCTGCAATTCAAGGCGAGGGAATTGACAACTTGCTAGAAATGATTCTTCTTGTGAGTGAAGTAGAAGAATATAAAGCAAATCCAAATCGCTATGCAGCTGGTACTGTAATTGAAGCGCAGCTTGATAAAGGTAAAGGAACTATCGCGACATTACTTGTTCAAAACGGTACACTTCGAGTTGGAGATCCAATTGTTGTTGGAACATCATTCGGTCGTGTTCGTGCGATGGTAAGTGATATTGGTCGTCGTGTAAAAGTTGCTGGTCCATCAACTCCTGTTGAAATTACAGGTTTAAATGAAGTACCACAAGCGGGAGATCGTTTCATGGCATTCGCTGATGAGAAGAAAGCTCGTCAAATCGGTGAATCACGTGCACAAGAAGCGTTACTTGCTCAACGTGGTGAGAAATCTAAATTAAGCCTTGAAGATTTATTCCAACAAATCCAAGAGGGCGATGTAAAAGAAATTAACTTAATTGTGAAAGCAGACGTACAAGGTTCTGTTGAAGCAATGGCAGCATCACTTCGTAAAATTGATGTTGAAGGCGTAAAAGTGAAAATTATCCATACAGGCGTAGGTGCGATTACAGAATCTGATGTTATTTTAGCTTCTGCATCTAATGCAATTATAATTGGATTTAACGTACGCCCTGATGTGAATGCGAAGCGTACAGCTGAATTAGAGAACGTTGATGTTCGTTTACACCGTATTATCTATAAAGTAATCGAAGAAATCGAATCAGCAATGCAAGGTATGCTGGATCCAGAATTCGAAGAAAAAGTAATCGGTCAAGCGGAAGTACGTCAAACGTTCAAAGTAACAAAAGTTGGAACAATCGCAGGTTGTTACGTAATCGACGGTAAAATTACACGTGATAGTGGCGTTCGTATTATCCGTGATGGCGTAGTAGTCTTCGAAGGACAACTTGATACGTTAAAACGTTTCAAAGACGACGTAAAAGAAGTTGCACAAAACTATGAGTGTGGTATTACAATTGAGAGATATAATGATCTTAAAGAAGGGGACATCATTGAAGCGTACATTATGGAAGAAGTGAAGCGATGATTATCGCTTCACTCTCATTCGAGTGTATGATTTACGATGTGCATTCTTTAAAAGAGAAACGAGCAATTTTGCAAAGGGTGCTAACTCGTGTGAAGCAGCGTTATAACGTAGCTGTTTCAGAAGTAGGGCATCAAGATGTATGGCAACGTACAGAAATTGCAATTGTTTCCGTATCCTCAAATCGTGTTATCTGTGAAAAAGAAATGAATCGTGTACTCGAGTACATCGATTCATTTCCTGAAATTGAACGTACGATAACACAATTGGAATGGTACTGAATGAGGTGAAGAATTATGAAATTACGTGCAAACCGTGTAGGCGAGCAAATGAAAAAAGAATTAGGCGACATCATCAGTCGTAAAATTAAAGATCCACGTGTCGGATTTGTTACAGTAACAGATGTACAAGTGAGTGGAGATTTACAAATTGCTACAGTATATATTTCTGTTTTAGGTGATGAAGAACAGAAAGAAAGTACATTAAAAGGTTTAGCGAAGGCAAAAGGCTTCATTCGTTCAGAAATTGGCCAACGTATTCGTCTTCGTAAAACACCGGAAATTTCTTTTGAATTTGATGAGTCTATCGGATATGGTCATCGAATTGATACACTTTTACATGAAATTAATAAAGAAGGTAAACGTGAAGAATAATGGATAGACATATGTCTATCCATTTTTTCAATGCAAAATAAGTTTTGGATATTTATTATGAAAGAATTATGATGAGGTGAACATATATGGAAGGTGTAGTATTATTACATAAGCCGAAAGGCATGACGTCACATGATTGTGTATTTAAATTAAGGAAGATTTTACGTGAGAAACGAATTGGTCATACGGGAACATTAGATCCAGATGTAACGGGCGTATTACCGATTTGTGTTGGTAAAGCAACGAAAATTGCACAATTTTTAACAAGTGAGACGAAAACGTATGAAGGTGAAGTAACATTAGGATTTTCTACGACGACTGAAGATGCTTCGGGTGAAGTTGTAGAAACGAAAAATGTAGATCGTGTTATTACACGAAAAGAAGTAGAAGATGTTCTTGCAAAGTTAACAGGAACAATTGAACAAATGCCACCGATGTTTTCAGCTGTAAAAGTAAACGGGAAAAAACTATACGAATATGCTAGAGCAGGTCAAGAGGTTGAACGTCCAGTTCGTACAATTACAATTCACGAATTTGTATTACTTGATGAACGTGAAGTTTTTGAAGGGGAAAACATTTCATTCCGTTTCCGTGTAACGTGTAGTAAAGGAACATATGTAAGAACGCTAGCAGTAATGATTGGTGAAAAACTTGGTTTTCCATCACACATGTCCCATCTTGTAAGAACAGCATCTGGTGAATTTTTACTAAAAGATTGCATATCATTTGAAGAAATTGAAGAAAACGTGCAAAATGGAACAGTAGAGTCTATCTTCATTTCAATTGACGAAGCGTTAAGTAAGTTTCCGAAAATGGTTGTAGATGAAAAGCAAGCAGAAAAAATAAAAAATGGTATGTTCTTAAAGAATGAATTAGAAATAACAGCACCATTTATTACAGTATTTGATAAAAATGATTGTTGCTTAGCGATTTATGAGCACCACCCAAAACACCCTGGTATGCTAAAGCCAATGAAAGTACTTGTGAATAATCAAGAACTAAAGCTATAATGAATTATCGGAAGGATTATTACAGAAAAAGGTGAATTCAAGCGTGAAACTTATTCATTTAACTCATCCACATGAACAAAATAAATTAGAATTACCACCTACTGTAATGGCATTAGGATTTTTTGATGGCATTCATTTAGGACATCAATGTGTGATTCGAACTGCGAAGCAAATAGCGGATGAACGGGGATATAAAAGTGCAGTTATGACATTTTATCCTCATCCATCTGTTGTTTTAGGGAAAAAGGAAGCGCATGTGGAGTATATTACACCAATGCGTGATAAAGAAAAAATAGTCGAAAGTTTAGGAATCGATATATTATATGTTATTAAATTTGATGAATCATTTGCAGGATTATTACCACAACAATTTGTAGATGATTATATTATTGATTTAAACGTAAAGCATGTAGTAGCAGGATTTGATTATTCATATGGACGTTTAGGGAAAGGGAAGATGGAGACTTTACCATTTCATGCAAGAGGGGAGTTTACACAGACCGTGATCGAAAAAGTTGAATATCAAGAAGAAAAAGTAAGTTCTACTTCATTACGAAAGTTAATTCGAAATGGAGAAATGGAGCAGATTCCATCTATTTTAGGGAGAGCTTATACGGTAGAAGGAACAGTTGTGCACGGTGATAAGCGTGGACGCCAAATTGGCTTTCCAACTGCAAATGTAGGTTTAAGTGATGAATATCTACTCCCACCTGTAGGTGTATATGCAGTGAGATTGAAAGTTCACGATGAATGGCACGATGGCGTATGTAATATTGGATATAAACCAACTTTTAAAGAGAATGAGCGCCAATTATCTATTGAAGTACATCTATTTGAATTTAATAAAGATATATACGATCAAAGTGTCACGGTGGAGTGGCATATGCGTATAAGAGAAGAAAAAAAGTTTAATGGTATTGATGAGTTAGTCGCACAAATCGCGAAAGATAAGAAAATCGCCCAAGAATATTTTTCAAGCGCAAAGAATATACTTGCTTTTTCAAATGAAAAGTAGTATTCTATGTTATGTACTTTATGACAACCATTGCTTGGCATTGCGACTCACCGACGCTTGCTAGGTAACTGGGGGTTTAATTAATAGGAGGTGAAATAGGATGGCTTTAACACAAGAGCGTAAAAATGAAATCATTGCACAATTTAGAACTCATGAGACTGATACTGGTTCTCCAGAGGTTCAAATTGCTGTCCTAACGGAGCAAATTAACACTCTAAACGAGCACTTACGTACTCACAAGAAGGATCATCATTCACGTCGTGGTCTATTAAAGATGGTTGGTAAACGTCGTAACTTACTTACTTACCTTCGTAATAGCGATATCACACGTTACCGTGAATTAATCACAAAGCTTGGCTTACGTCGATAGTCAAAGAAGCGGGAATATTCCCGCTTTTTTGTTAGGTAAAAATATATCTTCTACTCTTTATAGCTTATTAAATTTTCGGCAATACTAGAGGAAAGAATATTGTGATATACTATCCATTTACATAGAAGAATTGAATATTTTAAATTGAGAGGGGTACTTAAATGAGTCAGGAAAAGCAAGTCTTCTCGATAGATTTAGCTGGTCGTCAGCTAACAATTGAAACAAGTCAGCTTGCAAAACAAGCGAACGGAGCAGTATTAGTAAGATATGGCGACACAGCAGTTCTATCTACAGCAACTGCATCAAAAGAGCCAAAAAATGTAGATTTCTTCCCACTTACAGTAAACTATGAAGAGCGTTTATATGCAGTCGGAAAAATTCCAGGCGGCTTTATTAAGCGTGAAGGCCGTCCAAGTGAAAAAGCAATTTTGGCAAGTCGTTTAATCGACCGTCCAATTCGTCCACTTTTCGCAGATGGTTTCCGTAACGAAGTACAAGTTGTCAGCATTGTAATGAGTGTTGATCAAGATTGTTCTTCTGAAATGGCAGCTATGTTTGGTTCTTCATTAGCGTTATCGATTTCAGATATTCCATTTGAAGGCCCAATCGCTGGTGCAACAGTTGGTCGTATTAATGGCGAGTTCGTTATTAATCCAACAGTAGAACAGCAAGAACAAAGTGATATTCACCTAGTTGTAGCTGGTACGAAAGATGCAATTAACATGGTTGAAGCAGGAGCAGATCAAGTACCTGAAGAAACAATGTTAGAAGCGATTATGTTTGGTCATGACGAAATTAAACGTCTAATTGCATTCCAAGAAGAGATTGTACAAGCTGTAGGTAAAGAGAAATTAGCAGTAAAACTTTATGAAGTTGACGCTGATCTTAATCAAGCTGTACGTGAAATGGCTGAGAAAGATATGCATTCAGCGATTCAAGTACATGAAAAGCATGCACGTGAAGATGCAATTAACGAAGTGAAAAAGCGTGTAATTGAACATTACGAAGCGCAGGAAGCTGACGCTGACACATTAGGACAAGTAAGTGAGATTTTATATAAAATTGTAAAAGAAGAAGTACGTCGTCTTATTACAGTTGAAAAAATCCGCCCAGATGGCCGTAAAGGTGACGAAATCCGTCCATTAGCATCAGAGGTTGGTATTTTATCTCGTACACACGGTTCTGGTTTATTCACACGTGGACAAACACAAGCACTAAGTATTTGTACATTAGGTGCATTAGGCGATGTACAAATTTTAGATGGTCTTGGTGTAGAAGAATCAAAACGCTTTATGCACCATTACAATTTCCCATCATTTAGTGTTGGTGAAACAAGACCGATGCGTGGACCAGGGCGTCGTGAAATTGGTCACGGTGCACTAGGAGAACGTGCTCTTGAGCCTGTAATTCCATCTGAAAAAGATTTCCCATATACAGTACGTCTTGTATCTGAAGTTTTAGAATCAAATGGTTCTACTTCACAAGCAAGTATTTGTGGTAGTACTTTAGCAATGATGGATGCTGGTGTTCCACTTAAAGCACCAGTTGCAGGTATTGCAATGGGTCTAGTTAAAACTGGTGAGCATTACACAATTTTATCTGATATTCAAGGTATGGAAGATCATTTAGGTGATATGGACTTTAAAGTAGCAGGTACAGCAAAAGGTGTAACTGCACTGCAAATGGACATTAAAATCGATGGTCTATCTCGTGAAATTTTAGAAGAGGCATTACAACAGGCGAAAGTTGGTCGTGTGCACATTCTAAATCATATGTTATCTGTTATTGCAGAGCCACGTACTGAATTATCAGCGTATGCTCCAAAGATCATTACAATGACAATTAACCCAGATAAAATCCGTGACGTTATTGGGCCGAGCGGTAAACAAATCAATAAAATTATTGAAGAAACTGGCGTTAAAATTGATATCGAGCAAGATGGTACAGTATTCATTTCTTCAATAAATCAAGAAATGAATGACAAAGCTAAGAAAATTATCGAAGATATCGTTCGTGAAGTACAAGTAGGTGAAATCTACGAAGGAAAAGTGAAACGTGTTGAGAAATTCGGTGCTTTCGTTGAATTATTCAGCGGTAAAGATGGATTAGTCCACATTTCTGAATTGGCACTTGAGCGTGTAGGTAAAGTAGAAGACGTTGTGAAAATCGGTGATGTAATTACAGTTAAAGTTATCGAGATTGACAAGCAAGGTCGTGTGAACCTATCTAGAAAAGTATTGCTAAAAGAAGAGCAAGAAAAAGAAGCTGCGAAAGAAGAAAATAAACAAGAGCAGCAATAAGTAAAAGCCAGTTAAACTGGCTTTTTTTGTTATGTAAAAAACATGATTTGCATATATTTTTATGTCAGTATAGGTATAGTTTTCATCATAACGCTCAAATTAACAAAGATAAGAAGAAAATGGTTTTCTTTTTATATAGTTAATGGGAGGGTTTATATGAAAGTTCGTATATTTGCATACATATTAATATTTTCTTTATATGTTGGTTTAGGCTCTTATTCCGTTTTTGCTCAAGATAGTTTGTATGAAGAAATTCAAAAACAAGCAAAACAGTATGAGGTTGTTCCGCAAAATGCGGTGATTGATAAGATTTGGAAAGCGACACCAGGATATAATGGAAGACAAGTGGATGTAGAAGCATCCTACAATAATATGAAGACGCTCAAGAAGTTTGATCAACAACAACTTAAATTCAAGGAAGTATCACCGAGTGTCCATCTAAAAGATTTACCACCAGCTCCCATTTATCGAGGGCACCCAAATAAAAAAATGGTGGGATTAACAATTAATGTGGCATGGGGCAATGAGTATTTGCCTCGTATATTAGAGATATTGAAAAAACATGATGTGAAGGCGACTTTCTTTTTAGAAGGACGTTGGGTGAAAGAAAATTTGAGGTTTGCAAAGATGATTGTAGATGCGAATCAAGAAGTAGGAAATCATTCTTACACACACCCCAATATGAAAACGTTATCTTCGGAGGAAATACGAGAGCAATTGCAAAAAACGAATCAAATGATAGAAGTAGCTACGAATCAAAAGGTGAGATGGTTTGCTCCTCCAAGTGGAAGTTTTCGGGATGAGGTAGTAAAGATAGCAGATGATTTTCAAATGGGTACGATTATGTGGACGGTAGATACAATTGATTGGAAGCGACCAGAACCAGGCGTGCTATTGCAGAGAGTAATGCGGAAAATACATCCAGGTGCTATCGTGCTAATGCATCCTACTTCATCTACAACGGAAGCATTAGAAACTATGATTAAAAATTTGAAGGAACAAGGATATAAAGTGGGGAATATAACAGAATTACTGGATGAAAAACGTGTAGATTAAATACATTTGCATGACATTCATCCTTAAACTTGTTATCATTAAATAATAGCAATTATTTAGAGAAACTGGCATTAGGAGGAAAGTTTTTGATTAAAAAATATACGTGTAAAAATGGTGTAAGAATTGTTATGGAGAATATTCCAACTGTACGCTCAGTTGCGATTGGTATATGGATCCATGCAGGTTCAAGAAATGAAAATGAAAAAAACAATGGGGTTTCGCACTTTTTAGAGCACATGTTCTTTAAAGGGACAGAAACACGTAGCGCGCGAGAAATTGCAGAATCATTTGATAGCATTGGCGGACAAGTAAATGCTTTTACTTCAAAAGAATATACATGTTACTATGCAAAGGTGTTAGATGAGCATGCTAAATACGCGTTAGATGTTTTAGCAGACATGTTCTTTAATTCAACATTTGATGAGGAAGAACTGAAAAAAGAGAAGAATGTTGTATGTGAAGAAATAAAAATGTACGAAGATGCGCCAGATGATATTGTACATGATATGTTAACGAAAGCAACATATGAAACGCATCCGCTTGGATATCCTATTTTAGGAACAGAAGAAACACTTGAAACATTTACAGGTGATACGTTACGTCAATATATAAAAGATCATTACACACCTGAAAATGTAGTTGTATCAATTGCAGGAAATATTGATGAATCATTTTTACAAATTGTAGAGCAATATTTCGGTAATTACGAAGGCACAACAAATCGTGAACAAGTACATAGCCCAATTTTCCATTTCAATAAAGTATCACGTAAGAAGGAAACAGAACAAGCTCATTTATGCTTAGGATATAAAGGCTTGCAAATGGGACACGAAGATATTTATAACTTAATTGTATTAAATAATGTTTTAGGCGGTAGTATGAGTAGCCGTTTATTCCAAGAAGTACGTGAGCAACGTGGATTGGCGTACTCAGTATTCTCTTATCACTCTTCTTATGAAGATACAGGGATGTTAACGCTTTACGGTGGAACAGGTAGCCAACAATTAGATACACTGTATGAAACAATGCAAGAGACGTTAAATACGTTGAAAAATACAGGTATTACAGAAAAAGAGCTTGTTAATAGTAAAGAGCAATTAAAAGGAAACTTAATGTTAAGTTTAGAAAGTACGAATAGTCGTATGAGCCGTAACGGTAAAAACGAATTACTTCTTCGTAAACATCGTTCTCTTGATGAAATAATTGAAAGTGTAAATACTGTAACAAAACAAAATGTAGACGAATTAATTCGTAACATGTTTACAGATGAATTCTCTGCGGCACTTATTAGTCCAGATGGAAAATTACCAAAAGGAATGAAACTTTAGTTGGTTTTATGATTCATTCCTTTTCGAGAATAATCGTATCTCATTTATATGAGGTACGGTTATTTTTTTTATATATGCAGAATAGGTACTTATTATAGGAGGCTTTTATAAAAAGATAAGGGGGAGATTTCATGCGTTTAAGTGAATTAAGTGGTAAAGAGATTGTGGATTTAGAAAGAGCGGAAAAAATGGGAGTTTTAGGTCACGCAGATGTAGAAATTAATGAGCGAGACGGGCGAATACAAGCTCTTATAATACCGCTTGGGAAATGGGGAGGCTTTAAAAGAGAACAACAAGAAGTGAGGGTGGAATGGAACCAAATTAAGAAAGTGGGACACGACATGGTAATTTGCGATTTTACAAATCATACAAAGTCAGAATGAAAGATGACCGTTTTGGTTGTCTTTTTTCTTATTTTTATATAGAGCAGATAAAACATGTGTGCTTTTTGTTTTTCAATCACCTCAAACTCGTACATTACATATGATGTGGAGGAAAAAGAAAAAGTAGGCATTTTTCTTATAAATGAAAGAAAAAGAAGGTGAATTAGGGAATGTTGACTGAGATGCATATCGCTGTCATAGGAGGAGATGCACGGCAGCTAGAAGTAATTCGCAAGTTAGTTGAACTAGATGCGAAACTTTCATTAATAGGGTTTGAACAGCTAGATCATGGCTTCACTGGGGCAGCAAAAGAAAGTATACAGGATTTAAATTTCGCTGCTTTAGATGCCATTATTTTGCCAGTTGCAGGGACGAATGCCAAAGGAGAAGTAGATACTATTTTTTCAAATGAAAAGGTTTCTATTACGCAAGAGCAAATTGAAAAAACACCAGAACACTTTACTATATATTCAGGTATCGGAACACCTTATTTGGAGAATCTTGTATCCACTACGAATCGAAAACTTGTAAAATTATTTGATCGTGATGATGTTGCAATTTATAACTCTATTCCGACTGTAGAAGGTACACTAATGATGGTTATTCAACATACTGATTATACAATCCATGGATCGAATGTAATGGTTTTAGGGTTTGGTAGAACTGGTATGAGTGTAGCAAGAGCCTTTCAATCATTAGGAGCACATGTCAAAGTAGGAGCGAGACGATCGGAACATATTGCTCGTATTACAGAAATGATGTTTTCTCCTTTTCATATGCAAGACATAGAAAAAGAAGTAGGTAATATCGATATTGTGATTAACACAATTCCGCATCTCGTTGTGACAGCGAATGTTATTTCAAAAATGCCAGCTCATACGTTAGTAATTGATTTAGCTTCGAAACCAGGCGGTACCGATTTTAGATATGCGGAGAAAAGAGGAGTCAAGGCGTTGTTAGCACCTGGTTTGCCGGGTATTGTTGCTCCGAAAACAGCCGGACAAATTTTAGCGAACGTTCTTTCTCAGTTACTAGCAGAAGGTGCAATAGCAAGAAAGGAGAATGGGGAATGAATTTAAAAGGGAAAAGAATAGGATTTGGTTTTACAGGTTCACATTGTACGTATGAGGAAGTGATGCCTCATTTAGAAAAATTAATTGCTGAGGGAGCAGAAGTACGTCCCGTTGTTTCTTACACTGTTCAATCAACAAATACTAGATTTGGAGAAGGAGAAGAGTGGATTAAAAAGATTGAAGAAATAACAGGTTTTAAGGCAATTAATTCAATCGTTGGCGCAGAACCACTAGGACCTAAAATTCCACTAGATTGCATGGTGATTGCACCACTAACAGGAAATTCTATGAGTAAATTTGCAAATGCAATGACAGATTCTCCAGTACTAATGGCAGCAAAAGCGACGCTAAGAAATGGAAAGCCTGTTGTGTTAGCTGTTTCGACGAATGACGCTTTAGGGCTTAATGGGGTTAATCTCATGCGCCTAATGGCTACAAAAAACATCTACTTCGTCCCATTCGGCCAAGATGCACCAGAGAAAAAACCGAACTCAATGGTAGCTCGTATGGAGTTACTTGAAGATACAGTATTAGAAGCATTGCAAGGGAAGCAATTGCAACCTGTTGTTGTAGAAAAATTCAGATATATGAATTAAAAAACGAAAAAAAACGGACAATTTTTGATGAAACCATCATTCTTACTGTAGAATATGATAAAATTAACGTTATTAAGATTGGGAGGGGCATTTTATGCTCCTTCTAATTCTAAGTTATAGAAGGATTGGTATCTAGAAAGGGGCATAGTGATGGAAAAGCAAAAAACTTTTCATGTCGCTGTAGTTGGAGCAACCGGCGCAGTTGGTGAACAAATGTTAAATACTTTAGAGAAACGAGAATTTCCAATCGGGAAATTAACGTTACTTTCATCTAAACGATCTGCAGGTAAGAAACTTGTATTTAAAGGCGAAGAATTTACAGTTCAAGAGGCAACTCCTGAAAGTTTTGAAGGAGTAGATATCGCACTATTTAGTGCTGGTGGATCTGTATCGAAACAATTAGCGCCAGAAGCAGCAAAGCGCGGTGCGATTGTTGTTGATAATACAAGTGCATTCCGTATGACAGAAAACGTGCCACTTGTTGTACCTGAAGTAAATGAAAACGACTTAAAAGAACATAATGGTATTATTGCAAATCCGAACTGTTCTACAATTCAAATGGTAGTAGCTCTTGAGCCAGTTCGTCAGCAATATGGTTTAAAACGAGTAATCGTTTCCACATATCAAGCTGTATCAGGTGCTGGTGCGGCAGCGATTGAAGAACTTCATGAACAATCACAAGCAATCTTAAATGGCGAAGAAGTTAAGGCGAATGTTTTACCTGTATCAGGTGACAAAAAACATTACCAAATTGCTTTTAATGCGATTCCACAGATTGATAAGTTCCAAGATAATGGATTTACGTTTGAAGAAATGAAAATGATTAATGAAACGAAAAAAATTATGCATATGCCTGAATTAGAAGTAGCGGCAACATGTGTACGTTTACCAGTTGTATCAGGGCATTCTGAGTCTGTTTACATCGAAGTAGAAAAAGAAGGCGTAACAGTAGCAGAATTAAAGAGCTTACTTGCAAATGCGGAAGGTATTGTTCTGCAAGATAATCCAGAAGAGCAGTTATATCCAATGCCAGCTACTGCAGTAGGTAAAAACGAAGTATTCGTTGGAAGAATCCGTAAAGATTTAAATAACGATAAAGGATTCCATCTTTGGGTCGTATCTGATAACTTATTAAAAGGCGCTGCATGGAATTCTGTTCAAATTGCAGAGCGCTTAGTAAAATTACAATTAGTGTAAACGGCTAAGAGAAGGTGCAAAATATGAAAATAATTGTTCAAAAATTTGGTGGCACATCAGTACGCGATGAAAATGGACGTAAGCATGCGCTTCATCATATAAAAAAATCGTTAGCTGCTGGTTATAAAGTAGTTATTGTCGTATCTGCTATGGGCCGTAAAGGTGAACCATATGCAACTGATACTTTGTTAAGTCTTGTAAATCAAGAGGAATCTCGCATTTCTAATCGTGAGCAAGATTTATTATTATCATGCGGAGAATTAATCTCAGCAATCGTCTTCTCTAACATGTTAAATGAGAACGGTATAAAAGCAGCAGCGTTAAATGGTGCACAAGCTGGTTTTGTAACAAATGATGATTTTACGAATGCTAAGATTATTGAAATGAATTGCGATCGCGTACATGAAGAGTTAGAAAATGTAGATGTAATCGTCGTTACAGGATTCCAAGGACAAACGAAAAAAGGTGATACGACAACACTTGGACGCGGAGGTAGCGATACTTCAGCTTCAGCATTAGGTGTTGCGCTTCATGCTGAATTTATTGATATCTTCACAGATGTAGAAGGTGTTATGACTGCGGATCCTCGTATTGTAAAAGATGCACGTCATCTTCAAACGGTAACGTATAACGAAATTTGTAACATGGCATATCAAGGTGCAAAAGTCGTTCATCCACGTGCAGTTGAAATTGCGATGCATGCAAAAGTGCCGCTTCGTGTACGTTCTACGTATTCTGATAGTGAAGGTACGCTTATTTCAGCATCTGATGGTGCTACAAAAGGCCGTGATGTAGAAGAACGACCTGTTACAGGTATCGCTCACGTATCAAATGTGACGCAAATTAAAGTGCTTGCAAAAGAAACGGCATATGATTTGCAACAGCATGTGTTTAAAGAAATGGCGAATGAAGGAATAAGTGTCGATTTAATTAACATTTCACCTACTGGAGTAGCTTATACGGTGAGTGATAATGTATCAAGTCGTGCAGTTGAATTATTAAAGAACCTTGGATATGAGCCAATTGTGACAGAGCATTGTGCAAAAGTATCTATTGTAGGAGCTGGAATGGCAGGATACCCAGGGGTTACTGCGAAAATCGTTACAGCTTTAGCGGAAAAAGGTATTCAAATTCTGCAATCAGCAGATAGTCATACGACAATTTGGGTTCTTGTAAAAGAAACCGATTTAGTGGAGGCTGTAAATGCATTACATAGTGCGTTTGAGCTTTCAAAAGAAAAGCAACTGGAACAATAAGGAGTGAGACCATGATAGATTTTGGGACAATTGCAACCGCGATGGTAACACCGTTTGATATAAACGGGAATATCGATTTTGCAAAGACAACGAAATTGGTAAATTATTTAATTGATAACGGTACAACAGCAATTGTGGTAGGAGGAACGACAGGTGAATCTCCTACATTAACATCAGAAGAAAAAGTAGCGTTATATCGCCATGTCGTAACTGTTGTCGATAAAAGGGTGCCCGTAATCGCTGGAACAGGTAGCAATAATACACATGCCTCTGTTGACTTAACTAAAAAGGCAACAGAAGTTGGTGTTGATGCAGTTATGCTAGTGGCGCCGTATTATAACAAACCGAGTCAAGAAGGAATGTATCAGCACTTTAAAACGATTGCTGAAAGCACGCCACTTCCGGTTATGCTATATAACGTTCCAGGGCGATCTATTGTACAAATCTCCGTTGATACAGTTGTTCGTTTATCAGAAATCGAAAACATTGTTGCGATTAAAGATGCAGGCGGCGATGTGTTAACAATGACAGAAATCATTGAAAAAACAGCGGACGACTTTGCAGTATACAGCGGTGATGACGGTTTAACGTTACCGGCTATGGCAGTTGGGGCGAAAGGTATCGTTTCAGTAGCATCTCATGTTATTGGAAACGAAATGCAAGAAATGATTGCAGCGTTCCAAGCAGGAGAATTTAAGAAGGCGCAAAAATTACATCAATTACTTGTAAGAGTAACGGATTCATTATTTATGGCGCCAAGCCCAACTCCAGTGAAAACAGCGTTACAAATGGTGGGATTAGATGTAGGTTCTGTACGTTTACCGCTTCTTCCATTAACAGAAGCAGAAAGAGTAACGTTACAATCTGTAATGCAATCCATTCCTCGTTAATAAAAAATGACCTAGTGTGAAACTAGGTCATTTTTATTTTTTTAACTAACTGTAGTAACATTCCTTAGAGTTAATAGGATGTAGGGGGAAGGGGAAATAACATTTAATTAGTTATATACTGATTGCATAGTTAATATATTATGAAACATTTTCAGTGCATATAGTTTTATATTCATGCAAAGAAATCGCATGAATATTTTTCCATTAAACTCTTGTGGAGTAGGAAAAATAATAAAGATGATATGAATTTCACCCTCGTAAATTATAACCTCATTTTAATGTCTTCTCTTGTCTTTCGCATAATTTAACTTGTGTTCTATTTCTTGTATCAGGTATAATATGGCTAAGTAGCTTAGTACGGGTATGCTTAGCAAAATTGGGAAAAATTATGATTCAATGAAATTTTCATATCATATCGAATAAGATATTTGATTTATATAATGAAAGAGAGGTGAAACCTGGTTTAAAAAATAAACAAGGACATGATATCGCATAACGGTAAGGACATTCGTCTTGGACGGTGAATATATGGTGGTTGTAGAGTTTCCCCTGGTGTCTCTACAATTTTAGTGAAATCAGTGTTTGCAAGATTTTTAAACCAGGCAACAACATGAAGAGAAAAGAGAATGAGTCTGTTAAAGTATTTGCTCTTGGTGGAGTAGGTGAAATCGGGAAAAACATGTACTGTGTTGAAATTGATTCTGAAATCTTTATTGTAGATGCAGGATTAATGTTCCCAGGAGATGAAATGTTTGGAATTGATATCGTTATTCCTGATATTACATACTTAGTGGAAAATCAAGAGCGAGTAAAAGGTTTATTTATTACTCACGGTCATGAAGATCATATTGGTGGAATTGTTTATGTACTTCGTAAATTATCTATTCCAGTGTATGCAACGAAATTAACAGTAGGACTTATACAAGAAAAACTTGGCGAAGCGGGCATGTTAGGCCGTGTAGACTTAAAAACAATCGATTCAAATTCAACAGTAGATTTTAATACTACAACGGTGTCATTCTTTGGAACGACACATAGTATTCCGGATTCTGTTGGTGTTTGTTTCCATACATCAAAAGGTGCTGTAGTGTATACAGGGGACTTTAAATTTGATCAAACTCCAATTGGAAATAATGGAGCAGATCTTGGGAAAATGGCGCAAATCGGAAATGAAGGCGTACTTTGCTTATTATCTGATAGTACAAACGCTGAGCGTCCAGGCTACACAGGTTCGGAAAAAGAAGTTGGTGTAGAAATTTCTAAAGTGTTCTACGGTGCAGAAGGTCGTATTATCGTTGCTTCATTTGCATCAAATGTACATCGTATTCAACAAGTATTTGATGCGGCTGCTGAAACAGGAAGAAAAGTAGCGGTAGTAGGACGTAGTATGGTGAAAGTAGTAGACATTGCAAGACGTCTTGGTTATTTAGATGTTCCAGAAGGTATGGTTATTTCATTACAAGAAGTAGACAATTTCCCAGAGAAAAAGGTAGCTATTTTAACGACAGGTAGTCAAGGGGAACCGATGGCAGCCCTTTCTAGAATGGCGAAGCAAGCTCATAAACAAATTTCAATTCGTAAAGGTGATACGGTTATTATTGCAGCTTCACCAATTCCAGGAAATGAAATATCTGTATCAAAAATTATTGACTTGTTATTTAGATCTGGGGCTGAGGTTATTTATTATGGTGAAAGAAAAGTACACGTTTCAGGTCACGGTAGCCAAGAAGAGTTAAAACTAATGTTAAATTTAATGAAGCCGAAGTATTTTGTACCCGTACATGGTGAGTTCCGTATGCAAAAAGCACATGCATATTTAGCGGAAGATGTAGGTATTGCGAGAGAAAATATCTTTATTGTAGAAAAAGGCGATGTAATTGCTTTTGGCGATGAAGAAGCAAACTTAGTTGGTAAAGTGCAAGCTGGCAATGTTTTAATTGATGGATTAGGTGTTGGCGACGTTGGTAATATTGTTCTTCGAGATAGAAAGATGTTATCTCAAGATGGAATTTTAGTTGTTGTTGTGACACTTGGTAAAGATGAAAAGAAAATTATCTCTGGTCCAGAAATTATTTCACGTGGTTTCGTATATGTACGTGAATCAGAAGCGTTGATCGAGCGATCTACAGATATTGTACGTATGATTGTTGAACAATCTATTAAAGAATATTCAATTGAATGGTCTATGTTAAAACAAAATATTCGTGAATTATTAGGGCAGTTCTTGTACGAAGAAACGAAGAGAAAGCCAATGATTTTACCGATTATTATGGAAGTATAAAGAAGATCACCTTTACAGGTGATCTTTTTCTTTTTTAAACCCTATCGAATGAAATTTATAACTTAAGAAATAATAGTTATATACGAGTGAAAGGGGATACGATATGACAGAACGTGATCGTTATACAAATGAAGAAAAAGAAGCTGAGCCGAAAGAAATTCCGAAAGAAGCTTCTATAGTGGAGAAAATTCAACAACTTGGACAGACGAATGTCCCGCAAATGAATGAATCGCGTATTCATTGTTTAACAATTGTTGGGCAGGTGGAAGGTCATATTCAGTTGCCGCCACAAAATAAAACAACAAAATATGAGCACATCATTCCGCAAATTGTCGCGATTGAACAAAATCCGAAAATTGAAGGCTTACTTTTAATATTAAATACAGTTGGAGGTGACGTTGAAGCTGGGTTAGCAATTTCTGAAATGGTGGCTTCGCTTTCAAAACCAACTGTCTCTCTTGTTTTAGGAGGAGGGCATTCAATTGGTGTACCGATTGCGGTCTCAACCGATTATTCATTTATTGCCGAAACAGCGACGATGACAATTCATCCAATTCGTTTAACAGGTCTTGTTATAGGTGTGCCGCAAACATTTGAGTATTTGGATAAAATGCAAGAAAGAGTCATTCGATTTGTGACAAAGCATTCGAAAGTAACGGAAGATCGTTTTAAAGAGCTTATGTTTGCAAAAGGGAATTTGACGCGAGATATTGGGACGAATGTAATAGGTGGAGATGCAGTGAAGTATGGTCTTATAGATGATGTCGGCGGTATTGGTGGCGCGCTGCGGAAGTTAAACGAATTAATTGATGCGCGTGTGGATAATCAGACAGAAGGGACAATGCTACAATGATTTTATATACAATTATGCCAGAGCAACTTGTATATCCGGCCGATTATTCACAATGCGAAAGTCAAAAAGTTGTGAATGTAAATGGCGTGGAATTAATGGTCTCTGAGGAGGATAATCAATGTTACTCGATTGTACGTGTGCTAAGTACGAATCCGTCTCACTACCTAGAGTTTGAGCCTGGACAGAAAATTACCTTTTAGCAAAAAGAAGGATTTTGTTTAGAAGCTATGGTATAATATAAAAAACAAGACGGTTGAGCAGCCATGAGTAGGCTGCTTTCTTCTGTTTATTTAACATTTTACAAGAAGTGTAAAAATAGAAGATATAAAGACCAGAAAAATAGAGAGAAAGACATATAAGTAGAGCTTTTTTTAGGAAGTTGTACTTAATTTTTAGAACACGAGGTGAAGAAATGGCAAAACAAAAGCAAAGAGGGACGAAGGCAAAAGCAAGGCGTACGATAAAGCCAACTTTGTATTATGAAATCGTCGGGTTGACTCTTTTTGCACTTTCGATTATTACGATTTTACAGCTAGGTGTAGTAGGGAAATCGTTTGTGTTATTTTTTCGCTTCTTCTTTGGTGAGTGGTACATAATTGGTGTTTTAGGTGTAATAGCTTTATCTGTTGCTTTTGTTATAAAGCGTGGATGGCCAAACCTTTTAAATAAACGGCTAATAGGTGTTTATTTAATTGTATTAGCAATATTAATGTTTAGTCATATTACATTATTTAATCTTCTTACGAAAGATGGAGCTGTGCAAAATACTTCTGTAATTGTTAGTACAAAAGATTACTTCTTCCTTGAAATGAAAAAGGGCCCAGATAGTGTTCATTTAGGTGGTGGTATGTTCGGTGCGCTTATGTTCGCAACGTGTTATTTCTTATTTGACGAAGTAGGAGCATATATCATTGGCATTATTTTAGTTATTCTCGGGATACTGTGTATAACAAATAAACATATTGGAGAAGTGCTGGCTCCTGTAGGGCGAATTCTTAGAAGTCAATTCGAAGTAATGCAAGGGGATTATAAAGATTGGAGATCTAAAAGGGTCGCTGAGCAAACTGAAAAGAAAAAAACAACAAGAAGCACGAGGCGTGAACGAGTTGCCGAACGAGAAGAGGCTATTGAGCCAGTAGAAGAGATAGAAATCGGTCCGCCAATTATTTCAAATTTTACTGAGAATTATCCAGTAAGTGAAGAGGCGGAAAAGCAGATAAAAGAAAAAGAAAATGAAAATGATTTAATCACTCCTCCGTTTATTGAAGAGGCAGTTCCGGTTACACCAGAAGAGCAACCTCAAAAGAAACGAGGAGAAAAAATAGTTGAATCGCTAGAAGGTGAAACGAAAACACCTCCTATGCAATTTTCTAATGTGGAAAATAAAGATTATAAGCTTCCTTCGCTTGATATATTAAAGTTTCCAAAAAATAAGCAAGTTACAAATGAAAATGCGGAAATTTATGAAAATGCTCGTAAATTGGAACGTACATTCCAAAGTTTTGGTGTGAAAGCGAAAGTAACAAAAGTACATAGAGGTCCCGCAGTTACGAAGTATGAAGTGTATCCTGATATGGGAGTAAAAGTAAGCAAAATTGTTAGTTTAAGTGATGATTTAGCGCTTGCTTTAGCAGCGAAAGACATTCGTATTGAAGCACCTATTCCCGGGAAATCAGCTGTTGGGATTGAGGTTCCGAATTCAGAAGTTTCTATGGTAACGCTCAGAGAAGTTCTTGATTCAAAGGCGAATAACCACCCAGAAGAGAAGTTATTAATTGGTCTTGGACGTGATATTACAGGAGAGGCTGTATTGGCACGTTTAAATAAAATGCCCCATTTATTAGTAGCTGGTGCGACTGGTAGCGGAAAGAGTGTATGTATTAATGGAATTATTGTAAGTATTTTAATGCGTGCGAAACCGCATGAAGTAAAATTAATGATGATTGATCCGAAAATGGTAGAGTTAAATGTATATAACGGTGTTCCGCATTTATTAACGCCAGTTGTAACTGATCCGAAAAAAGCGTCACAGGCTTTGAAGAAAGTTGTGAGTGAAATGGAGCGTCGTTATGAATTATTCGCGCATAGCGGTACGCGTAACATTGAAGGGTATAACGATCATATTAAAGAGCATAATAGCCAATCGGAAGCGAAACAACCAGAATTACCATATATTGTAGTGATTGTGGACGAGTTAGCTGATTTAATGATGGTTGCATCTTCTGATGTAGAAGATGCGATTATGCGTTTAGCTCAAATGGCACGTGCTGCTGGTATTCATTTAATTATTGCGACTCAGCGTCCGTCAGTTGATGTTATTACAGGTGTTATTAAAGCGAATATTCCATCGCGTATTGCATTTGCTGTATCTTCCCAAACAGACTCTCGAACGATTCTTGACGGTGGTGGTGCAGAGAAGTTGCTGGGGCGTGGAGATATGTTGTTCATACCAATTGGTGCATCGAAACCTGTTCGTGTACAAGGAGCATTTTTATCAGATGATGAAGTTGAGAGAGTCGTAGAATATGTTGTTGCGCAACAAAAAGCGCAATATCAAGAGGATATGATTCCGCAAGATGTTCCTGAAACAAAGCGGGAAGTAGAAGATGAATTATACGATGAAGCGATTCAGCTTGTCGTAGAAATGCAAACAGCATCTGTGTCTATGTTACAACGTAGATTTAGAGTAGGATATACGCGAGCGGCTCGTTTAATTGATGCCATGGAAATGAATGGTGTAGTAGGTCCTTATGAAGGTAGTAAACCGAGGGAAGTACTCATTAAAGATGTACAAGAAAAAAGTTCTTGAAAAAAAGCCTAATTGTTTTTACAATTAGGCTTTTTTATATGCTGTTTTTGTTATATACTATAGTCAACATAAAAGAAAGGGCTTACATAACGAGGTGCTCTTTAGAATACGAATGCTTATTGTTTTGGTTTTCGAAACGTTCGATATTTAATGTAGAAAAATGTTGAATTCTGTTGACACATATGGGAGCAAGTGGTAAGATTACTTCGAAAAGAATCACTGCCTCATATAATCTTGGAGATAAGGTCCATAAGTTTCTACCTGGCAACCATGAATTGCTAGACTATGAGGGGAAAAGTGTGTAACAAAGGATGTAAGGGATCTTTGTGCCGAACTTTTTCTCTATATGAGGAATGTTTATGGTACAAAGTTTTTTTTATGGAATAAAGAGTGAAAATTTCTTCTTGAAAAATTATTAATATTTATTCGACAATTATGCTTATTGTTAGTATTTCATACTATGTTGTAAGTTGAAAAAAGAGAAAAGAAGTCTTACATCAGAGGTCGAATAATTGAAATGCGGGGGAGTCTTATGTCAGTAAAATCCGATAGTCGTCATTTGTATTTGCGAGTGATTGATCACATCAAAGGAAAAATTAAAGATGGGGCTTACAAAGAAAAACAAAAGTTACCTTCAGAGTTCGATCTAGCGAAAGAACTTGGTGTAAGTAGGGCAACTTTAAGGGAAGCACTACGTATTTTAGAAGAAGAAAATGTTGTTATTCGTAGACATGGTGTAGGGACGTTTGTAAATGCGAAGCCATTATTTTCTTCTGGAATAGAGCAACTTTCTAGTATTACAGATATGATTTCTAGTGTGGGGAAAACACCAGGAACAATCTTTTTATCATCATCTACAACAACTTTAACAGAAGAAGAAAAAGAGAAGTTTAATAGTGAAGATGGTTTTAATGCGGTAATGATTGAGCGTGTTCGTACAGCGGATGGGGAACCAGTTGTATATTGCATTGATAAACTAGCGAAAGAGATATTACCAGATTTATCGGGGTACAATGAGGAATCACTGCTTACAGTTATACATAATAATACGCATAAGCGTATCACTTACGCAGTTGCTCATATTGAACCGATTGGTTATCATCCGAAAATCTCACCGATTTTAGAATGTGAACCTGAAACGGCACTGCTAGTTTTAAAACAAATGCACTATGATCAAAATGATGAGCCAATCTTATATTCTATTAATTACTTTAGAGCTGATAAGTTTAGCTTCCACGTATTAAGAAAGCGTATGTAGGGAAGTTCCTTTTTAGGGAGGTGACAGCAAGAAGTAAGGGACAGCAGCGTATGATTCATTAGATAAAACATTTCAGGAGGGGTTTCTAGTATGAAGAAAAAAACAGGTCTTTTATTATCGTTAACGTTAGCAGCAAGTACAGTGTTAGGTGCATGTGGTAACTCGGATAAAGCGGATAGTGACAAAAAAGGGGATAAAGAGTTTAAGGTTGGTATGGTTACAGATGTTGGGGGCGTTGATGACAAATCATTCAACCAATCAGCTTGGGAAGGTTTAACGAAATTTGGTAAAGACAACGACTTAAAGAAAAATGAAGGATATCGTTACCTGCAATCAAGTAAGGATGCAGACTATATCCCGAATTTAACGAAATTTGCGAAAGATAATTATAACACAACATTTGGTATTGGTTACTTAATGGAAAAATCGATTACAAAAGTAGCTGAACAGTATCCGAAAGAACAGTTTGCGATTGTAGACACAGTTGTGGATAAGCCAAACGTAACAAGTATTACATTTAAAGACCATGAAGGTTCATTCCTAGTTGGAGCTGTAGCAGCAATGACAACAAAATCAAATAAAGTAGGTTTTGTTGGTGGTGTGAAGAGTCCATTAATTACAAAATTTGAATCAGGTTTTAAAGCTGGTGCAAAAGCAGTAAATCCAAATATCGAAATTGTATCGCAATATGCTGATGCGTTTGATAAGCCAGAAAAAGGATCTGTATTAGCTTCAGCAATGTACGGTCAAGGTGTTGACGTAATTTATCACGCTTCAGGTGCAACTGGTAACGGTGTATTCACAGAAGCAAAAAACCGTAAGAAAAAAGGTGAAAACGTTTGGGTAATCGGTGTTGACCGTGACCAAAACCAAGAAGGTATGCCTGAAAACGTAACTTTAACTTCTATGGTAAAACGTGTTGATATTGCAGTAGCTAAAGTAGCGCAAGAAGCGAAAGATGGTAAGTTAAAAGGCGGTAAAATAGAAGAGTTCGGATTAAAAGATGACGGTGTTGGTATTGCGAAAACTACTGACAATGTGAAAAAAGTAAATCCAGAAATCTTAACAAAAGTAGAAGAATTTGAGAAGAAAATTACTGCTGGTGAAATTAAAGTACCTGCAACTGACGAAGAATATAAAGCATATGAAGCTTCTCTAAAGAAATAATAATAGAGAAATAGCAAAGGTTAGTTCTTAGAACTAACCTTTGTATATATAAAAATACCTTTAATAGACTGCAATTGGGGAGTGTTCCCTGCTAGAAGGAGGAACAAAATGGAATACGTAATTGAGATGAACAATATTACAAAAGTATTCCCAGGCATTGTAGCGAATGATGATATTACGCTACAAGTAAAACAGGGAGAGATACACGCTTTACTTGGAGAAAATGGTGCAGGGAAATCAACATTGATGAATGTACTGTTCGGTTTGTATCAACCAGAACAGGGAGAGATTAAAATTAAAGGGAAACCTGTAAAAATTACAAATCCGAATATAGCAAATGACCTTGGAATTGGGATGGTCCATCAACATTTTATGCTTGTTCATAATTTTACAGTTACAGAGAATATTATTCTTGGAAATGAACCGAAGAGAAAAGGGAAAATCGCTGTTGAAGAGGCTGCAAAAGAAATTAAACAATTATCTGAACAGTACGGTTTAGCTGTTGATCCATATGCAAAGATTGAAGATATTTCGGTTGGGATGCAGCAAAGGGTTGAAATATTAAAGACACTTTATCGTGGTGCGGAGATTTTAATATTTGATGAACCTACTGCGGTATTAACCCCTCAAGAAATTAATGAATTGATTCAAATTATGAAAAAACTTGTACAAGAAGGGAAATCTATCGTTCTTATTACACATAAGTTGAAAGAAATTATGGAAGTTTGCGATCGTTGTACAATTATTCGTAAAGGTAAAGGGATTGGTACAGTTGACGTTGCGGAAATGGATGAACATAAACTTGCAGAATTAATGGTCGGACGTCAAGTGAATTTTAAAACAGAAAAAATAGAGGCTAAACCGAGAGAAGAGGTTCTATCTGTTTCGAATATTGTCGTTCATGATGCACGCCAATTACCTGCTGTAAAAGGCCTTGACTTAACTGTTCGTGCAGGAGAAATTGTTGGGATTGCAGGGATTGATGGAAATGGACAAAGTGAATTAATAGAGGCGATTACTGGTTTACGAAAAGTTGAGTCAGGTTCTATTGCAATTAAAGGAAAAGAAATAACGAATTGGCCTGTTCGAAGAATTACAGAGGAAGGAATTGGTCATATTCCAGAAGACCGTCATAAACACGGGCTAGTGCTTGATTTTTCTGTTAAAGACAATATAGTTTTGCAAACGTACTATAAAAACCCATTTTCAAAGAAGGGGATTTTAAACTTTAGTAAAATCACAGAGAAAGCAAAGGCTCTTATTGAACAGTTTGATGTACGTACGCCTAGCGAACAAACATTAGCGCGTGCTCTATCAGGTGGAAATCAGCAGAAAGCTATCATTGCACGTGAAGTAGATCGAAATCCAGATTTATTAATTGCAGCACAACCAACACGTGGTTTAGATGTAGGGGCGATTGAATTTATTCATAAGAAGTTAATCGAGCAGAGAGATAAGGGGAAAGCGGTATTACTTCTATCGTTAGAACTGGATGAAATTTTAAATGTTAGCGATCGAGTTGCTGTTATATATGAAGGGGAAATTGTAGCGATTGTCGATGCAAAAGAAACAAATGAACAACAGCTTGGTTTGTTGATGGCTGGCGGAACGGAGAAAGAGAAGGTGAATACAAATGGCTAAAAAATTTTTAACGGAGCGAACAATTAATATTTTAGTTCCTGTATTATCCGTTATTTTTGGTTTACTTGTTGGTGCCATTGTAATGTTAGTTAGTGGATATGATCCAATTGTTGGGTATGCAGCGCTTTGGGAAGGAATGGTTGGAAATCCGCAAGCAATTGGTGAAACGTTACGTACGATGATTCCGCTTGTGCTAGCAGGACTTTCCGTGGCATTTGCATTTCGTACCGGTCTTTTTAACATTGGGGTAGAAGGACAATTATTAGTTGGGTGGCTTGCCGCTGTTTGGTTTGGTTATGCAGTATCGTTACCGGCATTTTTGCATATTCCATTATCTATTTTAGTAGCCGCGATTGCTGGTGGTTTATGGGGTTTTATACCTGGATATTTAAAAGGAAAGCTTAAAGTAAATGAAGTAATTGTAACAATTATGATGAACTATATTGCGCTTTATGTTACGTATGACCTTATTAAACGTTTTATACATGAAGGTAACGAGAAATCTTATGATGTACAAGCGAGTGCTTCATTAGCTTCTGATTGGCTATCTTCATTGACAGATGGATCTCGTTTGCACTGGGGAATTGTTGTAGCTATTATAATTGCTATTGTAATGTGGTTCTTGCTAGATAGAACTACGTTAGGATATGAGTTAAAATCGGTTGGTTTTAACCAAAATGCATCGCAATATGCAGGGATGAAAGTCTCTCGTAATGTTGTATTATCAATGACGATTGCTGGTGCTTTTGCTGGAATTGGTGGGGCAATGGAAGGTCTAGGAACATTCCAAAGTATGACGGCAATGACGTCGTTTACTGGTATTGGATTCGATGGGATTGCGGTAGCTCTTCTTGGAGGAAATAATCCGTTTGGTATATTATTATCGGCTTTACTGTTCGGTGGTTTGAAAAGTGCAGCCCCGCAAATGAATTTTGAAGCAGATGTACCTTCTGAGTTAATTAATGTTATTATTGCATGTATTATTTTCTTTGTTGCTTGCAGTTATGTTTTACGCTGGGCACTTACACGCATGAGCAAGGAGGGGAAATAAATGAGCTTTATAGATATTTTAGCCATTCTTGTGACTGGTACGTTATATACGGCAGCGCCACTTATTTTTACGGCGTTAGGTGGAGTGTTCAGTGAACGTTCTGGAGTTGTAAATATAGCATTAGAAGGCTTAATGTTATTTGGTGCATTTACTGGTATCGTTACAACGTTATTAATGGGTGATACGTGGGGAGCGATGACTCCGTGGATTGCACTATTATTTGCAGCGATTGGTAGTGGGTTATTTGCACTTCTTCATGCGGTAGCATCTATTACATTCCGTGCGGATCAAGTAGTAAGTGGGGTAGCGATTAACTTCTTAGCTCTTGGTTTAACAGTATTTGCGATTAAGAAAATCTTTGGCAAAGGACAAACTGATTTCATTCAATACCGCATTGAAAAAATCGATGTTCCGGGCCTTTCGGATATTCCGGTAATCGGAAAAATCTTTTTCTCAAATGTACCGTTAACATCATATATTGCTATTATTTTAGCTTTTGTTGTCTGGTACATTATTTATAAAACGCCGTTCGGTCTTCGTCTTCGTGCAGTTGGTGAACATCCAATGGCAGCAGATACGATGGGGATTAATGTATATAAAATGCGTTATATTGCAGTTTGTATATCTGGAATGTTCGCAGGAGTGGGTGGTGCGGTCTTCGCAATGTCGATTTCTGGTAACTTCTCAGGTGCTACAATTACTGGACAAGGTTTCTTAGCATTAGCAGCTATGATTTTCGGTAAATGGAATCCACTAGGTGCCCTTGGAGCAGCTCTATTCTTCGGATTTGCTCAATCACTTGGGATAACAGGTGGTACAATTCCTGTATTAAAAGAAATTCCAAGTGTATTCTTAACGATATTACCGTATGTATTTACAATATTAGCACTTGTTGGTTTTGTAGGCCGATCTGAAGCTCCGAAAGCACTCGGAACGCCTTATGAAAAAGGAAAACGATGAGTATTTAGAAAGTATAAGAAAAGCTCGCACATTAGTGCGGGCTTTTTTACATAGAATATATTTAATACGGAAATTTACTATGTTCCTTACATATTAAAGTTTTTAGAAAGACTCAAATGTAAGCATAATAAGGAAGAAAAGTTGATTTTTTATTTCTAAAAACTGTATATTGAAGAGGAATATTCCTACATACGTAAAGGAGGGCTATTAATGAAACTAATGGAACAGCAACTACATGAATTAGGTGGCTTGCGAGTACATATTATTCCGACTGATAAATATAAAACAAATACCTTTGTATTTCGTTTTAAAGCACCTTTAAATGAGGAGACGGTGACAGAGCGTGCCCTATTGCCATACGTATTGCAAAGTGCGACAGAAAAACTACCTTCTGTAATTCGCCTTCGTCAATATTTAGAAGAATTATATGGATCTTCTTTAGCGGTAGATGTAAGTAAGAAAGGGGAAGACCATATTATCTCTATTTATGTAGACATCGCAAATGAAACATATTTACGCGATGCACCACCGTTATTTGAAAAAGCGCTTTCTATGTTATCTGATATTGTTTTACATCCAGCAACAGAAGGCGAAGGTTTTCTACCTGCTATTGTAGAAAGTGAGAAACGAGCACTCTTGCAACGAATTGAGGCTACTTATGATGATAAAATGCGTTATGCAAACGAGCGTTTAATTGAAGAAATGTGCAAAGTAGAACCATATCGTTTAAGTGCAAATGGGAAAAAAGAAAGTGTTGCTTCTATTACAAATGAAAGTTTGTATCAATATTATCAAAAAGTGTTAGCGGAAGATGAAATGGATTTATATATTATTGGTGACATTTCAGAAGATGCTGTGGAGCTTGTAAATAAGTATTTTTCGATTTCGCCTCGTGTTGTGAAAGAAAGAAATGTACTTCTTCATAAACGAAATAATGAAGAGAAAGAAATTGTTGAAAAACAAGAACTAAAGCAAAGTAAATTAAATATCGGCTATCGCACATTCATTACGTATAAAGATGAAGATTATTTTGCACTGCAATTGTTTAACGGATTATTTGGAGGGTTTTCTCATTCAAAGTTATTCGTAAACGTCCGTGAAAAAAATAGTTTAGCGTACTATGCAGCATCAAGATTTGAAAGTCATAAAGGTTTGCTCTTCGTTATGTCTGGAATTGAAGCGAAGAACTTTGAAAAAGCGGTTGAAATTATTAAAGAACAGATGAAAGCAATGCAAAACGGTGATTTTTCAGAGGAAGAGATGCAACAAACAAAAAGTGTAATTCAAAATCAAATCTTAGAGGCTGTTGATACACCACGTGGTTTTGTTGAAATGCTTTATCATGGCGTTATTTCAGAGCGTACGCGTCCAGTTGAAGAGTGGCTAACGGGTATAGAAGGCGTGACGAAAGAAGAAATTGTGAAAGTTGCTAATAATATTGAATTAGATACAATTTACTTTTTACATGGAACGGAGGGAGAATAAATGGAGAAGATTGTGTATGAGCAATTAAAAGAGACACTATATTATGAAAAACTTCCGAATGGATTAGATGTATACATTTTACCGAAACAAGGATTCAATAAAACATTTGCGACATTTACGACGAAGTACGGTTCTGTTGATAATACGTTTGTCCCACTTGGAAAAGAAGAAATGACTCGTGTGCCAGATGGGATTGCTCATTTTCTTGAGCATAAATTGTTCGAAAAGGAGGACCATGACGCATTTCAATTGTTTAGTAAACAAGGTGCTTCAGCAAATGCTTTTACGTCCTTTACGAGAACGGCTTACCTCTTTTCTTGTACATCAAATGTAGAGCAAAATTTAAATACGTTGTTAAATTTTGTTCAAGAACCGTATTTCTCGGAAAAAACGGTTGAAAAAGAAAAAGGTATTATCGGCCAAGAAATTCAAATGTACCAAGATAATCCAGATTGGCGTTTATATTTTGGGTTAATCGATAGCTTGTTTGTGAAGCATCCAATTAAAATTGATATTGCAGGGACGATTGAGTCTATTAGTAAAATTACAAAAGACCTATTGTATGAGTGTTATGAGACTTTTTACCACCCAAGCAATATGTTATTGTTTGTTGTTGGAGCGATTGATCCTGAAAAAACAATGGATTTAGTTCGTGACAATCAAGAGAAAAAAGATTACGAAAACCAACCGGAAATCGTTCGTTCTTTTGAAGAGGAACCAGAAGAAGTAAATGAAAAGAAAAAGATTATTTCAATGCCTGTTCAAACTCCAAAATGTTTAGTTGGTATTAAAGCAACGAATTTACAAGAAAAAGGGCAAGCTCTTTTAAAACAAGAAATTGCGCTTACATTACTTTTAGATTATTTATTTGGAAAAGGGTCAGTTCATTATGAATCTTTATATAATGAAGGTCTTATTGATGATTCGTTCTCGTATGACTATACAGAAGAAAATAACTTCGGTTTTGCGATGGTTGGTGGAGATACGAAGCAACCTGATGAATTGGCAGATCGATTAAAAGGTATTTTACTGCAAACGAATTATGATCAGTTAGATGAGGCTGCGTTGGAACGGGTGAAGAAAAAGAAAATAGGTGGATTTTTACGATCATTGAATTCACCTGAATATATTGCAAATCAGTTTACACGATATGCGTTTAATGAATCTAGTTTATTTGATGCTCTTACAGTGTTAGAAGGCTTAACTGTTCAAGACCTACAACAAGCAGCAAAAACATTATTAATTGAAGAGAGAATGAGCGTCTGCCAAGTGTTGCCAAAAAAGTAAAGTGATACTTGAATAAAAAACGCAGTATCTATATCCCTCATCTAACGTTTGGTTATTGCCAAATGGTAAGATGAGGGTATTATTTATTTATACATAAAAGATAAGAGAGGGAACTTATGAAAAAGTATGCATTAGTAACTGGAGGGAGCGGAGGGATTGGCTCTGCTATTTCGAAGCAGTTAATCGAGGATGGTTATACAGTCTATATTCATTACAATAAAAGCGAAGAGAAGGTAAGGGAGTTACAGAAGGAATTTGATGTAGTGATTCCTGTGCAAGCAAATTTAGCTTCTAGAGATGGAGCAGAGGAATTGTGGGCGCAAATAGAACATCCTATTGATGTTATTGTATACGCAGCTGGAAAGAGTATTTTTGGATTAGTAACAGATGTTACAAATGAAGAATTAGATTATATGGTCGAGCTTCAAGTGAAGAGTGTATATAGACTTCTTTCGATGGCGCTTCCATCGATGATCGGGCGGAGAAGTGGAAATGTTGTTGTTATTTCATCCATTTGGGGGCAAATAGGAGCATCTTGTGAGGTGCTGTACTCAATGGTAAAAGGTGCACAAAATTCATATGTGAAAGCTTTAGCGAAAGAAGTTTCTTTAAGTGGATTACGTGTTAATGCGGTAGCGCCAGGTGCAATCGAAACAGAAATGTTAAATATATTTTCAGCAGATGATAAAAATGAAATTGCTGAAGATATTCCATTAGGTAGGCTAGGACTACCGGAAGAGGTAGCAAAAACAGTCTCCTTCCTTGTTTCACCAGGAGCTTCTTATATTACGGGGCAAATTATTGGAGTCAATGGCGGTTGGCATTGTTAAAAATTTCTTACATAAAAAACAAAAAAATGTACAAATTAAGCATGATTCTATTACTCAATAGTGAGGTGCTTAAACATGTCAGTGTTAGATAATTTTGATCAGTGGAAGAGCTTTTTGGGAGAACGTTTAGAACAAGCGGGGGGGAAAGGGCTTGATGGTGGTGCCGTATCAGATATGGCATTTCGTGTTGGAGATTATTTAGCTAATGAAGTAGAAGCGCGCAACGATCAAGAAAAATTATTGTCTGAGCTTTGGAAAGTTGCTGATGAACAAGAGCAACATACAATCGCAAATTTAATGGTGAAGTTTGTACAACATAAGTAAAAGTAGAGAGGAGAAACTCCTCTCTACTTTTTTTGTATAATAATTAAGAGGGGTAGATTATACATTTAGCTTCCCTATTAAGGTGAAATCATATAATATAGTACGTAGGTGTAAAGTAAGCGTGGGGGAGTGATCTTGGATGATTGAATGGTATTTTGAATATGAAATACATAAAAACCGACCTGGCTTACTTGGTGACGTTTCTTCGTTAATCGGTATGCTTGGCATCAATATTGTCACAATTAATGGTGTAGATAATGCACGACGTGGACTTCTGCTTATGTGTGATAATCAAGAGCAAATCTCTAGACTTGAATCAATTCTAAATACGATGGATAATATAACGGTAACGAAATATCGTCCGCCAAAGCTTAGAGATAAGCTAGCAGTTAGACATGGTAGGTACATACAACGAGATGCAGATGATAAGAAGACATTTCGATTTGTACGTGATGAATTAGGATTACTTGTAGACTTTATGGCGGAGATAATGAAAAAAGAAGGTCATAAGCTAATTGGGATACGAGGAATGCCTCGTGTCGGAAAAACAGAATCCATTGTTGCCGCAAGTGTTTGTGCAAATAAGAGATGGCTATTCGTATCATCGACTCTTATTAAGCAAACTGTACGTAGCCAATTGATTGAAGATGAGTATAGCGACGATAATATTTTCATACTAGATGGAATTGTATCAACAAAGCGTGCAAATGAAAGACATTGGCAGCTTGTTCGTGAAATCATGAGGTTGCCTGCAACGAAAGTTGTGGAACATCCAGATGTATTTGTGAGTCAGTCGGAATACACATTGGATGATTTTGATTATATTATCGAATTGCGTAACGATTATGATGAAGAAATTCAATATAATTTAGTAGATGAAATTGAGCAAGGTACGCAAAATAATTTCTCTATGTTTGACTTTTAAAGAAATATTGAGGTGTTAGTAGTGACGGAATTAGGACAAAAGCTGACAGAAGCAAGAGAAGCGAAAGGCTTGTCTATTGATCAGCTGCATGAAATTACAAAAATTCAAAAACGCCATTTAGTAGCGATTGAAGAAGGCAATTATAATGTATTGCCAGGAACTTTTTATGCGCGTGCATTCATTAAACAATATGCAGATGCGGTTGGATTAAATGGAGAGGAACTGCTTGTAGAATATCAGAGTACGATACCACAATCTGAAAAACACGATGTTCCACAAGTATCAACTGGACAGAAAACACAAGAAACAATGCAAAAATCTTCATCATGGCCAATTGCAGATCATATGCCGAAAATTTTGATTGCGTTATTAGTGATTGCATTTGGAGTGGTAGTATGGTTTGTTATTCAAGCGTTAACTGGAAAAGATGATAGGCAAGTTCCAAATGCTCAAAGTGAGAAAATTGAAGTTCAAAAAGCAAAAAATTCTCCGCTAGATACGAAGAAAGATGAAGAGAAAGCGGAAGAACCAAAAAAAGAAGAACCAAAAAAAGAAGAGCCAAAGAAAGAGGAACAACCAGCACAACCAACTGGACAGCAAGAGGTAAAAGTAGTTGGAACAACTGGTAAGGTATCTACTTTGGAAATTCATAATAATAAAACATTAGAACTGGAAATATCGGGTAAAGGTGCGAGTTATGTAGATGTTAAAGATGATGCTGGGAACGAAATTCTAAACACTACAGTACAAGGTGGCCAAATAGAAAAACGTGATTTATCAACAGTAAAAGAAGTGCGACTTAATATTGGAAATGCAACGAATGTTGAAGTTAAACTGAATGGTCAAGTGGTTGCTTTCCCATTGGATCCAGAAAAAGAACTTCACCAAAGATTGGTGATAAAAAACCAAGGGATAGGGCAACCTGCACAATAACAGTCATCGCTTCGATGACTTTTTTCAATGAACAAATGTTTTTGATATGATGGAGGAATAGCTGTGAATTTACCAAATAAAATTACAATATCTAGAATCTTCTTAATTCCAATTTTTATGGTAATTATGTTAGTGCCCTTTGAATGGGGCTCATTTATAATTGGTGATGTAGAGTTACCAATTCAACATTTAGTAGGGGCACTTATCTTTATTATCGCTTCGGCTACAGATTGGATTGATGGACATTATGCAAGAAAGTATAATCTTGTAACGAATTTAGGGAAGTTCCTTGACCCGTTAGCAGATAAACTACTTGTTTCGGCAGCACTTATCACATTGGTAGAAATGCAATATGTACCTGCTTGGATCGTTATTATAATTATAAGCCGTGAGTTTGCAGTAACAGGTTTACGCCTTGTACTTGCTGGGACAGGGGAAGTAGTGGCAGCAAATCAGTTAGGGAAAATTAAGACATGGACACAAATTATTGCGATTGCAGCGTATTTATTACACGATGTACCTTTAAATTTAATCCATATCCCAGTTGCTGATATTTTCATATGGATTGCATTAATCTTCACTGTTATTTCAGGATGGGATTATTTCTGGAAAAATAGGGCTGCTTTTGTAAACTCAAAATAGAAGTTTTATGGGGGAATTGGGATGAATGCTGAGATTATTGCGGTTGGAACTGAATTGTTACTTGGACAAATTGCAAATACAAATGCCCAGTTTTTATCTGAAAAGTTAGCTTCAATTGGAATAAATGTGTACTATCATACTGTTGTGGGTGATAATAACAAGCGATTACAAAAGGCAATTGAATTGGCTGAAGAGCGCGCTGATATGCTTATTTTCACAGGCGGATTAGGGCCGACAAAAGACGATTTGACGAAAGAAACAATAGCGTCTAGCTTAGGTGAAGAGCTTGTGTATGATGAAACAGCATTAACGTCCATAAGCGATTATTTTAAGCGTACAGGCCGTGAATTTACGGAAAATAATAAAAAGCAGGCGCTCGTTCTAAGTGGATCGACTGTATTTGCGAATGATCACGGTATGGCACCTGGCATGGGTTTAAATAAAAACGGAAAAGTTTATATTTTATTACCAGGGCCGCCAAAAGAAATGAAGCCGATGTATGTAAGGTACGTAGAGCCTTTTTTACGTAACTTTACAACAGGGGAAAATATTTATTCTCGCGTTCTTCGCTTTTTCGGTATTGGGGAATCTCAATTAGAGGTAAAAGTTCAAGATTTAATTGATGGACAAACGAACCCGACCATTGCACCACTCGCAAATGATGGAGAAGTGACATTACGTTTAACTGCAAAACATCATGATGCGAATGAGGCGGAGAAACTAATTCAACATGTGGAAAATTTGATTTTAGAAAGAGTAGGAGAATTTTTCTACGGATATGACCAAGATTTTCTTCATTACAAGGCAATAGAGTTATTGAAGCAAAAAGGGTTAACTTTAGCATGTGCAGAAAGTTTAACAGGCGGTCTCTTTGGAAATCAAGTAACAGAAAATGCGGGTGTTTCGTCTGTGTTTAAAGGCGGAGTCATTTGTTATCAAAATGAAGTAAAGCAACAAATTTTACATGTACCTGAAGAAGTGTTACGTACTGACGGCGCGGTTAGTAAACAATGTGCTCGTTATCTTGCTGAAAATGTAAAGAAACTGTTAAAAGCAGATATTGGAATTAGCTTTACTGGGGTGGCAGGACCTGATGCTTCGGAGTATAAAGAACCAGGAACAGTATTTGTTGGATTGGCGATTAAGGATGAACCGACTGAAGTCTTCCCTCTTAATTTAAGTGGAAGTCGTCAACAAATTAGAGAACGCTCTACAAAATATGGGTTTTATCATTTATACAAAAAACTAGAAGAGATATGAGTTTCTTCTGGTTTTTTTTGTGGGAAAATCTAGTTTGATTCGATATAAAATAAAAAAATCGAATAAATGTTCGATTTTTGTTGGCAAATTGAATTGAAAATAGGTATAATAAGATTAGCAGTTCAGTTAAGGAGGAATTATGAATGAGTGATCGTCAAGCGGCATTAGATATGGCGTTAAAACAAATAGAGAAGCAATTCGGTAAAGGTTCAATTATGAAATTAGGAGAACAAGCGGAGCGTAGAATTTCTACAATTTCAAGTGGTTCTTTAGCACTAGATGTGGCACTAGGGGTAGGCGGATACCCACGTGGCCGTATTATTGAAATTTACGGACCTGAAAGTTCAGGTAAAACAACAGTTTCATTACATGCAATCGCGGAAGTACAGCGACAAGGTGGACAAGCAGCATTTATCGATGCGGAGCATGCGATGGATCCTGTTTATGCACAAAAATTAGGTGTTAACATCGATGAATTACTATTATCACAGCCTGATACAGGGGAGCAAGGACTAGAAATCGCAGAAGCACTTGTACGAAGTGGCGCGGTTGATATTATCGTAATTGACTCTGTAGCAGCTCTTGTACCGAAAGCTGAGATCGAAGGAGACATGGGTGACTCTCACGTTGGTTTACAAGCACGTTTAATGTCACAAGCACTTCGTAAACTTTCAGGTGCAATCAACAAATCAAAAACAATCGCAATCTTTATCAACCAAATTCGTGAAAAAGTTGGGGTTATGTTCGGAAACCCAGAAACAACTCCAGGTGGTCGTGCGTTGAAATTCTATTCAACTGTCCGTCTTGAAGTGCGTCGTGCTGAGCAGTTAAAACAAGGTAACGACATCGTTGGTAATAAAACGAAAGTAAAAGTAGTTAAAAATAAAGTAGCACCACCATTCCGTGTTGCTGAAGTTGATATTATGTACGGAGAAGGTATTTCAAGAGAAGGTGAAATCTTAGATATGGCTTCTGAACTTGATATCGTGCAAAAGAGTGGTGCTTGGTACTCTTATAATGAAGAACGCTTAGGACAAGGTCGTGAGAATTCGAAGCAATTCTTAAAAGAGAATACGGATTTAAGAGAGGAAATTGCCTTCTTTGTTCGTGAACATCATGGAATTGGTGAAGACTCTGGTGTTGAAGACACGGAAGATTCAACCCTTCAAGATTAAAAATAAAAGACACGGAATCGTGTCTTTTATTTTTAAATTCGCTATGAAAGCGTTGTATATAGTTGGAGATAAAATATTTATTCTATCCAAAAGGCTATGTGTAAAGAGGAATATTCATATATTTTACGTGAAGACAATGGGATTTACTAAGGTTTTCCAGGATAATATGCTACCTACTTTTCGAATTCAGATAAGATTCAGGGCTGAAGGTAAAGAAAGTAAAAGTAGACAACGCTTGACAATGAAAATTGCGATAGATACAATGAGAATGTATATTTTTTCTTATATACGATATACTCTTCTCAAGAAGAGAAGTAATATTCGGAGTAAGACTTAAATCTTGCCGAAATAATAATATGACATTTTAATTGTGAAATGAAGAAAGTCCCTTAAAAAAGCGGGACGACGGTCTTTGCTGTACGTTGCTATTCAATGTACATGCCGACAGTCTTTTTTCATTCATAGCAAGGGGAGGTGAAATCATGAGTAGTACAGTTTGGATACTCATCTCCATTTTGCTTGCAACAGTCGGTGCAGTTGTTGGCTTTTTTGTTCGAAAGTCTATTGCTGAAGCGAAGATTAATGGTGCAACTAATGAAGCGAAACGTATTCTAGACGAAGCGAATCGTGAAGCAGAAGCACTTAAGAAAGAAGCGCTTTTAGAAGCAAAGGATGAAATTCATACACTTCGTACAGAAGCTGAATTAGAAATTCGTGACCGTAGAAGCGAATTACAAAAACAAGAAAATCGTTTAATGCAAAGAGAAGAGAACCTTGATCGTAAAGACGAAACGCTCGATAAGCGCGAGCAACAGTTGGAAAAGAAAGAGGATTCTCTTGTAGCGAAACAACAACAGATTGAAGAGTTGGAAAGCAAAGTGGGAGAGTTAGTTCAAAAGCAACAAACAGAATTAGAGCGCATTTCCAATCTGACACGCGAACAAGCGAAAGCAATTATTCTTGGTAAAGTAGAAAGTGAAGTTTCTCATGAAATTGCCGTTATGGTAAAAGAAAGTGAAGTTCGTGCGAAAGAAGAAGCGGATAAGAAAGCAAAAGAGATTTTATCTCTTGCAATGCAAAGATGTGCAGCTGATCATGTTGCTGAAACAACCGTTTCGGTTGTAAATCTTCCAAACGACGAAATGAAGGGACGTATTATCGGACGTGAAGGTCGTAATATTCGTACGCTAGAAACGTTAACAGGTATTGACCTTATTATCGATGATACACCAGAAGCGGTAATTCTATCTGGATTTGACCCGATTCGTCGTGAAACAGCTCGTATCGCTCTTGATAAACTAGTACAGGACGGACGTATTCACCCAGCGCGTATTGAAGAGATGGTCGAAAAATCAAGACGTGAAGTGGACGAGTATATTCGTGAAGTCGGAGAGCAAACAACGTTTGAAGTGGGTGTTCATGGCTTACATCCAGATTTAATTAAGATTTTAGGTCGTTTAAAATACCGTACAAGTTATGGACAAAACGTCTTAAAACACTCTATGGAAGTTGCATATTTAACTGGACTTATGGCAGCGGAGCTTGGTGAGGATGAAAAACTAGCAAGACGTGCTGGTCTATTACATGATATCGGAAAAGCAATTGATCATGAAGTAGAAGGTAGCCACGTTGAAATTGGTGTTGAACTCGCAACGAAATATAAAGAGCATCCTGTTGTAATAAACAGTATCGCATCTCACCATGGTGACACAGAACCAACTTCTATCATTGCAGTTCTAGTTGCAGCAGCAGATGCATTATCAGCTGCAAGACCGGGAGCTCGTAGTGAAACACTTGAGAACTACATTCGTCGTCTTGAAAAGTTAGAAGAAATTTCAGAGTCTTATGAAGGCGTAGAAAAATCTTTCGCAATTCAAGCAGGACGTGAAGTTCGTATTCTGGTAAAACCAGATACAATTGATGATTTAGAAGCTCATCGTTTAGCTCGTGATATTCGAAAACGTATTGAAAGTGAACTGGATTATCCAGGACATATTAAAGTTACTGTTATTCGTGAAACACGTGCAGTGGAATACGCAAAATAAAGTGGTGAAACACCACTTTATTTTTTTGTGTTGGAATTGGGTAAAATAAAATTATTTATGAGAAGTATGCAAGTGAAAGAAACTTATAATAGGTAAATTTTTAATATTATAAGGAAATTGCTTGTTAGAGTAAGGTAATAAAAAATGCAGTACATAGAAAGGGTAAGACATATGAGAATATTATTTGTTGGGGATGTAGTAGGATCTCCTGGTAGAGACATGATTCAACAGTACGTACCGGCATTAAAGAAAAAATATACACCTACAGTAACAATCATTAATGGAGAAAATGCTGCGGGTGGACGTGGAATTACGGAAAAAATATATCGAAACTTTTTGGAGTGCGGGGCACAGGCAGTTACGCTTGGAAACCATGCTTGGGATAATCGTGAAGTATTTGAATTTATTGATGATGCTAAATATCTTGCAAGACCAGCTAACTTCCCAGAAGGAACGCCAGGAAAAGGTCTTATCTTTGTGAACTGTAACGGAACAGAAGTTGCAGTAATTAACTTACAAGGACGTACTTTCCTACCTCCAATTGATTGTCCATTCCGAAAAGTGGATGAATTAATCAATATTGCAAAAAAACGTACGAATATTATCTTTGTTGATTTTCATGCTGAAACAACAAGTGAGAAGCAGGCGTTAGGTTGGTACGTAGATGGCCGTGCTACAGCTGTAGTAGGTACACATACACACGTTCCTACAGCTGATAATCGTATCTTACCAAGCGGAACAGCTTATATTACAGATGTTGGTATGACAGGACCGTATGATGGTATTTTAGGTATGGATCGCGAAGCGGTATTGAAGAAGTTTTTAACGAACTTACCAGTACGTTTTGAGGTAACGAATGGCAGAACGCAATTAAGTGCAGTTTTAATCGATGTGGATCCAAATACAGGGAAAGCGAAGAAAATTGAACGCATTTTAATTAATGATGATCAGCCGTTTTTTGAGTAATTTTTAACGAAAAGTTAGAGAAGTCATTATATTTTAATTTTTTAGAAAAATTACAGAAATTTAGCAGGAATACGTGCCATTCCTCGTGAATATAAGTTAAAGTGAAATAATTGCTATTACTTTTTATAAAAACGAGGAGGAAACGCGGAATGGAAATATTAAAAGTTAAAGCAACGTCGGTCCCTAATTCTGTAGCTGGTGCACTTGCAGGTGTTATTCGCGAACGCGGAACAGCAGAAATTCAAGCTATTGGTGCAGGTGCATTGAATCAAGCGGTAAAGGCAGTAGCAATTGCAAGAGGATTTGTAGCGCCTAGTGGTTTGGATCTGATTTGTATCCCAGCGTTTACAGATATTATGATCGATGGCGAAGAGCGTACGGCAATAAAATTAATTGTAGAACCTCGTTAAGTTGAAACAACCTGTTTGCATGTATGCAAACAGGTTGTTTTTATAGTGGAGGAATGAATATGAAAATTTTTGATGCTCATTGCGATGTACTCTTTCAGTTATGGAGTGCAAAGGGAAAAAAAGACTTTCAAAACGATTCACAATTACATATTACATTTGAACAATTAAAGAAAAGAAAAGGAAGTATACAATGCTTTGCGATATATATACCAGAAACAGTAGCGTATGAAAAGCGCTTTGAAGTTGCACTGCAAATGATAGATATTTTTCATAGTGAAATTCTATCGCTACCAGGAATGAAGTTTATTCAGACAAAAAACGATATTAACATGCTAAAACAGGACGAGATTGGAGCGTTATTAACATTAGAAGGATGCGAAGCGATTGGAAAAGAAGCGATGAAATTACGTTTGTTTTATCGCTTAGGTGTACGTTCCTTTGGATTAACATGGAACTATGCCAATTTATTAGCTGATGGGGCGCTAGAGACACGTGGTGCAGGCTTAACTACATTTGGTAGACAAGTTGTACAAGAACTTAATATGTTAGATTTATGGACCGATGTGTCTCATTTAAATGAAAGAAGCTTTTGGGATGTTATAGAAATAGCTAAAAACCCAATTGCATCTCACTCAAACTGTTATCAACTTTGTGGGCATCCACGCAATTTAACCGATGAACAAATAAGAGCTCTCATAAAGAAAAATAGCATTATTGGTATTACATTCGTACCGCAGTTTTTAACGAATGAAAGACAAGCGAATATAGCAGATATATTAAGACATGTGGAATATATTTGTTCATTAGGTGGAGAAAAAAATATAGGATTCGGTTCTGATTTTGATGGGATTTTAGAAACTGTTGTAGGTGTAGAAGCATACAGGGATTATGAAAATATAATTAATCACCTGTGTAAAAAGTATAGTGAATCAACTGTAGATCGATTTTTGTATAAAAATTTTGTTGACTGTGTAACGTTCTAAAGATTGTATTTTAAAAATTCAGAAAAATTAAAATGAATTCACTTGAATTTATTGATTTTTTTAAGACCTAATACTAGAATGGAAAACGAAATAGCTTTATACTAAAGATTCAGGGAAATCAGAAGAGGCATAATTTGCGTCCATTGTAGTTTATTTGTATAAAAAATGCTAAACTAATACTGTAAAAAAATACACTACAATGAATGCAGCCAAAAGGGGTGTAGGAGATGATTAGTCAACTTTCATGGAAAGTTGGAGGCCAACAAGGTGAAGGAATTGAAAGTACAGGGGAAATCTTCTGTATTGCATTAAACCGATTAGGATATTACCTATACGGTTACCGCCACTTCTCATCACGTATTAAAGGCGGCCATACAAATAATAAAATTCGTGTAAGTACAACAGAAGTACGCGCGATCTCAGATGATTTAGATATTTTAATTGCTTTTGATCAAGAAACAATTGATTTTAACTTCCACGAACTACGTCCGGGTGGAATTGTAGTTGCGGATGCAAAATTTAATCCAACAATACCTGATAATACAGATGTAAATCTATATGTGATACCGTTTACAGATATTGCTTCAGAGTTAGGCACATCATTAATGAAAAACATGGTTGCTGTTGGGGCATCTAGTGCGGTATTAGGATTAGACGAAACAGCGTATTTAGAGGTTGTTGAAGAAATCTTTGGTCGTAAAGGAGAGCAAGTCGTTCAAAAGAATATGGAAGCCATTAAACGCGGCTCTCAATATATGAAAGAATTGCTTGGTGAAAAAGTAAACATGATGCAGCTTGAAAAAGCTGACGGTAAGAAACGCATGTTTATGATTGGAAACGATGCAATCGCATTTGGTGCAGTAGCTGGTGGTGCTCGCTTTATGTCTGCATATCCAATCACACCTGCATCTGAAATTATGGAATACTTAATTAAAAAGTTACCGAAAGTCGGCGGGACAGTAATCCAAACTGAGGATGAAATCGCAGCTTGTACAATGGCAATCGGTGCAAACTACGCTGGTGTTCGTACATTAACAGCATCTGCTGGTCCTGGTCTTTCTTTAATGATGGAAGCAATAGGTTTAGCAGGTATTACTGAAACACCGCTAGTTATCATTGATACACAACGTGGTGGTCCAAGTACGGGCTTACCAACAAAACAAGAGCAGTCTGACTTAATGGCTATGATTTACGGAACGCATGGTGAAATTCCAAAGATCGTAATGGCGCCAAGTACAGTTGAAGAAGCTTTCTATGATATTGTAGAAGCATTTAATTTAGCAGAAGAATATCAAGTGCCTGTTATCTTCTTAACAGATCTACAGCTTTCTTTAGGAAAGCAAACAGTAGAGCCACTTAAGTTAGATAAGGTTGAAATTCGTCGCGGTAAGCTTGATTTAGAAGTAGAATTACCAGAACGTGAAAATAAAGCATACTTCAAGCGTTATGAAGTAACAGAAGATGGAATTTCACCACGTGTTTTACCTGGTATGAAAAATGGTATTCACCATGTTACAGGTGTAGAACATGATGAAACGGGTAAACCATCTGAATCAGCGTTAAATCGTAAAGATCAAATGGACAAACGTTTCCGTAAAATGGCGAACTTGCAGTTTAATACCCCTATTTACAAAAATGCTAAGCATGATGACGCAGACGTATTGTTAGTTGGCTTTAACTCAACTCGTGGTGCGATCGAAGAGGCAATGCAACGTTTGGAACAAGAAGGAATGAAAGTAAACCATGCCCATGTACGTTTAATTCATCCGTTCCCAACAGCTGAAATCGATCCACTTGTGAAAAAAGCGAAGCGTGTTGTAGTAGTAGAAAACAATGCAACTGGTCAGCTTGCTAACATTATGAAAATGAATCTTGGCAGTGGTGAGAAAATTTCTAGTCTTTTAAAATACGATGGAAATCCATTCTTGCCGAAAGAGATTTACAACGAATGCAAAAAAGGGGTTGTATTAAATGGCAACATTTAAGGACTTTCGTAACAGTGTAAAACCAAACTGGTGCCCAGGTTGCGGAGACTTCTCGGTGCAGGCTGCGATTCAGCGTGCGGCAGCTAACGTTGGTTTAAATCCAGATGAGCTAGCTGTTATTTCTGGTATCGGCTGTTCAGGTCGTATTTCAGGGTATATTAATTCATATGGTTTGCATAGTATTCACGGACGTGCTCTTCCGATTGCACAAGGTGTAAAAATGGCAAATCGTGACTTAACAGTTATTGCATCCGGTGGTGACGGTGATGGTTTTGCGATTGGTATGGGACATACGATCCATTCTATTCGTCGTAACATTGATATTACGTACATCGTAATGGATAACCAAATTTACGGATTAACAAAAGGTCAAACTTCACCACGTAGTGAAGCTGGATTTAAAACGAAAAGTACACCACAAGGTTCAATTGAACCATCACTAAATGTTATGGAAATGGCTTTAACAGCTGGTGCGACATTTGTGGCGCAAAGCTTTTCAAGTGATTTAAAAGAATTAACGCAAATTATTGAAGCTGGTATTAACCATAAAGGCTTTTCATTAATTAATGTATTTAGTCCATGTGTTACTTACAATAAAGTAAATACTTATGATTGGTTTAAAGAGAATTTAACGAAACTAAGTACAGTAGAAGGATATGATCCATCTAACCGCATGATGGCTATGCAAACATTAATGGAAAAGAACGGGTTAGTAACAGGTTTAATTTATCAAAATACAAAGCAACCTTCATACCAAGAACTTGTAAAAGGGTATAGTGAGAAGCCTTTAGTGCAAGCTGATTTAAATATGGATCAGAAAATGTTTGATGAACTTGTTGCTGAATTTATGTAATATAAGAAGAGGAGGTTGCCATTTGGTAACCTTTTTTTATGAGTAAAAAATATAGGGTAGTCTTATTTACTTAGAAAATTCAGAATGGTAAAATAATATATAAATCGTTGTATGAAAATGGCGAGTTCATTGCTGATGAAATGTAAGATCAGACAAAGCCTCTTTCTTGTTAAAATTGGCGCAACGCTTCATACTATGGTAATGTTTATAGGGATAAAGCAATATGCTTTTGGATAGGACAAAAAGAAGTATGAAAAGGGAATGTCTATTTGTGTGGGGAAGACTTCATTCTTATGAATGATTAGATTGATTACTCAAGTTTCAAAGGACAAGTTATCTCTCAAGCTATCTAACCATTTTTGAGGTGAGTCAAAGCGCATTAAAATGGACTATAGAGTGTGTATAGTTAAGGGTGAAAGGAGATTACCGATGAACGAGCAACAACGATTAGCAAGTCAACAAGCGAATTCCTCTACGAAAAAAGAAGAGAAAGATTATAGTAAATACTTTGAAAGTGTATACCAACCACCTTCCTTAAAAGACGCGAAAAAACGAGGGAAAGAAGAAGTTAAAATTGAACGGGATTTTGGCTTACCTGAAGAATTTCGCAATTTTGGTACAGGAAGAAAGTTCTATATTCGTACATATGGTTGTCAAATGAATGAGCATGATACGGAAGTAATGGCGGGTATTTTCACCGCACTTGGATATGAGCCAACCTTTTCAACTGAAGATGCAGATGTAGTTTTATTAAATACTTGTGCAATTCGTGAAAATGCTGAAAATAAAGTGTTCGGTGAACTAGGTCATTTAAAGTCATTAAAAAGAAGAAATCCGGACCTTTTAATTGGTGTATGTGGTTGTATGTCTCAAGAAGAATCTGTTGTAAATAAAATTATGCAAAAAAATCAGCATGTAGATATGGTGTTTGGAACGCATAATATTCATAGATTGCCGTATATTCTAAAAGATGCAATGTTCTCGAAGGAGACGGTAGTTGAAGTTTGGTCAAAAGAAGGGGATGTAATTGAAAACCTTCCGAAAGTACGCCGTGGTGATATTAAAGCTTGGGTAAATATTATGTATGGCTGTGATAAGTTCTGTACATATTGTATCGTGCCGTATACACGTGGAAAAGAGCGAAGCAGACGTCCAGAAGACATTATCCAAGAAATTCGTCATTTAGCTGCGAATGGTTATAAAGAAATTACATTACTTGGCCAGAACGTAAATGCATATGGTAAAGACTTTGAAGATTTTGAATACGGACTTGGCGATTTAATGGACGAACTCCGTAAAGTTGATATTGCCCGTATTCGTTTTACAACGAGCCATCCACGTGATTTCGATGATCACTTAATTGAAGTGCTTGGAAAAGCTGGAAACTTAGTAGAACATATTCACTTACCAGTTCAATCTGGAAGCACAGAGATGTTAAAAATTATGGCGCGTAAATATTCACGTGAGCATTATTTAGAACTTGTAAGAAAGATTAAAGAAGCAATTCCAAATGCAGTATTCACAACTGATATTATCGTTGGTTTCCCAAATGAAACAGATGAGCAATTTGAAGAAACGATGTCGTTATATCGTGAAGTAGGATTTGATACTGCCTTTACCTTTATTTATTCTCCGCGCGAAGGTACACCAGCTGCAAAAATGAAAGATAATGTACCGATGGAAGTGAAAAAAGAACGTCTTCAACGCTTAAATACACTAGTAAATACGTTGGCAATTGAAAAGAATAATCGTTACAAAGGTCAAATTGTAGAAGTGTTAGTTGATGGGGAAAGTAAAAATAATCCAGAAGTACTCGCAGGTTATACTCGTACGAATAAACTTGTAAACTTCGTCGCTTCAAAATCTTTAATTGGTCAGCTTGTGAAAGTAAAAGTAACGGAAGCAAAAACTTGGTCTCTTAACGGGGAATTAGTTGAAGAGCCGATTGAGGTGGAATAATAGATGAAAGCATATTCGAAAGATGAAATTGTTGAACAAGCGAAAGAATTAGCAAAAATGATTTCTGAAACAGAAGAAGTCGACTTCTTTAAGCGAGCAGAAGCACAAATTCATAAAAATGAAAATGTAAAGCGCGCAATTGATGAAATTAAAGCACTGCAAAAGCAAGCAGTAAACTTGCAGCATTACGGGAAATGGGAAGCTTTGAAAAAAGTAGAAGCTGAAATTGATGCATTGCAAGATAAGTTGGATAGTATCCCAGTTGTGCAAGAATTTAAATCTTCACAAACATATGTAAATGACTTACTACAGCTAGTTGCAAGTACGATTTCTAACAACGTAACAGATGAAATATTAATTTCAACTAATGGCGATGTATTGAAGGGTGAAACGGGCGCAGCGGTAGAAAGTAAAAAAGGAAATTGTGGTTGTTAAAGAGATGTCGAATTGACATCTCTTTTTTTAGTGGGTTAAACGTAAGTTCTTCTCGAAAAAAGAATGACACATTCCGCTATTGTCACGCATATGATTAAGTGAATAGTGATTGAGGAGGGTTACGAATGTCCGAATTTAGAGAGATTATTACAAAAGCAGTGGTTGGAAAAGGACGTAAGTATACAAAGTCAACGCATACATGTGAATCGAATAATGAGCCAACAAGTATTTTAGGGTGCTGGGTAATTAACCACTCGTACGAAGCAAGAAAGAATGGAAAGCATGTGGAAATTGAAGGTTTCTATGATGTGAACACTTGGTATTCATTTGATGGAAACACAAAGACAGAAGTTGTAACAGAACGTGTGAACTACACTGATGAAGTGAGTATTGGATATCGTGATAAAAACTTTTCTGGTGATGATTTAGAAATTATTGCTCGTGTCATTCAGCCACCAAATTGTTTAGAAGCTCTTGTATCACCAAATGGTAATAAAATTGTTGTAACTGTAGAACGTGAATTTGTAACAGAAGTAGTTGGGGAAACGAAAATTTGTGTAAGTGTAAATCCTGAAGGTTGCGTAGAATCAGACGAGGATTTCCAAGTCGATGATGATGAGTTTGAAGAATTAGATCCGAACTTTATCGTCGATGCAGAAGAAGAGTAATAGAAAGCTAGGGAGAAGTTCTTCCTAGCTTTTTACTTTACATAAGTGATGCTTGAATGAACATGATTCCTTATGAAATGTGCTATAATGAGGAAAGACTCCTGAAATAGGAGATATGGATGTCCGTGAAGTGTGACATATATGAAAATTGATTACTATGTAAGAATTATGGAGGAAAAGTATGACGCAATATACCCCTATGATACAGCAATATTTAAAGGTTAAGGCAGACTATCAAGATGCCTTTTTATTTTTCCGATTAGGTGATTTTTATGAAATGTTCTTTGAAGATGCGGTTAAAGCAGCTCATGAACTTGAAATTACATTAACGAGCCGAGATGGTGGTAGTAGTGATCGTATACCGATGTGCGGTGTACCGCATCATGCAGCTAAAAATTACATTGAACAACTTGTTGAAAAAGGATATAAAGTAGCTGTTTGTGAGCAAGTGGAAGATCCAAAAACAGCTAAAGGTGTAGTACGTCGTGAAGTAGTACAACTAATTACGCCAGGAACGATGATGGAAGGGCGTACAATAGACGAGAAAGAGAATAACTTCTTAGCAGCATTAACACATTTCGAAGATGGATCTTATGCGCTAGCTTGTAATGACTTAACGACTGGACAAAATACAGTGACGTTGTTAACAGGTTCAGTAGAAGATATTTTATTAGAAGTGTATGCAACTGGTTCAAAAGAAATTGTTGTAGATTCTACATTTTCAAAAGATGAATTAAATAAATTAACTGAAACATTAAAAATGACGATTTCGTATGAAGATGCAACAACTATTCCGGAAGGGTTAGAACATCTTGTGAAAAATGTTTCACAAGCAAAGTTAATTAAAGCAATTGGACGCTTATTTAACTATGTGATAAGAACACAAAAACGTTCGTTAGATCACTTGCAACCAGTGGAAATTTATTATACGAACCAGTTTATGAAAATTGATGTGCATTCAAAGCGAAATTTAGAACTGACAGAAACACTTCGAACAAAAGAAAAAACAGGATCATTATTATGGCTATTAGATAAAACGAAAACAGCTATGGGTGGTCGTATGTTAAAACAGTGGATGGAACGTCCACTTATTCAGAAAGAAAAAGTTGAAGAGCGTTTAGAAATGGTTGAAACGTTTGTAAATGATTACTTCTTACGTGAAGATTTAAAAGAAAAGTTAAAAGAAGTATATGATTTAGAGCGTTTAGCAGGGAAAGTTGCATTTGGTAATGTAAATGCACGGGACTTATTACAGTTAAGACGTTCTTTACTTCAAGTACCAGCTATTTTAGAAGCGATTAGTCTTTTAGATAATGCTTATGCAGCAAGGTTAATTCAAGGTGCGGATCCATGTGAGAGCTTAACTGAATTACTAGGAAGAAGTATTCAAGAAAACCCACCGCTTTCTATTAAAGATGGAGATATTATTAAAGACGGTTATAATGACAAGCTTGATCAATATCGTTACGTTAGTAAAAACGGGAAAACGTGGATCGCTGAGCTTGAAAAACGAGAGCGTGATATTACAGGGGTTAAATCATTAAAAATTGGATACAACCGTATTTTCGGCTACTACATTGAAGTGACGAAGGCGAATCTTGCAGCACTTCCAGAAGGGCGCTATGAGCGAAAACAAACACTTGCAAATGCAGAGCGCTTCATAACAGATGAACTAAAAGAAAAAGAAACATTAATCTTAGAAGCAGAAGAGAAAATTGTACAATTAGAATACGATTTATTTACAGCACTTCGCGAAGAAGTTAAAGTATTCATTCCGAAATTACAGCATTTAGCGAAAGTAATTAGTGAGCTAGACGTGTTGCAAAGCTTTGCGACAGTTAGTGAAGAAGAGCAGTTTGTAAAACCTGTTTTAACAACTAAGCGCGAAATCTTTATTAAAGATGGTCGTCATCCTGTCGTTGAAAAAGTATTGAACGGGAAATTGTATGTACCGAATGATTGTATTATGCCGGAGAAGATGGATGTCTTTTTAATTACAGGACCGAACATGTCTGGTAAAAGTACGTATATGAGACAATTAGCACTTGTTACTGTTATGTCACAAATTGGTTGCTTTGTACCAGCGAAAGAAGCAGTATTACCCGTCTTCGATCAAATCTTTACGAGAATTGGTGCAGCGGATGATTTAATCTCAGGTCAAAGTACATTTATGGTTGAAATGTTAGAAGCGAAAAATGCAATTGCAAATGCATCAGAAAGAAGTTTAATTTTATTCGATGAAATTGGACGCGGTACATCTACGTATGATGGTATGGCACTTGCACAAGCAATCATTGAACATATTCATGACCAAATTGGTGCGAAAACATTATTTTCTACACATTATCATGAATTAACAGTGTTAGAAGAAAGTTTAGACCAACTAAAGAATGTACATGTTTCAGCTATTGAAGAAAATGGAAAAGTAGTTTTCCTTCATAAAATTCAAGATGGAGCAGCGGATAAAAGTTATGGAATTCACGTTGCGCAACTTGCTGAGCTTCCAGATAGCTTAATCGCTCGCGCGAAAGAAGTGTTAGCACAACTAGAGGGACAGGAAGAAATTATTATTCCAAAGCGCACAGAAGTGAAAGTGCAAGAAGTTGCTCCAGAACCTGTAGTTGTAAAAGAAGAACAAGCAGAAATACAAGAAAAGCAAGAAAAGCAAGAAGAGACTGAAGAAGAATCGCAACTATCTTTCTTTGGAGGAGAACAGTCTGCGAAGAAACAAGACAAGCTTGTGTTAGATCAAAAAGAAACGGCAGTACTTGCACAAATTAAAAAAATTGATTTACTAGATATGACACCTTTAGAAGCGATGAACGAACTGTATCGTTTACAAAAAAAGTTAAAGAAAGGATGAGTAAGTAGATGGGGAAAATTCGCAAACTCGATGATCAACTCTCTAACTTAATTGCGGCAGGGGAAGTAGTAGAGCGCCCTGCCTCAGTTGTAAAAGAACTCGTGGAAAATTCCATCGATGCGAATAGTACATCTATTGAAATCCACTTAGAAGAAGCTGGGTTATCGAAAATTCGCATCATTGATAATGGAGATGGCATTGCAGAAGAAGATTGTATCGTTGCATTTGAACGCCACGCAACGAGCAAAATTAAAGATGAAAATGATCTGTTTCGTATAAGAACGCTCGGTTTCCGCGGAGAGGCCCTGCCGAGTATTGCCTCTGTAAGTGAGTTAGAATTAATTACAAGCACAGGTGATGCGCCTGGTACACACCTTATGATTAAAGGTGGAGACATTATAAAACAAGAGAAAACAGCGAGCCGAAAAGGAACAGATATTACAGTACAAAACTTATTCTTTAATACACCAGCGCGCCTTAAATATATGAAAACGATTCATACAGAGCTTGGGAACATTACAGATATCGTGTATCGTATTGCAATGTCTCATCCAGAAGTATCGCTAAAACTGTTTCATAATGAAAAGAAATTGCTTCATACGTCAGGAAACGGTGATGTAAGACAAGTACTTGCATCGATTTACAGCATTCAAGTTGCGAAGAAGCTTATTCCAATTGAAGCCGAATCTTTAGACTTCACAATTAAAGGGTATGTAACATTACCAGAAGTAACGAGAGCGTCTCGTAATTATATGTCAACGATCGTAAATGGTCGTTACGTTCGAAATTTCGTATTAATGAAAGCAGTTCAGCAAGGATACCATACATTACTGCCAGTCGGACGATATCCAATCGGTTTCTTATCGATTGAAATGGACCCAATGCTTGTTGACGTTAACGTACATCCAGCGAAATTAGAAGTTCGTTTTAGTAAAGAACAAGAATTGCTAAAGCTTATCGAAGAAACATTGCAATCGGCATTCAAAAAAATACAGCTTATTCCAGATGCTGGCGTAACAACGAAGAAAAAAGAAAAAGATGAAAGTGTGCAAGAACAGTTCAAGTTTGAGCATACAAAACCGAGAGAATCATCTATGCCTAACATCGTTTTACCGACTGGTATGGATGAAAAACAAGAAGAAACAACGACTGTGAAACGACCAGCACAACTTTGGCAACCGCCGAAGCAAGAATGGCAACCACCACAGTCACTAGTAAGAGAAGAGCAAAGTTGGCAGCCATCCTCTAAGCCGGTAATAGAAGAAACGGTTCGAGAGGAAAAGGAATGGACTAGCAACGATGATGATTTTGAATTAGAGGAATTGGAAGAAGAAGTTCACGAAATAAAAGAGATTGAAATGAACGGTAATGATTTACCGCCGCTTTATCCAATTGGACAAATGCACGGAACATATATTTTCGCTCAAAATGATAATGGGTTATATATGATTGATCAGCATGCAGCGCAGGAACGTATCAATTATGAATATTTCCGTGATAAAGTAGGAAGAGTAGCGCAAGAAGTACAAGAACTACTTGTACCGTACCGTATTGACTTATCTCTTACTGAATTTTTACGTGTCGAAGAGCAGCTGGAAGAACTAAAAAAAGTCGGACTATTTTTAGAGCAATTCGGCCATCAATCCTTTATCGTCCGCTCGCACCCAACGTGGTTCCCGAAAGGACAAGAAACAGAAATCATTGATGAAATGATGGAGCAAGTTGTCAAACTTAAAAAAGTTGATATTAAAAAACTACGAGAAGAAGCAGCAATCATGATGAGCTGTAAGGCTTCCATTAAAGCAAATCAATATTTAACGAACGATCAAATATTCGCTTTACTTGAAGAACTTCGTACAACAACAAACCCTTACACATGCCCGCACGGAAGACCGATTCTTGTGCATCATTCTACTTATGAGTTGGAGAAGATGTTTAAGAGGGTTATGTAGGGTTAACCTCTTTAATGCGAAACGTTAAAAGACACCTTTATTTTAAGGTGTCTTTTTGAGTTTCACATTAAGATTAATACCATATTCTATTTTATCTTTATTTACTTGAGAGATACTTATCCGGATTACTTTGTGTTTGTTTCCTTCTAAATACATTCTAGATGCATTATCTACATAAATATGTTTTTCTTTTAACGAATGAATTAACTTGTCAATGTTTATATGTGAAGGTAAGAAAATAGTAAGATACAAACCACCTTTTGGCTTAGTAAATTTTATATAGTTTGGTAAATAAGATGAACAAGCATTTAATAAGATAGTCATTTTATTAATGTACAATTTGTTCCATTATCAATATGATAATGGAACATTCCACTTTATATATATATTTCTAAAGCGCTTTGTGATAGTGTCGATGTATTGAAATTAGCAATAAATTTATATTGTACAAATTGATCAACCATCGCTTCAGGGAGTATAACTGTTGCGATGCGTAATCCTGGTACAAATACTTTTGAAAAACTTTTAACATAAATAACTCTACCGTTAGGTTCATATGCAAATAATGGATCTGCCTTGGAATCCATATCAAATTCTGCCAAATAATCATCTTCTACAATGTAAACATCATATTTTTCGGCAAGAGCGACGATTTTTTTCTTGTCTTCATTTGTATAACAAGTATCAAAGGTTTTAAATCATTATAGGGAGAAAATACAACACTTCAAACAACAACATCAAAATTTCAGGGTTAAAATAAGGGGTTATTTAGGTTTCCAGAAACTTAGGCGTACAGATTAAGACGATTTGTCGGTAGTATTCCTTTTGTAGATTTGTGCCATTAACGGCGTTGACGAAATTTTAAATTTAGGATATTATGTACGTATATCAATGGAATTGGGTAGTAATTGTTTTAATACAAGCTAAGCCTATTCATTAGTGTGCAGAGAAGTTTTTAGGTACTTCTATGCATTTTAATGGATGGGCTTTTTTATGTTATATCGGAATAATATATGATAAATCCATACTAAAATATCCTTGATTGGAGTGAAATATATGGAAGTTAAAAGGAATCTAAATAACAATGTCGTTATTACGGAGGATAAAAATGGAAAATAGATAATTGTTATGGGAAAAGGAATAGGCTATCAAAAATCAAAAGGTGATGTGATTGATGAAAGTAAGGTAAACAAAATTTTTCGCATAGCCAATCAAGATATATCTAATAAATTACAAGAATTGCTAAATAACATACCCATTGAGCATATGAAACTCTCAGATGAAATTATTGGATATGCTCAAAGAAAATTAGGTAAAAAACTCAATGAAGGTATTTATATTTCATTGAGTGATCACATGCATAATGCAATTCAAAGGATTAAAGAAGGAATTCAGATTAAAAATGCACTGCTATGGGAAATAAAACGATTTTATAAAGATGAATTTAATATTGGAATGAAAGCACTGGATATTATTGAAAGAGAGACGCACATTCGTTTACCTGATGATGAAGCAGGTTTTATTGCTTTTCATATTGTAAACGCTCAGTTGCATAAAGAACAGCCAATCGTACATGAGATCACACAGTTGATTCAAGAAGTGCTGACAATTGTAAGGGTTCATTTTGGTATTGAGATTATAGAAGAATCGGTTTCCTTTTATCGTTTTATTAGCCATTTAAAGTTTTTTGCTTCCCGGCTAATTACGAATAGCACATACAGTGATGAATCTGATGAAGAGTTATTTGAGATTATTAAAAATAAGTATATGAAAGAGTTTGAATGTGTTTCAAAGATTCAACTATTTATCCAAAAGAAATACGGACATTATTTAACTTCAAATGAAATGATTTATTTGACTATTCATGTAGCAAAGGTAGTTCGGGAGTCGAGTAGATAGGTAAAAGAACATGAAAGGTGGTGATGACTGTAAACATGCAATACATAGCTGGATGGTAACATTAAGTTGGCCAGACCTTCACTATTTCTGTAAATAAATACAAGAAAAAATGGAGGATTGAAAAATGAGGAAATACAACGAATTAGCAAAAGAAATTATTGAAAATATAGGTGGAAAAGAAAATATAAATAGCTTAACACATTGTGTGACTCGACTACGTTTTAAATTGAAGGACGAGTCCATCGCAAATGATGATACCCTAAAAAATATGGAGGGTATTGTCACGGTCATGAAAAGTGGTGGTCAATATCAAGTTGTTATCGGAAACCATGTACCACAAGTATATGATGATATTAGTGCATTGATCGACGTAGATCAACTGAATGCAACTCAACAAGGTGAGCAAAAGCCTGAAAAATTACTACATAAGGCAATTGACATCATATCAGGTATATTCCAGCCAATATTAGGTATTATGGCTGCGTGTGGTATGTTGAAAGGACTAAATGCACTGTTTGTTGCTATAGGATTATATAGCTCAACTTCGGGTGGTTCAATGGTCATTAATGCAATCGGTGATGCTTTATTTACTTTTCTACCATTGTTTTTAGGTTATACTTCAGCTAAAAAGTTTGGTTTAAAACCCATGTTAGGCTTAGTTGTAGGGGCTATTATGTGTTATCCAAGCATACAAGCTAGTGCTGTTTCTTCAAGTACTAATGCAATGTATACATTATTTCAAGGTTCTATGTTTAAATCGCCGATTTACATTGATTTCTTTGGCATACCTTTAATTTCAATAAATTATACAGGTACAGTTATTCCTGTTATTTTAGCTGTATATTTTGCAGCAAAATGCGAAAGAGTGTGTAATAAGTTTGTACCAGATTTACTTAAATTCTTCTTTGTTCCAATGCTTACATTACTAATTGCATTACCAGTTGCATTTATTGTAATTGGACCACTTGCAACATTTGGCTCAACGGCTGTTTCTGAATTTGTATTTGCAGTTAGAGATTTCAGCCCCTTGTTTGCTGGTATCATAGTTGGAGCTACGTGGCAAATACTAGTAATCTTTGGTATACACTGGGGATTTATACCTGTATATCTAAATAACATTATGACTATGGGATACGATAATGTGATGATGCCTTTCTTTGCTTGTACTTTCGCAACTGCAGGAGTTGTCCTAGCGATATTATTTAAAACAAAAGACAAGAAAATGAAGGAAATGTCTTTACCAAATTTCTTATCCAGTATATTCGGAGTAACAGAACCAGCTATTTATGGAATTCTATTACCCTTAAAGAAACCATTTATTATTAGTTGTATTGCTGGTGGAATCGGTGGGGGATTCTATGGATTCTTTAATTTAAGAAAATTTATGGCTGGTGGAATGGGTATTTTTGAATTACCTGCAATGATTGAACCGGATGGAGCAATGGGGAATTTAATTGTTGCGGTTATCGGTATTGTAATTTCGATGGTAGTTGCATTTATATTGACGATGATTGTCTATAAAGATAAAGAGACTGTTTACGCAGGGGTGAATGAGCCTCAAATTGAAGTTAGCCAAGATGAAAAGAAAAGTAGATTAGAGAAAGAAATAATTGAAAGCCCGATAAAAGGTGAAGTATTGCAATTAAAAGATATAGAAGATGCGGCTTTTTCATCAGGTGTATTAGGTAATGGAGTTGCCATCGTACCTACAGAAGGGGTAGTTGAGGCCCCTGTTAATGGGGAAGTAACAGCATTATTCCCTAGTTTACATGCGATTGGAATTATATCGGATAATGGAGTCCAGATTCTGATTCATGTTGGTTTAAACACAGTCCAATTAGAAGGTAAAGGATTTAAAACTTATGTACAACAAGGTGATAAGGTAAGGAAAGGTCAACGATTGTTAGATTTCAATATTGAAGAAATAGAACAAGCTGGTTACAGTGTTGTTACTCCAATAGTTATTACGAATTCCGCAGATTATTTAGAGGTCGCGGAGAGTAAAGAAGGTAACGTGGATAGAGGAGCGAGTTTAATTACAGTTATATTTTGATGCCAAAGACGGCCAAATCTAGGCGGAAAAGTTTTCTATACACGGTTATTAAGAATAATACTTCGAGATTGGAGGAATGAGTGATGAAGTTTAGTGATGATTTTTTATGGGGTGGGGCTACCGCAGCCAATCAATGTGAAGGGGGATATAACGAAAATGGGAGAGGACTTTCGAATGTCGATGTATGCCCAACAGGAGAAGCTCGATCTTTAGTAATTACAGGAAAGCTGAAAATGTTTGATTTTGATGAAAATTACTATTATCCAGCTAAAAAAGGCATTGATATGTACCATCATTTCAAGGAAGATATTCAGCTATTTGCTGAAATGGGCTTTAAAGTTTATCGAATGAGTATTGCTTGGACTAGAATCTTTCCATTAGGTGATGAAGAAAAACCTAATGAAGCGGGGCTTCAATTTTATGAAGATATATTTAAAGAATGCCGTAAATATAATATAGAGCCACTCGTAACCATTACTCACTTTGATTGTCCGATGCACCTAATTAAAAAATACGGTGGCTGGAGAAACCGTAAAATGATTGATTTCTATATGCAACTATGCCAGGTTATTTTTAAAAGATATAAGGGCTTAGTTAAATACTGGTTAACGTTTAACGAGATTAATATGATTTTACACGCTCCATTCATGGGGGCAGGAATTTATTTTGAAGAAGGTGAGAATAAGGAGAAGATAAAATATCAAGCTGCACACCATGAACTTATTGCAAGTGCAAAGGCCACTAAAATGGCTCGTGAAATAGATGGAAATAATGTAGTCGGCTGTATGTTTGCAGCAGGGAGTGTATATCCTTATAGTTGTAATCCAAATGATGTTTGGGAAGCAACAAAATTAGATCGGGAAAGTTATTTCTTTGTTGATGTACAAGCAAGAGGAAAATATCCAAACTATGCACTAAAGGAAATGGAACGTAATGGGACGCTGCCAATAATGGAGAATGGGGATGAAGAGCTCCTCGCAAAATATACAGTAGATTTTATTTCCCTTTCTTATTATAACAGTCGCTGTGTAAGAACAGATAGCGACGGGGGAGATAATGCAGAAGGGAATTTATTTGCATCCACCAAAAATCCTTATTTGGAGTACAGCCAATGGGGATGGCCCATTGATCCATTGGGATTCAGAATTACTCTAAACCATGTCTACGATCGTTATGAGAAGCCATTATTTATTGTAGAAAATGGATTAGGGGCAAAGGATGAAGTGGACAAAAATGGTTATGCGGAAGATGATTATAGAATTGATTATTTAAGAGAACACATCCAAGCGATGAAGGATGCGATTCAGGTTGATGGGGTAGATATTTTAGGGTATACAACATGGGCACCTATAGATTTAGTGAGTGCAGGATCTGGTGAGATGGACAAGCGGTATGGATTTATTTATGTTGACCAGGACAATAAAGGAAATGGAACATTAAAAAGAAGTAAAAAGAAGAGCTATTATTGGTATAAAAAAGTTATTTCCACGAATGGGGAAGATTTAGATTAAATAGTGTAGATGGCGTAGTCACAGGGGTGTAGCTATGATGGAGGGAGTTCTTCATCACGGTACAGATATTGTAGGTAAATATAAAAACGTAGAAATAATTAATTTCTACGTTTTTATTTGTTCATATGTAAAGTTAAGTGTTGAATGAGATTCGGAGGGAGTAATTTTGTTGTTTTATTAAAATTTGAGTGCATGATATTTAATAATGCAAGTAATGCATTTCTAGACTAAGGAAACTTTAATTTATCTATGTATAAAAAAGCGCTGTATATCAGCACTTTTTAAAAGGTACGTGGATTTTAAAATAAAGGTTGTACATTATTAAAAGCGTAACTATGCACGGCTAAACATAGATTCTTACTTTGTTAATTGTTATAAGAATCTATATGATTATTTATTTTTATTATTATTAATTTTTTCAGTATATAGCACCTGTTCTTTATAGTGTTTTTTAATTGGGAAAGTATGTGTACCAGAGCTATTTTTGAAATTTTTATTGATAGGATTTTTTAGAGGGACTGTTGTAGTTTCGGTAAATTCATATGGGTAATTTATTTTAGATTTATCTTCAAACATGAAAATGCCTCCTTTTTAGGATTTCCTGAATTCTTTACTATAACATGATATGCATATAGATTTTTTTTGGACTAGTTATTTATATAGGTTAATGGAATTTAATTACGTAACTACTGAAATATTTCCAAGGAAAACAATTGGAGAAAAATATTGTAATGATAGCCGTTCACTATTATTGTTGTTTAAGTTATCGTGGTATGTTCGAAATTCTGAGGGGACGTAGCATATTGGTCTATCTAATAACCATTATGTGATGAGTTCTTTTATTTATCAGTGAAACAAACAATGCATATATATTCGTTATAGATTGTTTTTATAATGTAATATATATATAGTTTTCCTGATAATATAATGTGGAATATTATAGTGTTATTAGGTTATTAGGAACATTTAATGTTGTTTCACAACTGAAAGGGAATTGAAAAAAAACTGAAACTTTTCTCATAAAAATTCAATCTTACTTGAAAAATGAAAGGAAAATGAAATTTTCCAAAAGGAAATCTTTGTTAAGATAAAAAGCATACATACAAAAAAGTATTGACATATCTCAAAAATGTATTTTTGAGATATAGTGGGGGAAAAGATGAGATTAGAAAAACAATTAATAAAAAAGATGTATTATGAAACATTCCTAATGGAGAATGAAACGCACCCACCTCTTCAAGTACTTGGAGAAGCTTATGTAAACGAAGAAAAAAATGAGATTTCTGATGGATCTTATATTCGTTTTGCACAAGGTGAATTTTATTATCACCATCAAGATTTTGAAGCAGCTATTTTTAAATGGGAGAAAGTTAGTAATGAATTCGCGCCATGGGCACAAAAAAATATTGCGGATGCTTACTTCGAACTTAACCAATTATCAGTTGCTGAAAATGTGTATACTTCCATTACTACTGATAACAAAATACTGATGACCGAAATTGTACTGCAATTACTGTCTCTTTACATCGAGCAAAATAATTTTGATTCAGCTTTCGCTGTTATAAAAGAAGCGGTTTCTTTAAATCCCGATTATCCAAACGTCACAACAATTGCACGTTCCTTTTATGAAGAACAGCAAGATTTTGATAGTGCAGTAGAGCTTGCTGTGAACGAGTTAATTCGAACAGAATCTTATCCGTGGTTTGAGGTTCTAAAAGAATATATCGATAAAGGATTTACTAAAAATATTTCACCAGATTATTTTTATAAAGTATTAATAACATTAAATAATGTAGATCAAGTACAATTTACGCAAATAGTCTCATCACTTTGGCGCAGCTATAAAGATGAACAAAATTACTTATTATGGCTTAACACAATAAATGAATTTTTCATACATATCGAAATACGTTCGTCCGATATATGGGACGAAATTTCTTCTCTTTACGAAGAAACATACTTTGAATTAATTCAAGGTCAATATATGCTTAGACAATTACACGATATCATTCCAAATCTGTTAACAAATTGGTTAAAGGTAGTCAATCCCTCTCATGCTGTATTTCCATCTGCAGCAGTATTGGCATGGGATGAGATTTTCCCTTCTAAAATAGATTCAGCGGATATAAAAGATGCGGAAAACCTACTGTCATATTCTATTAATCATGTGAATGGATTAGAGTATAGTTTACATCTTTTTGAATCTATTACATACTGGGCACAAGAATATGATTTAGAAATGGGTCACCGATTTAGCTGGTTAGTTGGCGAGCTTGCAGATTTAAGAACAAATCGCCTATTAGTAACTGGAACTTCAGGAAACGGAAAAGCGTCATTTATTAACTCTATTTTAGGAGAAAATATATTAGAAAACTCAATCTCAAATGTAGTTGTTTTTAAAAATGACGCTTATACAGAAATTAACGCTATAACAGATTCGGAAATTACAACAACTGAGAATTTTTCTGATTTCCATAACATGATGGCAGTACACCGTCAAACATACAGAGATAGAGCATGTGTTGAATTTAAGTTACCATGCAGATTTTTAAGTAAAAATAAACTTACATTCGTTGTTACACCTAGCTTTAATAGGAACAATGATGCGAGAGATGAGGTGTTTGAATATTTAAATTCTGTAGATGAATTGTTATTCGTATTGAATGCGGATTCACCTTTTACTGACAAAGAACGTGACATTCTATTAAGTATCCAAGAACATACACCAAATCTACAAGTGCATTTTTTATTAAATAAAATCGATAACATTTACAATGAAGCAGAAGCAAAAAGAGTTATACAAGATACGCAAGTGAGAATTAACACATATTTCCCTAATGCAAGGGTTTTCCCTTATTCTTCGTTATATACAAATAGTAAACAACTAAACGATTTAACTGAGTTTATTCATTTTAACTTTAACTATAAAAATATCGATGCAGAACGTACTGAAAAGCTATTGTTTTTCATTCGAAAAACAATTACATATCTTTTGGATAAACGCGTCGAGAGGGAAAAAAATCTAGTGGATTCTATTAATTGGAATGAAGATATGTTAGTTAAACTTAATGGTTGTATTAATAACCTTACTGCTTTTGAGAAGGAAAAAATTCATTTAATTACAGAATCATATCGTACGATGAAAAACGAAATTACTAATGATCTTACAGAACATATTCCGAAACTATTGAAGAGTTGTTCCGATTTAATTAGTGAAGAAAGCGATTTTAGTCACATTGATATTGAACTAAACACAGCGATGAATGGAAGAGTGCAACAATATCTAGAACAAACTGTATTACCTAATCTTGCTCGCTCTATGCAAAATTGGATTGCGACCTCTAATAATGAGCTCCTTCAAAGTCAATTGTACTTAGAAGAAACCAGTGAAGGACTTAATTCTTTATTTGGAGAAAATCGAATACAGTTAGAATGTGACTTTAAAGTAATTGATGACTGGCGCAGAGATACTGACAGAATGACAACTAGAATACAAATGGAAGAAGTAAATATTTTACGCCGATTTACGCCAGCGCAATTTTTACTGAAAAGTGCCGGTAAATTATTTGGAGTTCTTCCTAAAAATAAAGCTATGCTATATAACAAATACAAACAGTATTTAGAAAATGAAGATTATACCGATGTAACGGCTTCTATTATGAAGAAGTTTTTCTTGCAATTTGAGCTGTTTGAAAACACACAAGAGCGGGATATTAATATGTTCTTTAGAAATCCATTTGGTGCGTTGGAACAAGCTATAGAAAACACTCATTTAGAAATAAAAGAAAAACAAGATAAATTGCATAAAATGAAATCAAACCCTGAAGTTTACCATGATCCTATAAAGCTCTTTGAATTGAGATTACGTCAATGTGAAGTAATTTTAAATATAGGTGATGATAATACCTATACAGATGTAACTTTAGAAACAAGCATAGAATAAAAGTAAAATATATCAGTTTTTTATATGAAATTGCACCATGTGTTATAAGAAAGTAAAAAGGGAGCAACTTTTAATAAGTTGCTCCCTTTCCTTATATAGATTACTTTTCAGTTTCTTTAATTTTAGTTTTTACTTCTCCAGTTTTAATTTTATTACTTTCTGAGAAACGTAATAAATCGCCTTCAATAATTTTGTCAGACATTCGTAACTCATTTTGTGCACGGTTAATGAGTGCTTGTGCTTCTTTTTTTGGTAAATCTACAATTTCACCTGTTATGCGGTCATAGAAAGTATTGTTTGTGTATGCATACTTGTCTGTAATAAAGCTACCATCACGTAAAACAACAAAACCGGTATATTCATCTGAAAACATATCATGGCCAAAACGGATATCGTTAGTAGTATCAATCCCTAATAAATTTAGAATAGTAGGTTTCATATCGATTTGTCCCGTAGGCTTTGAAATAGTTTGACCTTCTGTTTGGCCAGGGATATGAATATATAGAGGTGTGCGTTGTAAATTTAAAGTATCAAATTCTGTTATTTGATCTTTTTCTAAAAACTGTGCCATTGCGCGATTATGTTTTTCAGAAATGCCATAATGATCACCATATAACACAATAATAGAATCATCATACATTCCCTCGGCTTTTAGACGCTCAATAAATTTTTTAATTGATTCGTCTAAGTAACGTGCTGTTACGATATAACGATCAAATACGCCATTACCAGAGTTGTATGGTTCAATGAATTTTGTATCTTCATCATACGTAAATGGATAATGATTTGTTAAAGTAAGGAAACGAGCATAAAATGGTTGATCAACAGTTTTTAATATATCTACCGATTGATCAAAGTATTCGATATCTTTTAATCCCCAATTTAAATTTGTTTCGGGTGTAATTTTGTAATCAAGTTCATTATAGTAACGATCATAACCAAGAGCAGAGTACATGATATTACGATTCCAAAATGTTGCGTTATTCGCATGGAATACAGAAGTGAAATAGCCTTGCTGACGTAAAATTTCTGGAGTGGCAGTATAATCGTTGTTACCGTGCGTGAAGAATACAGCTCCTCGATTTAATGGATACAACGATGTATCTATTAGAAATTCAGAATCTGATGTTTTTCCTTGCCCAGTTTGGTGGAAAAAGTTATCAAAGTAATAGCTTTCATTTATGAATTCATTCAAGAACGGTGTAACTTCTTGGCCATTGACGGATGCACCTATTAAAAAGGTTTGCAAGGATTCAAGAGTAACGACAATTACGTTTTTTCCTTTCGCTGCACCAAACATATTAGGATTTGGTTCACTTTGGTTTGCTTTTACGTAGTTTTCAGTTTCTTGTAATTTACTACTATCTGCAAGTGCCTTTTGGGATCCTGCTTTTACTTGTAGTGTTAAATCATATACTTGATGAGTGTATAGTCCTAAATTTTTCACAAGCATTACGCGGTCGAAGGATCTCGTTAATAATTCAGGTCGTTCTTTTTCTGCAAGATGTAGATTCGCAAAAAAGACACCAATCGTTAAAAGAAAATATAATAAGCGTGCAGAATGAGTTACACGTTCTGTTTTAAAGACTATTGCTTTCTTTTTTAATAAAATAAAGAAGAAAATAATGTCTACGAATGCGAGTATAATTTTGTAGTTCAATATTTCTATAATACTGCCGCCTAATTGGCCAAAGTTTGATGTTTGTCCAAGTACTGGTAACGTAACGAAATCATTATAAAAATCATAGAACATTACATTCCCAACAAGTACGATTGTTAATAAGAGATTAATACATAGCGCTATATAATTTCTCTTTTCACCGGTTGCAAATAATGCTAATCCAACAAATGCTAACGATGCAGCGAGAGGGCTAATAAACAAAATAAGTTCTTGTGTAGAAGACTCAATTTTTAAATCAAAACTGAATCGCGTAATAAGATATGTTTTTAACCATACTGCTAAAGCAATTATTAAAACAAAGCTTATATTTTGCATTTGTAAATTTATTTTATTCTTCATTTTTACACCTTCTTTATAGAATTTATTTAACTAATGTTATATATTATATTTTTATAACTATTAGAGTGTGGTGAACCATTTATATTATATTTTTCTAAAGGTAATATTTTGAAGTATTCATATACATACAATGGAGAATTTTAAAGCGAAGTAACATACATCTAATTTTTTTAGAAACAGAGCAGAAAAAGTCATAGTCGTAGTAAAAAATACTTATAGACATCCTAACATATTAAACACTACGGCGATGTTACAAAATATCGAACAAATAAAAGTGAAAATGAATAGAGACTTGTAAAACTATTGACATTCAATTTGTTAGAATTGAATGTCAATAGTTTTACATACATGGTTATATTAAATATGTATCTTGTAAAATCCCGATTCTTTGTGGGTTAATCAGTAGCGCGGGAATGATTTCATTCATGCTATTACTACATAAGTAAAGTACTGGTGAAACTCAAAATATTTGATTGGTATCTAAATTATAGCAATTAAATATCAGACAAGTATTTTCCAACATACAGCCCACTTGCAGCTGCTTGAGATAATGAATGAGTGACGCCTGAACAATCTCCAATTAAAAATAGCCCATTTATACTTGTTTCAAAATGGTTATTGATTTTTATTGTAGGAGCGTAAAACTTGCCATCAATTCCATATAATAAAGTATCTTGATCGATAGGTTCTTGGATAAATTGTTCTAAACGTAATAAAAATTTTTTGAGTCCTTCAATATATAATGGAGGAATTTCTTTATTCAAGTCTCCATAATCTCCATGTAGTGTAGGCTGTATACGATTATGTTTCATGGTGTTCTCCGCTGTAGGTTGTTTCTTTATTAAGTCCTCTAAACGCTGTGTAACAATCCGATCTCGTCCTTGGTTAATGTTTTTAATAATTGAACTTGCGTATACATTTGCTTCTCTGAGAGTTGGAAAATAGCGCGGGATAAATAAAGTGAAATTTAAGTTAGAAGTGCCAGTTTCTTGCTCTCGGAAATTTTGACCGTCAGGCATAATCAAGCCGTCTTCGTACTTTCGAATAATGCGTCCTTTTGGATTCATACAGTAAGTAGTAGCCGTGAAAAGTTCATGCTCATAAGAAAGTTTTGTCTCAAATGTATCTTTTAATATAGAACGTAATTGGTGTTCTTTCATCTCTACTCTAATACCTAAATCTACACGAGTTTGCTCTTGAGAAATATTTAGAGAAGTGCACATTTCTTTTAACCAATCCGCTCCGGAACGTCCTGTTGCAAATACGATTTGCTTAGATTGAACTATTCCTTGATTGGTATCTATTTTAAAATGATTTTTCTGTTTCATGATATGCTCTACATCTATATGAAATTGGATATCTATTTTCGTAAGTAAAAATTCATAGAGCTGCTGAAAAATGTTACGGGAAAGTGTAGTACCAAGATGTCTTACTTCGGTTGTTAGCATTTGTAAACCACATGCTTCAGCTCTCTTAGTGAGATTTAGATTTTCTGTAGAATATTTTGAAACTGAACTTCCGCCAAACTGACATAGAATTTCATCTACTTCATCCATGAGTTGTATAAAGCCTTCTTTACCTACCTTTTGCTCAAGTCCGCCTCCAAAACCGTTTGTGTAATTAAATTTCCCTTCAGATTTTCCTAAACCACCAAACCCGAAATATTTATCACATGCAGTACAGTTACATATTTCCCCTTGTTCTAAAGAGCAATTTCGATGTTCTAACGGTTTACCTTTATCAAGAATTAAAACCTTTTTGTTGCTTTTGGCTAATGTATAAGCCATAAAAATGCTACTCACTCCAGCACCGATAATTGTAATGTCATACATATTTTTTCACCTGCTAACGAATAGTTTGTTTTTTATTTTCTTAGTGTATAACACTTTTAGGAAGTTAAGAAATAGCTTTTATTAATAAAGAGGGCGTTTTTGAACTTGATGCTTTTTTAATTTCTCCGAGTAGTGGAGTAAATACAAATGTTTTTATTTGAAAGAAGAAATAGTTTTAATTGATCACTATGTCATATGATTAATAAAATCTTACATATAAAAAAACAGACCTTTTAAGTGAAGAGGTCTGTTAATGATTTCAAATCTTATTTAGCGAAGACGTGGTTACCGATTCTCTATCAAGAAGTTATAAGTACTAATAAGTCACTTTAATTTTCAACATAATTTCATAGAAACAATGTAACTCTATTAAAAGTCTTGTAGAATTCGCATAAGCCTTTTAGTATTTGTTATTATGAGAATCAAAGTTCTTTGAATAGGTTTATATAGTTAATATAATAACTTAATACAATTATAAGATTGATACGAAAAAAATGTCGATAAATGTCGATTAATGTTGTAATATAAAACGTATAAATATAATATATAGATGAGGTGTAAGTGTTGTTTTTTATTAAAAATAGTAAAATTGGAACGAAATTAAATGTATTAGTCATTATATCGAGTTTGGCTTGTATCATGTTATCTGCACTGGGGTTTTTAGGGCTTCAAAAAGGTGAAAATACATCTTCTAGTATGTATGACGAAAGGCTATTACCAATTCAATGGATAGGAATTGTAGAATCAAATTTTTACCATGCTAATATGAATTTTATGGAGATTATGATATCGAAAGATGAAAATAGAATGAAAGAACTAATAACAGAAATAGATAAGACTAGGAAAGAAAGTGAGGAGTTATTAAAACAATTTGAAACTAGAATTAGTTCTCATAAAGAAAAGGACTTGTATAATGCATTTCAAAGTCAATTCAAAGATTTAAGAATACAAATGAAGAAAGCACAGGACTTGGGACTGACTAATAATGAAGAAGCGTATAGCTATTATTTAAAAGAAATTGAACCTAATATGGGGAAAACAATTCAGTCTATTCGTGAACTTATTGTACATAATAATACCGCGGCTGAACAACTACAAAAAGAGAATATCAATAGTGTGAAAAATACAATAATAACATTTGTAATGATTTCATTTGTTGGCATCATAATAATCATTTTTATTGGTTTTATAATAAAAAATACTATAAAAAAACCAATTGTATTATTACAAAAAGATATGGAACGAGTATCTGCTGGAGATTTAACAATTCGAACTTCTTATAAATCCGAGAACGAATTAGGCCGTATTGTACAATCCTTTAATAGTATGTTAGATAACTTGCAACAATTAATCGGTCAGGTGAAGGTTACAGCGAAAGAAGTAATTACTTCAACTGAAAATATGCTACAAGAGACAAAAACGGCAGCACATATATCAAACGAGGTTGTTCGAACTACTTCTGAAGTAAATAAAGAAATAGAGGGACAAGTGACTAGTATTCAAGAAAGTTCAACTTCGATGGAAGAAATTGCAACTGGAGTTCAAACTGTAGCTGAATCTTCAGCGATGGTTGCTGAAGTTGCTGTTGCAACAATAGACCAAGCAAATTTTGGTAGTGAAGTTATAAAACAATCTATTCGTCAAATGAATAGTGTGAATGAAGTTGTCGAAGAAACTTCTAAGGTCATTGATAGACTTGTTACGCGTACACAACAAATTGAAGAAGCGCTAGATATTATTACTAATATTGCGGAACAAACGAATTTACTTGCCTTAAATGCAGCAATTGAGGCAGCACGCGCCGGAGAAAATGGAAAAGGATTTGCGGTAGTTGCAGCTGAAGTAAGAGGTCTGGCAGAGAAATCTAAAACATCTGTAAATGATATAAATAATTTATTACGTTTTATACATCAAGATACACAGGATACAGTTCATGTAATGAAAAAAGGTCAACAACAGGCTAGTGGTGGTAAAGAAGCAGTACATAAGGCAGAACTCGCATTTTCATCTATTATGCAAGATATTAATAGAATAACGTCCCAAATTCAAGAAGTGTCTGCTGCCACAGAAGAAATGTCTGCTGGGACAGAAGAAGTGAATGCCTCTTTATCAATAGTTTCTGAAACTGCAACACAAGTCGCACAAGAAACGAATCGAACGGTACAATCAATTCAAGCACAAGCCACATTGATTCAAGAAATAACGACGAAATCTAATGAAATGAAAAAGAAAGTCGAAAATTTAGAAATGCTAATTTCACAATTCATTATTGAAGAATAAGTCTGTTAACATTTATCATTAGTAAAAACTTTAAGATACTCAATATAGTGCTGCGTTGCACAATTTGAAAAAGGGCCTTCAATTGAAGTAAGTTATTTCAAAAAAGATATCATTCCTTATTTGAATGAAGAAATAGCATTAAGTTCTGTATACAGTTATTTCATTGAGGATTTACGATTAAATATTGGCTTTGCCGATAAAGTTATTAGTTGTGAAAAAATAAATAAAGAAAATGCACAGCTTTTAGAACTAAATGAAGATGATCCAGCGCTTCTTATTGAAAATACAGTTTATCTTGTAAATGGAACAATTTTCGAGCTATCTCAATCAATGTTTCATTATGAAAAGACCAAACTTTTAAATCGAATTAATTTTAATTGAAAATGAATACAAGTAGCCTTGTAAAAGAGCAACTGGTCCTAAGTGAGCAGTTGCTTTTTATTTTTAAAGTGGATGAGCAAAAAAACACAAAAGTGGTTGGTCCGTTTTTTACAAACTTCTATTATGATAAGAGAAGAAAGGTAGTATTTTATTCCTGCTTTAAAATAGACTGGCTTTAGAGAGGTGAAAGACAATGAGTTTTGCGATTTCACTAGTTGTTATTATTGTAGTTGTATCACTATTGGGGACCGTACTAGTCGCACGAAATGTAGAAGAGAATTACGGTAAGTCTACAAAGAGGAATGTAAAAAACTTATCTGCTATCTATACCATTCTTCTTTTAGGGCTTCTTGTGGGAGTTACTTGGTATGCGGTTGTTATTTTATAGAGTGTGTATATGATGAAGGAGTTAATGCATTGATGAAAAATGAGCGCCATGTTTTAGTTGTTTTCCCGCATCCAGATGATGAGTCGTATTGTGTGGCTGGGACAATTTTGGCTTATACGGAGCAGAAAGTCCCTCTTACCTACGTTTGCTTAACACTTGGTGAAATGGGGAGAGCGATGGGGAATCCACCTTTTGCAACTCGTGAATCTTTATATGCTATTAGAGAGAAAGAGTTAAAGCGAGCTACAAATATTTTAGGGATTAAAGATTTACGTATGATGGGATATCGTGATAAAACTCTTGAATTTGAAGAGCCTGGAAAATTAAGAAGCTTGATTCAAAACTGTATTGAAGAATTGAATCCTTCTGTAGTTATTTCTTTCTATCCTGGGTATGCAGTTCATCCAGATCATGATGCAACAGGGGAAGCAGTAGTAGAGGCCTTAGCTAATATTTCAGAAAGTAAACGACCAGCCTTTTATGCTGTAGCTTTTTCGAAAAATCATGAAGACGAAATAGGGCCTCCAGATTTTAAAAATGAAGTGAAAAAATATGTTCCGAAAAAATTGGAAGCATTACGAGCACATGCATCACAATTTACAACTAAAGTGGATGAGCTGGAAAGAGAGTATGAAGACGGTATTTCAGGCACAGTTGAGTGGTTAGAAAGAGAACCGTTTTGGATATATTCATTCAAAGATAAAAATATGTGATGCTACATCTGAAGGTGATGATTATGTATTTTGAATATAAGAATCGAAAGGTTTTTTACAATATAGAAGGATCGGGGCCTGTCATATTGTTTTTACATGGTCTTGGAGGGAATTCGAATAATTGGTTATACCAAAGAAAATACTTCAAGGAAAGATGGACAGTAATCTCACTCGATTTACCTGGACATGGGAAATCCGAAGGGATTGAAATTACTTTTAAAGAATATTCAAATGTTTTATATGGGTTATGTAATCATTTAAAGCTAAAATCAGTAACAATTTGCGGTCTTTCAAAAGGGGCTAGAGTCGGTATCGATTTTGCCATTCAATATCCAAGTTTTGTTTCTAGCTTAATTGTTGTAAATGCATTTCCTTATTTAGAACCGGCAGATCGTAAAGAACGACTTGAAGTATATGATTTACTTAGCTTGCATGATAAAGGAAAAACTTGGGCGGATACGTTATTGAGAGCGATGGGAGTAGAAGATAATGATGCAATTGTCCGAGGATTTCATCAATCCCTACAAACTATTCATCCGATGCACATTCAAAGGCTATTTACTGAATTAGTTGATTACGATCAAAGACCATACCTCTCTAATATTGCATGTCCTGTATTAATAATACGAGGAGAGAATGATTATTTTGTTCCGGAAAAGTATGTGAGAGAATTTGAAAAACACCTGAGAAACGTGATGTTCGTTGAGCTGAAGAATAGTGGGCATTTGCCTTATTTAGAACAGCCGACTAATTTTAATGTGACGGTTGAGGTATTTTTAAACCATGCGCTTGATTAATACCATTTTTACAGTGAATACTGTTGTTAATGAATTCAGGACACTAGCTTGGAGAGGAGGGAACTAAATGGAATGGAAACCGAATCGTGCAGATAAGATACCAGTGTATAAACAAATTGCTGATTACATTGAAAGAGGCATTTCTACCGGTGAATTCCCTTCTGATAGAAAATTACCTTCTGAGCGTATGTTAGCACAGAAGTTACAAGTGAACCGGAGTACGGTAGTAGCTGCTTATGAGGAATTAAAATCCCTTGGGGTAGTAGAACGGCAAAAAGGAAGCGGCACCCGGGTGAATACAGACATATGGGGTGTGTCACATAAACGAATACCGAACTGGGGGAGGTATGTTGAGGATGGATCGTTCTTACCTAATGTACCACTCGTTCAACAAATTCGAACGGAAACACAAAAAGATGATTTAATCAATTTAGCGAGTGGTGAATTGTCACCAGAATTAATTCCGAGTGATAGATTTCGAACAATTTTGTCGGAGAAAACATTTATGGAAAATCTCGGTTATGACCATCCACTTGGAAATGAGATGTTGCGAAAAACAATTGCGGCACATGTCGAGCAATATAAACAAATAGAAGCAGATTCAAGTTCTATTCTTATTACATCAGGAGCTCAGCAGGCACTTAATCTTATCGTTCAATGTTTGTTAAAACCTGGCGATGCAATTGCAATTGAGGATCCTTCATATTGTTATTCACTTCCGATGTTTAAATCAGCAGGTTTAAAAATATTCCGTTTACCAGTTGATCAGCATGGTATGAATCCAGATGACTTAATCAATTTGCACAAAAAGCATCGCATTCGTATGGTGTTTTTAAATCCGGATTATCAAAATCCAACTGGAACGGTACTTTCATTGGCAAGACGTAAAAAGGTTTTAGAATTATCTTCTGAATTTGGTATACCGATTGTAGAAGATGATCCGTATAGTTTGACTTCTTTTAATGGAGAAGTAAATCCAACATTGAAATCGATGGATCAAAATGGAAACGTTCTTTATGTAAGCTCATTATCAAAAATTGTTGCATCAGGATTACGGATTGGTTGGGTAATTGGCCCCACGCGCGTAATTGAGCGATTGGCAGATGCGAAGCAGCAAGTTGATTTCGGTCATAGTGTATTTACACAGTGGGTAGCGAACCAATTTTTAGAATCAGAGGATTTTCATACGCATATTACGATGCTTCGTGGACAACTGAAGCAAAGAAGAGATGAGTTAATTAGAAAGCTTGAAGAAATATTAGGGGACCAGGTTGAATTTTTTATACCCGAGGGCGGAATACATTTATGGTGCAAAGTACAAGGAACGTTTGATGAATATCATTTACTAGGTGAATCTATACAAAATGGTGTAGCATTTGTCCCAGGAAGCGTCCTAGGTTCGAAAAGTGAATATATCCGATTTACTTTTGGCAGAGCGAATGTAGAACAAATTCAGCTTGGAATTACAAGGTTTGCAGAGACATTAAACGAGATTCAATAATAAATTGTGGGAATTTGGTATTGAAATGGGGAGTAGCAATTGAAGTTTTTGACGCTTTTACTTCAAGTAGGAGTGCTATATATGTTTAGTTTGGTTGGTGTATGGATTCAGGAAGTATTTCATCTATCTATGCCAGGAAGTTTAATAGGAATGTTAATTCTTTTTCTGCTTCTTTCCACTCGCATTGTGCCATTAAAATGGTTTGAGATAGGTGCAGAAAAGCTAATAGTATTTTTACCTTTATTTTTAATTCCTTCGACGACGGGGTTAATGGAATACGGCTCATTTCTTTTAAGTAAGGGTAGTATTATGTTCTTTCTAGTTGTTATAAGTACTTTAGTAACATTGATTGTTTCAGGGTATGTAAGTCAATTATTAGTAACATCAAAAAAATAAAATCGACAAGGTGCACGATTCAAATGGTCTTAATTATTATTACTGTAGTAATTTATTTATTGGCGACAAAGTTATATAAAAAATTTACGTTTCCATTTACGTTACCGGTATTAACAGTTACAGCAATTATGATTTGTTTATTTTTGATATTTGGTATTTCTCATCATGAGTATAAGGAAAATGGGGGAGACATTCTTTCAGGCTTTTTGAGTCCTGCAATTGTAGCGTTAGCCATACCTCTATTTAAAGAGCGAAAGATACTTATGAAAAATTTTTTAGCGATACTAATCGGCGTAGTGATAGGTATAGTGGCTTTAACGAGTATGAATGTAGTGATTGGTGGAATTTTAAATATAGATAAGGAACTTATATTAACAACTTTACCACAATTAGCGACAATGCCTATTGCCATTTCATTAGCGGATCAAATTGGTGGCATTCCATCTATGACTGCTAGTTTTGTAGTTGTTGCAGGAATAACAGGTGCTATCATAGGACCGACGGCACTTAAGTTTTTTCGAATAACAAGTACAATTGGAAAAGGAGTTGGGATGGGCTGTGCATCACATATCATTGGTGTGAGTCGCTTAGTGAAAGAAGGAGAGAAAGAGGCAACTATTGGCTCGGTAACGATGATTGTAACAGGGATACTTATTAGTATATTAGTACCTTATGGAATGAAATTTTTATTTTGAAAATGAATGAATCGTAATAAGGAGTATAACACTACTCATTTTAGAGCGTAATGGAGATGATTAAAATGACAACATGGTTTATAGTTACATTATTTATTTTTGGTGCTCTTAAAGTACTAGTTTCTAGTATGCCAACTTCTGTTGTAGAATCAATTATTAGTAGATTTGAGTTACATCAAAAACTTGATGAGGAAAATACTACTATAACAGTAGATGGGGAAAGTATAGAAGGAGAAATGAAAGTTCAAGTTATTCATGAATTTAACGAGGCTTTATTTTTAGATAAACATTATTTTCCGCCACAAGGGAATGGTACACCAATAGTCATGGAGACGAAGAAAGGAAAAAGAGAGATTAGATTTTCTATATATAGCTACGAGGAACACGTTGATGTAATAAAGCAATATAAGAAGAAAGTAGTTGCATATCGTTTGCGATCAAAAAGCCTTCAAAGTCGTTCAGTAGCAGTAACTGAAGATTATGCTTAAGGAGAGACCGTTATAAAAACGGTCTCTTTATTTTTAGCATCCAATTATAAAATTTCCAAATAAGAGAAAAGAAAATGATATATCCAAACAAAGAATAACTATGCTGCCAATCCGTACTATGTACAAATAAGCCTAGCCTCTCAGCAATTTGCTCAAAAATGCTAGCACAAACGCCTATTGAAATAATAAATAGAGTTCTAGAAATGGTAGATAATTCCTTTGAAATTTGAATAAAAGAGGCTGTTAAAATCGGTAGTACGAGTAACGTGAAAGCTATGTTAACTGAAAATGTGGATGAGAAGGGTCTAACCGGAAAAGAATATATTTGTTTATTAACAAAGAAAGCATCTAAACAAGTTCCAATAATAGCAGAGAAAAAAACTGTAATTATTATAGCTAGGAAGTCATTCTTCCTCTCGGAGGAGGACATTTTTCTTTGCAAGAATGGCAAGTTCAATTTTTTCGAGTGTTTTGCAGTAGTCTTCTGAAATTTGTCCACTTATATTTTCCTCCTTATCAACTAAGTAATTTACAACTTGCCAATCAGTAAACCAATCTTTACTTTCATCTTCTTCATGTTTCATATCGCGCCATGCATAGATGAGTGCAGGGCTGTATATACGATATGCGCCACTACGCAACTGGCATTTCTTTATTCGGCGTTTATAAAACTCACGGGAAAAAGATTCATTTACACTTGAAAATAAATGAGGCCAGTAATCTTTCCTTGAGCCTGTGTGTGGATGATGCTCGGCCCAACTTATTATTTGAGATAAAATATGTGTATCCCGAAATAATAGTGAATACAATCTTTTTCCAATTAAGATTCGTTCATGCAAGGATGTAAAATGTTTCATTGTATCACCAAATAGTAATACTTTTTGTTTCTTATCATTTTCGTAGAATGGGAAAAGGATATGATTAAACTGAAAGAAATCAAAGAGTTTAAATCCAATACTATTTAGTACAGTCTTTTTAAAGTGTGCATTTTGAATAACTCTTTTTTCTAAGTAGTTTTGTTCATTAATAATAGTTGCAATCGCTAATGTTTTTTTGTTACCTGTTTTCCAAAAATCGTTCCACATCGTTTCCATAAATGTAGAAACATTTAGGTGAGGGAGAAGGTGAAATAGCCTTTGCGATCTTTTTACACTTTGTTCATATAGCAAAAATTGAGGATATACATCTTGGAAAATAAGCCAATTTCCCCTTTCTAAAAAAGAAAAAAATGTAATTTGATCTTTCTCTGATAAAATTCTCGTATATAAATCTCCCTTTAAATCGGTCATATTCCAACCACCGTTACGTGATACCATATGCCCAAGTAGTGCCCAATGTATTTCTGGATATTGAATGTAAAATTGGTAGTATGCACGTGTTCTTGTTACATTATTTTTATTTAGTTGTTTTGTTTGTACTTTTATGTTCTCGATGATGAGTTGCTCTTCTTTCGTTAATTTATACATGGTTTCAGAATGAATGAGTGTGCATTTTTGTTTTAACTCACTTTTCACATCAAATAGGGAGAGAGGAAGTGCTTTGGAAGCTTCATTATATGTATTATTTGAGTTGCTTTGGTACATTCCATTACCTCCCTTTTCATGAATTTAAACATGATATTGGTTATGAATCATTCTATTTATTTTATTACGAGTATATGAAATAAATGAGCGGTGTTTTTTTATAAGTAATATAGCTATCGTGCAAACAGTATGAAAAAATCTTACTGTTAAGAGGTGAAATGAAAAACAGAAACTATGTTTAATAGTTTCTGTTTTTTTATTTTGTCAATTTAATGTAACAAACGACGATTATGATTTGAATCAATTGAAAATAATTCAATAGCTTTGGTAAGTACAATTTTTAATGAAATGTACAGTAGGAGGAAATGGAATGCTTAATAAAATAATTTTAATTACTGGTGGAACAGGTTCGTGGGGACATGAACTTATAAAACAACTATTAGAAAAATCGCCGAAAGAAATTAGGGTTTTTTCAAGGAATGAAACGGTTCAGTTTGAAATGCAGCAACAGTTTATAAATGACGATAGATTAAAATTTATTATTGGAGATATTCGTGATAAGGACCAACTAGTCTATGCGTGCCAGGGTGTACATTATGTATTCCATCTTGCAGCTTTAAAACATGTTCCAGTATGTGAGTATTATCCTTATGAAGCTATAAAAACAAATATACATGGTACGCAAAATGTAATTGAAGCATCAATCCAGGAGCAAGTTGAGAAAGTTATATATGTTTCAACTGATAAAGCGGCCGACCCATCAAATACGTATGGGATGACAAAAGCAATTGGTGAAAAGTTAATGGTTCATGCGAATGTGCAAACGAAGAAAACCAAATTCATTTGTGTTCGTGGTGGAAATGTTTTAGGGACGAGTGGAAGTGTGGTACCGCTCTTTAAAAAGCAAATTAAAAAGTCTTCACAGGTAGGGATTACTGATGAGAATATGACTAGATTTTTCTTAACAATTGAAGATGCTGTTGGATTGTTATTTAAAGCAGCATCTGAAGGAAGAGGAGGAGAAATCTTTGTTATGAAAATGCCAGCATGTAAAATAACGGATTTAGCAAAAGTATTAATTGAAGATTCGAAAAAAGAAAACGTGAAGATAAAAGAGGTAGGGATAAGACCTGGTGAAAAATTAAGTGAAATGCTTTTATCTGAGGTAGAGAGTAAAACAAGTATTAGTTTTGATCAAAATTATTTTGTGGTACTACCGACTATTCCTATAGAAGGACTTCAAGAATATTATGCTAGTTATCCGCTTGTGGATGTGAATAGTTTTAGTTCACAACAAGACTTACTTACAAAACATGAGGTGAAACAAATGTTAGAAAAAGGAGGGTTTTTACGATGAAAAAAAATGCGAGCCTTTTAATCACTGGTGCAAATGGCTTCACAGGACGTCATGCTTGCCAATATTTTTTAGAGCAGGGCTTTCATGTAATTCCTATGTTTCAAAATCGTTCACATAGTGAAAAAATCGAAAATGGTATTACTTGTGATTTAACAAATAAGAGTGAAGTAATGAAGGTAATGAAACAAATAAAGCCAGACTGTGTATTGCATTTAGCAGGAAGAAATTCGGTCATAGAGTCTTGGACAGCTTCTCTGGAATATATAGAGATTAACGTAATAGGGACTTTATATTTATTAGAGGCCATTAAGCAGGAAGCCTCGCATTGTAAAACATTAGTTATAGGATCTGCATTGCAAGCAGATAGTATGAAAAACATAAAAGTTTCAAATCCATATAGTTTAAGTAAAACTATGCAAGTCATTATTGCAGAGGCTTGGGGTGGGTTAATGGATTCAAATATTATCATTGCAAAGCCCTCGAACTTAATTGGTCCAGGAGTATCGAATGGTGTTTGTTCAATTCTCGCAAAAAAAATGATAGATATAGAATCGGGTAGAAGTAAAGCGATTATTGAAGTAAACAGTTTGAAAGATAGTAGAGACTTTCTAGATGTACGTGATGCAGTTAAAGCGTATCATGTGTTATTACGTGATGGTATAAATGGAAAACAATATAATATTGGATCAGGAGTAAAACGCTCTTTATTAGATGTATTGGAGCAATTTAAAGGATTAACACAGCTGAATTTTACTATAAAAGAAAAAGAGAATAGTGGGAGTAACTCAAATGAAAATTTATTATTAGAGGATATAAAAAAATTAGGATGGATCCCAGAAATTCAATTTCAGCAATCATTAAAAGATGTACTTGAATATGCGAAGTGTAGTGAAATCTGCATTCAATAAAAATATAAAAGGATGTAACAAATATATGAATTGTTATGAAGCGATAGATAATCAAAGTACGCTATTTCTTTCGATTGTTGATACGTTGGATTGGAAAGATGAAGAAGCGCATGTGTTGCACCTTTATGAGGCAATAAATCAATATCGAGCGTATGTTGAAGAAAAGAAGGTTGATCGAATAAAGCCAGCACTAGAGACTAGAACTAGGCATATGATTCAAGTTTTTGCTCAGTATGAGTGTAGTGAGTATGGAAATGATTTTTATGAACTCATCAAAGATCTTTTACAAGATATAGGACTTGAGTTAAAGATTAATATAAAGCTAGATTTTTAATGATAAAGGTGGATATAAGTTATGAATAAAAAGATTCTCTTTACTGGGGGCGGTACAGCCGGACACGTAATGATTAATATGGTATTGATTCCTAAATTTATGGAAAAAGGATGGGGAGTTGAGTATATTGGATCTCAAAATGGAATTGAAAAATTATTAGTTCAAAATGTTAAATACAATAGTATTTCGACGGGGAAGCTTAGGAGATATTGGGATTGGGAGAACTTTAAAGATCCTTTTAAAATTATACACGGTTGTTTACAAAGTTATCAATTAATTAAGAAGATGAAGCCTGATGTTATCTTTTCAGCAGGAGGATTTGTTTCAGTTCCTGTAGTTATAGGGGCATGGTTAAATCGTGTACCTATAATAATACGTGAACCAGATAGTACGTTAGGGTTGGCAAATAAAATAGCATTACCTTTTTCTAAAAAACTATGTACAACATTTCCTCAAACAGGGGGTAATGTAAGTACTGAGAAGAAGGTTTATGTAGGGCCAATTGTAAGGGAAGAAATTGAGAGAGGTAACGTATTACGAGGAAGAAGCTATTGTAAATTTCAGCAAGATAAACCGGTATTGTTAATAATGGGTGGGAGTCAAGGTGCTAAGTGGATAAATGATATGGTAAGGAAAAGTTTAGATACATTATTATTAAATTTTAATATTGTTCATATGTGTGGTAAAGGGAAGGTGGACCCAGCTATTGGAATGGAAGGTTATATACAATTTGAATATATAGGGGAAGAGTTACCGCATATACTGAATATGGCAAGTGTTGTAGTTTCCAGAGCGGGTTCTACTGCTATTTCTGAATTGTTATTTTTGAAGAAACCGATGTTGCTTATTCCGTTAACTAATGGTTCCAGTAGAGGGGATCAAGTTTTAAATGCTGACCATTTTGCACGACAAGGATATGCAGAAGTTTTACTTCAAGATAGAGTAAACAGTAGTACATTTACACATGCAGTAAATAAGTTGTATACAAATAAGGAGAGGTATATTCAAAACATGAATGGATATAAGAAAACAAATGATGAGGGGATTCATCAATTAATAGATATAATAAATGAAGTGGTGAAGTAATAGAAATTTAAATAGAAAAAAAAGGAAAGAAGGTATCTTCTTTCCTTTTTACTATAGTTGCTCAAATTCATTATTACTTATACCGATTAGCTATGTACTATTGGTGAATACCGATTTCTAATAGCTCAGTAAATGCATTAGTATGAATAGGTTTACTGTAATAGTAACCTTGAATAAAATGACATTTATTTTTTTGAAGGAAATTTACGTGCTCTTTCGTTTCTACACCTTCAGCAATGACAGACATTCCTAATGTATTTGCTAATGTGATGATCGTTTTAATGATTTCCATTCCATCTTCACATGTTTCAGACATTGTAATAAATTCTCTTGGGATTTTTAACGTATCGATTGGATATAAAGGTAAGTAGGCTAGGGAAGAATAGCCTGTACCAAAGTCGTCGATTGAAATGTGAATCCCTAAACTTTTTAGTGTACGCAGTTTTATCAATGTTTCTCTCTCATCCATCATTGCAATTCGCTCTGTTAATTCAAGATCGAGAGAACTTGCTGGTAAGCCTGTAGTTGCTAAAGTAGAAGAAATAGATTTTACAAAATCCTCTTGTTCAAATTCTTTAGCAGATAAATTTACCCCTATTTTTAAATGCGAATATCCGAGTGCGTGCCAACGTTTCATTTGCTCACAAGCCTGCTGTAATGTCCATTTTCCTATTGGAATAATTTGTAGTGTTTCTTCTGCAATCGGAATAAACTCGTATGGAGAAATAACACCTAATTCAGGATGATTCCATCTGATTAAAGCTTCTGCACCGATAATTTTATTAGATCCACTATCAACTTGAGGTTGATACAAAAGGAACAATTCTTCATTTTGTATTGCGTTTGGTAAATCTTTTTCTAATCGTAATCGTCTTTCAATCTTTCTAGCGATTACATCGTCATAAATAGAGACAGAGTTAAGTTCTTTTGCCTTTGCATCATACATTGCAACATTAGCGTTTTTCAGAAGTGTAGCGGTATCGATTCCGGAATGTGGATAAATAGCGATGCCGATACTTAGTGATAAAGTTAATTTATGCTCATGTATGACAAACGGCTTTTTCATGCATTCAAATAATTGGTTACATAATTGGAATAAGGAATCTTCGTCAGTATAGTCTTCAATTAAGATTGTAAATTCATCGCCACCAATTCTTGACAGATGAGTATGTGATGGAAGACATGATTGGAATCGGTTTGATACTTCTTCTAATATGTAATCTCCTGACGAATGTCCAAGTGTATCGTTAATTGCTTTAAAGCGATCTAAATCTAAATATAATAAAGCGAACTCACTGTCTGTTATTTTAGCATTTTTTATAACTTTTTTTAATTTCTTATGGAAAAAGGCACGGTTCCCAATTTTCGTTACAGTATCATGGAATGCTAAATATTTTATTTCTTCTTGTTGCTTTTTTAGTGCGGTAATATCTTTTACCATAATATAACTTCCTGAAATTTGTCCGTCTATCATAATAGGGACGATTGTAACGTATAAAAAATAAGTAAAGCCATTATTGTATTGAGAACGTAATTGTAAAGAAGTAGGCTCCTGTTTTTTTACTTTTTCTAATGCGGATGCTAGTTTGTGCTTATCTTCATCTAAGATAATAGAAAGACAAGTTTTGCCAAATAATTCACTTGTAGCGACTCCAAGTAGCATGCCGCCTGCTTTGTTAACATTTAAGAAAATACCATTTAAATCAATAGTAAAAATGGGATCAGGATGATATTCATATAATGATTCGAATTTTTGTTGTTTCTGAGATAGGGCCTCTGATTTTTGAACTAAATCAGAAGTTCGTACAGCAACTTTTTCTTCTAATTGTGCATTAAAGAATTGTAACCGTTCTGTTAAGCTCTTGTTTTGCATACGTCCAATAGAATGGCGAATAAGTACGAAAACAAAAGTGATACAGTTTCCTGTAATAAGAATGGAAGAAGCTGTTTGTTCTTTAAGGGTAAAGCCAATTAGAAATGCAACAACGAGATAGGGAAATGTGACTAAAACTTTTTTCCCTAGTACAGGGTTTACGATGGAATAACTTGTATTATTCGTAAGACCGCTTGGAATAGAAGCAGCTATTGCAACAAGTAATAGTGGTATTCTATATAAAAGTCGTAATAATGCTACAGTGTCATGCGATAAATGAGTATTTAAATAAAAATAAATATAATTAAAAGCTGCAGAACTTATTAATACAAAAACAAAAATATATATTTTCCATTTCGACTTAAAAACAGTTGGGCGAAAAATGAGACTAGCACCTAGTAGTAAAAAGAGTAGGTCTGCAATTGGATATAAAAATGACAGGAAAATTTCTCCCATTGGTAGAGAGAAAACACTTAAATCTGGTTGATTAAATAAATACCATTCTAATGTGAGTATGGAAGCGAGTACTATACATATATCGCAAATAAAGAAAGCTTTTTCCCACTTATTACATTCCTTTAAAATCTTATAACAAAAAGCAATAAGGAAGAAGAATAGAAATATCATGTAAAATATATCTGAAAAAGTGAAATTATGTATTGGGAATTCGAAAAATTCATGTTGAACTGTATATATTATTTTTCCTAATAAAAAACTGCCCATTGCAATTGTAATACATATCCAAAAAGGATTTGAACTAACTTTTTTAGAATATATAGAGTAAATTAGCGATATAAATGTAATGACTTCAACGATGAGTGAAGCAAAGCGTACATTGAAATTTGAAAAATGAGTAGGGAACAGAAAGAAAAACATAAAATAGATTGAATAGCATATTAGTGTTGTAATTAATATACATAGTTGTAAATTTTTATTTATTTTCAATAAAATCACCTTCTTTAAGTATGCACTATATTCGTAATATCTATACATATTAATATTACTTAAGGATTGTATCAGATTTCCTTATAAAAAGCATGCTTATAAGAAAAAAATGAAGAATGTAATACTTCTTAAAATTGAAAAAGTATTGAGTTCAATAATTTTTAATTTATAAGGAATGCAGATAGAATTTGTATATTTAGTCATCCTTTAGATTTTAAAGGTTTTTTAGTGATTTGCAAGCGGAGATGTAAAATTGCATATAAAGTGATGGGAACTTCTCTCTAGATGAGGGGAGTTTTTCGTTATTAAAGTGTATTAAGTAAGACCTTTGTATGTACCTATTCTCATACTAATGAGGGATTAAAGAAACGTGTTGATTATATACAATAATATGTAATACAGTAATTGATTTTTAATATGGAGGGAAAATCACGATGAAATGGGTGAAGTTTAGAATAGCACGTCCAACTGATAAATTTGAAGCGATTATTGCATTCTATGAAGAAGGATTAGGTTTAAAACGTATAGGTGAGTTTTATGATCATGATGGTTATGATGGAGTCATGTTTGGTCTACCGGATGAAGAATATCATTTAGAATTTACAAGACATATAGATGGAAGCCCATGTCCAGCCCCAACAAAAGATAATTTACTTGTGTTTTATATAAAAGAATATAATGAAATAGAAAAAGTGAGTAAAAGGCTGCATGCAATGGGGTACGATGAAGTAGAACCAGAAAATCCATATTGGAAAGAAAAGGGGATTACTATAGAGGACCCAGATGGTTGGAGAATTGTATTGATGCAAATAGAAGAATGAAGCTAGATAAGTTTCGAATTTTGATAGAGTATAAGAAAATATAAAAAAGTTTCCTTGGAGGAGATACACTCATAGGGAAGCTTTTTTAATGTTTGTAATCTGAAAATTAAGATTTGAAATTAACTTCTGAAAAGATGTAAAATGAGAACGTGTATTCTTTTGAGTTTGAGCGGGTTGTTTTTAAAGGTGAATATAAAAATAGGGAGGTTTTTTTATGATATGCCGGATTAGGGATGCAGAAGTATACTATGAAATCATTGGAGAAGGAAAGCCAGTACTTATCATACATGGGTGTTCTCCTGACCATAGATTAATGAAGAAATGTATGGAAACAGTGTTTCAGAAGTCTATAGGATATCAACGAATTTATATTGATTTACCTGGAATGGGGAAATCGAATGCCCCAGATTGGATAAATAGTTCAGATTGTATATTAGAACTGTTAACTGCATTTATTGAGAAAATCATCCCAACTAAAGATTTTTTACTAGTAGGAGAGTCTTACGGGGGATATTTAGCTAGCGGGATACTTTCAAAGATGTTTGAGAGAGTTAATGGATTATTGTTAGTATGTCCTGTTGTTGTAGCGCAACGAGAAAAAAGGCTTCTCCCAGATAAACAGGTAATTGTAAGAGATGAAGAATTTTTAAATGCGCTTACTTCAACCGAAAGGGAAGAATTTTGTGAGTTAGCAGTGGTTGCGAATGAGTATACATATAAGCGTTTCAAAGAAGAAATTAAGCCAGGGATAGATATTGCTAATGATGGGTTTATTGATAGATTACAAAAGAATTACTCTCTTACTTTGGACTTCCAGCATAAAAAATATGAAAAAACCGTTCTTTTATTAGCTGGAAGACAAGATATATCGGTAGGTTATCAAGATATTGTAGGAATCATTGAAGATTATCCAAGAGCGACATTAGCGGTATTAGATATGGCGGGACATAATTTACAAATTGAACAGCCTGAATTATTTGAGGGTTTAGTTTCGGATTGGGTTAGACGAACTGCTCAGCAAAGTTCATAAAAAAAGAATAAATTAATATTTTGATTGTATTCAAGTTTTGATACGGAAAAGGTTAAAGTAAGTAATTAACTTATAAATATTTTCAAGGAGGAATTATGAATACATATATCTATATGGTTAGACATGGTGAATCGCCAAAATTAGAAGGAAATGAAAGAACACGTGGATTAACTGAGAAGGGAATTTTAGATGCGCAAAGAGTAACTGAGATATTAGAAACAGAGGGAATTAATACTTTCATTTCAAGTCCGTATAAGAGGGCTATGTTAACGATAGAAGAGTCAGCGAATCTCCATGAAAAAGAAATATTAGTATATGAAAATCTTAAAGAGTGTAAGTTTTCAAATGAAGATAAAATTATATCGGATAAGGAAGTGTACCCACTTGTAAAGGCGATGTTTTTTAATCCAGAATATGCACTGAAGGATGGAGAGTCATATGCGGATTGTCAGAGAAGAGTAGTGAGAGTGTTAAAAGAAATATTAATGAATTTTCAAGGACATAAAATTGTAATTGGTACACATGGGCTTGTAATGACACTAATGATGAACTATTTTGATAATCAATATGGACTTGAATTTTTAATGAATACATCCAAACCGGATATATATAAGCTAGAATTTAAAGAAGAGCAATTTATGAATGTAGAGAGATTATGGAGAGAAGAATGAAATGGAGTATATGGAGTGTGTTTTAAAAATTATTTTTAAAACACACTCTTTTGTATTAAGTTGAGCTTCAAATATTTTCACTAATATGTTCTTTGTTTTTGTTATTTAAAGTATGTAAGAGTTTTTGAAATACCTTAAATGAATGTTGGAATATTGGACTTTGAATAAAAGTGTATAGAAAAGTTACGATAAAAACAGGACCTCCTAGCATGTATCCAATGACTAGTACAAAGCATTCTACAATGATTCGAGCACGGCTAATAGATAACCCAGTTTTGTCAGAAATGGTAAGCATGAATCCATCGCGGGGTCCAGCACCAATGCCAGCCGCAACGTACATGCCGCCCCCAATTCCTGTAATTGCAATACCAGAAAATAAAATGAGTAAGTTTATCCATAAATAATCACTAGCGTTTGGAAGGATTTTTGATTGTAAGAAAAAGTCCATAATAGGACCGATAAGTAGTGCGTTTAAAAATGTACCCACGTTTATATATTTTCGATCTACTAGTAAAGAGATAAGAACGAGACATAATCCACATATGACACTCCAAGTACCAATTGTCCAACCAAATCGTTGGTAGAGAGCCATATTTAAAACTTCCCAAGGGTGTAAACCGAGGAATTGAACTTTGACTGCGAGAGCATTTCCAAGTCCAAAGAAAATTAATCCTAGGAAAAAAAGAAAATAGCGAAAGAGAGTTAGCCTCATCTTTAAAACCTCCCAATATATAATGGTGTATATTACATGTTTGAATTCCAATGTACAAATATTATGTCTTTTTATGATTTATTAAAAATGTAAATGGATATATATTTTCACAGTCAAAAAAGTTAAAATATTTCGTTTTAAGGATTATAATGGAGAAAGAAACAGAAAAGGGAGTGAATGAACTTGAAACAAGAACTTATTGAAAGATTTACGAGATATGTAAAAATTGATACCCAATCAAATGAAGAAAGCCATACAGTACCAACAACACCTGGACAAATTGAATTTGGTAAGTTATTAGTGGAAGAGTTAAAAGAGATTGGATTATCAGAAGTGACGATGGATGATAATGGTTACGTAATGGCAACACTACCTGCAAATACAGATAAAGATGTTCCTGTAATCGGCTTTTTAGCTCATTTAGACACAGCAACAGATTTTACAGGGAAAAACGTAAAACCACAAATTCATGAAAATTTTGATGGTAATGCGATTACGTTAAATGAAGAATTAAATGTTGTGTTAACACCTGAACAGTTCCCAGAATTACCATCATATAAAGGACATACAATTATTACAACTGATGGTACAACACTTCTAGGAGCAGATGATAAAGCTGGTCTTACAGAAATTATGGTTGCAATGAACTATTTAATACATAATCCGCAAATTAAGCATGGGAAAATAAGAGTAGCATTTACACCGGATGAAGAAATTGGTCGTGGACCAGCGCATTTTGATGTAGAAGCGTTTGGTGCATCATTTGCTTACACGATGGATGGAGGTCCATTAGGTGGTTTAGAGTATGAAAGTTTTAATGCTGCAGGTGCTAAGTTAACGTTTAACGGAACGAATACACATCCTGGAACAGCGAAAAATAAAATGCGTAACGCAACTAAACTTGCTATGGAGTTTAATGGACATCTGCCGGTAGAAGATGCACCAGAATATACGGAAGGTTATGAAGGGTTCTATCATTTACTTTCTTTAAATGGTGATGTTGAGCAAAGTAAAGCGTATTACATTATTCGAGATTTTGATCGTGAAAATTTTGAGACACGTAAAAATAACGTTGAAAATATTGTGAAGAAAATGCAAGAGAAGTATGGGCAAGATGCGGTTGTTTTAGAAATGAATGATCAATATTATAACATGCTTGAAAAAATTGAACCGGTAAGAGAAATTGTTGATATTGCATATGAAGCGATGAAAAGTTTAAATATCGAACCGAACATTCACCCGATTCGTGGTGGAACAGATGGATCACAATTATCATATATGGGATTACCGACGCCAAATATTTTCACTGGTGGTGAAAACTATCACGGTAAATTTGAGTATGTTTCGGTAGATACTATGGAAAAAGCTGTTCAAGTTATTGTAGAAATCGCAAGACGATTTGAAGAACAAGCTTAGAAAAGAACCAAGTAGTACGAATGTGCTACTTGGTTCTTTTTAATATAGCACTCGCCACAAATAAAAAATGTATAATATTACCAATTTTTCTGGTTTGCCGCAAAGTCTTTTATTTCATGTTTAGTCGGTTTATTTTCGGAACCTGTTATAAATTTAATTGCATTAAAACAGAGCGAGTAGCTTATGATTCTATACCGCGAATGTTAAGTAGTAGCATTTTTGCTATTACTTAAAATGTTGAGAATAATAAATGTTCTATTGTTCCAAACTATATAAGCTCTAAACCACTCAACACGTTGCCTTAAGGTATATCATTTTGATATAGTATGTGGAATTTTTATACGTTTGTTATCGTATTTAATTAATATTACATATAGACAGTCCTTACGTTACTAAGTAATACATTTCGTTAAATTGTATTATTAAATAAATTATATCAATAATATACATATAAAACTAGACTTGTTATAAAATTATACAAGAATTATTATTTTCTTAAGGAGTAAAAATTATTATGAATAGGAGAGGGATTTTTGTGAAGAAAAAAATGTTACCAGTTTTAATAATATTAATGATGATATCTTCATTCTTTATGAGTAACTTGAATGAAATATCTGCAGAATTAATATTTAAAAATCAATATATTAAAATTGATGGTTTGGAATTAATTACTGATACTTATGGTAATCAACTCATTGATCAAAAAGAATTTATTGAATTTATAGAAGCAATGGATGTCACTGAGAATTCATTACAAGAAGTAAAATATTTTTATAATAATATGAACGGTACTACTTCAATCCTTAATCTGGGTTTAGAAATATATGAAAGTCGTTTAAAAGTAAATTTAATTAATATTGAAGAAACGAATACGACGATTAAAGATGAAATTCTAAATCAAGATGATTTTGAAGAAGATTCTATTTATAATGGGGTACAATTAAGAAAAGGGAAGCCAAAACCAAAACCAAATGCATCGAAAAAAGTTCCCACTAAAGTAAATGGTGGATCAAACAAGGCGGATTTTATTAATTCTCATGCCTACGATAGGCATAAATATGATTCAACAAGAAAATCTACTAAGAATAGAACTCAGTATGGAAAAAATGTAGATGTGAAAAAATTAAGAGAAACAACTATGAATCAACCTGATCAAGCTTGGTCTGCTCGTGAGGATGGTGGACCTTGGAGAACTTTTTATAGAAAAGAATTTAATAGTAATATAAGTACTAATGATACTCCTACAGTGCATCATAGAGTAATCATTAATACTGCGGATAGTAGTAAAAACACTCAATTCCCATTGTATTCAAAATAGAAGGGAGGGTATCGTTCTGATTGAAAAGCATAAAAATAAAGTTGTATTAGATATCTATCGTGGAAATGAAGAAGACTTAAAAAGTACGATTGAAGAGATAAAGGCTTATTCAAAAACATATGAACATGATAAGATTAAAGTAATTGAATTAAAAAAGTCAGGATCTTCCTTTATGGATAAAGAGCAATATATAGTCATGTTAGAAATCGAAAGGGATACAAACAATCTCGGAAGAAAGTATGAATATGAAGAGGAAAAATTATTTGGTTTCTATGAAGATGAAGAAGAGTGATTAAAATTAAATTTTACTCCTAAAGATTTGTATGAATGTAAAGGCTTTCTGTAAGGGAAGGTCTTTTTTTCTTGTAAAAGCACGGTTGATGATAGCTAATAATGAGTGGGGGGAACAAAACCCACACCCATTAAGGTTTTACTTTATTCTCCCAGCCTCATTTCTAAGTTTAATAGTAATTTCTTCATTTCTAATCCGCCTCTAAAGCCAGTTAGTTTTCCATCTTTTCCTATAACGCGATGGCAAGGAATCGTAATGAGAAGAGGGTTGGCGGCAATAGCAGAAGCAACGGCACGCACAGCTGTAGGCTTTTGAATTCTTTCTGCAATTTCTGAATAAGAATAGGTCTTCCCGTAAGGAATTTCACGTACTGCATTCCAAACGGATAATTGAAAAGCAGTTCCGTAAGCATCGATAGGGAAAGTAAAAGTTTCACGCTTGTTTTCTAAATACTCGATAATTTCTTTCGTATATGTTTGCATGTAATCTGGATTGCAAGTCAATATATGTGGGGGCTGTTTTTTTCTAGCCCATATATTTAGTTCTTCAAAGTTTGCGTCTTGTGATCCAATGAAACAAATTCCATTTTCAGTTGCAGCAATATGAAAGCACCAATTTTTATATGTAAGTAGCGTCCAATATATAGATTTATTTTTGTAGGAATTCATTATTGTCTCCCTCCTTCATTACGTTCTTTTTTCTATATTCAGTAGGAGTAAATCCAGTTTTCTTTTTATATAAAGTTGCGAAATACTCTTGGTTTTCTATCCCGACAGCAGTACTAATTTCCTTAACGGATCGCTTTGTATGTGAAAGATATTCCGTTGCTTTCACAATCCTGAATTGCTGTATATATTCTATTGGGCTAATTCCTGTTATTCTTTTGAAAGTGCGTTGTAAATGAAAGGGGCTACCGTGGCACATTTCCGCCAGTATGTCGAGAGTTAATACTTCGTCAAAATGCTTTTCAATATACTCTTTAATTTGTTCTACCCACTCTTCATTTGGTAAAGTGATCCCATTTGGTTTACAACGTTTGCACGGACGAAAGTTTGCCTGCAATGCTTGCTCTGCATGAAGAAAAATTCGTACATTGTTTTGATTCGGTATTCTTGATTTACACGATGGTCGGCAAAAGATACCAGTTGATTTCACAGCATAAAAGAATTTGTCATCATAGGAAGAGTCATTATGAATAATTGCTTGCCAATACTCATCTGTTAATTCGTATCTTTGTAATTTCTCATTGTTCATAGAATGTCACCTCTGAGATTAGTATAACCTGAATAAAGTACGTACGTATGCAATTACGGATGTAAGAGCAAGATTACAAAGATGAAACTATGATAGGTTATCTATTTTGTGTTAGCATGAACTTTGAAAGTGAACAACAAGAGGAGGACTATAAGTGAAGTTAATTTCATGGAACGTAAATGGTTTGCGTGCAGTTATCGCGAAGGGTGGTTTTTTAGAATATCTTGAGGAATCCAATGCAGATATATTTTGTCTACAAGAAATTAAATTACAAAGTGGACAAATTGATTTAAATCCTGAGGGATATTATACATATTGGAATTATGCTGTGAAAAAAGGCTATTCAGGAACGGCTATTTTCACGAAAAAAGAACCGCTTTCTGTTACATACGGTTTAGGGATTGACGAACATGATCAAGAAGGACGCGTTATTACATTAGAATTTGAAGATTTTCACATGATAACGCTATATACACCAAATTCAAAACGAGGATTAGAACGTTTAGATTACAGAATGAAATGGGAAGATGATTTCAGGGCTTATATAAAGCGATTAGATAAAAAGAAACCAGTTATTTTCTGTGGTGATCTAAATGTTTCCCATAAAGAAATCGATTTGAAAAATCCGAAAAGCAATCGGAAAAATCCTGGTTTTTCGGATGAAGAAAGAGAGAAGTTTACAAAAATTTTAGAGGAAGGCTTTGTTGATACATATCGCTTTTTATACCCTGAGCAAGAAGGCGCATATTCATGGTGGTCATACCGTATGGGAGCAAGAGCGAAAAATATCGGGTGGCGCTTAGACTACTTTGTAACTTCTGAAAGGCTAAAACATAAAATTACCGATGCGAAAATTAATAGTGAAATAATGGGATCCGACCATTGTCCGGTTGAATTACATATGGATTTCTAAAAAAAGAAGTATCTTCCTGAGAAAAGGAGATACTTCTTTTTTTGTTCAGTTTGTTAAAATTTTTCAAATCATTCTTGAAATAATTAAATATTAAATATATACTTAATAACGATAATCATTATCATTAATAGTGGTTATCGTTGGTGGGAACGGCAAATAATTTCATACTGGGGGAAGTGAACGAGGATGAATCTTCATTTTACATAGATTTGTTAATGATGTGAAATATAGATGAAGGTTATGTTTCATATAATTAAGTTTTGTTGTTGGAATAATATATGTAAAGATTTCGAGAGGAGATATATAAAGATGAACAAGAAGTTATTTACATTAGGGATGGTTACAGTTTTAAGTGTAGGGTTAGCAGCGTGCAATAGTGCGGATAAGACTTCAGGAGAGCAAAAGCAACAAACAAAAGCTACGGAAACGAAAAAAGACGAAAAAAGAAAAATTACATATTTAGGTAAAGAATATACAGTACCAGCAAAAGTAGATAAAATAGCGACGGCTAGTTTAGAGTCAATGGAAGATGCGGCAGTACTTGGAATTAAACCAGTTGGTGCAATTACTGTAGGCGGTAAATTACCAAAGTATCTTGAAAAAGAATTAGAGGGTGCAAAATCTGTAGGTGAAAAGATGCAACCGAACTTTGAAACATTGCTTCAATTAAAACCAGATGTTATTACATCTAGTACGAAATTCCCAGCAGAAACAGCTGAAAAGTTTACGAAAGTAGCTCCGACGTTCCCAGTATCACATGTTTCAACAGATTGGGAAGATAACTTAAAGTTAATGGGAGAACTAACTGGTAAAAAAGATAAAGCGGAAAAAATTATTAAAGATTACAATGCGGATGCTGAAAAAGCAAAAGCAAAACTAGGAGATAAGTTAAAAGATAAAAAAGTACTTGTTATTAGACTAAGAGCAAACGAATTATTCCTATATCCAGAAGGAGTATACTTCAACCCTGTAATTTATAAAGATCTTGGACTAACTGCACCAGAACAATTGAAAGCTGTAAAAGCACAAGAGAAAATTTCATTTGAAAAACTTGCTGAACTTAACCCAGATTATATTTTCTTACAATATGAGGCAAGTGAAAATAAAAATCCGAAAGTGCTAGAAGAAATTGAAAGCAATCCAATTTGGCAAAGTATGAATGCTGCGAAAGAAAAGAAAGTATTTGTAAACGTTGTGGATCCAATGGCACAAGGTGGTACAGCTTGGAGTAAAACAGCATTCTTAAAAGAAGCAGTGAAAAATTTATCTAAATAATACAATAAGTAAGGTGCGTTGAATGATATGCAGAAAACAAATGTAGTACCAGTAACCATATTATGTATAGCACCCATACTCATCTTATTTACAGTTATACTTTCTATTTTGTATGGGGCGAAAAGTATTGATGCTGAAACAGTGTGGAACGCATTATTTCATTTTGATTCAAGCAATGTAAATCATAATATTATTATTACTTCACGTATACCAAGGGTAGTTGCAGCTCTTTTAGTCGGAGCATTTCTAGCCATATCAGGAGCACTTATGCAGGGGATGACAAGAAACTATCTTGCATCCCCTTCTATTATGGGTGTGACGGATGGGGCAGCCTTTGTTATTACACTTTGTATGATTTTTCTTCCGGGAATGTCATCAATTGGTATGGTTTTATGTTCAATGATTGGTTCTGCACTAGGAGCCGGTATCGTGTTTGGCTTTGGTTCGCTCCTTCAAAATGGCTTATCACCAGTTAGGTTAGCAATTATCGGAACAGTTATTGGAACATTTTTAAGTAGTGTATCTGCTGCAATGGCTTCATATTTCCAAATTTCTCAAAATGTTAGCTTTTGGTTTAATGCAAAATTAGATCAAGTGGACCCGAATATTATTAAAATCACGATACCGTTTGGGATAATTGGAATAGTTTTAGCGCTGTTCATATCAAAATCTATTACTATTCTTTCTTTAGGAGAAGAAGTTTCCATTAACCTAGGGCAGCGTACAAGACTAGTTAAAGCGATGGCAATTTTATCGGTTATTTTCTTAACAGGAACAGCAGTTGCTTTAGTGGGGAAAGTTGGTTTTGTAGGTTTAATTATTCCGCACATTACTCGCTTTATAATTGGAGTAGATTATAAGTGGATTTTACCATGTGCAGGCGTTATTGGTGGCGTGTTCTTAGCATTATGTGACGTTTTAAGTAGATTTGTAAATTATCCATTTGAAACGCCAATTGGAGTCGTAACATCTTTAATTGGAATTCCTTTCTTCCTTTATTTAATCCGTACAAGAGGAGGAGAGAGACATGCTTAAAAGTTCAAGTCAACGTTTTGGAATGACGATGGGGATTGTTATATTTTTAATACTATGTGCTATTTATATTAGTTTAACAAATGGTACGTTCGACATTACGATTACAGATGTATTTAAAACACTCCTTAGAATAGATCCAGTACCAGATCATGATTTAGTTATATTTGAATTTCGTCTTCCGCGTATTGTAATTGCTGGATTAGTAGGACTAGGCCTTGGTGTTGCCGGTGCCGTTATTCAAGGAATTACGAGGAATGGATTGGCAGACCCAGGTATTTTAGGAGTAAATGCCGGGGCAGGAACAGCAATCGTCATTTTTATGTTTTTCTTTCAAGGCCAATTAAAGAGCACAGACTGGGTTTCTATTATGATGATGCCGATGTTTGGGTTAGTTGGTGGATTAGGTGCAGCCACCATAATCTATCTGTTTTCTTGGAAAAACGGTAAGTTAGATTCGCAGCGTCTTTTATTAACAGGGATTGCAATTGGATCAGGATTTGGAGCCTTTTCTATGTATTTATCACTCAAAATGAAGTCAACTGATTTTGAAATGGCTGCAGTTTGGGTGTCTGGAAGTATATATAGTGCAAATTGGAAGTATATTGTTGCTATGTTACCGTGGCTTATCATTTTAATTCCGCTTATACAAAAGAAAGCTTATTTATTAGATTTATTTCAATTGGAAGAAACGAGTATTACAAGTTTAGGTGTTGCAGTAGAACGAGAGAAATCCATTTTACTATTAAGTAGTATCGGACTTGTGAGCGCATGTGTTGCTGTGTCAGGGAGTATTGGTTTTATTGGACTAATGGCACCGCATATAGCGAAAAGACTTGTCGGTATTCAGCATAAGTATATCATTCCTACGTGCGGAGTAATCGGAATGTTCCTTGTAATTGCTTCAGATTTTATTGCAAAAACAGTTTTCACACCTGTAGAGTTACCAGTTGGAATCGTTATTTCTATTGTCGGTGTACCGTATTTCTTATATTTACTTTATAAGGCGAAAGCGTAAGAGGAGGAATAAAAGTGAGTATTTTAAGTGCAAAAAATTTAGAAACGAGTTATGAAAAGCTTACAGTGTTTCGCGATTTAAATGTGGAAATACAAGAAGGAAAAGTAACGACAATTATAGGGCCAAACGGGTGCGGTAAATCGACATTGTTAAAAACAATGGGAAGAATCTTAAAGCAAAAGAGCGGTAAAGTATATTTGCAAGGACAGGATTTAAATACAATTCCAACGAAAGAAATTGCGAAGCAGTTAGCTTTACTTCCGCAAACTCCAATTGCGCCAGGAGAGCTTAAAGTAGAAGAGTTAATTTCTTATGGACGCTATCCACATCGAAATAACGTAAATAAGTTAACTTCAAAAGATAAAGAAATGATTGATTGGGCATTAGAAATAACGAAAACTTCTGAATTTCGAACGAGACAAATTGCAAATTTATCAGGTGGTCAACGACAGAAGGTATGGCTAGCGATGGCTTTAGCACAAGAGACAGAAGTGTTACTACTAGATGAACCAACGACATATCTTGATATGTCTCATCAATTAGATGTATTACAAATTGTGGAGAAGTTAAATAAAGAGCATAATTGTACGGTCGTAATGGTACTACATGATATTAACCATGCAGCAAGGTTTTCAGATGAAATTATTGCAATGAAGGAAGGGGAAATCGTTACAACTGGTATCCCAGAAGAAATCATTACAAATGAAGTGTTAAAAGAAGTATTTCATATTGATGCGCGTGTCATGATTGATCCGTATAACGGGTCTCCTGTTTGTTTCGGCTACGATAGCATTGTATCTCAAGAAGAGAAAGTAGAAATATATATAACGAGTTAAGAAGGGGGATATAAGATGAATACTACTATTGAAAAACAGCAGATTATTACATCTAATACAGAACAGTGGAAAATGTATTCGAAATTAGATGGTAAGGAATATCAAATTCATATTTCGAAGCCGAAGCAACCAGCACCAGAGTCAGGATATCCTGTCATATACGTATTAGATGGAAATGCGTTTTTTCAAACATTCCACGAAGCGATTAAAATCCAATCGGTAAGGGCGGAAAAAACAGGTGTTTCACCAGCCGTTATAGTAGCTATTGGTTATCCAATTGAAGGGGCATTTTCAGGAGAAGAAAGATGCTATGATTTTACGCCTAGCGTAATTTCAGAAGATGCCCCGTTAAAACCGGACGGTAAACCGTGGCCTAAAACAGGGGGAGCGCATAACTTCTTTACTTTTATTGAAGAAGAATTGAAACCACAAATTGAAAAAGAATTTGAGATTGATAAAGGAAAGCAAACGTTATTTGGACATTCTTTAGGTGGTCTATTTGCTTTACATATACTATTCACAAACGTAAATGCCTTTCAAAATTATTTTATAAGTAGTCCATCTATTTGGTGGAATAACCAATCCGTGCTTGAAAAAGAAAAGAATCTTATAAATGAATTAAACAATGCTAAGGTTGAAACGAGAGTATTCCTTACAGTTGGGTCATTGGAACGAGAGCACATGGTTGTAGGGGCAAATGCATTATCAGAGCGCCTTCTCCTAGTAAAACACGATCAGTTTAAAATTAAATTCTATGAGGCTGAAGGGGAGAATCATGCATCTGTTGTGCCGACTACTTTAAGTAAAGGATTAAGATTCATTAGTCATTTATAGAAGAATTAATAGCATAAAAAAGAATTCCATATTATGTGGGATTCTTTTTGTTATATATACATATTTAAGATATTAACCAAAAACATTCAAATGAACATTTGAATGTTTTTGGTTAATAAGGTATACTACATACATAATCAAATATATATTTGAATAAGAGGTGTTACATATGAGTGAAGAACATTGTGAACTTTGTTATCATGATGAGAAAAAAGTCAAACATGCAAGTGACATGTTGGAGAAAGAAAATATAAGTAGTGTAGCGAAAATGTTTAAGGCACTTGCAGATGAAACACGTTTGAAAATTGCTTATGCGCTGTATACGGAAAATGAGCTTTGCGTACGAGATGTCGCAAGTATTATTCATAGCAGTATTGCAACGGCATCGCATCATTTAAGACTATTACAAACAATAGGATTAGCGAAAAAGCGTAAAGAAGGGAAACTTGTTTTTTATTCATTAGATGACTCTCACGTAAATGGATTAATTGAATTAGCGTTTAGTCATAGTAGTGAAATGAACAAGAAAGAACTTGATATGTAATCATGCATTTTCATAAAGATACTTCTTTATGAAAATGCAACTTTAAAAGGAGAGGAGATAATAAGTATGGTAAAGCTAGTTTTAATACGGCACGGACAAAGTGAATGGAATGTTGAAAATAGGTTTACTGGTTGGACGGATGTTGATTTATCCAATAAAGGTTTGGAAGAAGCAAGAGAAGCCGGAGTAATGCTGAAAGCGAATGGTTTCTCATTTGATATAGCATTTACATCTGTTTTGAGAAGAGCGATGCGTACTTTATGGATGACTCTCGAAGAAATGGATTTGATGTGGATACCTGTTCATAAAACATGGAAATTAAATGAGCGTCATTACGGTGCGCTTCAAGGGTTAAACAAGGAAGAAACAGCGAGAAAATATGGCGATGAACAAGTAACTTTATGGAGACGTTCAACAAATGTACGCCCACCAGCACTTACAAAAGATGACGAAAGATATGAAGCAACACATCCGAAATATAGAGATTTAAATGATTATGAGTTTCCTCTTACAGAAGATCTAGAAGATACAGAGAAACGAGTTGTTTCATATTGGAATGAAGAGATAGCTCCTAATGTAAAAGCTGGTAAACAAGTAATTATTGCAGCCCATGGAAATACAATACGTGCTTTAGTAAAACATTTAGATCAAATTTCAGATGAAGATATAGAAAATGTAAACATTCCAACAGGAACACCATTGGTTTATGAATTGGATAACGATTTAAAACCGATAGACCATTATTATTTGAATAGGGAAATTTGTATAAAATAAACATTTTAACATACCCTACCCGTGTATTGTATGTTTGTGACGGAGGTGATTTATATTGTTACATTATACGATCGTAAATAAAAAGAATTGTGAGTCATGTGGATTATGTACTTCTATAGCACCTGATATATATCAATTAGATGGAAGAGGGAAATCATTTAGTGCATTAGATAACAATCAAGGAATAATGGGGATCCCAAAAACTTTCTTGAAAGCAATGTTGGCGGCAAGTGACGGCTGTCCAACAAGTTCGATTCAGGTAAGAAAAGAGCCATTTATAAATAAAGTGAAAATTCAATAGAGGAATTATGAAAGACAAAACAAAATTAAAGGGAGGAATTTATATGGGACATCATCACGGTCACCAACATCATGGACATACTCACGGGCATTCGCATGGACATCATCATTTTGAGGAGAGCAGGAAAGGGAATAGAAAAGGGTTAATTACAGCTTTAGTAATTACAGCAACTATTATGTTCCTTGAATTTTTTGGGGGACTAGTTACAAATAGTTTGGCCTTATTATCTGATTCAGGACATATGTTAAGTGATACAAGTTCATTATTATTAAGTTTAATTGCAATAGGACTTGCAGCTAGAACGGTTACTTCTACAAAAACATATGGATATTATCGTTTTGAAATATTAGCAGCATTAATTAATGGAATTACATTATTTGTTGTAGCAGGGCTTATCGTATGGGAAGCAATTGGTCGTTTTTTTGAACCACCAACTGTAGCAAGTGGTCCAATGATGTTAATCGCATCAATTGGTTTACTAGCAAATTTAATTAGTGCATGGGCGCTCATGAGACAAGGTGATGTAAAAAATAACGTGAATTTACGTAGCGCATATGTACATGTTCTTGGGGATGCTTTAGGATCAGTTGGCGCATTAGTAGCTGGTGTACTTATGTCATTATTCTCATGGTATATTGCAGATCCAATTATTTCAGTAGTTGTAGCTCTATTGATTTTAAAGAGTGCGTGGGGAGTAACAAAACATTCCATTCATATACTTATGGAGGGTACACCTGTTTCAATTGAAATAGAACAAGTTAAGAAAGCTATTAAAGGAGTAAAGGGTGTACGTGATATACACGATCTTCATATTTGGACTATTACATCAGGATTAGATGCTTTAAGTGTTCATGTAATGATTGATAAAAATCAAAATGATCAAGAAGTGCTTCAAAATATTATTGATATGTTAAAGCAAGAGTTCCATATTGAACATGCTACAATTCAAATTGAAACACTTACCATTAAACATAACGAAATGATTGTCTAATAAAATGCAAACGAAAGGCTATGGGGAAATTCTCCATAGCCTTTTGTTTGTGTAAGTAGAATTGTCCTTTTTGAAAGTTTTGTTTCAACTTTTCGTCTAAAGAGACAAAAAGTTGTCACAATTCGGTCACAATTAGCATAAACATAAAATAGACGAAATGAACTTATTTCCAAAAAGGCTTGATTCATTCCATTCATGATTAGTAGAGCTGAAAAAGCATGGATTAAAAGTTCACTATATTCTCAAGGAGGTAGATCGTATGAAAACTATTCTTGCTATCGCTGGGCTTATTTGGGTTTTATCACATGGCATTCCAATTTATGAAGGAGAACAAATTCGCAGTGCTCTGAATAAAAATTTTAATGAATATCATATCATTGATCGGCAAGATAATGTCGTGACAGTTCGTGTAAATGACTGTTTTCATACGGTAACCGTTGAAGGAACTTCAGTAGTGAATGATACAAAAGTATGTGATCAGCAATAATTATATATTGGAAGAAAAAAGTCTCAATTTACACGTATGAAAATTGAGACTTTTATATTTGTGGATGAATAATAAGCGGGGATGAATAATCCCTGCTTATTATTGTTTTTTGAAAAAAGGCAAGGGTATCATAATAATTGAGTCTGAGAAGCTAATAAGTTGTTAAGAATAGGCATAGAGTGGAAATATACTCATATGGGGTATCATACGTAGATAATTAATGCTATAATTGGTATACTCGTAAAAGCAATTGTTTTATTGGATGAAGAGAAACTTTGAGAAGGTGATAATATGGATCATAAAGATCATGAAGCAGTAACACATAGATCAGAAAAAGAAAAAGAACAAATTATAAATAGATTAAAGAGAATTGAAGGGCAAGTCCGCGGTATTCAAAATATGATTGAAAATGATCGTTATTGCGTGGATATTTTAGTGCAAATTTCAGCAATTAATGCAGCGATGAAAAAAGTAGGAATGGGTGTATTAAAAAACCATACAAGTCATTGTGTTTCAGGTGCTATTAAAGATGGCAATGGTGACGAAGCAATTGAAGAATTAATGACAGTATTTGAACGTTTTTCAAAAGCGTAAAAACAAGCTAGTATGTAACTGGCTTGTTTTTTTGTTTACCTTTATATAGGCTTTCGGGGAATTGGTGTGAAAAAGTGTGTGTAAAATAAACTTTTAGAAAATAATTGAAAAATCGTGATACAAAACCATTGATTACCTTAGGGGGGTATGGTAAGATGTAATTGTGATTAACAAACATTGAAGAAACAAGAGGAGGATTTTAAATGGAACAGTTAACATTACAAGTTGAAGGTATGTCTTGTGGACATTGTGTAAATTCTATTGAAAGCAGTGTAAAAGAGCTCAACGGTGTTGAACAAGTGAAAGTTCAATTAGCAGAAGGAACTGTTGAAGTTACGATCGACTCATCAGTTGTAACGTTAAAAGATATCGTTGCTGTAATTGAAGATCAAGGATACGATGTTCAATAATTATTTTTAGATATGGAAATAAATCGTACTTTATAGGAAGTACGATTTATTTTGCTAATAATTATACCTCATAAGGGTATATAGAGGTGAGAGACATGAATGAGCAAAAAGAGGCCAATCTTCAAATATCAGGAATGACATGTGCGGCATGTGCGAATAGAATTGAAAAAGGCCTGAAAAAAGTAGAAGGTGTTCATGATGCAAATGTAAATTTTGCACTTGAAAAAACAAAAATAATGTATGATCCCCAAAAAACAAATCCACAACAATTTAAGGAAAAAGTTGAATCGTTAGGATATGGAATTGTAAGTGATAAAGCTGAATTTACTGTTTCAGGGATGACATGCGCAGCATGTGCGAATAGAGTAGAAAAGCGTTTAAATAAGTTAGAAGGTGTGAACGGAGCGACAGTAAATTTCGCTTTGGAATCGGCTACAGTAGATTTTAATCCTGATGAAATTAATGTAAATGAAATGAAGAGTGCAATTACGAAATTAGGATATAAATTGGAAGTGAAATCAGATGAGAAAGATGGATCAACTGATCATCGCTTACAAGAAATTGAGCGACAAAAGAAGAAGTTTATCATTTCGTTTATTTTATCATTCCCGTTATTGTGGGCAATGGTAAGTCACTTCTCATTTACATCGTTTATTTATTTACCTGATATGCTTATGAATCCTTGGGTGCAGCTAGCTCTTGCAACTCCAGTTCAGTTTATCATTGGTGGGCAGTTTTATGTTGGGGCTTATAAAGCATTACGTAATAAAAGCGCCAATATGGATGTTCTCGTGGCACTTGGAACGTCTGCGGCATATTTCTACAGTGTGTATTTAAGCATTCAATCCATTGGTTCTTCGGAACATATGACAGACTTGTATTTTGAAACGAGCGCAGTACTTATTACGTTAATTATTTTAGGTAAATTATTTGAGGCGAAAGCAAAAGGACGCTCGTCAGAAGCGATTAAAAAATTAATGGGATTACAGGCGAAAACCGCTACTGTTGTACGAGATGGAACAGAAATAAAGATTTTAATCGAAGAAGTGGTAGCTGGTGATATCGTTTATGTGAAACCAGGGGAAAAAATCCCGGTAGATGGGGAAATTGTAGAAGGAAAGTCAGCAATAGATGAATCGATGTTAACAGGCGAGAGTATTCCGGTTGATAAAACAATTGGGGATGTAGTAATCGGTTCTACAATAAATAAAAATGGCTTTTTAAAAGTGAAAGCAACTAAGGTAGGAAGAGATACGGCATTAGCTCAAATTATTAAAGTAGTAGAAGAGGCGCAAGGTTCAAAAGCTCCTATTCAAAGGGTAGCAGATCAAATTTCAGGTGTTTTCGTACCGGTTGTAGTTGTGATTGCTATTATCACATTTGCAGTGTGGATGCTATTTGTTACACCTGGTGATTTTGGCGGAGCACTTGAGAAAATGATAGCCGTACTTGTTATCGCTTGTCCATGTGCATTAGGTCTTGCGACACCTACATCTATTATGGCTGGATCAGGAAGATCAGCTGAGTATGGTATTTTATTTAAAGGTGGAGAGCATTTAGAAGCAACGCACCGATTAGATACAGTTATTCTAGATAAAACAGGTACTGTGACAAACGGGAAGCCTGTTTTAACAGATGTAATTGTAGCAGATGGATTCCATGAAGAAGAAATACTACGTTTAGTAGGTGCGGCAGAAAAAAATTCTGAACATCCACTTGCAGAAGCGATTGTAGAAGGAATTAAAGAAAAGAAAATTGATATCCCAAGTTCAGAAACGTTTGAAGCGATTCCAGGATTCGGTATCGAATCAGTTGTAGAAGGGAAACAATTATTAATTGGTACACGTCGATTAATGAAGAAATTCGATATTGATATTGAAGAAATTTCTAAATCGATGGAAGAGCTAGAACGAGAAGGAAAAACAGCAATGCTTATTGCGATAGATAAAGAATATGCTGGTATAGTGGCCGTTGCAGATACTGTAAAAGATACTTCAAAAGCAGCTATCGCAAGACTTAAGAAAATGGGTCTAGACGTTGTTATGATTACAGGAGATAATACACAAACTGCTCAGGCAATCGCTAAGCAAGTTGGTATTGATCACGTAATTGCAGAAGTATTACCAGAAGGAAAAGCAGAAGAAGTGAAAAAACTCCAAGCGCAAGGTAAGAAAGTAGCGATGGTTGGGGATGGAATAAATGATGCTCCTGCTCTTGCTACAGCAGACATTGGTATGGCAATTGGAACAGGAACGGATGTAGCGATGGAAGCGGCAGATATTACGTTAATCCGTGGTGATTTAAATAGCATTGCTGATGCAATTTTTATGAGTAAAATGACGATTAGAAATATTAAGCAAAACCTATTCTGGGCGTTAGCTTATAACGGCTTAGGGATCCCAATTGCAGCATTAGGTTTCTTAGCACCTTGGGTTGCAGGAGCGGCGATGGCATTTAGTTCTGTATCCGTTGTATTAAATGCATTACGACTGCAAAGAGTGAAATTAAAAAAATAAAAATCTATAGAGTAATTGCATATGCTTTTAAACAAAAAAACAATACTTTGAAATAAGTATTGTTTTTTGTTTATATAGAAAGAAAAAAGATATAATAAAGCAGAAATATTGAATACTAGATGGTAGAAAAGTTAAATGATAGTTTAGTAAGGAGGTTCATATATGTTAAAAGATATGATCATTAGAACATTCCATAAAGAGGATTTAGAACAAGTATTACAGTTATTCTATGAAACAGTTCATACAATTAATGCAAAAGATTATAACGTGTTACAGCTACAGGCATGGGCACCAAATCAACTAGAGAGAGAAAGCTGGTTAAAGTCTTTAGAGAAGAATATTAGTTATGTAGCGGATTATAACGGTGTGATAGTGGGATTTGGGGATTATAATGATGAGCATTACGTAGATCGTTTATTTACACATAAAGATTATCAAGGGAAAAGGATAGCTTCCTACATACTACAGAAGTTAGAAAAAGAAGCAGTAAACTTGGGGCATAGGGAGATATATACAGAGGCGAGTATTACAGCAAAACCTTTCTTTGAAAGTAAAGGTTTTATTTGCATAAAGGAACAAAAGAAACAGCATAATGGTCAGATTTTTATTAATTATATAATGAAAAAAATAGCCCTCTCGTAAACGAGAAGGCTATTTTTTCATTATTTTACAGCTTCTTTTAGTTCTTTACCAGCTTTGAAAGCAGGTACTTTAGAAGCTGCGATTTGCATTTCTTCACCAGTTTGTGGGTTACGGCCTGTACGAGCAGCTCTTTCACGAACTTCGAATGTACCGAATCCGATAAGTTGTACTTTTTCACCAGCAGCTAAAGCGTTAGTGATTGATTCTACTACAGTTTGTACAACTACAGTAGCTTCTTTTTGAGAAATCTCAGCATTTTGTGCTACGTTTTTAATTAATTCTGTTTTATTCATGTTTTTCACCTCATATGTAAATAATGCTATTTAAGTTGTTATTATAACGTATAAAACATTCGAGAACAAGTGTACGTACATATATTCGCAAAAAAAATGAAATTTGTAATATTTTTTAGAACCACTTTATAGACATTCAATTTAAGCGGATACAGACTTTTTCTTTAATGCAGTTTGCTCTTTATTGGAAGGTAGTTTCTTATTATAAGATAGGAAATAAGGTAATGCTACAAATAACATGCCCCCTACTAAGTTTCCGAAGAAAACAAAAATGAAGTTTGGAAAATATTCAACCCAAGTTAAATGACCAGAAAAAATTGCAGCTGGGATGACAAACATATTGGCTACAACGTGTTGAAATCCAATCGCAACAAAAGTCATAACAGGGAACCAAATACCGACAATCTTTCCGATAAATTCTTTACTTCCCATACTGAGCCAAACAGCTAAACAAACGAGCCAATTGCACCCGATTGCAGAAATGAAGGCTTGCAGTGGTGTATCTTGTAGTTTAGCTTGTGCAATAGAAACTGTTTTTGCTAAAAAAGCTCCCTCCGTTAAGCCGACGATGTGACCGAAAAAATAAGCGACGAATACAGCACCTATGAAGTTGCTAAACGTAACAATAACTAAATTTCGTATGAAGTGAAATAAGTCGATTTTTTTGTGAAGCCACGCCATTGAAACGGTCATCATATTGCCAGTTACTAATTCACCGCCTGCAAGGATAACAAGTATAAGACCGATAGGGAATACGGCAGCACCTAGAAAACTAGTAAATGATCCCCAAGATTTTGGCATTGTTCCAATAACATGGATATCAAGTAAATATCCTAATGCTATGAAAGCACCACCAAAAAAACCGAGAATTAGCATAGGGAGCAATGATAAATGAGCTTTTTTTCTTCCAGAATTAGCAGCAAGTTCCGTAATTTCTTCTGGTGTAAATACAGACATGAATAACCTCTCCTTAATAAAATGATGGAATGAATAGAAGAAACATTTTAAAGAATCTATGTATTATAAAAATATGTTATGACTTCTGTATAAATTTGTCAAAGTGAGTAGAGGTAAAATTGGATATAACGAACATTGTTCATGTTGTCACATTAATGTAACAATGAGGATTTAAAGTGATTTTAGAGGTGAAAACATGAATACGCATCATGTAAAAAAAGAACGAAAAAAATCAATGGTAAAGATATGTATTATTAGTTTCATAAGTATAGTAATGATACCAATAAGTTTGTACTTCTATGCGACAGAAATAGAAAGAAGACTAGTAACAGTTACGTGGAATGAAATAGAAGCTCCTACAATTCCTAAAGAGTTTAATAATAAAAAAATATTGCAGTTCTCAGATGTACATTTAGGACCAGATTTTACATTGAAACAACTAGAAAATTTGGTGGAGAAGATGAATGAATTACATCCAGATATAGTAGTTTTTACAGGAGATTTAATAGATAAGTTTGGATCCTATAAGGCGGAAAGAGAAGAAGCAAAAGTTATTTTGCAGAAAATTAAAGCTCCCCTAGGAAAATATGCTGTGTTTGGGAATCATGATAGAGGTGGGGGCGGTAGTTTATTTTACAAAAAGTATATGGAGGAAGCTGGTTTTTCTGTGTTAGTAAATGAAGTGCAGAAAATTAAAGCGGAAAATGGTAAGTATATTACAATATCAGGTTTGGATGATTTTTTATTAGGGAAGCCACAAATAGACTCGACTTTAAAACATGTAAGGCAACAAGATTTCAATATGCTATTAGTACATGAGCCAGATGTTGTAGATAAAGTAGCTCGTTACCCAGTTGATTTTCAAATGTCAGGCCATAGTCACGGAGGACAAGTTCAAATTCCTTTTATAGGTCCATTAATTACTACAAAATTAGCTGAGAGCTATGTTGAGGGTATGTATGAGTTAGAAGGGCAGAGTAAGCTGTTACATTTATACGTAAATCGTGGTATTGGGACAACCCGAATGCCAGTTAGATTTTGGAGTGTACCTGAGCTTTCAGTATTTGTGTTGAAGCAAAATAGTAACTAGACTATTACTAGAATAGTAAGAGGACTTTCAGAGAAAGTTTTCTTTTTTATTGATTAAATACAGAATATTATGTAACTTTTATTTAAAGTGTTAAAAAAGAAAGGGGAATTTCTATGATAGAAACATGGCATAAAGAATTGGAAAGTATATATAACCAAATGATTTCGTGGCGAAGAGATTTTCATCAATACCCAGAGCTATCGTTTCAAGAAATAGAAACACCGAAAAAAATAGCTGAAATCTTAAAAAGTTTTCATATTGATGTGAAAACAGATGTTGGGGGAAGAGGGGTAATCGGCGTAATTGAAGGCGGAAGACCTGGGAAGACGATAGCGCTACGTGCTGATTTTGATGCACTACCTATTCAAGATGAAAAGAAAGTTTCATATAAATCAAAGGTTCCTGGCGTAATGCACGCTTGTGGCCATGATGGACATACAGCAACACTTTTAGGAGTTGCAAAAATATTAAGTGATAACAGAGACCAACTTTCAGGAAAAATAGTCCTTATTCATCAACATGCAGAAGAGAAAGAGCCTGGCGGAGCAATTGCTATGATTGAGGATGGTTGTTTAGAAGGAGTAGATGTTGTTTTTGGCACACATTTATCTTCTCAAATGCCTGTAGGAATTGTTGGTGCGAAAGTGGGAGCAATGATGGCGGCAGCTGATACTTTTGAAGTGAAGATTCAAGGGCGAGGCGGTCACGGAGGTATGCCGCATCATACTGTAGATGCCATTATCGTTGCAACACAAGTTATTAATCAGTTGCAACTTTTAGTGAGTAGAAAAGTCGATCCACTTCAATCAGCAGTTTTAACAGTTGGTACATTCCATGCTGGTCAAGCAGATAATATTATTGCGGATACTGCTATATTTACAGGGACAATTCGGACGATGGATCCTGAAGTGAGAGAATTTATGGAGAAGGAATTTAAAAGAGTTGTTGAGGGGATTTGTCAATCTCTTCATGCTGAAGTTAATATTCAATATAAACGCGGCTATCCGATATTAATAAATCATTTAGATGAAACGAGTCATTTTATGGAGATTGCGAAACGAGATATTGGAAGAGAAAAGGTCATTGAAGTACCACCGATTATGGGGGGAGAGGATTTTGCATACTACTTAGAACATGTGCCAGGAGCATTTTTCTTCACAGGTTCGGGTAATGAAGAAATAGGAGCCACATATCCACATCATCATCCTCAATTCGATTTTGATGAACGTGCGATGTTGGTTGGTGGGAAGTTGCTTTTAAGTCTTGTGAATAGTTATTTAAGAGATGGAAAAGAATTTCTTGAGACTTTAGATGTGAATGCGATAAATTAATTTGCATAAATAAAAACAACAATAGGTTGTAAAGGGATCTATTGTTGTTTTTTGAGTGGAAATAGTATCGAAATATAATCTATACAAAAAGTTATCTAGATCTATAATTTTCTCAACAATTTTGTATGGAAAATTATTAAACCTAATGTAATAATTTCTGTAGGAGCTTGCATTGTAATTGTTAAATTCAGAATATTTTGATATATTTTAAAGTGTAGGACAAGATTTTTCGCATAATACTCTTACATAAATTTCAAAATCAAGTTTGGAAGGGGATGTACAAGAGTTGGATAAAAATCTTAAGAAAGATCTCAAAATACGCCACATTACAATGATCTCAATTGGCGGTGTAATAGGAGCTGGTTTGTTTGTCGGAAGTGGTGCGGTTGTGCATTCAGCAGGGCCAGGTTCTATCGTTTCATATGCATTAGCAGGACTTCTAGTTATTTTCGTTATGAGAATGCTGGGGGAAATGGCAGCTATTAATCCGACAAGTGGTTCGTTTGCAACATATGCACGAGAAGCAATCGGTCCCTGGGCGGGTTATACAATTGGGTGGCTATATTGGTTCTTCTGGGTAATTGTTATTGCAATAGAAGCTACAGCAGGGGCTGGTATCATTCAATACTGGATTCCACAAATCCCACTATGGTTATTAAGCTTACTATTAACAATTTTATTAACGTTGACGAATGTTTTTTCAGTGAAATCATTTGGAGAGTTTGAATATTGGTTTTCATTTATTAAAGTAATTAGTATTGTTTTGTTCCTATGCCTTGGTCTTGCTGTGATTTTAGGGTTTGTACCAGGAACGGAAGCACCTGGCACTTCAAACTTAGTAGGGCAAGGAGGGTTTATGCCAAATGGTATAAGTTCGGTGCTGCTTGGAATCACCGTCGTTATATTTTCATTTATGGGATCAGAGATTGTTGCAGTAGCGGCTGGTGAATCTGCCGAACCTGTAAAAGCAGTAAAAACAGCAACAAATAGTGTAATTTGGCGTATTCTCGTATTTTTTATTGGATCTATCGCTGTAGTTGTTACACTTCTTCCATGGAATTCAGCAAACATATTAAAAAGTCCGTTTGTAGCGGTCCTTGAACATATAGGAATACCAGCGGCAGCACAAATTATGAATTTTATCGTTTTAACAGCTGTACTTTCTTGCTTGAATTCAGGTTTATATACAAACTCAAGAATGCTTTTTTCGATGGCAGAAAGAGGAGATGCTCCAAAGGCATTTTTAAATTTGAACAGTAGTGGTGTTCCAGTTCGGGCAGTTTTATTTGGAACGTTCTTTGCTTATATTGGAGTTGTTTTTAGTTACATATCTCCAGATAAAGTCTTTTTATTTTTAGTGAATGCATCTGGTGGGATTGCGTTACTAGTTTATCTCGTTATAGCAGTTTCACATTTAAAGATACGTAAAAAAATGGGGAAAGTAGAACAACAAAATTTGAAAGTGAAAATGTGGCTTTTCCCGTATGTAACGTATGTTACAATTGCCGCTATTATAGCAGTTTTAGTTGCAATGGTTGCAATTGAATCTTTACGTTCACAAGCACTTTTAACGATGCTTGTTACTGTTCTTATTATAGTTTCTTATTTTATTTTTAATAGAAATAAAAATAGTTCGGTTTTGAATCCTAAAAGTGAGGATAAAGAACCCGTTCAATTCTAATTTTTTGTTTTCGAAGAAAGGTATATCCAATCATTGCTAGAAAAGATTCATATATAAGTAAAGAAAAGAGTAATTACTATTGTCATAGTGAATATAAACTTTTTTCTTGACTTTTTATACGAAGGCGAGCAAAATGGTAAAAAAGGAAGGGGGGATGATGATGGAAGAGTACGTATTAGAGCTGTATAACTTGTTATATACGACAGAATGGCAAGATATTGTTTCGTTTCTAGGAATAGTATTTTGTATGAAAATTGTAATTGTATATATGGAAGAGCAAGGTATGTTCTATTCCTTCTCATCTCCGTTCGATGTGCAGCGCGAGCCGTTGCTAAACTATGCCAAGGTAAATTACGAACAATTTCCTTTTGTTATTTTCTTTATGATTCGATTTATAACAGCAATTGTAAAGAAAAAGGAAAGTGACGATGAAGAGTGCCACTCAACTTGTAATATAGCAACTGCTTTATAGGCTAAATACAAGGAGGAGATTTATATGTGGTTTCGATTTCTTATGATTGGTTTCTTTTCATTAACAGCAATTTCTTTAATGGGATATCAAGTGTCTGAAATTTTTCAAGCATATAGCAATACGTTTTTCAACAAAAACTAATTACATTGCTATTTAAATAATAAAGCGATAAAATCCTTCTTAAGAAGTTTTATTAAGAAGGATTTTTTTCTTTGCTCTGTCTTACTGTGTCAAACTATTGTCACATTTACACTGTGAATAATATGTTAAAATAGTGAGGTTACGTATACATATTTGAAGGAAGAGGAGTGACCATTTTGGTGGATCAATCAACTAATCAGAAAAGCTATGCTCCTATTGTGATAACGCTTTCTGTAATTGTAAATGCGATTATTTTATTTTTGTTCTTTGGACCTGTTGGCTATGAAGGAGAATTACATTTTGATGTAACGATTTTACCAATGTTAAATGCAATTTTTAATAGCTTTACGTTCGTATTCTTATTAGCAGCTTTATACTCTATTATTAAAAAGAATGTGAAAATGCACCGTGGCTTCATTCTTGCGGCATTCACAACGACCTTGCTATTCTGTGTGTCGTATTTATCGTATCATTACTTGGCTCCGGCAACACATTTTGGCGGGGAAGGATTCATTAAATATGTGTATTTCATCATTTTAATTACACATATTATCCTTGCGGCAATTATTGTACCACTTGCATTGTTCGCACTTGTATTTGGTTTTACGAATCAATTAACACGTCACCGTAAAATCGTACGATGGACGATGCCAATTTGGTTATATGTAAGTTTATCTGGTGTTATTGTTTACTTAATGATCTCACCTTATTATCAATAAAAAATCTCAGCCCTAAAGGCTGGGATTTTTTTATTAAGCAAATATTTTTGTGAAATGAAAAAAATATGGTATACAAAAGTATAGTTGCTTTTTAAATAGAAGGGATGGTAAAAAGATATGCAAAATTTTGTATTTCGTAATCCGACAAAACTTATTTTTGGTAAAGGACAATTAGAGCAGTTAAAAACTGAAATTCCACAGTTCGGTAAAAAAGTTCTTCTCGTATACGGAGGAGGCAGCATTAAAAGAAACGGTATATATGATAATGTAATTTCTATTTTAAAAAATATAAATGCGGAAGTATTTGAATTGACAGGTGTTGAACCGAACCCTCGTGTATCAACTGTAAAGAAAGGGATTCAAATTTGTAAAGATAATGGCGTTGAATTTATTTTAGCAGTTGGTGGGGGAAGTGTAATTGACTGTACGAAAGCAATTGCAGCTGGTAGTAAGTACGATGGAGATGTGTGGGATATTGTAACGAAAAAAGCATTTGCTAGCGAGGCGTTACCATTTGGTACTGTGCTTACGCTTGCGGCAACAGGATCTGAAATGAATGCTGGTTCTGTCATTACAAACTGGGAAACGAATGAAAAATATGGCTGGGGTAGCCCGGTTACTTTCCCGCAGTTTTCGATTTTAGATCCAGTTCATACTGCGTCTGTACCGAGGGATCAAACAATTTACGGTATGGTAGATATTATGTCACATGTATTAGAGCAATATTTCCATCATGGAACAAATACTGAACTGCAAGATCGTTATTGTGAATCTGTTTTAAAAACAGTAATTGAAACAGCTCCCAAGCTGTTAAGTGATTTAGAAAATTATGAGCATAGAGAAACTATTTTATATTGCGGGACTATGGCGTTAAATGGCATTTTAGCGATGGGAGTAAAAGGAGATTGGGCGACTCATAATATTGAGCATGCAGTTTCAGCTGTTCATGATATACCACATGGAGGAGGTCTTGCGATTTTATTCCCGAACTGGATGAAGCATGTTGTAGATGAAAATGTAAGTCGTTTTAAACAGTTCGCTATTCGTGTATTCGATGTAGAAACAGATAGAAAGACTGATCGAGAAATTGCGTTAGAAGGAATTGAGGCGTTACGTCAATTTTGGACTTCAATTGAGGCACCGGTAACATTAGCTGATTATACTATTGGGGAAAATGAAATTGAATTAATGGCAGATAAAGCGATGGCTTATGGCGAATTTGGTAACTTTAAAAAATTAAATAAAGACGATGTCTTAAGCATATATAAAGCTTCTTTATAAGTGAATCGAGTAAATAAACCCATTTGATTGTTATATCAAATGGGTTTATTTTTGTTGTTTATAACTGTTTTTGATTGTTTTTGATTATTCGTGAATGTTTATGGTTGATTTTTGTGATCGTTTTCATTATACTGTAATCAAAGAAGAGGTGAATAAAATGTTAACTCCTGAACGTCATCAAATGATATTGCAACTTGTAAAAGAGCAGAAGGTTGTTAAATTACAACAATTAGTGGAAAGAACAGAAAGCTCTGAATCAACAATTCGTCGTGATTTAGCACAATTGGAAAAGCAAAGGTTATTAAAAAGAGTTCATGGTGGTGCTGCTGTTTTAACAGGAAAAGGACAAGAGCCAACGATGGTTGAAAAGTCATCCAAAAACATTCAAATAAAACAACAAATTGCCAAGTATGCGGCTAGCGTTGTTGAACAAGGTGATTGTATTTATTTAGATGCAGGAAGTACAACATTTGAAATGATTCCATTTTTAATAAATAAAGACGTTACAGTCGTTACGAATGGACTTATGCATATTGAAGCTTTAGTTGAAAATAATATTCGTGCGTATTTACTAGGCGGGATGATGAAGAGTAGGACGAAAGCTTTAATTGGTGCTATGGCACAGGAAAGTATGCAGAAGTATCGTTTTGATAAATGTTTTTTAGGAGCGAATGGTGTACATGAACAGCTTGGTTTTACAACTCCAGATCCAGAAGAGGCACTCTTAAAACAAATGGCATTAACATTAGCAAACGAAGGATATTTCTTAATTGATGAAAGCAAGTTTTCAGAAGTTGCGTTTGCGAAAATTGCAAATGTTGAAGATGCAAGTATTATTACAAACCATTTAGAAATTGATTTAGAAAAATATAAAAGACAAACCAATGTAATTGAGGCTGATAAACAATGATCTATACAGTTACTTTAAACCCATCTATTGATTATGTAGTACAAGTTAATTCCTTCGATTTAGGCGCAGTAAATCGAGCAGAGAAAGATATGAAGTTTCCTGGAGGAAAAGGGATTAATGTTTCTCGCGTTCTTCATCGTTTAGGTGTTGAAAATGTAGCGCTTGGATTTACTGGTGGATTTACTGGTCAATTTATTAAAGATGTATTACAGGCGGAAGGTGTAACAACAAACTTCGTTCAAGTAGACGGAGATTCCCGAATTAATGTGAAAATAAAAGGTCAAGAAGAGACAGAATTAAACGGGCAAGGCCCTATTGTGACAAATGAGCAATTTGAACAATTAATGAAACAAATTGAAAGTATGAAGCAGGGAGATTGTATTGTACTAGCTGGAAGCGTACCGGCGTCTATCTCAACTACTTTTTATGAATCAATCGCAGCGTTCGGAGCTGAAAAAGGTATTCGCGTAGTAGTAGATGCGAGCGGAAGTGCACTGCAGCATGTAATTAAAAATAAGCCATTTTTAATAAAGCCTAATCATCATGAACTTGGTGAGTTATTTGGGGTAGAGATTTCAACAGTAGAAGATATTTTACCGTATGGAAGAAAATTAGTTGAACAAGGTGTAGAGCATGTTATCGTATCAATGGCCGGAGATGGAGCTTTATTATTTACGGCAGAAGGTATATATGAAGCAACTGTTCCGAAAGGTGTTGTAATTAATTCGGTTGGGGCCGGAGATTCTCTCGTTGCAGGATTTGTAGGTAAATATGAACAGACAAAAGATATTGAAAAGGCATTTCAATATGGCGTTGCTACAGGGAGTGCAACAGCATTTTCAGCTGATTTATGTGAAAAGGAAAAAGTAGAAGAATTATTGTCGCAAGTAATTGTAGCTAAGCGATAGGGGGAAGCAACATATGAAAATTACAGAACTATTAAAAAGGGATACAGTCATTATGAATTTGACAGCTTCAAATAAAGAAGCTGTCATAGATGAATTAGTTGAGAAATTAAACGGCGCAAATCGTTTAAATAGTAAAGTGGAATTTAAAGAAGCTATTTTAAAGCGGGAGTCACAAAGTACGACTGGAATTGGTGAAGGTATTGCTATACCTCATGCGAAGACGAAAGCTGTTAAGCAACCAGCGATTTGTTTTGGTAGAAGTGTAAGCGGTATCAACTATGAATCACTTGACGGACAGTCAGCGCATTTATTCTTTATGATTGCTGCGAGTGAAGGGGCGAATAATACTCATTTAGAAACGTTGTCGCGTCTATCTACAGTACTAATGGATGAAGGGTTTCGTAAGCAACTATTAGAAGCGAAAGATGAAGAGGAACTTCTTCGTTTGTTTGATGAAAAAGAGAATGAAAAAGAAGAAGAAGTTGAAGTGGCAAAGCCAGAAGGGAATGAACCATACGTATTAGCTGTCACAGCTTGTCCGACTGGTATCGCTCACACATATATGGCTGCTGATAGTTTGAAGGCGAAAGCGGCAGAGTTAGGGATTGCAATTAAAGTTGAAACGAATGGGTCAACAGGTATAAAGAACGGTTTAACGAAAGAGGATATTGAACGCGCAACAGCGATTATTGTTGCGGCAGATAAACAAGTAGAAATGAACCGTTTTGCTGGAAAGCATGTCATTCAAGTGCCAGTCGCTGATGGGATTAGAAAAACGGAAACACTTCTTAATCGAGCTGTAAAACAAGATACGTCAATCTTTAAAGGAATAAAAGAAGATGGGGAGACAGAAAGTACAGAGAACGAAAAAGGATTAGGAATTTATAAGCATTTAATGAGCGGTGTAAGTAATATGCTTCCATTCGTTGTTGGTGGCGGGATTTTAATTGCATTAGCATTTATGTTCGGTGGAATTAAGGCGGAAGGTCCTATTGCTGAAATATTAATGAATATTGGCGGTGGAGAAAAAGGAGCCTTTTTATTCCTTGTACCTATTTTAGCTGGATTTATTGCAAGTTCTATTGCTGATCGACCTGGTTTTATGCCTGGTGTTGTCGGTGGATTTTTAGCAGCGCAAGCGAATGCTGGATTTTTAGGTGGATTAATTGCTGGTTTCTTAGCTGGATATGTTGTTTTAGGATTGAAAAGATTGTTTTCGGGATTACCAGTACAGTTAGAAGGAATTAAACCTGTTTTGTTATATCCAGTCTTTGGATTGTTAATTACAGGAGTTGTTATGCAAAAAGTAGTAAACCCACCTGTAGTAGCATTAAATGAAATGTTAACAGGATGGTTAAATGGTTTGAGTGGAACGAATGCTATATTATTAGGTCTTATTTTAGGTGGCATGATGGCAATTGATATGGGTGGCCCAATTAATAAAGCGGCATTTACATTTGGTATTGCTGCAATAGAAGCAAAGAATTTTGGAGTGCACTCTGCTGTAATGGCTGGTGGTATGGTACCGCCATTAGCAATTGCATTCGCAACAACATTCTTTAAATCGAAGTTTACAGAAGCGGAACGTAAATCTGGCTTAACAAATTATATAATGGGAGCTTCGTTTATTACAGAAGGTGCGATTCCATTTGCAGCTGCAGATCCAGTTCGAGTAATTGTAAGTTGTGTTGTTGGTTCAAGTATTGCGGGTGCGTTATCTATGTTATTCCAAATTACATTACCAGCACCGCATGGTGGGTTGTTTGTTATCGCATTAGTAAATAAACCGTTGCTATATATTTTCTCTATATTAATTGGAACGATTGTTTCAGCGGTTATGATAGGTGTTTGGAAAAAGAAAGTTAAATAAATGATAAAAGGGACAGCTAATAGGGGTTGTTCCTTTTTTATTACAAAAAAGTAGGTTAATAGTTGGAGAGTGATGAATTTTGGTAAAAGATGTAATGAAACGTGATTTTTTTGTAACAAAACAGTAATACTGTAATTTTTTCTGGAAAAAATTCTCATGCTTCTATGTGGAAAATATATGAAAACTATTGGGGATTCTATTGAAAATGCACTTTATGAATATGGAAATTTATGTTACAGCTCATTAATCGTATATTACGAATGCTTTGTAATTGTGTGATTTCTAAAAATCACCAAAATCTGTTGCTATAATGAAAATACGAAAACAAAGCAAATGGAGGCTATTCATGAAAAAATTATTAGGTATAGCAACAGCAGCAGTTTTTGGTCTTGGGATTTTTGTAGGTTCTGCGAAAGCGGAAACGATTGTAACAACGGATGTATTAAACGTTAGAGAAAACCCAAATGTAGAGTCAAAGCTTGTAGGTAAAATGTTAAATGGGAATAAATTAGATGTAATAAATACAGAAAACGGATGGACAAAAATTAAGTTAGATGGTAAAGAAGCGTTTGTAAGTGCTGAATTTACAAAAAGTACTTATTATGTAGCGGCGAACGTATTAAATGTTCGTGCTGGAGCGAATACTGACTCTGAAATTATTGGCAAACTTAATAAAGATGATGTGATTGAAACGACAAATCAAGTTCAAAATGAATGGTTACAATTCGAATATAATGGGAAAGCGGCATATGTTCACGTTCCATTTTTAACAGGAACGGCACCTGTGATTGAAACGAAAGAAGTGGTAACTCAAGAAGAAGCACCGGCTAGAGTGAAAACGTCGGTTAAAAATAATACGGCAGTTAAGAGTAAAGAAGCAGTTAAGAGTGTAGAATCAAGTAAACCTGTGGCAAAAGAGAAGTCAGCTGTGAAACCAGTTGTGAAATCTACTGAAACAAGTGCGCCTGCTGGTGGACGCGAAATAACAGTAGAAGCGACAGCATATACAGCGCATCCAAGTGAGAATGGTACGTATGGTGGTCGTGTATTAACTGCGATGGGTCATGATTTAACAGCAAATCCAAATATGAAAGTAATTGCTGTGGATCCAAAAGTAATCCCTCTTGGATCAAAAGTGTGGGTGGAAGGATATGGAGAAGCGATTGCTGGAGATACTGGTGGCGCGATTAAAGGAAATCGTATTGATGTTTTAGTTGGTTCAGATAGCAATGCTGATAGTTGGGGTCGTAAATCCGTTAAAGTGAAAGTTATAAAATAGTTTATCTTTATTAATGATAAAAAGCGGTTGCTTGAAAATATGTAAGCAACCGCTTTTTATCATTTTGTAATAACAATATCGCCTAAAAGAATGGTTATTGAAATGGATAAATTGTTTTACCTGTAATAATTTTATATGCGCTGCAAAATTGAGTTTGCATATACTCTGTATGTGTGTCTTCTGAATGTAACGTTGTTTCTTGAAGAGTAGAATGAAAAGAACGTAGTAAACAATTTAAGGCGAAGTATAATTCGTCTTGTGAACAATTTTGTTCTTTTGTAGCTGTAGCCAAAATGAGGTCATTTGTAAGTGTTGAAAAATTGATAGTGGATTGTTTCATAGTCAACCATCCCCTCCGAGCGATTTTTATCATGTATATGCAGAATTGGACAAACTATGTTCTTTTTTTATTTATAATTTCATTTACCGAAATGAAAGAACTTGCAATCATGTCGTTAAAATTGGTAAGATTGGGTATAATCAATAGATGGAGTACATTACATAAAGAGAGTTGAATGATATGGGAGAAGTGCAACGTGAAAAAGTTGCTGTCATAATTGGACCCACTGCTGTTGGGAAGACGAAGTTAAGTATCGATCTTGCAAAAGCGTTGAACGGTGAAATTATAAGTGGCGATTCCATGCAGATCTATCGCACGATGGATATTGGTACTGCAAAGGTAACAAAAGAAGAGATGGATGGAATTCCACATTATATGGTCGATATAAAAGATCCGGAAGAATCATTTTCCGTTGCGGAATTTCAAGAACGTGTTCGTAAACATATTCGAGACATTACAAAGCGTGGTAAATTGCCAATTATAGTTGGTGGAACCGGTCTTTATATACAATCTGTTTTATTCGATTATCAGTTTACAGATGATGCTGGTGATGCTACATACCGAGAACAAATGGAAAAGTTAGCTTTAGAACGTGGTGTGGAATATGTACATAAAAAATTGCAAGAAGTAGATCCAGAAAGCGCGGAGCGTATTCATGCTAATAATGTGCGTCGTGTCATTCGGGCGTTAGAAATTTTCCACACGACGGGTGAAAAAATGAGTGAACAACTCGAAAAACAAGAAAACGAGTTATTATATGATGTTTCACTAATTGGCTTGACAATGGATCGAGAAATGCTATACGATCGCATTAACTTACGAGTGGATTTAATGATGGAACAAGGTTTATTAGAGGAAGTAGAAGGGCTGTATAATCGTGGGATGAGAGATTGTCAATCTATTCAAGCGATTGGGTATAAAGAGGTATATGATTATTTTGAGAATCGTGTCTCTTTAGAAGAAGCGGTATCACAATTAAAGACGAATTCACGTCGTTATGCAAAACGTCAATTAACGTGGTTCCGTAATAAAATGGATGTCACATGGTTTGATGTTACAGATGGTGAAAAAACGTCAGAAATTTTACGATACATAGAAGGAAAGTTACAACTAAAGTCGAATAATAGTAAGTAGAGAAAAAGAGGAGGATTCGACATGAAGCAATCAATCAATATTCAAGATCAGTTTTTAAATCAACTCCGTAAAGAAAATACGTTTGTTACGCTGTACTTATTAAATGGTTTCCAGCTTCGTGGATTAATTAAAGGATTTGATAATTTTACAGTCCTACTGGAAACAGAAGGTAAGCAACAGCTTATTTATAAACATGCAATTTCTACATTCGTACCACAAAAAAATGTTTCGATTGAATTAGAGTAGTAATGAATTATTGTACATAACAAAAAAAGAGCGAGTTTCTCGCTCTTTTTTTATTTGTCATAAACAATACATAGTGAAATTTAAGCGATTCTAAATACAGTAAGGCGAATGTTAGTGTTTCCTGTTGCGGGGACCGTAATCTCGTTAAGAGTAGATTGGACAGAAATGTTTGCTCCAGCAGCTAATGTTTCGATTGTAGTAAATGAAAGTGAGTCGCCTATGAGATTTGAAGAGAAGTTGTCAGTAGCGACTGCCCCGTTAATTGAAATTCCTACTCCAAGTGGAGCGCATCCTGGAGCAGTTGTAGAAATAGATACGCTAATTACATAAATACCAGCGTTAATAACAGTAACTGTATTTATGCCGTTAAAGATAATATTGTTTACGTTAATTGCAGTACTAAAAATAAAGTTATTAAATTGGAGTACTGTTTGTTGGATGTTGTTTGTTACAACGATTGTCGCTACTGGGAAGCTAGGTCCAGTAGGTCCGGTAACTCCTATACCAGTAGCACCGGTTGGTCCTTGAGCACCTTGAGGTCCAGTGGCACCAGTA
>NZ_MAOC01000006.1 GCF_001884135.1 Bacillus nitratireducens | reverse complement strand
CACATCCATCAACTTAAGGATTTAGACTATTCTTAAACTTAAAAGCACGTTACTATTCTCTTATGTTAATGAGAAAGGGTGACGTGCTTTTTATGAATATGCATCAAAAACAAGAGCTGTCTTTATTTGCCGAAGAGTTATATCGATATATGTCTCCCTCTACACTTAATCAATTAGCTATAGAAGCAGGTGGAATGAAACGAAAACGTAAGTGCCATGGGCACCATTTTTTATCTTTGTGTGTATGGTTAAATCAACAAATCGCTACAACCTCTCTTACTCAACTTTGTAGTCAATTAGAAACTTCTACCGGAATTTTATTAAGTCCTGAGGGACTGAATCGACGATTTAACTCGGCTTCTGTAGCCTTCTTTCGAAATGTATTTACTACACTTCTAC
>NZ_MAOC01000005.1 GCF_001884135.1 Bacillus nitratireducens | reverse complement strand
TATCATAAATTATCGTACTTTGATAATTTTAACCAGCTTTCTCCATTGAATCATTTTTGGTCGTTAGCAGTTGAGGAACAATTCTATGTTGTCTGGCCGTTTATCATTAGTTTAGGACTTTACCACATAAAAAAACAATCCCGTATGATTTTATTGATTTGTCTGGGAGCTGTTGCTTCAGCTTTAGCGATGGCAATTTTGTATGAACCTGGA
>NZ_MAOC01000004.1 GCF_001884135.1 Bacillus nitratireducens | reverse complement strand
TGGCCCGTTGGTCAAGTGGTTAAGACACCGCCCTTTCACGGCGGTAACACGGGTTCGAATCCCGTACGGGTCATACTAAAAGAGATAGCATAATCTGCTATCTCTTTTTTGTTGTGTAAAAGTGGACTTTGGATAGTCTGCTTTTTTTTATGGATTTCTTGTATACTTTTTTCTATTTGAATCGTCTAACTAATAGAAAGGAGAGAGCGATGGAGTGTGAAAAGGTCATCGAATCGTTGATATATTTTGAGTTACGGTAGATATATTCCAAAAATCGTCTATATAATTTCATTTACCGATAAAAACGGAACTATCCACGTTCACAATCTAAACAAAACCCCTAAATTGGTATGGATTCCACACCTAATCCAATAACTTTACACTCTATGTGAAAAAGTTCACAAATAGGTCATAATTTGTGAAGTAATTCACAATAATCCGTGCTACAATATGAATGTAAAGAAGTTAAACAACATTAAATTAGTATTTTAATTAATTACTTAAACAATAATAAAAAAATAGATGTAAACAATTGAAAGGGGAAATTAACATGAAAAAAGGTATCAATCGCGTAGTATTAGTAGGAACAGGAGCTGTAGGTTGTAGTTATGCTTACTCAATGATTAACCAAGGTGTAGCTGAAGAATTCGTATTAGTAGATGTTAATGAAGCAAAAGCAGAAGGAGAAGCAATGGACTTAAGCCATGCGGTACCATTCTCTCCAGCAGCAACAAAAGTTTGGAGCGGTAGCTATGCAGATTGTAAAGATGCAGATCTAGTTGTTATCACTGCTGGATTACCACAAAAGCCGGGCGAAACTCGTTTAGACTTAGTTGAGAAAAATACAAAGATCTTTAAACAAATCGTTCGCGGTATTATGGATAGCGGATTCGATGGAATCTTCTTAATCGCAACTAACCCAGTTGATATTTTAACTTACGTAACTTGGAAAGAGTCTGGTTTACCGAAAGAGCGCGTAATTGGTTCTGGTACTACTTTAGACTCTGCTCGTTTCCGTTACATGTTAGGTGACTACTTAGATGTAGATCCACGTAACGTTCATGCTTACATCGTTGGTGAGCACGGTGACACTGAACTTCCAGTATGGAGCCACGCTACTGTAGGTGTACAAAAACTAGAAACAATCTTAGCGAACAACGAACAATACAACCAAGAAGATTTAGATAAAATCTTTGAAAATGTACGTGATGCAGCTTACCATATCATTGAGCGTAAAGGTGCAACTTACTACGGAATCGGTATGTCACTACTTCGTGTAACTAAAGCAATCTTAAGCAACGAGAACAGCGTGTTAACTGTATCTGCATACCTTGAAGGCCAATATGGTGAGAAAGATGCTTACGTAGGTGTTCCAGCTGTTATTAACCGCGAAGGTGTACGTGAAATCGTAGAACTTGAGTTAAATGAAGAAGAAAAAGTGAAGTTCGCTCATTCTGTAAAAGTATTAAAAGAAACAATGGCACCAGTACTATAATAATTGCTAAATAATTCAGAGGCGGGAAACTGCTTCCTACCTCTGAGTTTTTATATAATTTAATATAAATTCCTTTTCCGGTTTCCCTTGTATATCCCCAATATACCCCTTTTGCTGGATAAGGGTCGTTTATAGAAAAGAGCACTCTATTTTATATAGAGTGCTCTTTATTATCCCGCTATTTGCCGGGCAGTAAGACCCCCACCTCAAAATGCAGCGAAAGCAAAGAAGTTAGGTGGGGGATCAATTGCCCGTAAAAGCCCGATTGGTGAAGGCTAATAATCAGTGGGGGATGAACAAAACCCCCACTGATTAAAGTTTCACTTTATCATTTTTTAGGCGCTAATCCTAATTTCTTTAAAATGTCTGCAAGTGTACCGCTTTTTGATTTTTCAACAGGTGTTTGTGATTTAGATGCATCTGGACCTTTTTTCAAGAAGTTCTTTTCAACGAAACGAATATCTTTTTCGTCGACAATACCATCTTTGTTAAGGTCACCGTCTTTTACAGATACTCCCTTTTTACCATAGTTGCTAGCGATAATTTCAGCATCTTTAATATCAATGACTTTATCTCCATTTACATCACCTGCAAGGTTTTCATCAGGTCGTGCATAATAATATTGGCCAAGCAGCTTACCATCTTTTTCAGTGCCTAATTTCGTTGTTAGGCGGCTTGTTAAATGCCCTGGGACTTCTACGAATAAGTTATAGTCACGTTTATTAACAGGAAGTCCATTTAATTTGAAGTATCCGTATTTATCTAGTGAGCCTTCAAATTTATGACGGTAAGAATCAGTTGCATATACTTTTACGCCAAGTTTCGTATAATCGAACTTTTCATCTAAATATCCACGTTCATTTACGAATGCACCAGGTTTAATATTTCCTTCTACTAGTGAGTTTAAAGACATAACTGAGAATGTTGGATCTTGCAGTACACGCATTCTGTTTGGCTCTGATTCACCTTGTTTCCAGTAAACGAATACTGGTAAATCTAATTGAGCATTTGCTTCATAAAATTCATCATTTTCTACTTTGAAAGTTACATCAATGAATGGGAAATCACCGTCTAATCCAGCGAAGTTTTTATCATCAATAGCTCCGCCTACTGTAACAGAACCTTCTTCTAGTTTTGGTTCATTTACTTTTGCCGTTCCCCCTTTTTCAGAAAGGAGTTTTTCAAAAGCAGGATTCAATTTCGCATTTGCAAATTTGAAGTTCTTCTCTAGGAATTTTACGTTAAATTCTCCAGCAACAAATTGTTTTACGTGTTTAGCATCTAGTGTCACAGTGAATTCATCATTTTTATATAATTCTTTTTTATTATAATTAGCTTTTGCATATTGAGTACCTTGCGGGATAAACCAATAGTTATTTACACCGCTTGGATAGTCAGGGCCTGCAGTTGCATAATCGAAAATATACACGCCTGTGTTCATTGGGCCTTCCGTTCTGAAGGAGTCAGGTGTAATACCAACTTTAAAGTCACCATTTTCAGTAATCGGTAAAAACTTATGCAAGTATGGAGAATAGTCATAGTACATAACTCCGTTAGCCTCTTGCGTAATGTTTAATCCTTTTCCTTTTAAGTAGTCAACGTTTGAATCATATACATTTCCTTTAATCCATAGTGCTTTTTTACCGTCTTCTACTGTGTAGTTTTCTTCATTTAGTTCATAAATACCAGGCTGTAATCCAGTTAATTTCACTTCTGGCGGTGTATTATCAATTACGACATAATCACCTTTCACACGTGCTTTCCCGGCTTTATCATAGCCAACAAATTCAATTGTGTAATCTCCTTCTGGTAAGTCGATTTTCTCATCACCAATTGGTTTTGCAGGATCATTTGTAAAAGGATACACTCTGCCGTTAAAGAATGAATCTAAGTAGTAATACACATCCGTTTTTAGTTCACTCGTGTTTAATGTTCCAATGAAGCCGAGCGCTTTATTTGTTTTTGAGTCTTTCACAATAAGATCTAACGTTTCAAGTTCGCTGTTTAATTGGAATGCCCCGTGAACATATGATTCACGGTATGGATTGAATGTAGATGTATCAGTTGAGATTGTTTTTCTTGATAATAGTGCATTTTCAATACCAGGCTCTGATACACGAATAGAGAACGGAATTTGATACGTTTCTTCTTTATTTTTCGTGTTTGTAATATGAATATATCCTTCATATCGGCCTTGTTTTGCACCAGCTGGAATATTAATTTTTGCCTCAATTTCATCTGATTTACCAGCATCAATCGTAAGTATTTCAGAAGTAGAAACTTTTACACCGTTTGCGGTAGCATCGTTAATAGCAGAAGATGCTGGTGTATAAGAAATTTCTGTTTTAAATTCTTTCTTCTCTTGTTTATTGCGATTTTCAATTTTAATTTTTCGTTTTTGTTCAATAGATTCCCCGTCTTTTTGATAGTACTTTCCGAATGCAATGGATCCAGTTTCTTCTGGTACTTCAATCACTTCATCATTTACAACTGTTTTTGTCGTATCTAACACTTTAAAACTTGTTTCAGTGTGAACAGAGTTATAAGCATCTACTCGTCCAGCTCCCACTTCATATACGGAATACTTTTCTTTTAAATCATCAGCTGTGTTCATAAGAGATGCCTTTACATCGAATGGAGAGTATTCTGGGTGTTCTTGCAAAATAAGAGCAGCAACGCCAGCGATATGTGGAGACGCCATGGATGTTCCTTGCATACGCTCATAGGAAACATCATAGTTTTCACCCTCTTGTGGGTCGTTAATATATTCAGGTACTGTTGAAAGTACCGCAACACCAGGCGCTGTAATATCAGGTTTAATATCATCATTCGATGTAACAGGGCCACGTGAGCTAAAGTCTGCAAGGTGATCACCTTCTGTTTGAATGTAATTGATTTCATCGAAAGTTAAGGATGTGCTGCCTTGTTCAATTTGAGCTTTTAGTTTTTCGCCATCTTCTTTCGTTAGGCGGAAGGCTGGAATGTATTTTGTGCTTTCACCAATGTAGAAAGGAATTTCTCCGTCCACATTGTTATAAATAATAACGGCTTTTGCACCAGCTTGTTTCGCATTAGCGATTTTTTCATCAAATGAGAGTGTACCACGTGCAACGAGTGCGATTTTTCCTTTTACATCCTTTTTACTAAACTCGTCAGGAGTACCGATTCCTACAGATTCAATAGGGAGAGATTGTCCTTTGAAATCTTCTATTTTATCAGTGAAGTTTTTGCCGAATAAAATTAGGTTAGGGAATTGTAATTGTCCAGCATGACCTGATAGTTTCGGTAAGGAAATAGAGCTATCGCTTGCCCCAACTGTAATAGCAAATGGAGAAGCACCTGGTGATCCGAGTGTCGCTGGATTTGGACCAGAGTTACCAGCAGCAACGACTGTAACAACACCGGAAAGCATTGCGTTATTAACAGCGATAGATGTTGGATCAAGCGGATTGTTACTATCGTCACCTAACGATAAGTTAATGACATTCATACCGTCAGAAATAGATTTATCGATTGCAGCAATAATACCAGAACTATCTCCGCTTCCATAAGGACCGAGTACGCGATAGTTATACAGTTCAATGTCAGGTGCAACACCTTTTACTGCTGAATCTGATTTAGTTTTCTTTTGAGCAGAAACGATACCTGCTACGTGAGTACCGTGTGCTGTGTAGAAGGAAGAACCACGATTATCAAATTCAGGAGCGCCAGATTGTTGCCACTCTGTATAAGTTGTTTCCATCGGATCTGCATCGTTATTAATAAAGTCCCAACCTTTTACAGAGTTTGGGTCTACCTTACTAGAATCTTCACCCGGTTTTGCGCGATAGCCTTTATACACATCTTTTAAGTCAGGGTGATTGTAATCAATACCTGTATCTAATACTCCGACTTTAATTCCTTTTCCGGTAATGCCCTCGCTATGTAACTTATCTACCCCAATTTGCGGAATGCTATCAGTTAGTTTTTGAGGTGCTTTTTGCTCAGCTTGTTTCGGTAAATTTAATTTTACTTCGTAATCTTTCCAAATACGTTTTACGACGCCAATTCGCAACAGTTCTTCAACTGTATTAGCTGGTAATGTCATCGCCACGCCGTTCATCGCATGTTTATAAGAGCGTTTAATTTGTACAGACTGGAAATTTCCTGATTTCACTGATGGGCTGAATTGGTGAAGGCGTTTTAATCCTTCTTGGAATTCTTCATGCTCTTGATCAATACGTGCCTTTATATTTTCAGGAGCAGCCTGCAATCCTTTTGCTTTTTGTTCCAATTCATTAATTTTTACTGGTGCAGTTTGAAACTCTACAATGATATTTACTGGTTCAGAACTACTTGTATTAATATCTGGTGAAATAGTAAAGCCAGGATTGGCATCCAATGTTTGTAATGCCAGGCGCTCTCCTTTGGAAAGTTTTGATAGTAAAGAATGAGCATTTGATAAGTCAATTTGGTTAATAGGGCTTTCAGCAAGAACATTGAAAGGAAGAGCTGTTGAAAATAGAACGCCAGCCGTTACAATTCCCGTAACAAAACGATTTTTCTTTTTCATGTATAAGCCTCCGATAATTTGTATTTTTTAATAGAGAAAAAATAAGATTATTTCTCTTCACCTTTTGTTTGTTCTGCATTGAATGTCCAGTTTAGTTGTAAAGAATCACCTTGAAACTTATTTTGATCTTGGTCATTATCTTCAAATGAGAATAGAACGTGTAAGTAATCCGTTTCATCAGATTTAATACCATCTATTAAGTTATGACGTTCTAGAGAAGTAGCTACATCCTCAGGCTTCATAGTTTTTAGTTCTGATAGTTTTGTTTCCCATAAAACCTCGTGATCATCATTTGGATTAGATGGCTTACCATCGTTAACTAGAAACTTTACGACGATATGTTCACCTAAATCTTCACCAGCATTGTTTTGCTTTGCATCTGTAACTTCATAGGATGTTTCGAGTGATACTTTTGCAATATCCAATGTTCCTTTGTTTTCAAGCTTGAAATTTCTTTCAATAAAATCACCAGGCTTTAAATCTTTCACATCAACGATTACACTTGGATTAAGAGAAAGGTCTAGTGTTCCAGCTTGAAATGAATTATTCGATGTTTCAGAATCACTGAAATAGGCGAATACACCACCGAATGTAAGGGATAAGCCAAGTGTGGCTGTGACAACTCCCATTCCTACTTTTTGTTTTAATGACATAAGAAAGCCCCCTAGTTTAAATTTTCATCAAACGTTCGCATGGAATATGAATAGAGTAAACATAGCATTTCAGTATGAATTATATTGGCGAAGGATTGATGTTCTTTATTGAGAACAAGTATATGCTTATGAATTTTCCATTTCAAGAAAATTGTGACAAAAAGATGTTGAGAAACATTTTTTATGACAGATTATTTTGTTACGATTTTAAGTGATAAATAGCGAGTAAAATAGGATAAATCTAATGAAATAAAGGTTGAGAAATAAATAATAGGATGAAAGACTAGTAGGGAATGAAGCGTTTGCAATGAATATTCGTCAAAATTCGATATTTTACACAGTAAATTTGAATATTTTAAGCGAAATTAAAGAAAAAAACGAATATTTTTTAAAAAATAACAAGGATATTTCAGTTTTTCGCAGAAATGATAAAGAGTAAAAAAATTCTGTCATCTTAGTGAGGTGAACATATTGGATGTAATAAATTGTGAAGAAGTGAAACGAGATGAGTTTCATACAGAAAAGTACTATGACAGTTATAACATCTTTGGGGCACATATTGTGACGGAAGATGGGATGCGAGGTGTACGATTTACAGTATGGGCTCCTCATGCGAAAGCAATGAGTGTTGTTGGAGATTTTAATGAATGGGATTATGAGCAACATAAGATGCTACAAGTGACAGAAGAGGGGATTTGGTCCTTGTTTGTACCGCATATTGCAGAGAATGAGATATACAAGTATGCGATTGAAACGATGGACGGTTCCGTTATTTTAAAAGCAGATCCTTACGCAGTATATGCAGAAGTAAGACCAAATACGGCATCTGTAGTTTTTGATATAGAGGGATATGAATGGAATGATAAAAACTGGATTCGTAAGAGAAAGAAAAAATCGATTTATAAAGAAGCGATGACAGTTTATGAATTACATTTCGGTTCTTGGAAAAAGAAAGAAGATGGCGCTCTGTATTCTTACAGAGAAATGGCCGAGGAGCTCATTCCGTATGTGGTGGAACATCAATTTACACATATTGAAATTATGCCGCTTGTTGAGCATCCATATGATCGTTCTTGGGGATATCAAGGAACAGGGTATTATGCAGCAACAAGTAGATTCGGCACGCCACATGATTTGATGTATTTTGTCGATGAATGTCATAAATATGGAATCGGTGTCATTTTAGATTGGGTGCCGGGGCATTTTTGTAAAGATGCTCACGGTTTATATTTGTTTGATGGGACACCGACTTATGAATATAAAGATATAGATGTACAAGAAAACCTGATATGGGGAACTGTTAATTTTGATTTAGGGAAGAGAGAAGTACGTAATTTCTTAATTTCAAATGCATTATTTTGGATGAGGTATTTCCATATTGATGGTTTCAGGGTAGATGCAGTTGCGAATATGCTGTACTGGAATAAAGAAGGAAAAGAGCAAAGTAATGAACACGCTGTTTCTTTCTTAAGAGAGTTAAATGAAGCTGTGTTTGCAGAAGATGAAGAGTTTCTTATGACAGCAGAAGATTCAACAGCTTGGCCGCTTGTAACAGCTCCAACGTATGAGGGTGGACTTGGATTCAATTATAAATGGAATATGGGTTGGATGAATGACGTGCTGAAATATATGGAATGTGCACCAGAGTACCGGAAATACATTCATGAGAAAATGACATTCTCTTTACTATATGCTCACTCTGAAAACTTCATATTGCCACTTTCTCATGATGAAGTCGTTCATGGGAAAAAGTCGTTATTAAATAAAATGCCAGGAGAGTACTGGGATAAGTTCGCCCAACTTCGTTTATTATATGGATATTTCTTTACTCATCCAGGTAAGAAATTACTCTTTATGGGTGGAGAATTTGGCCAATTTGATGAGTGGAAAGATCTTGAAGATTTAGATTGGAATTTACATGATTTTGAAATGCATCGTAATATGCATGATTACTTTAAAGAGCTCATAGCATTGTATAAGCGTTCAAAACCACTTTGGCAGTTAGATCACTCGCCTGAAGGGTTTCAGTGGATTGATGCTAATAATAATGAGCAAAGTATTTTCTCGTTTATTCGCCAAGGGGATAAGCAAGAAGATGCGTTAGTTGTCGTATGTAATTTTACGAAAGCTACATATGAAAACTATAAAGTAGGTGTACCAGATTTCGAGTATTATAACGAAATTTTAAACAGTGATGCTGAGCAATATGGCGGATCGGGGCAAGTGAATAAGAAACGTCTCAAGGCAGTTCTAGAACCGTATCATAATCAAGCGGCACATGTAGAAATTACAATTCCACCATTTGGCGTATCCATATTACGACCAGTGAAGACGAGAAAGGGGAGCAAAAAACAAGATGGCTCAAAAACAAAAGTGCGTAGCAATGTTACTAGCAGGGGGAAAAGGTAGTCGTTTAAGTGCATTAACAAAAAATTTAGCTAAGCCAGCTGTTCCATTTGGTGGTAAATATCGCATTATTGATTTTACGTTAAGTAACTGCGCAAACTCCGGTATTGAAACGGTGGGGATTTTAACACAATATCAACCGCTAGAACTTCATAATTATATTGGAATCGGAAATGCTTGGGATCTTGATCGTGTAAACGGTGGAGTCACTGTGTTACCTCCCTATGCGGAGTCTTCAGGGGTGAAGTGGTATACAGGTACGGCAAGTGCTATTTATCAAAACTTAAACTATTTAAGTCAGTACGAACCAGAATATGTCCTTATTTTATCAGGCGATCATATTTATAAAATGGATTACAGTAAAATGCTAGATTACCATATTGAGAAAGAAGCAGATGTTTCAATTTCTGTTATTGAAGTGCCTTGGGATGAAGCAAGTCGCTTTGGCATCATGAATACAAATGAAGAGATGGAAGTTGTTGAATTTGAGGAGAAACCGCAATTTCCAAGAAGTAACCTTGCATCAATGGGAATTTATATTTTTAACTGGGCTATTTTAAAAGAATATTTAGAGATGGATGCAAGAAATCCTGAATCTAGTAATGACTTCGGAAAAGATGTACTTCCACTTCTATTAGATGAAGGGAAGAAGTTGATGGCGTATCCGTTTGAAGGATATTGGAAAGATGTTGGAACGGTGAAAAGCTTATGGGAAGCGAATATGGATTTACTTCGTGATGAAACATCGTTGAACTTGAACGATCGTAATTGGCGCATTTATTCTGTGAATCCAAACGAGCCGCCTCAATATATTGCAGAACAGGCAAAAGTAGAAGAATCACTTATTAATGAAGGATGCGTCATTGAAGGGGACGTGAAGCATTCTGTTTTATTCCAAGGAGTAACGGTAGAAGAAGGTAGTATGGTAATCGATTCTGTCGTTATGCCTGGGGCAAAGATTGGTAAAAACGTTGTGATTGAAAGAGCGATTGTTGGATCAGAAATGGTTATTGAAGATGGGACAATAATTCGCCCAGAAAAAAATGTTGACGATGTAGTACTAATTGCTGAAGGAAAATAGAAAAGGGGGATGAAATGAATGGGAGAAAAAATGTTAGGAATTATTAATGCAACGGGAAGTTTTCCTTCCTTAAAGAAAGTAACAGGGCATCGTTCATTAGCGGCGTTACCGTTTGGAGGCCGTTACCGACTCATTGATTTCATGCTTTCAAATATGGTGAATTCTAATATTCATAGCGTGGCGGTTTTTACAAGTCATAAAAATCGTTCTTTAATGGATCATGTCGGTTCAGGAAAACAGTGGGATTTAGATAGAAAGCGTGATGGCCTGTTTTTATTCCCACCGAATTGCCAATGTGATCATGACGAATTTGGATCTTTTGCACATTTTAGAAGACATATTGATTATTTTCTAAGAAGCAGAGAAGAGTATGTTGTTATTACGAATAGCCATCTTGTAACAGCGTTAAATTTTCAAGCGGTGCTAAAGCGACATATACATACGTCTGCAGATATTACTGAAGTTTGTCATGAAGGGGTTTCGCTTCAAACATATGTGTTAAAGAAACAATTATTGCTAGATTTATTTGAGACATATAAAGATGTGGAGCAATATAGTTTATTTGATGTAGTGAGAGAAAAGCGCGGAAAATCACTGCATATTGCTACGTATGAGCATACAGGATATGTAGCAATTATTGATTCGATTGAAAGTTACTATAAACATAGCTTAGAAATTTTGCAGCCTTCTATTTGGAAGCAATTATTTAAGAAAGAAGCACCGATCTTTACGAAAGTAAAAGATGAACCACCAACTCGTTACCTGAAGGGTGCAGCCGTGAAAAATACAATGATTGCAAACGGCAGTATTATTGAAGGAGAAGTAGAAAATAGTGTTATCTCCCGTTCTGTTAAAATTGGAAAAGGTTCAATTGTTCGTAATAGCATTATTATGCAAAAGAGTAAAATTGGAGATAATTGTATAATAGACGGTGTTATTATTGATAAAGACGTGAAACTTGGCGACGGCGTAGTGTTAAAAGGAAGTGCTGATGAGCCATATGTTGTAGAAAAAGGTAGTGTACAAAATAGTACAATCAATAGTTATTCGTAAATAGCAGGTACATAATTAGTGGGGGATTTAGAAAACCCCCACTAATTATGGTTTTACTCTACATGAAAACTCGAAGGGAGGAAGCTGTAAGAAGAGCGATTTGTGATGTATACGCTTTTCGTGCAGTGGAACAACAGGTGAATATTTTATTTGCAGTATCAGAATGTGTACCGTTTATTAAATCCGGAGGTCTAGCTGATGTAGCAGGAGCGCTCCCAAAAGAATTAAAAAAATTAGGAGTGAATGTTCGCATTATACTTCCGAACTACAGTCTTATCCCGAAAGAGCTAAGAGAAGGATGTACGCTTCATAAAGTAATTAACGTTCCTCTTGGATGGAGAAACCAATATTGCGGGATTTTAAAAGGTGAGCAGGATGGGATTACGTATTACTTAATAGATAATGAATATTATTTTAAGAGAGATTCTCTATATGGTCATTATGATGATGGGGAGCGTTTTTCTTATTTTTCAAAAGCAGTTTTAGAGTGTATTCCGCATCTTGATTTCGAAGTAGATGTTCTTCATAGCCATGATTGGCACACAGCTATGGTTAATTTCTTGCTTCGTGAAAAGTATCAAGATAACCCGTTATATGAGCATATTAAAACAGTATATACGATTCATAACTTGCAGTTCCAAGGTGTATTTCCTCCTGAAGTGATGTACGACTTACTGGAGCTTGGTCATGAATATTTTCATAGTGAACAGCTTGAGTTTTATGGAAACGTGAACTTTATGAAAGGCGGTATTATCGCATCTGACCAAATTACAGCGGTTAGCCCGACATATAAAGAAGAGATTCAATATGAGTTTTTCGGTGAGAAGTTAGATGGATTGTTACGAAAGAATAACAATAAGCTTAGTGGCATTGTAAATGGAATTGATACGAGCGTATATAATCCAGAAACAGATTCGTATATTACTGCTCAGTATAGTGCAGAGTCATTAGATGGAAAGAATGAAAATAAACGTGCATTGCAGCGTTATTTTGGTTTGCCAGAAAAAGAAGATACGCCAGTTATTTCGATGGTAACACGATTAACGAAGCAAAAGGGGCTTGATCTAGTACGTACTGTATTCCGTGAAATAATGGAAGAAGATGTACAATGTATTATTTTGGGATCAGGCGATTCTGAATACGAGCAGTTCTTTGAATGGATGGCATACGAGTATCCAGAAAAGGTAAAAGTATATATCGGATTTAATGAAGAGTTAGCGCATCAAGTATATGCGGGAAGCGATTTGTTTTTAATGCCATCGCTGTTTGAACCGTGTGGCCTTGGACAACTTATTGCACTAGCATATGGTACGATTCCAATTGTAAGAGAAACAGGCGGATTAAATGATACTGTACATTCTTACGATGAAGAAACTGGAATTGGAAATGGCTTTAGCTTTACGAACTTTAATGCACATGACATGTTACATACAGTTCTTCGTGCAATTGAGTTTTATCAAGATAAACCGGTATGGGATAGGCTTGTAAAGCAAGCGATGACTGAAGATTATAGCTGGGGGAAATCGGCTCTTGCGTACAAGAAATTGTATAAAGGTCTCATGGAATAACATTGAGGTGGTGAATAAATGTTTACTCATGTTGAAAGTTTCAAATCCGCTTTTCTAGAAAAATTAGAAACGATGTATGGGAAAAGTTTCAAAGATTCTACAACTCGTGATCAGTATAATACGCTTGGTCATATGGTACGTGAGTATATGAATAGTCAATGGATTGCAACGAATGAAAGTTATCGGTCTGGAGACCAAAAGCAAATGTATTACTTATCCATTGAATTTTTACTCGGGCGTTTGCTTGGAAGCAACATATTAAACTTAGGTATCAGGGATGTATGTGAAAAGGGGCTTTCTGAACTTGGAATTTCTTTGCACGAGTTAGAAGAAGTTGAAGCAGATGCAGGACTTGGAAATGGTGGGCTTGGACGATTAGCAGCCTGTTTCCTCGACTCGCTTGCTTCTTTAAACTTACCAGGACATGGCTGTGGTATTCGTTATAAGCATGGCCTGTTTGATCAAAAAATTGTTGATGGCTATCAAGTAGAATTTCCAGAACAGTGGCTTCTTCATGAAAATGTTTGGGAAGTAAGAAGGTATGATCAAGCTGTAGAAGTAAGTTATTTCGGAAGCGTTGAACCGCTAGAAATTGATGGGCGTTTAGAGTTCAGGCATACAAATGCAGAAGTTATTATGGCAGTACCATACGATGTACCAGTTATAGGGTATGAAACAAGTACTGTAAACACGCTCAGACTTTGGAATGCGGAGCCAGTTCCATTCCCGCAAAATTGTAAAGATATTTTGAAATATAAGCGTGAAACAGAGGCTGTATCGGAGTTTTTATATCCAGATGATACGCATGATGAGGGGAAAATACTTCGTTTGAAACAACAATATTTCCTCGTATCAGCAAGTTTGCAAAATATCGTTCGTATGCACAGGGAGAGACACGGTAGTCTTCGTCAGTTACATGAAAAAATCGCGATTCATATAAACGATACACATCCGGTTCTAGCAATTCCAGAACTTATGCGTATTTTATTAGACGAAGAAAAATTGACATGGGAAGAAGCTTGGCACATAACAACGCAGACGATTTCCTATACGAATCATACGACGTTATCAGAAGCGCTTGAGAAATGGCCAATTCACATTTTTAAACCGTTATTACCGAGAATTTATATGATTATTGAAGAAATTAATGAACGTTTCTGTCATGAGCTTTGGGACCGTTATACGTACGATTGGAAGCGTATTGAGGACATGGCCATTATTGCGCATGACCTTGTGAAAATGGCTCATTTAGCGATTGTCGGTAGCCATAGCGTTAATGGTGTAGCGAAAATCCACACAGAAATTTTAAAGCAGCGTGAAATGAGATTGTTCTATGAATTTTATCCAGATAAGTTTAATAATAAAACGAATGGAATTGCTCATAGGCGCTGGCTAATGAAGGCGAATCCGCAGCTGACGAATCTTATTTCGGAAGCGATTGGAACAGAGTGGAAGAAAGAACCGATTAAGCTTCAAGCTCTGCAAACATTTCAACACGATGTTAGTTTCCAAGAAATGCTTGCAGGGGTAAAACAAGAGCGTAAGATTATTTTAGCGGAGCGCATTCATAATAAAATGGGGATCACGATTGATCCAAATTCTATTTTTGATGTGCAAGTGAAAAGACTACATGCCTATAAACGACAATTATTAAATGTTCTTCATATTTTATACTTGTATAACCGTTTAAAAGAGGATACTAGTTTTTCATTTTACCCGCGTACTTTTATTTTTGGAGCGAAAGCATCACCTGGCTATTATTATGCGAAGAAAATTATTAAATTAATAAATGAGCTTGCAAGAAAAGTAAATAATGATCCGTACGTAAGTCAGTTTATGAAAGTTATCTTTCTAGAAAACTACCGAGTTTCTTTAGCTGAAGATATATTCCCGGCGGCAGATGTAAGTGAACAAATTTCAACTGCGAGTAAAGAAGCATCGGGAACAGGTAACATGAAATTCATGATGAATGGTGCAATCACACTCGGAACGTTAGATGGGGCTAATATTGAAATAAAAGACAGGGTCGGTGATGATGCCTGCTTCATTTTTGGCTTAACGGCAGATGAGGTTCTTCATTACTATCAAAATGGTGGATATCGTGCAAGTGATTATTATCACCATAATATGCATATTAAAAAAGTAGTAGATCAGTTAACGAATGGTTTCTTTGCACAGTCGGGAGCTGAATTTGAAGCGATTTATGATTCTCTCGTTATTCAAAACGATGAATACTTCGTTCTTCGGGATTTTAGCCCATATGCTGAAAGACAAGAAGCTGTCGGAAGGGCCTATGAAAATAGGCAGAAATGGCTGGAAATGTCGATTTTGAACATTGCACAATCTGGGCATTTTGCGAGTGATCGAACAATTTTGCAGTACAGTAATGAAATTTGGGGAATTGGTAATACTGTTAAACTGTTTTAGATAAAAGCCCCTTTTGAAGGGGCTTTTATTTATTCACCTTTAAATCAGGAATACGATTGCTTAGAAAAATAAAACGAGCTTAATGAGATTAAGCTCGTTTTACTTATTTTGCTTAAGAAAGAAATGGGATAGTGGTATATATTATACCTGTTCCACCATATTCCCCTGTCGCAAAGTATGAAAATGTAAAGAAACCTGTAAACGAAAAAATTATTATAAGAAAAAGTGCAAAGAAAAATTTTAGCATGTAAGGTCCCCTCATCCGAAAGTCATTTCATAGATTTATTATAGTATATAAATATTCAATTTCCAATTGTTTACTGGTTAAAAATGAGAAGTCAGACATGTTTTGTATGTTGTAATGGAATGATTATTTATAATGGATTTTGTATTTTTCGTAAATGTCATGTTGTGATGAACGTGTGCATATTCCCAATCACGATCATTAAAATTTATGTTTCGGGGAGGGAGAAGTGGAACGACATCGAATAAGTTGACGAAACGAAAGCTACTAGCTACTTGCAGTTTATAATAATTTCGAAAGGCGATATCTCCAACTTTTGGAGAGGCAAATGTATAAAGACCGTACTGTGAGAAGGCAGTATTTATACGTGCATCTAGTATGTGTAATGTAGCGAGTGCCCCTCCTAAGCTATGACCTGTTGCAAGAAGTTTCTTATGGGCTGGCAATGATACGAGCATATCCATAATAGAATCTCGGCAAGATTCATAAATAGAAAGGAAGCCGTTATGGACATTTCCACTATTTAAAGCATATGGGTATGGTCTTTGGTTGACGAGTGAATCGATAATCCAGTCTGTATCTGTTTGTGTACCCCTAAAAGCTACAATAATCGTATCTTCAGATTCTAATATGAACCCAAACCATTCCATCGTTTGAATCGCTGTCCCTTGAAAGCCTTGTACATATTGGAATCCATCAGGTATTTCAAAAATCCCATTTTGTTTATATTGTTCATACGTTAGATCGCAGCAAGATGCTAATAATATGGCAGTATCTTTATCAAAGGATAAAGGAGTACGCATCAAGAAAGCCCTCCTTAAGAAAAGGTATAGTTCAATATATGCAGTGAGGAACTTGATTCATTCTTTTTGAAAAAAGGCTTGAACCTACAGTTACGTGAGGGAGTATGATTTTTGTAAACATATTGTTAGGAGGAGTGTAGGATGAGCAAAAAGGAAGGCTATTCAATTGGTGAGTTTTCAAAGAGAACAGGCACATCAATACGGACACTACAATATTACGATGAAATTGGATTGCTTAAACCTGAAAAAAATATAAGTTCAGGACACCGTGTATATAAAGATAAAGATATATTAGCGCTCCAAAAAATAGTGAGTCTTAAAGTATTAGGATATAGTTTAGAAGAAATTCGTGGCATGCTCAATGTGAAAAGTTTGAATATAAGCTTAAAAGAAACATTACAAAATCAAAGGGTAGCTTTTGAAGAAAAGAAAAAACAACTTGAAGTTTCGATAAAGGCGATTGAACGAACAATGGTATGCCTTAAGGAAGATGAAGAGGTAGATAGTAACATATTAATGAGCTTAATTAATAGTATCCAAAAAGAAAACGAACAACGTTTATGGCTTGAAGAATATGTATCAAAAGAAGTGGCTGATGGATTATATAATAAGCCGGAAGAAGAGGGCATAGCACTTGATAAAGAGTTTGTTCGTTTAGCAAAAGAAGTGAAAAGGTTATTTGGAAGACAAATTGAGGATTCAGAAGTGCAAAAATTGGTTGATGAACATATGAAAGCGACTCTTAAGTATGTCGGCGAAGAGACAATGTATTCTCTAGGTAAATTAGAGAATGTAGAAGAACAATATAATAATGTGATGCCCTCTCCTTATACAGAGGAAGAAGAGTTATGGCTTAATGAAGCGATGGAATGTTATATGGTTAAAAATGGTTTGTATAGTCCACCTAAATAAAAAATCGATTTCAATCTCAAGGAATCGACTTTTTTATTTATATTTAATGAACTAACGCATGCGTTAGTTCATTAAATAAGAGGTTTGAAAAATAGCCTGTATATATTTGAACGATGAATAACTTACCTATTTTCTTGTATTTGTTTGCACCATATACAGAAAATTAGGGAAAACGTAACATGTTATTTATCAGTTTGTTTTTGCTTCTTTTTCAAATATTCCGCACGCAATTTTTCAAGTTGCTGCTTTTTATCAAATTTGGCAGGCGTCTGTTTTTCATGAAACTTTGCCACAGCTACCTGACTTTTGTAATCCAATTGATATTTTCCCACTTTGTTCACCTACTTTTCTTGTCTTTAAAGAGAATCTATTCAACCAATATAATATACCTTATTTTACTGAAGTAAACCTTATTAATTTTTTACTTATATCTATTGTAATCCAAATATTACCTTATTAAACTAACCTGCCCCGTAGGCTTAAGGCAGATTTTATCTAAATAATGCGGGGTGAACCAAAATGGAGAAAAAACGAGGACAGCATTATGTCTGGAGATATTATCTAACATCATGGACTGATGATTCGGAAAATTCATTTCGGAATTCTTCACCTAGTATGTGTAACTTCTCAACCAACTTGTTGTTGTTTGTAGGCGAAAATTAAAACACCCTTTCATGTAGTATGAAAGAGTGTTTTAATTTTATTCATTCTCTTAAGTTGATGGCTATGGCCCCAGAAGGACACTATTTATTCTTTCCCATCTAAAAGGCGACCAAGTCCGCCTAAAACGCTGCCTTCACCGCTGCTTTGAGCTGCTGGACTTGTAAGGCGCGCTGCTAAGCGACTAAGTGTTAAAGACTGAATCCAAACAGTTCCAGGACCTTCTAACGTTGCAAAGAATAAACCTTCGCCGCCAAATAGGGCTGTTTTTACTTTTCCAACGAATTCAACATCATAGTTAACGTCTTTTGTCATTGCAACGAGACAACCTGTATCAATGCGAAGTTTTTCACCAGGTTTCAATTCACGTTTATATACAGTTCCACCTGCGTGCATGAAAGCAAGTCCGTCACCTTCAAGTTTCTGCATGATGAAACCTTCACCACCGAAGAAACCAGTTCCAATTTTCTTTGTAAACTCGATTCCGATAGAAACACCTTTTGCGGCACAAAGAAATGCGTCTTTTTGACAAACGACTTTTCCTTGATACTCTGTTAAATCAACAGGAATAATTTTTCCTGGATACGGAGCGGCGAATGATACGTGGCGTTTGCCATGACCTGTATTTGTAAATACAGTCATAAACATGCTTTCACCTGTAACGAGACGTTTACCAGCGCCCATTAATTTTCCAAATAAGCCGCCAGATGGTCCTGAAGCATCGCCGAAGATTGTTTCCATTTCAATATGATCTTCCATCATCATCATTGCGCCAGCTTCAGCGATAACGCTTTCTTCTGGGTCCAATTCAATTTCAACGAACTGCATATCATCGCCATATAATTTATATTCGATTTCATGTGCCTTCATTTTCTTCACCTCAATGTAATAGATAATCATATTGTACAGAATTTAAAGAGATTAGAAAACTACAGTTTTGTTAATTTTCAAATAAAAGTAAAATAGAATAGGAATTTATGGTTATACTAGGATTATAAAAAACGCTGGAGTGAAAGTGTTCTCATTTGACGTTTTGGATTGAGCGTGATATAGTGAAGTCACTATTGAGCTACATAATGTGGTACGGAAATAAAGCACGTTGAATTAAAGGCTGTAAGCTTGTTATACATTCATGTCCTTTATATCCACCTTTTCATGTGGATTCATAGTTTCATTTTTATTTAGGAGGTACATGACATGCAAACAGGTAAAGTTAAATGGTTTAACGGCGAAAAAGGTTTCGGTTTCATCGAAGTTGAAGGCGGAGAAGACGTATTCGTACATTTCTCAGCTATTCAAGGCGACGGATTCAAAACTTTAGAAGAAGGTCAAGAAGTTTCTTTCGAAATCGTTGAAGGCAACCGCGGACCACAAGCAGCTAACGTTACAAAAAACTAATTAGCTAACGATAAAAAGCATTCCGAATTTCGGAATGCTTTTTTTATTCTTTGGAGCTAGATTCATTTGAAGATAATTCACCTTTAAAAGTACGTTCTTCAAAGTCATCAAGCATTTGCTCATATTCTTCATGTTCCTCTGTAGCGAAAACTTGTGGGTTTTTGCCATACATATCCGTACCAATAAAGTTTTCAAAATCCTCAACGAAGCCTACATTCTCTTCACTATTTACGTACATGCCATTATAGTTTTTTGAATCTTGTCTTTCTAAATCAGATGGAGTTTCAGACGTTCCGTAATTTGCGACGTCTTGCCATGCATCTTCAGCATCGTACTCTACAGAATGATCTTCGTCGTGCTTATGAAACGAAGGAGCCAACACCTCTTCTTCAACTGGTCGGGTGTTCATATCCAATTTATTTGTAGTGTGCTGTATACACGTTGTAGCAGTCGGCATTGCTTCTAATCTTTCGAACGGAATTTCCTCACCAGACACTTCGCAAATACCGTACGTACCAGCCTCAATTTTTTGTAGGGCATGTTTCGTATCTTCTAGTTGTTTATGCCAAAATTCGATGAGACCGAAATCTTTCTCACGTTCGTACAATTCTGTAGCCATATCACCTGGATGGTTGTCATAGCTAGACAATTCTCCTACTGAATCACGTTCAGAAGCACGATCTGTATTCTCATGAGTTTGTATTGTTTGTTCAACTTCTTGCTGTTGTTTTTCTAAAATAGATTTAAATTGATTTATTTGTTGTGGAGTTAACATAGTCGTCCACCTTCCTACAATTCAGTTTCTTTACATAGTATGAGCGTTGGAGGTGGGAATTATGAGATGAATTTCAGCTTAGAAGTTGGTATATAAAAAAAGGAGCTGCGTAAGCAGCTCCTTTCTATCCAGCTATTTGCTGGGCAGTAAAACTCCCACCTTAAAATTTGGCTGGAGCAAAGAAGTTAGGTGGGAGCCCTGCTGCCCGTAAACGCCCGATTGGTGAAGGGCTAATAATCAGTGGGGATGAACAAAACCCCCACTGATTAAAGTTTCACTTTATAGGAAGTATCCAAGCAATAATCCGATTCCCATTAGGAAACCGAAAATTGTATTTGTTTTTGCTGTTGAAATCATCGCAGGTACCATTTCCATTGGAATGCTTTTGCCGATAAAGCCTTTCGTCGCTTTAAATGCTTTCGGTGCACTTAAGAATACGATAAGCATCCATGGTGATACGATGTTAACGATGATTAATGCGATTGTCCAAATGTAGGATACGATGAACATAGAGGCAAGTACACCAACGGCTCTTTCGCGTCCAACGAGAATTGCTAACGTTTTACGCCCGTTTTCTTTATCGCCATCCAAGTCACGAATGTTATTAGCTAGTAAGATCGCACCAATTAAAATGGAGCTTGGAATAGATAGTAAAATGACTTCTGATGTTACAGTTCCAGTTTGAATAAAGAATGAAATCCCAATAATAATGACACCCATAAATAATCCGGCTGTTAACTCTCCAAATGGTGTATATGCAATTGGAAGTGGGCCACCTGTATAAAGATAAGCAACGGCCATACAAACAAGACCGATTGCAGCAAGCCACCAGCTAGAATTCATACAAATATAAACACCTAATAGTATTGCGATGCCGAAAAATCCAAATGCTAAGTTAAGCACTGTTTTTGGCTGAATGCCATCGCGAACGATAGCGCCGCCGATGCCAACTGAACCTTCGTGATCGAGCCCTCTTTTATAATCAAAGTATTCATTAAACATGTTCGTTGCTGCTTGAATGAGAAGACAAGCAAGAAGCATTATAAGGAAAAGAGGGAGATGTATTTGATTTATACCTCCGACCTGCATCGCATACGCTGTTCCGATGAAAACAGGAACGAAAGCTGCTGTTAATGTATGGGGACGTAATAAACTCCACCAAATGCGCCAGCCTGTTTGTTTACTTGGCTTTGGCGCCGTAGGAGAGGAATTCGTTTCGACGTTCATTTCCATGTTGAATCCTCCTTAGGTCACATATTGTACACAATTAAGTGTAGAAAAAGCATCATTTAGTGTCAACGTTTATTTTCTAGGAAGAGAAGGTGAATTTCTCAGAAATGCTAAACGTTGACAGGCCTTTCGTTTGAGGTGTATCTTAAAATCAAGCGTAATTATGACTATTTTTCGCCCATAGGGGGGAGACAATTGTGATTCAAACGAAACAAAAAGGCTTACAAGAAGTTTTTGTTGCAGCCATTAAGCGTGCGACTGATGAAAAAATATTAGTTAGTTTTGTAAAACAAATAGATTGGGTGGATCCACTTCTGTTTTATGCAGCAGGAAAAAGGATTGCATTCGAAAATAGATGTTATTTTGCAGACCCAGCTCAGCATGTAATATTTGCTGGAATTGGCTCTGTTTTCACTATAGTAAATTCTTCTCACAAACGCTTTCAAACTGCTCGTGACGAGTGGGATAAAGTAAAAGAGAAAGCATTTGTGCAAAGAGAAGGATATGAATTTGGAACAGGTCCTCTTTTATTTGGTGGATTTTCATTTGACCAAGAAAAAGAAAAAACAGATCTTTGGAAAGAATTTGATGATACCACATTTTCACTACCAGCATTTTTATTAACTGTAAAAAATGAAAAAGCGTGGTTAACCATTAATAAGTTCGTTTCAGCTGAAGATTGCGCAGAAACTCTTTCTAACGAAATTATTTCTTTAGAAGAGAGAATTTTACAAGAAAGTAAATGTGCACTAGAAGGAGACAAACTAACAACTACTTCGAAAGTTGAAGTTGATCCGAAGGGCTGGATGAATGCGATTGGAAAAGTGCAGGATGAAATGAAGCAAGGGAACGTGCAGAAGGTTGTATTAGCAAGGGAGCTAAAATTGACGATGGATCAGCATATTGATTCCGCTCTTGTTTTAGAAGCGCTTCGCATTGGGCAACCGGATTGTTACGTATTTTCTTTTGATTATAAAGGAGCATGCTTCTTAGGGGCGACACCTGAGCGATTGATTCGAAAAGAAGGCGAGAAGTTTACATCGATGTGCCTTGCGGGCTCAATTGGTCATGGTAATTCTATAGAAGAAAGTAAACAAAATGGTGAGACGCTTCTTCATGATGAAAAGAATTTGGCTGAACACGGTTATGTAGTTAATATGATTCGAGGTGTGCTAAGTGGGCATTGTGAATCTGTTAATATTCCAGAGAGCCCAGGCTTATTAACGACGAAAAACTTAATCCATTTATATACACCAGTAGAAGCGAAAGGTGATACAAGTCTTTTAGCGATGGTAGAAGAATTGCATCCAACGCCAGCTCTTGGTGGTACACCTCGTCATGAGGCATTGAAATTAATCCGTGAGGTAGAGCTTTTAGATAGAGGATTGTATGGTGCACCAATTGGCTTTATAGATGATGAAGGAAATGGTGAATTTGCGGTTGCACTTCGCTGCGGATTATTAAATGGCGAGAAAGCATCCTTATTTGCCGGCTGCGGTATCGTAATTGATTCAGTAGCCCAGCTTGAATATGAAGAAACAAGTTTGAAGTTTAGACCGATGCTTGGTGCCTTGGAGGAATTAATGAAATGAACAATCATATAGAAGCGTTATCATATTATTTAGGCGCGTTCGTGGATGAACTGACGCGTCTAAATGTATGTGATGTTGTCATTAGTCCTGGCTCACGGTCAACGCCGATTGCCTTACTAATGGAACAACATGAAGGAATGAAAACATATTTACATGTAGACGAAAGATCAGCAGGATTTTTTGCGCTTGGTATTGCAAAAGCAAAAAAACGTCCTGTTGCACTATTATGTACGTCAGGAACGGCAGCAGCGAACTATTATCCAGCTGTATGTGAAGCTTTTCATTCACGAGTGCCGCTTATCGTGTTAACGGCAGATAGACCGCATGAATTAAGAGATGTGGGTGCACCACAGGCGATGAATCAGTTTAATTTATACGGTACTTTTGTGAAGCAATTTACAGAGATGGCACTTCCAGAAGCGAGTGAAGCAATGTATCATTACGCTCGCATGACGACGCAGCGTGTGATAGCAAGTGCCTGTTTAGCGCCGCAAGGACCTGTTCATCTTAATTTTCCAGTTCGCGAGCCGCTTATACCGGATTTCTCATTAGAAAGTTTATGGGATAAAGGGCGTGGTGAATATACAGGAGTAGTTCAGCAAGGGAACGTGACGATGCCGAGTGAATATGTAGATTCTCTTGTAGGGCGCCTTTCACATATGGAAAAGGGGCTTATTATTTGTGGAGACGACAGTCATCCAGAAATCGCAAAAGTTGTTATGAAAGTAGCTGAGAAAACAGGGTATCCAATTTTAGCAGATCCACTTTCTAATATTCGCAGTGGACATCACGATAAAACGATGGTAATCGACTGTTACGATACATTTTTGCGAAATGAACTGTTAAAGGAAACGTGGAAACCGGACGTTTTAATTCGCTTTGGTGGAATGCCTGTTTCTAAAGCATTAACGCAGTTCATTAAAAAACAAACGAAAGCAGTTCATATCGTTGTTGATGAATCCGGACAATGGAGAGATCCAGCTCTTGTTGCGACAGAGGTTGTACAAGCAAGTGATGTTGATTTTTGCAGGACATTAATAGAGAAAATGCCAGTTATGAAAACGAATGATTGGTTCGGAATGTGGAAACATATAAACGAGAAAACGAAGGAAGCGCTTCGTGAAATGGAAACATATGAAACTGCATTTGAAGGAAAAGTCATTACGGATATTGTTCGTGTATTACCAGAAGGCGCAACGTTATTTGCAAGTAATAGTATGCCAATTCGCGATACAGATTCATTTTTCTTCACATCGGATAAAAATATTCAAGTGATGGCAAACCGTGGTGTAAATGGTATTGATGGAATCATTTCAACAGCTTTAGGAGCGAGTATTATTTGTGATCCGCTCGTATTAGTGATTGGTGACTTATCATTTTATCACGATTTAAACGGATTATTGGCCGCAAAGTTACATGAGTTAAATATAACGATTGTTGTTGTAAATAATGATGGCGGAGGTATTTTCTCATTCTTACCACAATATGAGAAAAAGGAACATTTCGAATCCTTATTTGGAACACCAATTGGACTTGATTATGAGCATGTTGTCAAAATGTATGGTGGTTCATTTAGCCGTGTAAATGGATGGGAAGACTTCCGAGAAGAAGTACAAACTGGAACGACAGCGAAAGGATTACACGTTGTGGAAATTTGTACGAATCGCGAAGAAAACTTGAAATTACATCGTGAATTATGGGCGAAAACAATGGACGTTATCACTACATCTTTGCAAGGTGAATCAAAATGAACGTAACGTTGCAAGGTGTATCGTATGAATATGAAGTAGTCGGAAGCGGGGAACCACTTCTACTTCTTCATGGTTTTACGGGAAGCATGGAAACGTGGCGTTCCTTCATTCCTTCTTGGAGCGAGCAATTTCAAGTCATTTTAGTAGACATTGTTGGGCACGGAAAAACGGAAAGTCCTGAAGATATGACTCATTATGATATTCGAAATGTAGCATTGCAAATGAAAGAACTACTAGATTACCTTCATATTGAAAAAGCGCACATACTTGGCTATTCAATGGGCGGTAGACTGGCGATTACGATGGCATGTCTATATCCAGAGTATGTACATTCTCTTTTATTAGAAAATTGTACAGCTGGGCTTGAAAGTGAAGAGGATAGAGAAGAACGTCGTGAAAAAGATGAGCGACTTGCCGATAAAATTGAGCGAGAAGGCATCGAAAGCTTTGTAACAATGTGGGAAAATATCCCTCTGTTTGAAACGCAAAAATGTTTAGCAAAAAACGTACAAGAAGCGGTGCGAAAAGAACGACTTGCTAACAATCCTAAAGGACTTGCAAATAGTCTTCGCGGTATGGGAACAGGGGCTCAGCCTTCATGGTGGAAAGAATTGCAAAATTTAAAAATGCCTGTTCTTCTACTGAACGGAGAGTATGATGAAAAGTTCTTTCGCATATTAAAAAACATCGAAAAATGCATCCCTCATGCGAAATTTGTCAAAATTGATGGTGCTGGCCATGCAATTCATGTGGAACAACCGGAAAAGTTTGATACAATAGTAAAGGGATTTCTAAAAACTATGCAGTGATGCTTTTTTCAGCAAGAAGGAAGTTGCACTTATAGAGGAGATCAGAAATATAAAAGGAGGTAATAGTAATGGCTATTGAATGGGTAAAAGAAGGCAATTACGAAGATATTATTTATTCAACATACAATGGTATCGCAAAGATTTCGATTAACCGCCCTGAAGTACATAACGCATTCCGTCCTAAAACGGTAATGGAGTTAATCAATGCTTTTGCACACGCTCGTGATGATACAAATGTTGGCGTTATCATTTTAACAGGTGAAGGTGGACGTGCATTCTGTTCTGGCGGCGACCAAAAAGTTCGCGGTCATGGTGGATATGTAGGTGACGACCAAATCCCTCGTTTAAACGTATTAGACTTACAACGTCTAATTCGCGCAATTCCTAAACCAGTTATCGCAATGGTAGCAGGTTATGCAATCGGTGGTGGACACGTACTTCATATCGTATGTGACTTAACAATCGCTGCAGACAACGCTGTATTCGGACAAACTGGTCCTAAAGTAGGAAGCTTTGACGGTGGATACGGAGCTGGTTACTTAGCTCGTATGGTAGGCCACAAGAAAGCTCGCGAAATTTGGTACCTATGCCGTCAATACAGCGCACAAGAAGCGCTTGATATGGGCTTAGTAAACACAGTAGTACCATTAGAAGAGCTTGAAGCAGAAACAGTACAATGGGCACAAGAAATCTTAGCAAACAGCCCAATGGCACTTCGTTTCCTAAAAGCTGCATTCAACGCAGACACAGACGGTCTAGCTGGTATTCAACAACTAGCTGGAGATGCAACGTTATTGTACTATACAACTGACGAAGCAAAAGAAGGTCGCGACGCGTTCAAAGAAAAACGCAGTCCGGACTTCGGTCAATTCCCTCGTTTCCCGTGATCAAAAGCGGAAGCGGCTCGCACGCAATGTGAGTCGCGACCAAAAGATCAAACCGGAAACAAAACAACTAAGAGACTTGATGTCATATCAAGTCTCTTTCTTTCATGAAAGGAGAATGAGTGATGGAGACGATGCCAAATTGGTTAATGCAACGTACATTTTTAACACCAGATCGCACTGCAATTGAAATAGAGGATGAAAAGGTTACTTTTATGCAGCTGCATGAAAAAGTAGTATCTGTTTGTGAACACCTCACGCATGTAGGAGTGAAGCGTGGGCAAAAGGTGGCTGTTCTGATGAAAAATGGTATGGAGATGATTACAGTTATTCACGCCCTATCTTATGTAGGTGCAGTAGCTGTACTTTTAAATACGCGTCTTTCAAGAGAAGAGCTACTTTGGCAAATGGATGATGCTGAAGTTATGTGCTTAGTGACGGATCAAGATTTTGAAGCTCAGGGTGCTGCCGTCTATTCATTTGCTGAAATGATGAAGGGACCGAAGGCGGAAGCCTATATACAAGAAGAATTCTCTTTAGAAGAAGCGATGACAATTATTTATACGTCAGGGACGACAGGGAAGCCGAAAGGCGTTATTTTAACGTACGGCAATCACTGGGCAAGCGCAGTCGGTTCTTCGCTTAATTTAGGGCTTCGAGATGATGATTGCTGGCTAGCTTGTATGCCGATGTTCCACGTTGGTGGGTTATCTCTTTTAATGAAAAATGTTATGTACGGAATGCGCATTTTACTCGTTCCGAAATATGATGCTGATTTTATTCATAAAGCACTTCAAACGAGAGGTGTTACAATCATTTCTGTCGTTTCTAAAATGTTAACTGATTTATTAGAGAGACTTGGAGGAGAGACATATCCATCTTCTTTACGATGCATGTTACTTGGCGGAGGACCAGCCCCGAAACCCCTACTAGAAACATGTGTAGAAAAAGGAATTCCTGTGTATCAAACGTATGGTATGACAGAAACGTCGTCGCAAATTTGTACGTTATCCGCAGATTACATGTTAACGAAAGTAGGATCAGCCGGGAAACCACTATTTCAGTGCCAACTTCGTATTGAAAAAGATGGCGTAGTAGTACCGCCGTTTGCGGAAGGCGAAATTGTAGTAAAAGGACCAAACGTAACAGGTGGTTACTTTAACCGTGAAGATGCGACGCGCGAAACAATTCAAAATGGATGGCTTCACACTGGCGACCTCGGTTATTTAGATGAAGAAGGATTTTTATACGTATTAGATCGCCGCAGTGATTTAATTATTTCTGGCGGAGAAAATATATACCCGGCTCAAATTGAAGAAGTGTTGCTTTCTCATCCGATGGTGGTGGAAGCCGGTGTTGTCGGTATGACTGACGATAAATGGGGACAAGTACCCGCTGCCTTTGTTGTAAAAAGTGGAGAAATAACAGAAGAAGAAATCCTTCATTTTTGCGAGGAGAAATTAGCGAAATATAAAGTGCCGAAGAAAGCGTGTTTCTTAGAGGAATTACCACGAAATGCTTCGAAAAAATTGTTAAGACGAGAGTTAAGACAATTAGTGGAGGAGATGTAAGTGGAAATAAAAAAAGCGACACTTCATATAACGGAAATGCCACTCGTAATCCCGTTTACTGCGAGCTACGGGACTTACGAAAAGCGTGAGAGTATCGTCATTGAATTAGAAGATACAGACGGGCACATTGGATTTGGCGAAGTCGTTGCATTCTCTGAGCCGTGGTATACGGAAGAAACAGTGAAGACAGCGCTGCATGTAATACAAGATTTTTTAATACCGGATTTATTAAAGGCGGAGATTTCTCATCCGAATGAAGTGCCAGGTTTGTTCCAGCATATAAAGAGAAACAGAATGGCAAAGGCGGGGATCGAAGGGGCTGTTTGGGATTTATATGCAAAACGTCAAAAGAAGTCATTAGCGACATTACTTGGCGGAACTAGGACTGAAATTGAAGTAGGCGTTGTGATTGGTATCAGTACAATTCCGATTATGTTAAAACAAATCGAGAAGTATGCAGAAGAAGGATATGAGCGTTTTAAAGTGAAAATAAAGCCAGAGCATGATTACGAGTTATTGGAAGAAATTCGTAAAGAGTTCCCAAGTATTCCGTTAATGGCTGATGCAAATTCAGCGTATACATTAGCGGATACAGAGAGGGTGAAACGATTAGATGAATTTCAATTGATGATGATTGAACAACCGTTAGCGGATTATGATTTTCTTGATCATGCACAGTTGCAAAGGAAAATGGAAACACCGATTTGTTTAGATGAAAGTATCCACAGTCTAGAAGATGCACGTGTTGCGATTACGCTTGGCAGTTGCCGCATCGTTAATATTAAACCAGGGCGAGTGGGTGGATTAACAGAATCGGTTCAAATCCATAATTATTGTATGGAGCATAACATACCTGTTTGGTGCGGCGGTATGGTGGAGATGGGAATCTCACGTGCACAAAATGTTGCGCTTGCTTCACTGCCAAACTTTACGATTCCAGGTGATATATCTGCCTCTAGCCGACATTGGAAGAGGGATATTATTTCGCCAGAAGTGATGCTTGAGAGCGGGAAAGTGATTGTACCGCAAAGCGTTGAAGCTGAGTATGAAGTAGATCGCGGAAGGCTGGCGGAAATCACGAAGCAGCGGATTATTTTGGAGAGGTGAATCTAATCCTTAATCAGGATACCCGCAAATAGCGGGATAAAAGGGGGAGTAAAATGAAGAACATTTCAATTTTAATAGCAGATGATGAGGCAGAAATTGCTGATTTAATAGAGATACATTTAGAAAAAGAAGGGTACCACGTCGTTAAAGCAGCTGATGGAGAAGAAGCCATGCATATTATTCAAACGCAGCCAATCGAATTAGTGGTCTTAGATATTATGATGCCGAAAATGGATGGTTATGAAGTGACGCGCCAAATTCGCGCAAAACATCATATGCCAATCATTTTCTTAAGTGCGAAAACATCTGATTTTGATAAGGTGACAGGTCTTGTATTAGGCGCAGATGATTATATGACGAAGCCTTTTACACCGATTGAATTAGTTGCCCGCGTAAATGCACAACTACGCCGATTTCTTACGTTAAATCAGCCGAAAATAGAAGAGAGTAAATCTGCTTTGGAAATTGGTGGAATTGTTATTGATCCTGAGCGCCGAACAGTAAATGTGTACGGAGAGCCAATTGAATTAACACCAAAAGAATTTGATATTTTATATGTATTAGCAAGTCACCCGAAGAAAGTGTACAGTGTGGAAAATATATTCCAGCAAGTATGGGCAGATGATTATTATGAAGGCGGAAATACAGTTATGGTACATATCCGTACTTTGCGGAAAAAACTTGGAGAAGATAAAAGAAAGAATAAGTTAATAAAAACAGTGTGGGGAGTAGGGTATACTTTCAATGGCTAAAAAGATGAGAAGCTTTCGCTCGAAGATGGTTATGCTATTTGCGTTAAGTATGGTATTAGCAGCTGGTGTAACGTATTTAATTTATGAAGGATTACGGATTTACTATAAATTAGCGGTGCATTATGAGGATCCTTTAGCTCAATTTCGTTCAGTTATAAGAGGGATTGGGGATATTACTTTCTTTTTACTTATATTCATCCCTCTGTCTATTATGTTTTTTTTCTTCCTTACTAGACCATATTTAAAGTATTTTGATGAAATTTCAGACGGGATTCATCATTTGGCGAATGGGGATTTTACAAATCAAGTTCGCGTTTTATCAAATGATGAGTTTGGATATATCGCCGGCGAAATTAATGTAGCGAGTGAAAAATTAAAAGAAGCAGTGGAACGAGGAGACTTTGCAGAGAGTAGTAAAGACCAGTTAATTGTTAACTTAGCTCATGATTTAAGAACGCCGCTAACATCTGTGTTAGGATATTTAGATTTAATTCTTAAAGATGAGAATTTAACGAAGGAACAAATTAAGCATTTTTCTACGATTGCATATACAAAATCGCAAAGACTGGAAAGTTTAATTGATGAACTATTTGAAATTACACGTATGAATTATGGCATGCTAAAGCTAGATAAAAAGCAAATTGATATAAGTGAATTACTCATACAGTTAGACGAGGAATTATATCCGCTATTAGAGAAACATCATTTAGAAGCTAGGCTGAATGTTGATCCTCATTTACCAATTAATGGTGATGGGAAATTGCTAGCTAGAGTATTTGAAAACTTGTTAACAAATGCCGTTCGATACGGATGCGATGGACAATTTGTTGATATGAATGGGTATATCGATAATGAAGAAGTTGTTGTACAAATTATAAATTACGGAGATAGCATTCCAGAAGAAGATTTACCGTATCTTTTTGATGTGTTTTATACAGGTGATAAATCGAGAACAGAGGACCGTGGCGGAACAGGCCTTGGACTATTTATCGCAAAAAATATTATCGAGCAGCATGATGGTACGATTTCTGCTGAAAGCGATGTTATTAGAACGATATTTGAAGTGAGATTGCCAAAAGAAGAAAGCGAAACAATTTAATAAAAATTTAAACTTTACCCCACTTTTTATTTTAATAGTTTTTTCTATTCTATACGTAAGTTAAGTTAAGGAGGAACTAGAAATGAAAAAGTGGGTATTTATTTCTCTATTTATAGTATGTACAGCATGTGTAGGCTTTTATATATCACCATTATTTCAAAAGGAGATCGACGTTAAAATTGCAGAAAAAGATAATAAAGTAAAAGCTGCGAATACTGAAAAGGTAGAAGTGACAAAAGAAGAAATTTATAAAGGTGATCTATTATTAGTTAATAAAGATTATCCGGTTAAAAAAGATAGTGTTAGGTCCGATATTATAAATGTAAATCACAATAGTGAATTAGTAAGAGGCTATGTAATATTTGATAGAAATCTTCGCTTATCAAAGGGTGTTGTAAAAAAGTTTTTGAACGTTGTCGATGCAGCTGGGAAAGATGGAGTAGAGCATTTCTTAATGAGTAGCGGTTACCGAGATTTTCAAGAACAAAGTAAATTATATAAAGAAATGGGATCTGATTATGCACTTCCAGCAGGATATAGTGAACATAATTTAGGGTTATCACTCGACGTTGGGTCTACTCAAAAGAAAATGGAGAAAGCTCCTGAAGGAAAATGGATTGAAGAGAACGTATGGAAGCACGGGTTTGTTTTACGTTATCCGAAAAATAAAAGTAATATTACGGGCATTCAATATGAGCCGTGGCACATACGTTATGTCGGCCTACCTCATAGCGCAATTATGCAAAAAAAGAAGATTACGTTAGAGGAATATTTGGACTTCTTAAAAGAGGAAAAAGAAGTTTCAACTGAGGTTGAAGGTAAGAAATATACGGTTTCTTATTATAAAGTTTCAGGTCGTATGAACGTGAATGTTCCAGCGAATAAGCAGTATGAAATTTCGGGGAATAATATGGACGGGGTTATTGTGACGGTTCAGGAATAGAGAAAAAGGCTGGTCCGTTATGGGTCAGTCTTTTGGCATATAAGAAATGGATTGTCTTTTTATTTACCATTAAACATTATAACGTTATATTTACTTTTCGTTTTTTTCGTGATACTCTAAATATGTGAAAGAGATATAAAAAATGAAACTTTAATGTAAGCGTATTCTTATGGCTTCTTATAGAAAAGGGTGGAAATACAATGACAGAACGATTCGTACTACGTAATGTGAAACGTGTGAACGGGGAAGAGATTGACATTGTAATTGAAAATAATAAAATCGCACAGGTGACAAAAGCTGGTGCTGGTGAAGGTGGAAAGGTTCTTGATTACTCAGGTACTTACGTATCGAGTGGCTGGATTGATTTACACGTTCATGCTTTTCCAGAGTTTGATCCGTATGGCGATGAGGTGGATGAAATTGGCGTTAAGCAAGGGGTAACGACAATTGTTGATGCGGGTAGCTGCGGAGCTGATCGTATTGCAGATTTAGTACAAAGTAGAGAGCAGGCGAAAACGAATTTATTTGCCTTTTTAAATATTTCTCGCATCGGTTTGAAACGAATTGATGAATTATCCAATATGGAATGGATAGATAGAGAGAAAGTAATAGAAGCAGTAGAAAAGTATAAAGATGTAATCGTTGGGTTAAAGGCGAGAATGAGTAAAAGTGTTGTTTGTGATAGTGGAATTGAACCGCTTCATGTTGCACGCTCTTTATCTCGTGACACATCATTACCGATTATGGTACATATCGGCTCAGCGCCTCCTCGCATTGAGGAAGTTGTACCTCTTTTAGCAAAAGATGATGTCATTACACATTACTTAAACGGGAAAGAAAATAATTTATTTGATGAAGAAGACAAACCGCTACCTGTATTACTAGATGCAGTGAATCGCGGTATTCATTTAGATGTTGGTCACGGTAATGCTAGTTTTTCTTTTAAAGTAGCAGAAGCGGCGAAGCGTCACGGTATTGCCTTTAATACAATTAGTACAGACATTTACCGGAAGAATCGTATACACGGTCCAGTGTATAGTATGGCTCACGTTCTTTCGAAATTCCTTTACTTAGGTTATCCGCTAGAAGAAGTAATTGATGCGGTTACGAAAAATGCGGCAGAGTGGCTGAAAAAACCAGAGCTTGGCCGTATTCAAGAAGGCGATATTGCAAACTTAACTTTATTTACGGTGAAAGATGAACCGATTACGTTAATTGATTCAGAAGGGGATCAGCGTGTTGCTGAAAGAAGAATTGATACGAAAGGGGTTGTAATCAATGGGTCATTCATTGAATGCTAAGTACGGATTAAAAAGAGTGATTAATGCGAGCGGTAGAATGAGTATTTTAGGTGTATCTGCTCCTACAGATACAGTTATGGATGCGATGAAACATGGTGGACAAAATTATGTGGAAATTGCTGATTTAGTAGATAAAGCGGGAGACCATATTGCGAGAATTCTAGATTCAGAGGCAGCAGTTGTTGTAAATTCAGCATCAAGCGGAATTGCGCTTTCTATCGCTGGTATCGTTACAGAAGGAAACCGTCGTAAAAGTGAACGACTTCATCAAGAGGTCATCGTGAAAAACGAAGTGATTATGTTAAAAGGTCATAACGTTCAATACGGTGCTCCTGTTGAAACGATGATTTATTTAGGCGGCGGTAAACTTGTAGAAGTTGGCTATGCAAATGAAGGGAAAGCAGAACATATTGAAGATGCGATTGGTGAAAATACAGCAGCGATTCTATATGTGAAATCCCATCATGCCGTACAAAAAAATATGATTTCTGTTGAAGAAGCATGGGAAGTCGCGCAGCGAAATAACGTACCACTTATCGTCGATGCGGCAGCTGAAGAAGATATTCAAAAGTATGTGAAGTATTCAGATCTTGCCATTTATAGCGGTTCAAAGGCAATTGAAGGACCTACTTCTGGTATTGTCGGCGGGAAACGAAAATATATTGAGTGGCTGAAAGTGCAATTACATTGCATCGGAAGAAGTATGAAAGTTGGGAAAGAAACAACTTTCGGTTTACTTCAAGCGCTTGATGAGTATGGAGTAAAAGAAGATAAGAGTGAACAAGAAAAAGAGTTATTACAAGTACTTATGCCGCTGAAAGAATTAAACGGTGTAAATGTAACGATCGTTCAAGATGAGGCAGGAAGAGCAATCTTTAGAGCACGTATTCATATTAACGAGAACGAGTTAAATAAATCAGCAAAAGACGTCGTAAATGCATTACGCGAAGGGGAAATTGCTATTTACACGCGTGATTACGGAGTAAGACAAGGATTCTTTGATATTGATCCACGTCCACTTCAAGGTGATGATATATATGTGATTGAAGAAAAAATGAGAGAAATTGTAGGGGGAAACTAAAATGACAAACATTCAAAAACGTTTTTATAAAGGCCGCGTAGCATTAAATGTATTAGCGAACAATATCGAAAATGCGAAAGACATTTTTGAAGCAGCAGAAGGTTATGTAGTTGTTGGAGTGTTATCAAAAGACTATCCAACAGTAGAAGAAGCAGTTACAGCGATGAAAGCATATGGAAAAGAAATTGATGACGCTGTATCAATCGGACTAGGAGCAGGAGATAATCGCCAAGCGGCAGTTGTAGCTGAAATTGCGAAGCATTACCCTGGTAGCCATATTAACCAAGTGTTTCCTTCAGTTGGAGCGACACGTGCAAATCTAGGCGGAAAAGATAGCTGGATTAATAGTTTAGTATCACCAACAGGAAAAGTAGGGTACGTAAATATTTCTACTGGTCCAATTAGTGCAGCTGGGGAAGAAAAAGCAATCGTCCCAATTAAAACAGCAATCGCACTTGTACGTGATATGGGCGGAAATTCCTTGAAATACTTCCCGATGAAAGGGCTAGCTCATGAAGAAGAATATCGCGCTGTTGCGAAAGCATGTGCGGAAGAAGGATTTGCATTAGAGCCAACGGGCGGAATTGATAAAGAAAACTTTGAAACAATTGTGCGTATTGCGCTAGAGGCAAACGTAGAGCAAGTTATCCCGCACGTGTACTCTTCTATTATTGATAAAGAAACTGGTAATACGAAAACAGAAGATGTTCGTGAGTTATTAGCGGTAGTGAAGAAGCTAGTTGATCAATATGCGTAAGAAAATTGCAGCATTCGGCGAAGTAATGATGCGCCTGCAAGTACCAGGATATGAACTATTGTCGCAAGCAAATACGTTAAATTACTCATTTTCTGGTACAGGTGTGAATGTTGCAGCGGCGCTTTCTCATCTAGGACATGAAGGTTTTCTTATTTCAACTTTACCGGAAAACTCTGTTGGGGATGCTGCGATATCACATATTCAAAAGTTAGGCATTCGGGTGCCGTTTATTTCAAGAGGCGGTAAATATGTCGGCATGTACTTTTTAGAAAACGGATTTGGTGCACGTGCAAGCCGCGTTACATATTCAAATCGATTAGAGAGTAGCTTCAATACGGCATGTGAAGAGATGTACCAATTTGAAAAAATCGCCAAGGAAATTGATATCGTTCATTTTTGCGGGATTACACTTGCGATGAATGATACTGTACGCCATCATATGAAATCTTTAGCGAAAGCAGTTAAAGAAAACGGAGGCACTGTCGTTTTTGATTGTAATTATCGTCCATCGCTTTGGGGAGAAGACGGATATGAGCAAGCGAAACCGCATTATGAAGAAATGCTAGCTCTTGCTGATATCGTTATGATGAACGAAAAAGATGCAATGTTCGTTCTTGGAATGAAAACAGAAGAGACGGAGCGAGAAGCACAACTTGTTGATCTTATTCCAAAAGTGGCTGAGACATATCATATCGCTACAATCGCTGGTACACATCGCTCTATTAATAGCGATAATACACACTCGCTTCGCGGGTTTATATGTAAAGATGGTGCGTTCACTTTTGCAAAAACACTTACGTTTTCTGTATATGATAGAATAGGTGCTGGAGATGCTTATACGAGCGGGATTATTCATGGCGAGATAGAAGAGTTTGCACCAGAGAAAGCTGTTTCATTTGCGTCAGCAGCTGGAATGCTTGCACATACAATCGTCGGTGATACGCCAATGTCATCAGAGAAGGATATACTTCGGGCAATGACGGCATCAGTAGGTGATGTAGAAAGGTAGTGGGTGTAGCGGTGAACGTAACGAGAAAAAAAGGACCATTATATTTACAAATAAAAAATATTATTCGTGATCGAATATTGCATGGTGTATATGCGATTCATACGAATATTCCTTCCGAACCGCAGTTAGAAGAAGAGTTCAAGGTGAGTAAAATTACAGTGCGTAACGCCATTAAAGAACTCGCTCAAGAAGGATATTTGGAAAAGAAGAGTGGTAAAGGAACGAAAGTTATTCGCAATACTTCTGCGACAAAACTGTCAAAGGGTAAAAAATTTACAGAAGTGTTAGTGGAAGAAGGATATAAAGTACAAAAGAAATTGCTAAAAGCAGAAGTCGTTCATAATGAAGAAGGAACAGTGCCTTTTCGATTATTCGGTAAGGAGAGTTTTCGTATTGAACGTTTATATACGTTAAATGATGCGCCGTACATTCATTATACGCACTATTTCTCAGCACGAATGGCAAGTACAGATTTATCGGACTTTGACTTACAATCGCTTTACGATTTAGTTGAAGACCGAGGTATACATTTAGAAAACTTCAGAGATGAATTCGCTGTTGGATTTGCGCCTAGTTTTGTTGCAGAAGCGTTAGGTGAAAAAGAAGGTGCCGCATTATTAAAACGTATGCGTTATTCTTACGATGAAGTTGGCGAAGTAATTGAATATAGCGAAGGCTACTATAATACAGAAATGCAGCATTATGTAGTTAATTATGACGTATAAAAGGAGGGTATTCGCCCTCTTTTTTTATAAAGTGAGACTTTAATTGGATTCATCCCGCACCAATAAGGTGTTTACTGTCCACAAATATGGGGTAAAAGTAAGGGGAATGAGAGATGGATATATACTTATTAATCGTCACGTTACTTGCGATCGCGATTGTTATTTTAGGGGTATCATGGTGGAAATGGCATGCATTTATTAGTTTAACAGTTGCGAGTTTATTTTTAGCCATTATGTCTGGACTGAATTTAACGAAAATAGTGACTGCCTATGAAACTGGTGTTGGTAGTGTACTAGGGCATTTAGTTGGTATTTTGGCTCTCGGAACAATTTTAGGAAAAATGATGTCCGATTCAGGGGCCGGTATGCAAGTAGCAGATTTCTTTATTCGATTTTTCGGTGTGAAGAAACTACCTTGGGCTATGTTATTTGCAGGATTTGTTATAGGGATTCCGGTATTTTTTGAAGTGGGGATTGTCATTTTATTACCACTTGTTATTTCGATTCGAAAAACGACGAAGCAAAATATATTATTAATTGCTTTACCTGTTATTGCTGGATTATCTATTGTTCACGGACTAGTACCACCACATCCAGGAGCGATGACAGCAATCGGCATTTATAACGCGAACTTAGGAAAGGTGCTTTTATATTCCTTAATTATTGCGTTACCAACAGCTATTATCGCAGGACCGATATTTGCAAAGTGGATACATAAGAGGGTTATACCTGAAAATGAACCAGAGCTTGTTCGAGTTACGACTGTATCAACTGATTTACCGAGTCGTAAAGTTTCATTCTTTATTATTTTATTACCAGTTGTATTGATGATTTTATCAGTAGTTGCACCGTATATTTCATTACCGAAAAAGATAACTGAATTTTTCGTATTTGTAGGCAGTCCAGTAATTGCTTTACTTATTTCATGTTTCGCAGCATTTTATTTACTTGGAATAAGACAAGGTATTAATAAAAAGGTGATTAAAAAATTAACAGATGAAAGTTTACTACCTGTCGGTTCCATTATTTTAATTATTGGTGCAGGCGGCGGATTTAAACAAATATTAATTGAAAGCGGCGTTGGAACAGCTATTGCACAAATGGCAGAGCATATATCGTTATCACCAATTGTTTTAGCTTTCATGGTAGCTGGATTAATTCGAATTGCAACAGGATCAGCGACAGTAGCATTGACGACGGCAGCTGGAATTGTTTCACCGGTTATTCAGCACATGTCTGGAGTGAATTTAGAGTTGCTCGTTATTGCAACGGGTGCAGGATCATTAATGTTTTCTCATGTAAATGATGCAGGATTCTGGCTTGTAAAAGAGTATTTAGGTTTGACAGTAAAAGAAACGTTTAAAACGTGGACGGTGTTGGAGACATTGTTATCATTTATTGCATTCGGCTTTGCGCTTTTACTTAATATGTTTGTTTAAAAGAAGGGGGTGCCTATTTAAAGGTATCCTCTTTTTGTGTTGGGGCTCTTTTCATGAAACAAGCCCGTTTTTAGGAAGGCCAAGCTTCCGATTTGCCCTGAAAACATAATATAAATGGAATCCCCTCATTTAGAGCAAGACGATCTTGTTATGAATGATACTAAAGGAGGAATAGAGTAATGAGCGAAAAGTGTGAACACAGACATGATGATTGTAACCGCAGACACCATGGTTGCGGCGGCGGTTTTGCGCTTCTAATCGTATTGTTTATTTTATTAATCATCATCGGTGCTAGCTGCTTCGGCGGTGGCGGTTCTTGTGGTTATGGTGGTTACGGCGGTTATGCTGGCGGCTATGGTGGATATTGCTGCTAATTATTTAAAAACTATTGAAAATAGCCTTGTGCATATTGCACAAGGCTATTTTATTCATACTTTAATATGCTGTGATAATTTATTAATGTACAGAGAACGGATTAAGAAGAAGAAAATAATCTCGATAATCCCGAAAAAGGTGAGTACAATCAATAACTCTTTTAGTAAAGAAAAAGCGAACATGCTTTGTAAAAACTTAACCGCAAATAACGTGTGAACACCAGCAACGATGTAAGGAACGAAAAATAAAATTCCTAATTGAATCGTTGCAGAACGAAACATTTCTGATTCTGTTAAGCCAAGTTTTGTAATCGTAATGTACTTTTGTTTTTCATTCGTTAAGTCGTTATACATACGGAAGTATAAAACACTAGCCGCACCGATAAAGAAAATAAAGCCAAGAAATGCCCAAATAAAGAATTGAGCAACTGCATTTTCTTTATTATGGAGTAACTCATCAGTAGCTGTATAAATATTAAAAGGGACGGGAGCAGCATGCTTATCGTTTTTATGTGCCTCATAATATTTTTCGGTGTCATTACTCATACTTTTTAATATATTTTTAGTTGGAACAATTGCATTTTCCCAATTCTCCACGAAATAGTTATAAACCGTAATTGTTTCAATATGAGGAACCATAGTATCGATTGCATAATCTTGCATAATAACTAAATTTGGTAATGCAAATGGTGGTGCTATTCCTTTTTTAATAAATCCCTTTATATAAAATTCCTTTTTATTTGATTCAAGTGTAATTGTATTTTGTTTTACAAATGGATTTGATACAAGGTTTAATAGTTCTGGTGAATAGCGAGAAATAATATAAACTTCTTTTGCATCAAGGGTGATTATAGGTCTCCTTAACTGCTTAGCAATTTCGTTATAATCACTCATTTTCATAATTGCAATCTCTTCTTTTGAAGCATCATCTTTTAAAAGCGTAAATTTGTATTTTTTATATTGAAAATGAGCACTGGAAAGTTCGGATTCAATAGTATTAATGTGCTTTCGTTCAAGGGAATGGTCCCCTTCTAATTTGTATGTGAAGGGAATTGGATATCGTTCTAGTATCGACGCTTTTGTATTATTATTCGCAGCAAATAGTCCGATAATAATCGTAAATGCAAGTGCAGATAGCATGGAAACGATAAAGAGTACATTAATATTACTACGGGTACGGGCAACTAAGTCTGAAATCCATAACATATTTATTTGTTTCAAATAAAACTTTCTGCGTTTCTTTAAAATATAGATAAAAAGAAGAAATGTTTGTGAAAAGAATAAATATGTCCCGACTACTACGAGCGGTAAAATAGATAACATAATAAAGAAGACAGATCCATTTTGTACATTCTTTTCAGTTACGTAGCCTTGCGGGTAACCGGCAATATAATAGCATAGCCCTAAACAAATTAAAGCGAATAAAGAGATGAGTATAGACGGCCTTTTTTCGGCTGTCACTTTCTTGTTCCCTTTAATAAGATGGACTGTTTTACGAGTACGAATAAACATCGGTGTAAACGTAGAAACGATTAAAAATAAAATGATAAATGTTACGGTTGTAACGATTATCGCTTCTGTTGGCCAATATAAATAGAGACCTTTTGAACTTGTTAATTTCGAAGTAACTAATAAGAAAAAGTTAGAAAATACAAGGCCACCTTGTATCCCGATAAAGATAGATAATATCCCGATTATCATATTTTCAGTAAATAACAGTCTTTTTAATTGTCTCTGTGAGATACCGAGAATCGTGAGTATCCCGAATTGCTGCTTCCGTACATTTAAAAATGTTCCAATTGAGTATAAGAGAAAGAAGAACGAGAACATAACGATAACAAGCTGTGCTGTACTAGCTAAGTTCGTTAGAGGGTCACGTTCTTGAAAGCTTTGTACACTTTGTAAGCGCGGATGATACGCGTATACAGTAAATGAAAAGAAAACCATTATAGAAAACGCACTACTTACAAAATAAGCGAAATATGCTTTAGAATTACGTGAGACATTCTTAAATGCAAATTGCCAAAACGTCATCCACGTCTTCCTCCTAATAATGCTAAAACATCTAAAATTTCTTGATAAAATTTCTCGCGATATAGTCCGCGGTGTAATTCATTGTAAAGCCCACCATCTTTAATGAAAATAACGCGGTTACAATAACTTGCTGCAAACGGATCGTGAGTAACCATTAAAATTGTGGCATCCTCTTCTTTATTTAATTTCGTAAATAATTCCATTACATCAATTGCTGCTTTCGAATCTAAGTTTCCTGTCGGTTCATCGGCAAGTAGAAGTGATGGATGATGAATAACAGCACGCGCTACTGCAGTACGCTGTGCTTGTCCTCCAGAAACTTCAAAAATACGTTTGTCCAAAATATGATCAATTCCAAGCTTTTTTGAAATGTTCTCAAGTTTTTCGTCCATTTCTTTTAATGGAACATTATCTAAAGTTAAAGGTAGTACGATATTTTCACCGATTGTCAGTGTATCCAGTAGGTTAAAGTTTTGGAAAACAAACCCTAACTCTTGGCGGCGGAAAATAGCTAACTTCTCTCTACGAAATGTGTGCGGTTTTTTTCCGTTAATAACGACATCACCAGAAGTAGGGGAATCAATTGTAGAGATAACGTTTAAAAATGTAGATTTACCGCTCCCAGACGGCCCCATAATCGCAACGAATTCGCCTTTATCTACATGTAAATTTATATTTTTTAAAGCGGTATGAGGGACTTTTCCTTCATATACTTTTGAGACGTTTTTTATGTGTAAAACTTCTTCCATAGTAATCACCTTTCTATTTTTAAAACTTAATATGTTGTGATAATTTTTGCATATAAAAGGAACGAATTAAAAGGAAAAAGATAATTTCAACCGTTCCAAAGATTACAAGTACAACTGTAATTTCAGCGAATAATGATAGATTTAATATCTCTTGCAACATTTTTGTCGCAAACATTGTATGGATCGATGCCATAATGTAAGGAACAAAGAAAAGAATCGCAAGTTGAATTGTAGCGGATTGCTTCATTTCGACTTCTGTTAAACCGATTTTTGTAATCGTTATATACTTTTCTTGCTCATTTGTTAAATCTGTATACATCCGGAAGTAAAGAACACTGCCAGCTCCGATAAAGAAAATAACACCTAGGAAAGTACCAATTAAGAAAAACGAAGCAACATTTAATTTTGTTTTGTATAGAGAGTCGCTTGCTTCACTTGCATGAAACGGTGGATGTTCTGCCTGAATAGCTGCATTGTCATTATCAATTTTTGTTATAAATGCTGAACCGATATTATGTGCCTTTTCCCAATCTGGAACTTTGAAGCTATATACACTCATCTGTTTTGAAGTGGTTGATAAGGCTTCTACATTTTCATCAGATAATACGAGAAGTTGTGATATTAAGTTATTCGGGAAAGGGCTATAACTTTTATATTCTTTCACTTGTAGCTGTAAAGAGTTTTGAGTAAGTGTCAGAGTATTTCTCTTTTCTTGATCAAAAACTGTTCCGATGAATTGATCATCTATGTCTTTAATAAGGATATAAGACTCATTATTACTTACGGTGAGCGTTTCCCAATTTAATGCTTTAGCAAGTATATTATAGTCACTTTGTTTAATTGCATAATAGAGCTGTGCATTATCTTCTGCCGAAGACACTTCATATATATTCGTTTTAAATTTCTTATAAGTAAACTGCTCTTCGCTAAATTTTTGTTCTAACCAATTTAAATGTTCATCAGCTAACGTATTTTCAGTATGTGATAAATAAGTAAACGGGAAAGGGTTTTTCCTTATTTCATCAAACTTTGTGAATTTCCCAAATCCATATAAGAATGTAATCATTGTGAAAGCGAGTGTCGATAACATCGTCACGATAAAGAGCATGTTAATATTTGTCCGAATCCGAGTTGCTAAATCAGAAACCCAAAGCATATTAATACGTTTCATATAAAATTTTCTTCTCGTCTTTAATATGCGAATGAGTAAGAAGCTAATTTGTGAGAAGAAAAAATATGTCCCAGCTGCAGCAAGTGATGGGATGACAAATATACAGGAGGCAGCGTACAAAAGCCCAGCAATATCTCCTAGTGACATAAAATATAGTGGGTTTGCTGCTAAAACATATCCAGATATTAAACACATCGCACCAAAGAGAGAGATGAGTACAGATGCTTTTCTTTCTTTTTGTTTTGTTCCTTCTTTTAAAAGACGTACAGCTTTTCTCGTACGGATTAGCATCGGTGTAAAAGATGATACGAGAATGAAGAGTCCAAGAAAGATAATTATAGTTAAAACGATAGCACCTGTAGGCCACCAATATAAATATAAACCAGGCACATGCGTAATTTTGGCGGTAACTAATAAAAAGAACTGTGAAAAGACAAGGCCAAATTGAATGCCGAAAAATATGGATAGGCCACCAATTAGCATGTTTTCTAGAAATACGAGCCTCTTTAATTGCTTTGGAGATATGCCAAGTACTGTTAAAATTCCGAACTGTTTTTTTCGTACTTTTAAGAAAGTACCGATTGAATATAGTAAAAAGAAAAATGAAAAGAATACAATGACAACTTCTGAGATTGTCATTAATATGTTCAGAGCAGCATTCACGCCTGTCATATGCAATTTAGGATGAAATAAATAAACTGCAAACGAGAAGAAAATTGCAATGGAAAACGCACTGCTTACAAAATAGGCGAAATAAGCTCTGGCGTTCCGCGTCACGTTTTTAAATGCAAACTGCCAAAATGTCATGCGCCTAGACCTCCTAATAGAGTTAATGTGAAAGGAGTATGGGGGATTTTTCCGCATACTCTTTTCATAAAGCTCACCTTTTTCTTATTTAAAACTTAATATGTTGCGATAATTTTTGCATATAAAGTGAACGAATTAATAGGAAAAAGATAATCTCAACCGTTCCAAAAATCACAAGTACAACTGTAATTTCAGCGAACAATGATAAGTTAATAATATCTTGCAACATCTTTGTCGCAAACATCGTATGAATAGAAGCCATAATGTATGGAACGAAAAATAAGATTCCAAGTTGAATGGTCGCTGAACGCTTCATTTCTGATTCTGTTAAGCCAATCTTCGTAATCGTTGCATATTTTTCTTGCTCGTTTGTTAAATCTGTATACATACGGAAGTACAGTACACTACCAGCTCCAATAAAGAAAATAATCCCAAGGAATGTACCAATGAGGAAGTAGGAAGCACTTCCGGATTTGATTCTGTATAAAGAGTTGCCTGATTCAAAAATACGAACGAGAGATCCTTCGTGCTTGATACTCGCGCGGTCTTTATCTGCTCGTTTTACAAACTCATCAGCAATAGCATATGTATTCTCCCAGTTTTCTACGTTGTAATTATAGACTGTCACATGTTTAGTGTTAGTTGGCAAATTGTTAACGACAGAATCAGATAATACTAATGTTTCATAAGCAAAAGTAGACGGGAGGGTATTATCTATTTTGATCCCTTTTATTTGTAGCTTATAATTTGTATTAGCGAGTGTAATATGTGTTCTATTGTAATTTGGATCGAGTGAAGTAAATAGTGGGACATATGCTGCTCCAGATAATACATATGTTTCATTCTCATTTATAAATAGCTTTTGTAATTGTAATGACGTAGCGAGCTTATTATAGTCACTTTGCTTTATGGCATATGTGTCATAATAAATTTCTGTATTATTTTTCGCTTCTACAGGCGTAGCGTATAAATCTACTTTAATTTTGTCGTAAGAGAATTGCCCATCTTCTAATTGTTTTTCTAACCAATTTAAGTGCTGGGAAGTAAATGGATTCTCATCAAATGAGAAATATGAAAATGCGAATGGTGAATTTCGTTCAACATCAAGTTTCATAAATTTCCCGAACCCATATAAAAATGTAATCATCGTAAAAGCAATTGTAGATAGCATTGCCACAACGAAAAGCATATTAATATTTGATCGAATGCGGCTAGCTAAATCAGAAATCCAGAGCATATTAATACGCTTCATATAAAAATTTCGTCTCTTTTTCAACAGGTGAATGAGCAAGAAACTAATTTGCGAAAAGAAGAAATATGTTCCGATTGAAACGAGTGCCGGAATGACGAAAATACTTGAAAGCATATAAACCATTGCTATTTGTGGGCTTATTGATACGAAATATATTGGTTTGCTCGCTAAAGCGTAGCCACCTATTAAACATATAGCACCAAATAGAGAAATGAGTATGGATGGCTTTCGTTCTTTTTGTTTTCCACCATTTGCTTTTAAGAGATGTACTGATTTTTTCGTTCGAATGAGCATCGGTGTAAATGTAGACACAACGATAAAAAGGCCAAGAAAAACAATTGTTGTTAAAATGAAAGCATTCGTAGGGGGATATAAATATATCCCTGGTAGGTGTGTGATTTTCGCTGTAACTAATAAGAAAAACTGTGAAAATACAAAACCAAACTGCATGCCGAAAAAGATAGATAAAATACCGATTAACATATTTTCCATAAAAACGAGACGGTGTAATTGTTTTCTTGATATTCCTAAAACGGTCAAAACACCGAATTGTTTTTTACGTACTTTTAAAAACGATCCGATTGAATATAGTAAAAAGAAAAAAGAGAACAAGACAATGACAACTTCTGAAAATATCATTAACCCTGAAACTTCAGAGATCATATTGGAGTTTTGTAATTTCGGATGAAATAAATAAACAGCAAACGAAAAGAAAACAGCAATGGAAAAGGAACTGCTTACGAAATAAGCGAAATAAGCTCTGGAATTACGTGTTACATTTTTAAAGGCAAACTGCCAAAATGTCATAATATGTACCTCCCGCTAGAAGGCAAATATGTAGTTTTATTGCAAAAAATGTATGAGAGTAAGTTCTCATACATTTTGCTAGCATATGTTCCGATCATGCTTCAGTCACCTTCTCCGTATGCTCTTCTTGATTATTTGCAGCGTTGTGGAAGATGATTTTAATCGTCGTTCCTTTACCAACTTCAGAGTCTAGTTTCACGGAATGACCTAAATAATCACAAATTTTACTTACAATATAAAGTCCCATACCAGTAGATTCCCCGAATGTACGACCATTTTTTCCAGTGTAAAATGGTTCAAACACTCTTCGAACATCTTCTTGCGGAATACCGACACCTTCGTCACGAACTTCCAAAATAATATCTTTTCCATTTCGGTAAGCTGATAAGAAAACTTTCTTTCCGCGTTCACCAGAATAGCGAACGGCATTTGTCATTAACTGATAAATGATGAACTTTAGCCATTTCGCATCAGAAGCAACTTTTAAATCTGAATGAACTTCTAAAACTGGGAAGACTCCATTTCGAATGAATAGTTCTTTTAATCCGTTAATATTTTTTGTTACAGTATCTTTTAATGAAATCGTCTCAACATGGAAGTCCTCATGGAAGTTATTTAATCTTGCCATGTATAAAGCCATATCGAGCCCTTGATTTAATCGCTCTAGCTCTTTTTTGAATTTCGGGATTAAATGTTCATCTTCCATTTCAAGCACCATAAGCTGCATAACAGAAACAGGCGTTTTCATTTGATGTACCCAATGGTTAATAAATAATTGGTGTTCTTGCTGTTTTACTTCGAATGTTTGTAAGTCTTTTTGGAATAGGCGATATTGCGTACGAACGAGCTCGTTTACACTGTGGGGCATAGGAGCAGTCGCTCTTTCAATAAATGCATCTTCCATTTTCTCTGGTGGTTCACTTAATCTGTGATACATTCTACGGTTACGAACGTAACGATAAGCGAGGAAACAGATGAATAAGTATAAGCTTAAAACGATGAAGTAAAACTTATTATTTTGAAATCCGTCTACTGCATCATAAAGAACGAAAATGATTCCGAAGTTTAATACATATAGTAGGAAAAATGCAAAATGATCACGTAAAAATAGCTTCATGCTTATTCACTCCAAGTTGCGTTAAAACGATACCCAAGTCCACGTACTGTTTCAATAGCATTTTCAATACCAAGCTCATTGAACTTTTTACGAAGACGCGTAATGTTTACGTTTAATGTATTTTCTTCAACGAAGCTCTCATCATCCCATAAAGCAGCTAATAAATCTTCACGGCTCGCTGTACGAGGGAATTTAGATAATAACATTTCTGCTAAAATCGCCTCTTTCTTTGTTAAAAGAACTTGCTCAGCGCCGAAATGAATTTCTGGGCGTTCTGGGAATAGTTTTAAACCTTCTACTTCAACGATACGTTCAGAAATATTTGGTGCATAATCACCGTAAATACGACGTAATTGACCTTTAATTTTCGCCATTACAACGTCATAGTGGAACGGTTTTGTAATATAATCATCCGCACCGCTTTCAATCGCCATAATTTGTTCCATCTCACCAGCACGCGCTGAAATGAAAATAATTGGGCAAGTAGATTCATGGCGAATTTGACGGCACCAGTAGAAACCATCGAATTTCGGTAAGTTTACATCAAGTAAAACAAGATGTGGTTTCACAGCGTTAAACGATTCCATAATATCATCGAAGTTCTCTGCAACAACAGCTTCATAGCCATATTTTTGAATGTGAGATTGTAGTAATGATGAAATATTTGGATCGTCTTCAACGATTAAAATTTTATACATATGTATATTCCTCCTAAAAAAACAATTGTAGCTATAGTGTATCATGTGTTTCAAGTCTTTTCATTATGTTGAAATGGAAGCTAATAAACAGTATAGGTCAAAAGTGTGAAAAGTAAAAAGGGCTATGGATACAATTGACAATTATTGGTTTTTAATTTAATATTTAGATAAATATCTAAATGTCTAATTAGTGAAAGGAAGAAAGACATTGAATCAAGCATTTAAAGCATTAGCAGACCCAACAAGGCGAAAAATTTTAGACTTATTAAAAGAAGGTGATCTAACTGCTGGTGAGATTGCTGAACAGTTCAATATGACAAAGCCAAGTATTTCACACCACTTAAATGCACTTAAAAATGCTGAACTTATTCAAGATGAAAAAAAAGGGCAATTCGTTGTGTATTCGTTGAACACAACTGTATTTCAAGATTTATTGACCTGGGTGTTTACGTTTACGAATAAGGGGGAAGAGGGGAAATGAAAAAACATCTTTTTGCAATTATATTAATTCTTATAACTTGTATCGCATGGGCGTTTGCTTGGCCACATTTACCGGATACAATCGCGACACATTGGAGTGGTGGTAAGGTAGATGGTTATTCTTCTAAACTTTACGGAATGATTTCTATGGTTGGAATTATGATTGCGTTATATGTATTTCTAAATGTGATACCAAAGATTGATCCAAGGAAAGCAAATTACGAGAAATTTTCTAAAGCTTTTATGATGATGAATAACGGGATACTCCTGTTACTATTTGTAGGAAATATAGATATTATTACAAGTGGACTAGGATATAATTTATTCATTAACCGAGTCCCAGAATTATTAGTTGGCGTTTTATTTTTAGTGATGGGTAATTATTTACCGCAGTGTAAGCCTAACTTTTTCGTTGGGATGCGTAATCCTTGGACGTTAAGTAATGAAGAAGTATGGCGGAAAACACATCGATTTAGTGGAAAAGTATTTGTAGCTTTAGGACTCGTTATGATTATAAGTGTTTTCGCTCCAGCTGATTGGAGATCTTATATGATGCTAGGGATTATAGTAGTTGCTGTCCTCATAACAAATTTATATTCTTACGTTTTATATAAAAAAGAAATGCAATTGTGAGCAATAAGGGATTGAACTGTACTAGTCAAATTTTATATTTATAGTTTCTATGTGTTAAGAGATTTTAATACTCAGTGGGGATAACGAAAAAGCTCGCTGAGTAAATTTTTTGCTTTTAGGTCTGAAAATTCAGTTAAAAAGATAGTTTGGGGGAAATCACATGTTAGAAATTATAAATTTTAGCAAGACATACAAAGGTGGCAAAAAAGCAGTAGATCAGTTAAATATTACTGTTCAAGCAGGAGATATCTTTGGATTTATTGGGCATAACGGTGCGGGGAAAAGTACAACAATTAAGTCGTTAGTTGGAGTTATAGATTTTGAAGAGGGTGAAATTTTTGTTGATGGATATTCAGTAAAAAAGGATCCGATTGCATGCAAGAGAGTAATGGCGTATATTCCCGATAATCCAGATTTATATGAGCAATTAACAGGAATTCAATATTTAAATTTTGTTGCGGATGTGTTTAAGGTGTCTGCAAAAGATCGGGAAAAGGAGATACAAAAGTACGGAGATGCTTTTGAAATTACACCGTACCTAGGTGATTTAATATCTTCTTATTCACATGGTATGAAACAAAAAGTGGCGATTATATCAGCGGTTTTGCATAAACCGAAATTATTAGTTTTAGATGAACCTTTCGTTGGTCTTGATCCAAAGGCTGCTGTAGTATTGAAAGGTATTATGAAGGAGCTTTGTGAAAAGGGAAGTGCGATTTTCTTTTCTACGCACGTTTTAGATGTGGCGGAGAAGTTATGTAATAAAATAGCGATGATTAATAGAGGGAAATTAGCACTTTCAGGGGAAGTGAATTCTTTAATAAAGGAAGGCTCATTGGAAGAGCTCTTTATGAAGGAGCTTGCTAATGAATATTAGTAGTCTAGGTCTTTTAAAAATACGCTTGATAACACAGCTTGGTTTAAATACTTTTAAATACGAAAAAGATAAGAAAAAGAAGCAGAATAAAATTTTACTTTCAGCATCTATTGTCTTAGTTGGTGTCATGTTAATGCTATATTGTGGTGCCTCAGCATATGGGTTGGTGAAACTAGGAATAAGTGAAATTATCCCAGTTTATGCACTAGTTATTAGCAGTGTATTGACGTTGTTTTTCACTATATTTAAGGCAAATGGAGAGATTTTTGCTTTTAAGGATTACGATCTTTTAATGTCATTACCGATTCGTGTAAGTACTGTTATTACAAGTAGGTTTTTGTATTTATATATGCTGAATACACTCTTTTCAATCATAATCATGCTACCAATGGGAGTTGTTTATGGCATACATGAGAGGCCATCAGTTTCTTTTTACTTTATGTGGTTTATCAGTATGTTTATAGCATCTTTAATTCCAACAACAATAGCAGCGATCTTTGGAGCTGCTATTACGGCAATCGCTTCTAAATTTAAAAATACGAATAAAATAACTACGACTTTAAGTTTTATAGTAATTATTACATTCGGTTTCTTTATGCTAAAAAGCGGAAATGCTCAATATAGCCTTAATGATATGAATGGAATGGGTGCAATTGTTTCAGAGCAATTAACTAAAGTTTACCCATTAGCTAATATGTTTCAAAAAGCAATTGTTAATGTTGATATTGTGGCTTTCATCCTGTTTGTTGGGATATCAGTTATTTGGTATTATCTTTTTGTAAAAATACTTTCACTAAAATATAAGCAAATAAACACAGGGATTACCACTTATCATATGCTTTCAAATTATGAGATTCATAGTATGAGAAAAGAAAGTGTATTGGCCGCATTGTATAAAAAAGAGATGAAGCGTTTCTTTTCTTCTACAGTGTATGTCATAAATAGTGGAATGGGAGTCGTGATGGCGCTAGCTTTCGCGCTAGCTATAGTTGTAGTAGGACCAAGTCAATTAATAGAGTACCCTGGAATTGAGACCCTGTTGCAGAAGGTTGCGCCATTTGCTGTTGCAGCAGCTATTTCGATGACGTGTACAACATGTGTGTCATTGTCATTAGAAGGAAAAAATGTATGGATTATTAAGTCGTTGCCTATAGCGCCAAAGATGATCTATGACAGTAAAATTCTTGTGAATCTTTCATTAAGTATACCTGCATCAATTATTAGTGCCGTATTATTGATAATAGGATTAAAACTAGATGTTTGGAGTTCCCTTTTAATCGTAATAACACCGATAGCATATTCATTTTTTTCGGCAGTATGGGGGATTTTTATTAATAATCGATTTGGTTATTATGATTGGATATCAGAAACTCAAATAGTAAAACAAAGTGTAGGATCGTTTGTCGGTATGTTTGGTGGCTTAATTACTGCTGTTATACCTGCCTTGTTAATCGGTACTGCTACGATCTCGAACTACAGAGTATTTACTTTTGTAGTTGTTATAGTGCTTGCGATTATTACTATTTTCTTGTATAAGAACGAGTCGAGAAGAAGTATAAAATAAAAAGCTGCTTTTCCTTTAAAGAGGAAGAGCAGCTTCTTTATTTTGAAAAATTTTAGACCTTTATATTACTTTTTTAAAACAGGTACCCATATCTCGCTTCTGAAATTCGGCGACGATATATCTTTCTGTTCATTCCACAATATTTCCGGTCCTTCCGCTAGTTCATAGTTCGAAGAAGGGAACCATTCGGAATAAATACGTCCCCACACATTTTGTAATGCATCAGGAAATGGACCGATAGCTTCAAATATAGCCCACGTTGAAGCTGCGACTTCAAGTTGTTTGAATTGCTCTGGACAAGTTTTTGTTGTGGCTACCCCAATATAATGATCGAGTTCTCCTTTCTCCTCCATTCTTCCTTCAGAAAAGTTAGTAGAGGCACTAATAATTCCAGTAGGTTCAATATTTGAAAGGGACTTTAATGTTTGGATAGCCCCCGGATCTAAACTTTTCCACATAGAAGCAATTTCTTCGTTTACACCATTAAAAACAATCGGTACTCGTTTTTGTATACCAATGATTTGAAAAGGCTCTTTTTCTTCAATTCGATAGTTCATTTCATTTCCTCCTTGAATAGATAGTTGGAAGGTCATTGGTGAATAAGCTTTCAAAGAACGACTAGTACTTCGAGCTTTGGAAGGTGTTATTCCGTGCAAATTTTGAAATGCACGTGTAAATGAATCTGGTGAGTTGTATCCATATTTTATAGCGACATCAATGACTTTTGCATCGCTATCTTTTAGTTCAAAGGCAGCAAGAGTAAGACGTCTACAGCGAATATATTCTGATAGTGATATGCCAGCTAAAAAAGAAAACATTCTTTTGAAATGATATTCGGAGCAGAAAGCTATTTTTGCCACTTCTTTAAAATCAATTTCGTGTGTAAGGTTGTCTTCAATATACTGCATTGCAGCATTCATGTTTTTAAGTGAATCCATACTATGACCTCCTTCGTATATAGAATAGCAAGAATGAAATAGCTCCATCCGACATTTCATGCACAACTTTGTAGGGGGCATTTTTAACCTTACAAAATTGTAATGTTCCTGTAAGGAGAATGAATGGATGGTATGATATCCCAATGTTATAGTAACAAAGTACTTTAGCTCATTAGGTTAAATTTTGATTTCTCCGCTTATGTGCCTTACATAACTGTCATGTTTGTGTAAGAAACATCGATAGTGGCAAGAGTAGAGAGTGTATATAGTTGAAAATAGAGAATAGAAGAAATGAGGGATGTCGAGATGAAAACAGTGTTAGAAGCAAAAAATATTGAAAAAGTATATGACACAGGTGGGAATAAATTTGCAGCTTTAAAAGGTATTAACTTACAAGTAAAAGAAGGGGAGTTCGTTGGAATTATGGGACCTTCTGGTTCGGGTAAGACGACTCTTTTAAATGTTCTTTCTACAATTGATAATGCGACGAACGGTGAAATTTTAATTGATGGAAAAGATATCGTGAAGATGAACGATGATAAGCTGGCGTTATTCCGCCGTGATCATTTAGGTTTCATTTTCCAAGATTATAACTTATTAGATACGTTAACGGTGAAAGAGAATATTGCGTTACCTCTTGCGTTATCAAAGGTGAAAGCGAGTGAGATTGATCGCCGCGTTCTTGAAATCTCAAAGAAATTCGGTATTGATCATATTTTAAGTCAGTTCCCATATCAAGTATCTGGTGGACAGAAGCAGCGCTGCGCAGCATCGCGCGCGATCGTTACAAGTCCTAGTATGATATTTGGGGACGAGCCGACTGGAGCACTTGATTCTAAATCAGCGACAGATTTATTAGAAAGTATGAAGTCGTTAAATGAATATGATAACTCTACAATTTTAATGGTAACACACGATGCATTTGCGGCGAGTTATTGTAAACGAGTTATTTTCATTAAAGATGGTGAGTTATATAAAGAATTACACCGCGGTGAATTAACGCGTAAACAATTCTTCCAAAAAGTCGTTGACGTAATGTCTTCTATTTCTGGAGGTATGGCTGATGACCTTATCTAGCATTGCCCTCCGCAACATACAGCGGAACTTTAAAGACTACTTTGTATATTTTGCATCTATGATATTTAGCATCGTCATTTATTTTACATTTAAGGCGTTGCAGTACAATTCACAAATGGAAAAAGCTGCGGAAGGTTCTAAAAAAATTAGCGGTGCGTTTCAAGTTTCAAGTGTCATGCTAATTATATTCGTAGCGGTGTTCATTATATATTCGAACGGCTTCTTTACACGAAAGCGTAAAAAAGAAGTTGGACTATATTCGTTACTTGGTATTCGTAAAAGACAGATCGGTAAAATGCTCTTTTATGAAAACATGTTAATGGGATTAATGTCTTTAATTATAGGGATTGCGATTGGTAGCGTCCTTTCGAAACTATTCCTTGAATTATTAGTAAGCATGATGGGATTAAACTTAAATGTACATTTTGAAGTACCGATGGCTGCAATTGTTGATACAGCAATTATTTTCTTTGTGATTATATTGTATACATCACTTCAAGGATATCGTTTAATTTATCGATTCAAGCTAATTGAACTTTTCCGCGCTGAACGTGAAGGAGAAGCAATGCCAAAAGGGTCAGTAATTATGGCATTAATTTCAGTTTTCTTAATCGGTTCAGGTTATTTCTTAGCATTAATGTATATGAAAGCACTTAAGTATGCCGACTTTATGGTAGTCGCACTTTACATTTTACTGGCGACAGTATTAGGTACGTACTTACTATTTATGTTCTTTACAGTATTCGTATTAAAACGTGCAAAAAATAATAAATCATCGTTTTATAACGGTATGAATATGGTAACGACGTCACAGTTACTATATCGTATTAAAGGAAATGCAAAGTCACTGGCGACAATTTCTATTTTAAGTGCAGTAACATTAACAGCGGTTGGTACGTCAGTTACGATGTATTACAATACATTTACACAATCAAAAGTAGCTGCGCCGTACAGTTATTCTTATGAGAAAAAAGATGAAGAGCTAGATAAGAAAGTAAATGCGATCCTTGCTGAAGAGAAGGCGAATCACCCTGTCAAAGATCAATTTGAAATTGAGACGGTTCCTGTAAAAGGGAAGTTTGAAGGGGATAAAGTGGACTTCATTCTCAATCTAAACTACACGATTTCAGAGAAATATCAGTTTATGTCTCAGTCCGAATTTAATAAACTTGCTAAAAAAATCGATGCAGAAACAGTGAATGTAGCTACTGGTGAAGCATTTATATATGACAGTTCTTATATTGAAGGGTATGAGTTTAGTCCTCAATATAAAGGAAGTAAAGCAGTATTCCAAATTGGCAATGAAACGAAGACATTAACGATTCAAGGTGCAAATAATACAGCAATTACGAACTTAGGTGAATTAGTGATTGTCGTTTCAGATGAAATGTATGAACAGGCGAAGCAAGCATTTGGAACACGTACTGTAAAAAATATTGATGTAAAAGATGAAAGAAACAGTAAAGTAGTAACAGAAAAGTTAGCAAAAGTGATGCCAGTTGGTGAATCAGAAATGGTACCATCATTTAGAGATTTCTATACTGGTTTCCAAATGGGGCTTGAAGGAACGGGACTTATGATGTTCATCGGAATGTTCTTAGGACTTGTATTCTTACTGGCAACAGGCTCTATTATTTACTTTAAGCAATTAACTGAAGCAAATGCAGATCGTGAGCGTTACGTTGTACTTCGTAAAGTTGGTGTAACGAAACAAGAAATGAAAAAAGCTATTGCAAAACAAGTAAGCTTTATCTTTGCGATTCCGTTAGTAATCGGAATTCTGCATAGCTTATTTGCACTAAAAGGCTTAGCAAATTTATTACCATTTGAAATTATGATTCCGCTTCTAATTAGTATCGGAGTATATGGCGTCATTTATATTGGATATTACTTCTTAACAGTTCGCTCTTATTATAAGATTGTGAGCGCGAAGTAATAAATGAGCAGCTATCGCTATAGGCGGTGGCTGTTTTTTAATTCTTCATAAAATCTTAAGAAATCTCCTCAATTTTTATTAAGAAACGATAGTTATACTTAGAAACAAGTTAAAAACTATTGAACGAATGGGGAGAGGTTTATGTGCAGCTCATAACATTCTTACATGAATTTATTAAACATCCGAAACATACTGGTGCAGTTGCGCCAAGTTCAAAAATATTAGCAAAGAAAATGGTAAATATTATTGATTTTAATAGAGCGAAATGTATCGTAGAGTTAGGGCCTGGTACAGGTGTTTTTACGAAAGAAATTATGAAGAGAAAGAAGAAGGAGACAATATTTCTTCTTATTGAAATTAATGAAGTGTTTTGCAAAGAGTTAACGAGAAAGTTTAAAAATGAGCAGAACGTCATTGTTATACACGGTTCAGCGGAAAATATAAAGAAGTATATGAAAGAGTTAAATATAGACTACATCGATTATGTCTTATCAGGATTGCCTTTTACTTCTTTACCAGAAGAAGTTTCAAAGCGCATTTTAAACAATGTAATGGAGGCGATACATGAGAACGGTGAATTTATTACATTTCAATATTCACTTGTGAAAAAAGGATTTATACAGCATTTCTTTCCTGAAATTACACTCGAAAAAGTGTGGCTCAATTTCCCGCCAGCTTACGTCTTTAGCTGTAAAAAAGGGCTAAGGAGAGCGTATGCATAATGGAATTGCACGAATTATTATCTTATATTGAGCAGTACGGTTATGGGGCATTATTTTTCTGCTTATGGTTAGGTATTATCGGTATGCCAATTCCAGATGAAATGATTGTAATGAGTGGTGGTTTTGTATCTTCACTAGGGATATTAAGTGTCATTCCAGCGTTTTTATTAACATATTTAGGTGTCGTATCTGGGCTATCATTAGGTTATATATTAGGGAAAATATTTGGTACAAAAGTACTTGATAAGCTAATGAAAAAGAAAAAAGCGAAATATCTTTTGAAATCTCAACAAATGGTAGAGAAGTATGGCCATTATGCGTTAGTCACAAGTTACTTCATACCAGTTGTAAGACATATTGTACCGTATTTAGTTGGAATGAATAACATGTCATTTAAGATGTATGCCTTGTATTCCTATACAACAGGGTTTGTTTGGACACTCGTTTACTTTGTACTCGGTTCATTATTTGGACAACACATTAACAAGATTGTAGCGATTGCGATAGAGTATGGCGTGTATTTTTGCGGGCTTGTTTTTGTTGTTGCGAGTGGTGCTTACTTGTATAAGCAAAGAAGAAGTACAGTGATGAGTAAGTAAATAGAATAAAGGTTTATGGTTATTGAGAGTAGTATAAAAGGGAGAGTTATTTTGTAAAATAACTCTCCCTTTTAATGTAATAACTCCTTATTACTTACATTAGGCATTGTCTGAAATACAATTATATAAATTGTTAATATGATTGTATTGATCAGATTGGCTAATATAGTCATAAAATCACTTGATGGAGTGATAAGAACAAAGATTGAAAGTGCGGCAGAAGCAAGTGGAATGAACTTTTGTAGCGCAGTTAACTTTCCATCTTTATGAAGCTTCGAAGATTGAAAGAAGCAAAGTAAGAAAATAAAGGATGTAAATAATAATCCTAAATATTCCCATCCATCTTCAATATACCAAGGTAAAAAGCTCATTCTCGATGTGAAAATAAACAAATTGAATACTAAGGTGCTAATGATTAGCGTATTTAAAATCGTGATACTTGTCTGTTTTTTCATTTGAATTATACTCCGGAATTTATTTTATCTCGTATTAAAGGGCAGTAAAGCCCCAACTGATTAAAGGTTTACTTTATTGAGATGCTTTTGCCATTTCCATAAAGCGCTTTTCAATTTCATCCAATTCGAATGAGTGGCATATTCTGCGGTCTTCTGTATCTAAAATTCTATAATGTTGAGATAAAATGTTTTGTTGTATTTGATAACCGTTTAATTCTTTTATTCGTCGCCACCACAATTTTCCTCCTAACGTCTTCGGGAATTTCGTATTGTAATGTGTGAAAGCGATTGTTTTTATAATTTCATTCACATCATCCCCAAATGTCATTTGGACTGTATCGCTCTGTTCGAAGAGTGTTACGACACAAACTGCACCTGACCATGTTAGCGTACGTCTTCCTTTTTCAATTTCCACTAATGTTTTCTTCGATAAACCAATAATTTCTGACATTTTATCTTGTGATAAATCATTTTCAACACGGATGAGTTTTAATTTTGAATTAACGAGTTCAATAAATTCTTGTTTATCCATAATACGGCTCCTTTTTCGTTTTAGTGTAAAATTACACTAAAGGTGTAATTTTGTCAATGGTAGTGTAAAGGGTTACTTTTGTTTATTTTGGTATCGCTAATTAATATTTCACTTTTAGTTTAAGAAAATGTTAAGAAACCGTACGAGTTTTTATTAAGAAATACGCTCTATACTTAGAAACATCTTAAAGAAAACATAATGAAAGGCGGAATATAGATGAAAAGATTTATCCTTGCATCATTACTTGTCATCATAGCAGGAGCGGTATATTTATTAAATGGGAGCGCTAAGTTAGATCAAATGAATCCCTTCCTTGATATAGAGCACCATTATGCAATAATTGATAACGCTGGTAAAGAGTTAGGTGGAAATAAAGGTCGTGAATATAAGGTGAAAGCTTATGATGAAAATGGTAAGGAAAAAGAAGTTACAATTGATGAAGTAGATGAATTACCAAAAGGCTCATACTGGCATGTGCTTACGAGAGGTAAGTTCTTACATGATAAAGTGCAAGTAACAACAGATAAAATTCCTGATGGAGCGAAGGCGAAATTAGGATTGTAAGTATAAAACCGATTCTCAATGTGGGAATCGGTTTTGTTATTTTATGGTAAAGTGTAGTGAGAGGGGGCGAGAGTTGTGCTACTCATTGTTAGTCTTATTTTAATTGGATTTATGTGTAGTATGAGAATAGTATCCTTACAAATGATAGAACGAGAAAAGATAGAAGAGAGATATGTATATTGTCCAAAATGTAATGCGAAAATTAGAAGAGGAAATTCTGCTCCTTTTTGCTCGAAATGTAATTTAATATTTTAACTATAGGAAATCCGTAATCATCTTGTATGGTTTTGGATTTTTCTTTTTAAGAAAATATTAAGAAACCCCGTGACTATTTGTTAAGAAAATCTATTTATACTGAACTCTGTTGCTTAAAGGGAACATCAAGAATCATAACAGGAGGTATAGATAGATGAAAACAATGCTAGAAGCGAAAGGGATTTCGAAAATATATAATACAGGTATTAATACATTTGAAGCGCTGAAAGATATTCATTTACAGGTGAAAGAAGGAGAATTTGTCGGTATTATGGGGCCATCTGGTTCTGGGAAAACGACGCTTTTAAATGTTCTTTCTACTATTGATATAACATCAAAAGGCGAGATTTTAATTGATGGAAAAGATATTGTGAAGATGAATGATGATGAATTGGCGTTATTCCGCCGTAATCATTTAGGATTCATTTTTCAAGATTATAACTTATTAGATACGTTAACAGTACGAGAAAATATTGCATTGCCCCTAGCTTTATCAAAAGTGAAGGCGAAAGAGGTAGAATCTCGCGTTGAGATGATTGCAAAGAAATTTGGAATAGATCATATTTTAAATCAATATCCATACGAAATATCAGGGGGACAAAAGCAGCGCTGCGCAGCGTCAAGAGCGATTGTAACAAATCCAAGTATGATTTTTGGGGATGAGCCAACTGGTGCGCTTGATTCTAAGTCAGCGACAGATTTATTAGAAAGTATGAAATCATTAAATGAAAAAGATCGTGCAACAATTTTAATGGTAACGCACGATGCATTCGCTGCGAGTTATTGCAAGCGAGTTGTATTCATTAAAGATGGAGAATTATATAAAGAGTTATATCGCGGGGAGCTTACACGTAAACAGTTCTTCCAAAAAATTGTAGATGTTATGTCTTCTATTTCTGGAGGTGCTATAAGTGAGCTTGTATAGCATTGCACTTCGTAATATAAAACGAAATTTTAAAGATTATTTTATTTACTTTGCTTCAATGATTTTTAGTATCGTCATTTATTTTACATTTAAATCATTGCAGTACAATTCACAAGTAGGAGAAGCTGGAGAGCGAGTGAACAATGGGTTTCAACTTGCGAGTGTCATGCTTATTATTTTTGTCGCGATATTTATTATATATTCAAATGGATTTTTCACACGGAAGCGTAAGAAAGAAATAGGTCTGTATTCTTTACTAGGTATTAGAAAAAAAGAAATTGGTAAAATGCTATTTTATGAAAATATGTTGATGGGCTTCCTGTCATTAGTAATTGGAATTGTAATTGGTAGTTTACTTTCAAAATCGTTCCTTCAGTTACTAGTAAGTATGATGGAATTGGGCGTAAATGTTCATTTTGAAGTACCAATTGGGGCGGTTATAGATACAGCAGTTATTTTTTGTTTTATTATTTTATACACATCTTTTAAAGGATATCGTGTTATTTATCAATTTAAGTTAATCGAGTTATTCCGTGCAGATAATGAAGGCGAAGGAATGCCAAAGGGTTCTAAAATTATGGCTATCGTTTCTGTATTATTAATTGGTTCAGGGTATTTCTTATCAGTAACAGCTATTAAAAATGCTAACGATGATAACTTTATGCCACTTGCTCTTTACATTTTATTAGCAACAGTACTTGGAACGTATTTATTATTTATGTTCTTTACTATTTTTGCATTAAAAAGAGTGCGAAACAAAAAATCTTCATTTTATAACGGAATGCAAATTGTTACAACATCTCAATTACTATACCGCATTAAAGGAAATGCAAAATCGTTAGCAACAATTGCAGTATTAAGCGCAGTAACATTAACAGCAGTTGGAACTTCTGTAACAATGTACTACAACGCATATATGCAGGCGAAAAAATATAAGCCAGTTAGTTATTCATATGAAAAGAAAGATGATCATGTAGATCGTAAAGTGAAGGAGATTTTAAAAGAGGAAATAGAAAAGAATGAAGTTATTCATCAATATGAGTTAGAAACAGTAAAAGTAGTCGGTGAATTTGGTGACGATGTTTCAAATAAAGATGCCTTAAAATCAAGAACGACTAATCTTATGGCGCAATCATCATTTAATAAAATTGCGAAATATTTAAATGAAGAAATAGTGGATTTGAAGAAAACAGAAGCATACGCGTTTGATGGTATGTATAGTGAAGGAAATAGGGATAGTGGCGTTTATAAAAATAGAAAGGCTATATTCCAAATTGGAGAAGTAGCACCGGTACAAGTGAAAGAAGTAAAAGCACGAAACATTACAAACTTATATGAACTTGTAGTTGTCGTTCCAGATGAAGTGTACGAGCAGGCGAAGAAGACATTCGGTTCTCACACTGTACAAAACATTGATGTAAAAGATGAAAGAAATAGTAAAGTGCTAACAGAGAAATTAAAACAAGTAATTCCAGAAGAAGATGCAGAAGGAAATAATCAATTTAGCGATTTTTACACTATTTTCCGAGATGGTATTGAAATGTCAGGATTAATTATGTTTAGTGGTATGTTCTTAGGACTTGTATTTTTACTTGCAACGGGTTCTATCATTTACTTCAAACAATTAACAGAAGCACATGCAGATCGTGAACGTTACATCGTTCTTCGAAAGCTTGGGGTAACGAAAAAGGAAATGAAAAAAGCAATCGCAAAACAAATGAGATTTATCTTCTTCATTCCGTTAGTAGTTGGAATTTCACACAGTTTATTTGCGATAAAAGGTTTATCGACAGTAATTCCGTATGAAATCGCAGTGCCATTATTAATAAGTATTGGTGTGTATAGTGTTATTTATATTGGATATTATTTCTTAACGGTTCGTTCTTATTTTCGGATTGTGAGTAAATAAAAAAGGCGAAAGAGAACATAGTGAAAATGATGTTCTCTTTCGCTTTTTTAGTTAAAATAGGGTATACATATCAAGGATTCAATGGAGTGTTATATTTGGGAATTCTTATCATAGTAGGGTGTCTATTAATAGGCATCATTTTTATTGGTTTAAGTATGTATAGGTTTGTAAAAGAAATAAAAGAAAAAAATTCAAAAAAAGATAAATGGACAGTAGTGGCACAAAACATTCTAGAGCTATTTTGTGATCCGCTGCACGGAGCACCGTTCTATTTTTTAGTTGGTGGGCTTTTTTTAGTAGTGGGAGTTTTATTTCTCTATATGGGAATGGGATGGGTTGAAATTGATTAGTTGGCGCTAGAGAATCAATTATATAGTCGTAGAATTAAGAAGGAGAGAGTAAATGCCAATTATAAGAGATATCCGATTAAGTTTTCTAAAAAGAAAAGAGAATATAAGTAGTCTAGAGGTATTACAATTAACATCCTCAAGTAACTACGAGGAAGAGATATCTTTTTTTAAAGAAACGAGCTGTATTACTTCTTTATACGAGCGACATATGCCAAAGTTAAGAACAGACTATGAAAAAGGTATCTGGGTTCACTGTGTGGATGATATTTCATTATTAAATCAGTGGGAGGAGAAATATCGGATTTTTCCTGAATATATGAATGTGTTTGTAGAGTACGGGAGTGTAAAGGATTTTCCATATTTATCAGATAGAGAGAAAAAAGAATTAGCCCTTCAAATCGTTCATACTGAAATGAAGAGTTTAGCTGTGAAATGTGATTGGGATATAGAGATGTTAGAAAAAGCATACAATAAGGTACTGGATTTGGATTATAAAAATGAACTTGTATATATAAAGAAGAGTAGTCCGAATAAAAAATATGTATGTAGTATAATTTGGCAGCATGAAGTGGCTTATGCTGATATGTACTTAGAAATAAGGGAGTATAGAACGAGACGATTAATCAAAAAGGAAAAGCTTATGAGAGAAGAAGATATGTATAAAATGTCTAATTATGTTAGTGACGTGGCTTGGAAGTTAAACCATAAAGTGATGTTGATGAACGACAAAGGAAAAACTATGTGGATGTTAACCTTTTTAGAGAAAAACAATCCAGATAATTTAGTTTGGAAGATGGAAAGAATTGAGGAAAGTTGATAGAAAAGAGCTTGAAACCATTCAAGCTCTTTTTTATTACTATTTATGTCCTAAAATATGCTCAACCTCATGCACACTTAATTTACTTGCCTTAGCAATCGTTTCAAGTGGTATACCAAGATCATACATATTTTTAATTATTTGAATTTTCCCCTGCTGAACCCCTTCTTTTCGACCCTTTTCAATGCCTTTTTCAATCCCTTTTTTTATTCCTTCTGTCTCTGCGTGGGCGAATTTTGCTGCTTCATCCATTAAAACTTTCACCCTTGCGTCATAGGCTTGTCGGAAAGAAGAATCTTGACTCATACGTTCCCACTTGTTTATTGCTTTTTGTAAAATAGGATCTCGGTTCATAGCAATATCCTCCAATGTGTCAGGTTGCTTCTTTCCTTCATTGTATCTAAAAAGAACTAGGGCATGCAAACAGGCCAATTTGCTATTTTTTGAGCGATATTATTAGAATGTCGCAAACAAATATGTCTATGTTATACTCTAGTGAAATTGAAAAATTTATATAGAGGTGAAGATGATACAGATGCAAAAAGATATTTTAAAACTATTAGATAAAAAACAAAGTAACTATGAATTTCCTACCCTAGATAATGCGGAAATGAATATGTCACAAGTGAAATTCTCTCTTTTCTTTAAAAATAATGAGGATTGGTTAATGGTATTTCAATTTGTTGGAGTAGGATCATTAGGTGTATGTAATGATATTCAAGTATATGGTGATAGAGTGAATCATTTAATTGGTGATGATGCTATTTTGCAATTAAATGATGGAGATTATGAATTATTTGATGATGAAGGTGAATTTATACTTGATATTCATAACGGTAGTTTGAAAATCCGCGAGCATCATTTTGAATATGAATTTACAGAAGAAGATTATGTGAATCATGGAATAGAAGTACAAACGACAGAGTCTTATCCCACATATTTCATACGTATGCTTGCTACTAATGACGAAGCTCGGAATTTAGTATGGTGGGATAAAGAAGAAATTTTAGAAGAGTGCGGTTTAGAAGGCGACTGGGAAGTAGTGTATGAAACGGAAGAATGGCAACATGTTGAAGATGAAAAAGTAAGTGAAAATGAATTCTTCCAATCAGTAGCGGCTGCTATAGAGAAGAAAGATCCAACCATTATTGTGAATGAGGATTCTAATACGCACTGGAAAAATTGGGTGGAGTTTGATTTTGAAAATATTGATGAATACTGAGTGTGAATGAAAAGACTAGGAGAAAGAATAACAGATGAAAAGAAGAAGAAAATCTGGAGAAAAAGTACAAATGAATCGTTTTACACTTCCTTTATGTTACGGAAGTGAAGCACCATATTATTATTATGAGGTAGCGTCTCATAAAAGAGAGGAACGCCTCCATTTAACATCAGAACTTTGCGTAATGGACGATGAACATTACTTTATTAGAGGTTGTTTAGAGATTCCTATCATTGATTACCACGAAAAATTCATATGGACTGTGTGGGTATCACTTAGTAAAGAAAGTTATGATGAGGTATTAGAAAAGTGGGATGAGAGAGGCCGAGAAAATAGTGACCCTTATTTTGGTTGGTTATCTGTAGAAATACCAGTTTATCCAGAAACATTAAATTTAAAAACAAATATACATATAAGAGAAGTTGGAATGGCACCGTATGTTGAATTAGAACCAACCGAGCATCCTTTAGCGATCGAACAAAGAAATGGAATTACTTTAGAGAGAGTTAAAGAAATACAAGAAATGATTCAACGATATAACTAGATTAGAAGAGAAAAAACGAGTGCTAGCACTCGTTTTTTTATTACACAACCGCAGGATTATAAATCATCGTAAAGTGCCCTTGTAATAGTTCAATATGACACGGTGTATGGAGCGAGCTTTCTCCATCAGTATCTACTTCTTTTTCTTCTTCTGTTTCAATCTGAATGGATTTCGCTTTTACGTGGAAGATATCATTTTCGTTTGAGTCTTCAAATAGTTTCTTTCCGATATAATCTTTAAACGCTTGAATGCCTGTTGATTTGACTACGAAAATATCAAGTGTTCCATCATCACATTTTACGTTCGGAATAAAGGATGGGATACCTCCGAGATATTCACCGTTTCCAACCATAACAAGGACAGCTTCATCTTCATACACTTGTCCGTCGTAAGTAATTTTTACTGGGAATGTTTCAGCGTTTTTAACAGTTCGAATGGTGCTTAAATAGTAACCAATTTTACCAAGCTTTGCTTTCTCTTCTGCATCAATATTGTTTGATACTTCAGATACGAGTCCAATGCCCCAGAAGTTTAAGAAGTGTTGTCCGTTTGCTTTTGCGACATCAATTGGTTTTACATGTCCTTTTGTAATGAGTTTCGCTGCTTCTGCAATATTTTGCGGAACACCAAGTGTGCGAGAGAAGTCGTTGCAAGTTCCGCCTGGAATGATTGCAAGTGTAGGTCTAGTTTCAAGAGGGGCTAAGCCGTTTGTGCATTCAAATACAGTTCCATCACCACCAAAGACGATAATTAAATCTACTTTACTAGCAAACTCTTGGCAATATTTTGTTGCATCACCTTGTTTTTTCGTATGAAGGATATGTAGGTCAGGAAAAGCTGTGGCAAGTGGTGGTACGATTTTTGTTAAGTTCGTATGTAAATCGCCTTGTCCTGCTTTCGGATTTACGATGAGGAGTACTTTTTCAAATTTTGTTTTTGTCATTCTTCATCTCTCCCTTTGTTTTTATAAATTACGGTAGAAATAAAACTTCCAGCAATAATGCATGGAAGCTTATTTGATCCCGCTATTTGCGGGCCAATAATCATTGGGAATGGACAAAAACCCCACTGATTAAGGTTTCACTTTATTATATTATTCCGTTACAACTGAAGCGATAAATGGTAAGTTACGATATTTTTCTGCGCAGTCGATACCGTAGCCAACGATAAATTCGTCTGGAATTTGGAAGCCAACATACTCAGCTTTTAAGTCCACTTTACGGCGTTCAGGTTTATCAAGTAACGTACAGAACTTCAATGCTTTTGGTTTATGCATGAAGAAGTGATCTTTTAAGAAGTGAAGTGTTAAACCAGAATCGATAATGTCTTCTACGACAATAACGTTTTTTCCAGTAATGTTTACATCGATATCTTTTAATAGTTTTACTTTTCCAGTTGTTTCTGTTTGATTTCCGTAGCTAGATGCAGAGATAAAGTCGATAGTTACTTCGTTTTTAATATGACGAATTAAATCAGCAGCGAATACGAAAGATCCTTTTAATACAGCGATTACAATGATTTCTTCTCCTTCAAAATCACGTTCGATTTGAAGCGCTAGTTCTTTTACTTTTTCTTGTAATTGTTCTTCAGAAATTAAAGTGTCTTTTATTTCAATTTTCATTTGAATCCTCCTACAGTGTAAAACTTGTGAACATTTCGACTGTAAAGGATAGAAAGAAAAAAGTCAAAGAAGATATAAGGTTTTTACAGAAATCCCCCACAAAATAGTCAGATGATATGATATACTGATAATATTAAGAAAACGCTTCCAAAAAGGGTGATTATGATGAAAAAGAAACAGTATACAAGTGTAACATTTATAAAAGCATTGCTTTTAACAATTGTTCTTGGTATGTTGGCTTACATAATTGATGTACCTGCAATTCGCATTTCACTAATTGGAATGACTTTAGTATTAGGCGCAATTTCCCACGGTATGATGTCGCAGCTGCAAGAGGCTGGACTTGATGATATGAAAGATTCTATAGATAAGAAATGAAAAACCTTCACGTATATAGAGTGAAGGTTTTTCGTTTCTTACAAAAATGTAAGGTGATTTGTAAGACAAATCGATAGTTGCATAATAGTGTTTTGGATAAACTATAAGTGTAAGGTAAAAGGCAAGCATATTTTAGGTAAATTAAGTTTTAGGCACTCTATATGTGAAAAAGGAGTAGGAGGGCATGGAGAAACATTGGACGACCTTTTCTTTTTTAGCAACTAGTAACACCGTAATGCTAGCTGGAGAAATGGATTTTTTGCATACGTTTGATCGAGAAGACGATCATTCTTCTTCTAAATTTACAATGAAATGGAGTAAGTGGAGCGATAGTTGTAAATTGGAAGAAGAGGCCCCTAACGAAAGGCAAAAAATTATTTTAACAAATCCTATTAAAGCATGGGTCGTTCAATGTCGTAAGTGTAACGTCAAAAATCACTTCAAGAAAACTGAGCCGAGACAATTAGTTATCACTCCGGCCCTTTCTACTTCTCAATCACGCGAAAGTAACAAATAAATATCGAGACACACACCCGAAAAAACATCGTATATATTACGGTGTTTTTTTATTTTTCTAAAATGAAATCTTTAACAGAATTCCATTTCATCTGCATCTTATATTTACATCTCTTGTTTATTCTAATAATACATCCGGTGCGACGTGATGTGTTACTAGAATAAAGTATAAAAGGAGAGAAATAAAATGAAAAAAAAACTATTACCAATTTGTGCGATGGCACTTTTAACAGTAGGATATTCTTCAGTAGCGAGCGCTTCTACTGGAACATTAACAAAAGAAGAATCAGCGCAAATGCAGCAAGATAAAGCTAAAAAAGAAGAAGCAATTAAGGAACAGCAAAAGAGCGAAGTAGAGAAAAAAGAAGCGGCACAAGTACAAGAAAAAAGTGATATGGCTAAAAAAGAGGAAGCAATAAAAGCAGGGCAAAAGAATGATACAGCGAAAAAAGAAGTAACACCACAAGTTCAAGAAAAGGAAGCTCTTGCAAAAAAAGAAGAAGCAATTAAGGCCGGGCAAAAGAATGATGCAGCGAAAAAGGAAGTAGCAAAGCCAGCTGTACAAGGTGAAAAATTACCAAACACAGCATCAAATAATGTAGCAATGATGGCACTAAGCGCATGTCTTGTAGGGATAGGGACATTATTTGGTTTGAAGCGTCGTAATAAAGTTAAGGCGTAAATAAAATATTTTTCTATAAAGAATGGGATAATTTCATATATTAAAAATGGTAGGTTATTCCTACCATTTTTTGCATGGAGGGATGGAACATGAAGTTACTCAATTATATCGGTATCATATTGATGGCCATAGGGCTATTCATGGGATCGTATTACGCTGTGGAATGGTATAAAGGAAAAAGCTCTGCTCAAGAATTAACGAAAGAAGAAATAAAGAGCCTTAAAAATATACAAGATAATCAACTTTCACATGAAACACCTGTAACTTCCCAAGTACCTTCTTCTCAAACCGAGCATAAAGAAGGAGAAAAGGTAGCAATGTTAAATATACCGAAAATAAAGAAGAAGTTTTCTATATATTGGGGAGCAAATGATGCAACATTGAAAAAAGGAGTCGGTATGTTTGTTAGTGATTTAACGACAACACCATCTGGAGGGGGACATACTGTACTGAGTGGGCATCGAGATACTGTATTTACAGATCTAGGAGAGTTAAAAGAAAAGGATAACCTTATTTTGGAGTATGATAATAAAATTTACACATACGAAATTCAAAAGACATGGATTACACATGCGGATGATCGCACTGTTATTGTAAAAAAAGAAGAACCGACATTAACACTGACGACTTGCTATCCATTTGATTATATAGGGGATGCACCGGATCGATATATTATCGAGGCAAAGTTAATTACGAGCAATTCAAAATAAAATTATCAAGTACAAAATGCTAGCTACTTAAAATGAGAGGGGGAGACATAGATTATGTCAAAAAACATTTTAATTGTTGAAGATGAAGATATTTTACGCGAAATATTAAAGGATTACTTTTTGAGTGAACAATATAAAGTGCTTGAAGCGAGAGATGGAAAAGAAGCTTTAGTCTTATTTGAAGAAGAAGAGGTCGATTTAGTTATACTTGATATTATGTTACCAGAACTAGATGGATGGTCTGTTTGCCGAAGGATTCGTAAGACGTCGGGGGTTCCAATTATTATGCTGACGGCACGTGTAGATGAAGATGATACGTTACTTGGGTTTGAGCTTGGGGCAGATGATTATGTTACGAAACCATATAGTCCGCCTATTTTATTAGCGAGAGCGAAACGATTATTAGAAAGTAGACAAGCATCAAAGAAACCTTTGGAAAATGAAGATGATACATTATCAATTCATGGCATTCACGTCCATTTTCCGTCACGTACTGTTACTGTTGATGAGGCAGACATTACTTTAACACATACAGAATTTGAAATATTGGCTTATTTCATGAAAAATCAAGGGATTGTTTTAACGAGAGAACAGTTAATTTCAAGAATTTGGGGGTACGAATTTGCTGGTGATGATCGAACGGTTAATAGTCATATTCGTAATTTGCGAAATAAATTAGGAGAGAAAGCAAAGTACATTACAACTGTAGTGCGAACCGGTTATAAATTCGAGGGGAACATATGAGAAAAGGGATTGTACTTAAATTATTTACCCTTACAACAGCTCTATGTATGTTGATTTTAGCGACGATATTTATTGGTCAAACGATATTTTTTAAACAATATTATGCGAACCGAAAAGTAGAAGATATTAAAGTGAATTTAAATTCCTTTGAGAAGAATTATTTGAATTATGTAGGAAATGCAGAAGGAATTCAGAAGCTGGAGCAAGATTTTTTAAGAGAAAATAATACGTGGATTACGATATTAGATCAGAATGGGAATTTAAAACATGTGGATGATTTTTATTTTGAAGTAACGATAGACCGTAAGCAACAGAAGAGCTTTGGACAACAAATATTCAAGATTCCCTTAGGTAATCTCGTCAATATAGAGGAGATTGATAATAAATTATCAGAGAACTTTTCAGGACAAGAAATTTCTTTTTCTGGAGTGAGAAAAGAAGAAAGTTTTATTCCATTCTCTTTCTCGTTAGGTAAGCAAAATTTAAGTGGATCTAATAAACCGTTAGAAAAAGCATTTAATGAGAAAATGATTAAATTAGATCAGGAGAAAAAGAAAGCAGATGAGGAACAAGTTGTTAAGGAAAAGAAGCCGGCCGTTCAGGAGCAAGCTGCTCAGGAATTAAATGCTCCCATAGTAGGACGTGTTACGAAAGTACAGTTCCCCGATGTAAAAGGTCCTGTAAATCCAATTTATAAAAATAATTTATTTTTGGATAATATAAAAGAATTTCAAGCTGATTTATTATTAAAAGAAGGTAAGAACATACAAGATACAACACGAATAATGGACTATGAAAAAAATGATATAAAATATAAATTATTAATTAAACCAAAAAAAGAAAAAGACGGATCGGTAACATATATATATGCGATGGCTTCTTTACAGCCTGTAGATGAGGCTGTACAAATGGTGCAAGATTATTACATCTATATTGTTGCATTTGTAGTCGTTCTAATTTTTCTAGCTTCGTTTTATTACTCAAAACAAATTGCAAAACCGCTACTAAAAATAAATGATACAACGAAGAAAATAGCTCATTTGGATTTCACAGAAAAAATTCCGATTACTTCAAAAGATGAAATTGGTGATTTATCGCAAAATATTAATACATTATCTAATAAACTACATTCACATATTGGACAGTTAGAACAAGATATTGAAAAAGAAAGAAAGTTAGAAAACACAAGGAAAGAATTTATTGCGGGTGTATCGCATGAACTAAAAACGCCGCTGAGTATTATGAAAAGCTGTATTTCCATTTTAAAAGATGGGGTAGCTGAACATAAGAAAGACTACTATTTTCAGGCGATGGAAAAAGAAGTAGACAAGATGGATATACTAATTTTGGATATGCTTGAATTAGCTAAATTTGAGTCTGGCACATATAACATGAAGATGGATTCTTTCTATATAGATGGAGTGATTGAAGAAATATGTGAACAGCTTTCATCAGAGATAGAGAAAAAAGAACTGAGTGTGCACAAGCATATATGTCCAGCTGAAGTGGTTGGGAATCAAAATAGAATTGAACAAGTCATCGTGAACTTCATTACGAATGCAATACGTTATACACCACATAAAGAAGATATTATTATTTCCACAATAGACGGGAAGGATCATATAAAAGTATGTATTGAAAATAAAGGTGCTCACATTGAAGAAGAACAATTAGATAAAATTTGGGATCGTTTTTATCGCGTGGATGCGGCAAGGAAACGTTCACAAGGTGGAACAGGGCTTGGCCTTGCAATTTCAAAAAATATTTTAGAACTGCACAATGCTGAATATGGGGTGAAGAATACCGAAGATGGTGTGTTATTTTACTTCTATTTACCGAAAAAAGCGTAGACAATATTATCTACGCTTTTTTAATTTATTTTCATATTATCTTTACCTAATCTTTATTTTGGAGCAGTATACTTTGAATAGAAAATGAGGTTATGTAAGGAGTCGATGAACCGTGCATAGCAATTGGCTAAGTATAATGGTATTTATTTTCTTTTGTGCATTTATTGTATTTTTAATTGATATTACGATATGAAAAAAAGAGCGCTAATTAAGCGCCCTTTTTTTGTGTATTCATTTGATAAGCACCGATGCTTTTGAATAAGCGTGGTGAAGTTGTAAATAAAAGAATTAGTAATACAGTACATAGTATGAAAGAACCGATCATGGTACTGCCGTTTACAATTAATGAATATAGCACAGCTGATTGTCCTTTCGGTGCATATTGTCCCCAGAAAATAATACCAGCGATAAAATGACAGAAATAGCGTGCAAAGCTACCGACAAATGTTGCAATGATAATGTAAACGAGTGCTTTTTTTCCTTTGTTTTGTTTTGGTTTATCTTTTCGACTACCAAAACTTGAATGCTCTGCATTACTGTTGTCTGAGGCAAGTGCTTTTTGAATTGGACGATAGAATAAACCAGCAAAGCCGATAAAGGCAAAGGCAATGAAGTACTCAATGAATGCTTGAACTGGTGTTAGAATGTAAGCATCGCCTACGACAATTTGTAAAAGCCCCCAAATTAAGCCTCCTAAGAAAGCCCTTTTGAAGCCCCAGCGGTATGCGATAATAAAAATAGGAATCATAGCAAATGAAATGGAACCGCCTGTTGGAAGTTTAATTGATAATGGTAGAATGTCGATAATCAAGGCGAAGGCTGCAAGAATAGCAGATTCGATCATCGCTTGTAAATTGGTGTTACGCATGTTGTCTCCCCCTATATCCAAGTTGCACAAAAAAGAACATTATCATAGGAGGATACGAAATACGTAAATAAAAAAAGAGGTGTGTATTTCGGACGTTTGCACAATTCTTGCGTTAGCATTAACTAACAGGTTCAAAGGGTCGGAACGAATTGTTCCCTCTCAGCGGTAAGGCTCCCCCTGTGATAACGAGATTCTTTATTTGCTATTGTTTATTGTAAGCGAAATGGATGAGAATGGCAAATGAATACCGTATGACAATTATTGAAATAGAATTGTAGCGAAATGTTAATAAATATGAAGCAAAAGGGTATAGTCCAATTGAAATAGAGTATGATATAATTTTTTTGAAAATAATTATCATTCTCTTCTGAGGGGGAAGGTTATGAGCTTAGTAGATATTAAAATTGGTGAGAAAGTGTTAGTAAAAAGTATTCAGTCGTTAGATCAGTTATTGAAGCGTAGACTAGCTGCTTTCGGTCTTGCGGAAGGAAGCGAGCTTCGCATAAAACAAAAAGCGATGTTTAAAGGTCCTTGTACATTGGAGTGTCGTGGGCAGTTAATTAGTATTCGTCATTGTGACGCGAAAATGATAAAGGTGGAATTAGCGTGAATAAGGTTGCTTTGCTAGGGAATCCGAATACAGGGAAAACATCATTATTTAATGCACTTACTGGTTCTTATGAGTATGTAGGGAACTGGAGCGGTGTAACAGTAGAAAAGAAGGTTGGTAAATTAAAAGATAAGCAAGGAACATTAATTGATTTACCAGGCGTGTATGATTTGAATCCAGTTTCACGCGATGAAGGTGTTGTTACGAATTTTCTACTCACAGACGAATTTCATCATATGTTAAATATAGTGGATTCTTCGCAATTCGAGCGAAATATGCATTTAACATTGCAATTACTTGAATTTGGTAAGCCCGTTTCAATTGGTTTAAATATGGTTGATGTGGCAAAGCAAAGAGGAATTGTGATTAATGTAAAACGGTTATCAGAAATATTAGGTGTAACAGTCGTTCCTGTCATCGCAAGAACCGGAAAAGGCTGTGAAGAATTACTTACTACTCTTCATGAAGAGAAACAAAAAGAGAAACAGCCATTCCTTATTTCATATGGTGTACAAATGGATGAAGGAATCGAAGAGGTAATTTCTCTTTTAGAGACAGCGAATTATGAGCATCCGAGATGGTTAGCTCTTCAATTTTTAAGTAATAACGAAGTAGTAGAAAAAGAAATGAAAGCATTACCAATTTATAAGGAACTTGTAGCCATTCGATCTCGCTTAGAAGGAAAACTTGATTGTACGTTAGAAGAGCACATTTACAAAACTCGTGAAGCGTATATTGAAAAGTTAAAAACAAATGTTATGAAGCATGAGAAAGAAGGAAAAATTCCTTTTTCGGAAAAAATTGATAGATTAATTACACATAAAATTTTAGGACTTCCAATCTTTTTAGCAGTTATGTTTTTTATTTTTCAGGTTACGTTTACGTGGATTGGTACACCTTTATCGGATATGTTAGATGGCTTTTTTGGTGGACAGCTTACAGATTGGGTGACGGCTGGGCTCACAAGTGTTGGAGCTTCTGATTTTATTCAAGCGCTCGTTACAGAAGGTATTATTGCTGGTGTTGGTGCAGTATTAGTATTCGTTCCACAAATCTTTGCACTATTCTTTTTCATTTCATTATTAGAAGACTCAGGATATATGGCGCGAATTGCAGTTGTTATGGATAGAATTATGGAGTTCTTCGGTTTAAACGGAAAAGCGTTCATTCCGATGATTATCGGTTTTGGGTGTAATGTTCCAGGTATTATGGCAGCGAGAACGATTGAACAAGAAAAAGAACGTTTACTGACAGTGCTTGTAACACCGTTTATGTCTTGTTCAGCACGTTTACCTGTATATGCATTATTTGCGGGAGTGTTCTTCCCTAATAGTCAGGCAACTGTTGTATTTTCTTTATATGTTGCAGGTATTGTTCTTGCGTTATTAGTTACAAAAATTATGTCTCTTACTATTTTAAAAGCAGAAAAGTCCATTTTTGTCATTGAACTACCGCCGTACCGCGTACCACAAGCGAAAACGTTATGGCTAAGTACGTGGGAGAAAGGGAAAGGATTTGTTCGTAAAGCAGGTACATTCATCTTCGGTGGTTCTGTTGTCATTTGGTTATTAAACTATGCAGGTCCATCAGGATTTGGTGTTGATATGGGAGACAGTTACTTAGCGATGATTGGTGGGTTTATCGCACCACTATTTGCACCGCTCGGCTTTGGAACGTGGCAAGCCGCAGCATCTCTTTTAACAGGATTTTTGGCGAAAGAAGTTGTCGTTTCTACAATGGCAATTATTTATGCGGTGAAAGAAGATGTGTTAGGAAATGTTATGGGAGCACATTATACTGCGTTATCAGCATATGCATTTATGTTCTTTATTTTATTATATGTTCCGTGTTTAGCGACAGTAGCTGTTATTAAACGTGAAACAGGATCAGCGAAGTGGACGATTTTCTCTGTCGTTTATCCACTCGTTGTTGCTTATGTATTAACGTTCATTATATACCAAGTTGGATCCTTACTCGGATTCTAGAAGGAGATGTATTAGAGTGATGGTCAATATTATAATTGGAGCTATCATTTTTGGTTATGCAGCATACACGTTAGTTAATTTTGTAAAGAGAAGTAAAAAGGGAAAATGCGCAGCATGCTCTTTAAATAAGTCATGTCAGTCGCAAACTTGTAGTCCGGATATGGAGCAAGTTGCTCATAAATAGAAAAAAGCTTTGTGAATTTGAATTGAACCCAAAAAGTTAGACAAATATATTAAGCAGCTACTAAGGATTGAACTCTGTATTGCACAGGGGACAATCCTTTTAGTTTTGTTTTAATTCTTTTGTGATTGTAGTAATGAATATAAGTTTCTAGTTCTTGCTTAAATTGTTCCATTTACTGCTTGTATTTTATCTTTTGAAGAAAATTTAGCCATAAAAAATGCACCTCCAATTGTTAATTATGTGTCTAACAATTGGGGTGCACTTCATTACAGGCAGTCTTTTTAATCTACTTCAATATCTCGTCCTTCTGTCATCACTTTATTTCTCCAAAGCAAAAGTAATCTCCTAAATTCTGAAGTTTCTAATTTACATTGATTATTTGGTGGGCTAATGTAATAATTAATCGCGCTTGTATATTTAGGTTCAATAAATACAGCAGCAGCATTGTATTCTAGTTCATAACTAGGGTACTTTCCCTCTACGACATGGTCTAAAACTTCTATGTATTCATCCGCTTCATCTTCATCTAGGTTTTCTATAAAATCAGATACAATAGCAATTTCTTTTGGTAAACGAATTCTTAGTCCACCAAATGGGTCACGCCAAAATTCATGTGAATAATTCATTAATACAACCTCACTATCTTCTCGTATATTTTGGATAAGCAGTGGTAATTTCTCCGTTTTCAATAATCATCTCAACCTTAAATCCAGAAGAAGTTTGCCCTACGTATTTATTTGGAGCGATTTGAACACGATTGGTATATGCTTCTTTAATAGAATCAACTACCCGGACTCTATTCCAATCCTTAGGGAAAAATGAAGATTTAGCTTGTTTTACAATACCATCAACCTTTACTTCTGCAACATATACTCCTGCAGGATTTGGTGGCCTAGTAACGCGAATTATCTCTCCCCCCATCATATTCTCGTGATGATAACCAACAGCTTTTAATCCCCACCATTTTTGTCTTACTTCACCATGAAAAACATGCTCCATAAGTGATGAGTCAAATTTATATGGCGTGTTCCCACTGGAAGCTCCTTCACGACTAGCAAACTGAAGGGTCGATAGCTTTTCCTCAGCTGCCCTAAAATCAGGTGTATCAAATACAGAGCGTATATTATTTCCACCAGCTAAAGCAAACTCATTGCGATTACGATTGAATAAGGATGCAGCGTCTTGCAAGCTTTGATTAGCAGTTCGTGAAATCTCAGCTAATTTTGTGCCAGGGTTCAACATTGCAATTTTATCCATGCCTTTTGTTCCTACGAATAGTTGTCCAACAGCCAATATAGTATGACCAGCCGCGCTTCCATACCATTCTGCACCACTATACGAGTCACCATTGGTAACATCACGATTCCAAGAATCAGAAATTGTTTGTTTTATCGCATTGAACGTCTCAACTGGGTGAGAAACGGCTTCAATCGTGTTATTAAATGTGTCAATTGGATGGATAACTGCATCTGCAAGTCCTAATAATTCATCACCTATAGCGTCGCCCATTCCCTTTTTTAAGTGATAGGGGACACCTAATCCAGCTTTTTCAAAAGCAGATTCGATTTCACCATCTATAGTGTCTTTTATTTTATTCACATCTTTATACGCTGCATCAATACCATGTTTAAATTTATCATATAAAGACTCATCGGAATTTTTTACTTTACTAAGATCCTCATAAGTTTCCTTGAGACCATGCCAAACCTTGTCACGTAAAGATCCATCATTTTTCTCACTATTTAACTTACCACACATTACTCCTTCTTCAAGATTTCCATCATATGAAGCATCTGCGGTACAGAATTTTTCGGCAATTCGTTTCAAATCCTCTTCCACTTTTATAATCGAATTGATAGATGTAAAAGCTTTTGGTCTTGCATCATTGAACATTTGAATGAACTGTTGGTTAGAGGCACCAATCCATTGAAAACACAAATGATCTATTTCATTACATAGATTATTATGTATAGTTTCTAATGCGATTCTGGTATTATTTGCACGATTAGCAACTTCTTCTAGCATTTCAGGTGTTACTTTGATTTGAACCATTTCTTTCCTCCCTTTCCCCCAATTAAAATTATGAGATAAAAGAAAAAAATGTAAATACGGAAACTTTAGATTAGTATAATAATATTTATGTGAAATAAAATCTGCTTAATTGTAAATAAAGCTTATGTGTATGTAAAGTAACAATAAGAGCCACGATTGTGAGCGTTTTTTTATTTTGCATCAATAATATCAATAAACTTCAAAGTCATATTATTATAAAATGCATCCGTACAAATTATAGATTTATTCAGCGGATCAATGTCAACGACAGTCATATAGCAAGTACGTAAAAAAACACCTTCAGTACCTTCTAGATATCGTTTTACTGCTTGTATTTTATCCTTTGAAGAAAATTTAGCCATAAAAAATGCACCTCCAATTGTTAATTATGTGTCTAACAATTGGGGTGCACTTCAATTTCGCAAAGCTTTTTTTGTTTTACTTTTTAATTTTTACAAGTTGAGAAGCTTCTACACCATTTGCTCCAGGTAGCTCTTTGCTTGGGTCTTTATCAAATTTCAAAACACCTACAGATTTTTCTTCACCTTTTACATTTACATATGTTGCATCATCAACGATAGCAAACATATCTGCATAAGAACGACCATCACCGATAATTGTGTTGCCTTCATATTTTAATTTTACTCCATCAAGCGTAGCATTTTCTACCTTCTCTTTTGCAAATAGCACGCCTTCTTCTGCTGTTACAGCTGGTAATTTATCGATTGCTTTTGTATCATCATTTTTATCGACTTTTTTAAGTAGTTCTTTCTTAACAAGTTCATCACCAGTTTTCTTATCCATTACAAGTACTTTTTTACCCTCTAATGTTGCCATTTTCATTTTATAGAAGTCTTTTTCTTTTACTTCTTTCTTATTTTGATCTGTAATTTTTTGAACTTGCTCTTCTGATCCGTATAATACTAAGCCGTTCGCTTTCTCTCCTAATAAAGAACAACCTGATAATGCTCCAAGTGAAATTGCTGCTGCTAATCCGATTCCTACTAATTTTTTCATGATGATTTCTCCTTTTTATATGTTTTATAGTAAATACAGTTTTTGTATTAGTCCTGAAATGATGAGAAGCTTGTTTGTTGCTTCTGGTATTAGTGTATAAGAAATAACGAAACGTAACTATCGAGTTAGCTTACAGTAACATTACAATAATGTAATTTAGTGAAAGTACATAAAAATAAGTCAATTCTAAAGAGAATGAATGAGAATATATTAGGAATACAATGTTTTATATGGAATGTCATATTATATTGGCTGTATTTTGGAAATAACATGTAAGGGCATCTTAGTTTTGTTATAATAAACACATAGGTCGTAAAAATGAATATTCTTTACTGTAAAGGGAGATTTTTCAGTTTTCCAAGTAGTGAATTTGAAATATGAGGTATATCATAGGAGGAATTTGGATGTCTGTATTTAAACGATTAAGAGACTTAACTATGTCGAATGTGTATTCATTAATTGAGAAAGCGGAAGATCCAGTTAAGATGACGGATCAATATTTACGTGATATGCAAGCGGATGTACAAGAAGCTGAGAAAAGTGTTGCGGCTCAAATCGCACTTGAGAAGAAATTCAAATTATTATTTGAAGAGCAAGAAGCACTTGTGAAAAAACGTGAAGAGCAAGCTCATATGGCTGTTCAAGCAAGCAATCTTGATCTTGCGCGTCGTGCTCTTGAAGAAAAACAAAACGCAGAGCAAAAGATGAATGAGTATAAAGCAAGCTATGAGCAAAACAAAGCTGCTGCCGATAATCTTCGCCTGAAGCTAGAAGAAATGCGTAAGCAATTAACAGAGCTGAAAAATAAACGTGAAACACTTGTAGCACGTGTAAATGCAGCGAAAGCACAAAAGAATATTAATCAGGCGATGTCTGGATTCGATTCAAATTCAGCAAAAGCTGGTTTAAGCCGTATGGAAGAGAAAGCTCTTCAATTAGAGGCTGAAGCAGAAGCAAGTGGTGAAGTGTACAAAAAAGAAAAGTCATTAGATGATGAATTCGCAAGCTTAAATAAAAATTCTGCTGTTGACGATGAATTAGCTCGTATTATGAAGCAGTACGAGAAATAATATAGAATAGACAAAGAAACCGACATGTCTGAAGAGAATTCATGTCGGTTTTCTATTATCTTTTAGAGGAGGTTTTGCAATGACGTGGATGAATGTTTTAGCCATGCTTGTATGGACTGGAGCGAGTGCGGTACTTTTATTTGCAATTATGTGGGTTGATTCGATTTTTACAAAATACAATGATTTAAAAGAGATAAAAAATGGAAACACAGCAGTGACAACACGTTTCGTTATGAAATTATTCGCTCAAGGATACATTTTGTCACAATCGATTACGAAAGCGAATGATTTATGGCAAGCGCTTCTTGCTTCAGCAGTTTCTTTCGTTATTTTATTAGTGGTAGAAATGTTCATTGAGTTTGTGTTAAAGAAAATGTCAGGTTTAGATTTAGAAGAAGGAACGAAAGAAGGCAGCGTAGCACATGCGATGTTAGCTGGTTCATTACATATCGTTGGGGCACTTATTTTAGGTGCTTGTTTATAAAGAGAAAAGGAGGGGTAGATTGTGAGCTTATTTAAACGTATTAAAAATATAATGAAAAGCCCGGAGCCGCCAAAGCCAGAAAAGAGTCTGTTAACGTTAGCTCCTGGCGATATGATTGAAGTTTCATTAGTCATGTACGAATTAACTGGGAAAACGAGTATGCATTCTCGCAAGGAGATCGTTTTAACTTTGCAGGACGGGAAAGATATTCGTTATTTAAAAATTGAAGACCGTGAAAATACGTATTACAAATTGTATACACCGATTGACGGTCGTTTAGATTCAATTGATGAAATTCCGACGACGATTGAAATGGATGATATAGAGTATCATATGGAAGAACAATATAATGGACGTGTTGTTGTAATGGGAAAAACGCCATTCGCTGCTTCAGAAGAACAGTATGTATGGGAATTCCAGTCTGACAACCGCAAATTATTACGTGTTGAATGGCAAAATGGTCGCACAATGATGTATGAGGGAGAAGCAATTATTCCTGCTGATGTACAAATCATAAGAGCAACATAAGGGGGCGTAATCATGTCAAACCGATTGTTTACCATGATTAAATCGTTCGTAATCCCTATACTTGCTATCGTTACATTACTTGTTATTGCCGGTTATGCTTTATCGGGCTGTCAAAGTGGTCAGGCGAAGTCAATTCAGGACCGTTATCCGCTAGAGTCTGTCGCAAAGGATGGTAAACAAGAATCTTACGTGTATAGGGCTGCCAATCGGTCAGTTCCTGAAGTTGCAAAGGAACTTATAGCCGAAAGGAAACCGAAGCAAGCATCTAAAGAAGACGAAAATCAAATGTTCCTCGTTTATTCCGATAAAATGTATAGTTTACAAAAGGATAAAGAGAAACCATCTGATACGTTAATTGAAATAAGTAATGAAGAATTTGTCCGTCAAAATTACCAACCATCCTTCTTACAAGGATATATTATGGGGAGTATATTAAACGATATATTCGGTTCTAGAAAATCATCATACGGTGATTATCGCGGATATAATGACAGACAAAATCATAAACCGGTTATCCCGGAAAGACCACCTACGAAAGAAGAAAAGAAAACCCCGCCTCCAATTACGAAGGAAGGGAAAGGATCTATCATTAAGCGAGGCGATAATGTAGATCCGAAACCATCTGTAGGTGATAAAGGAAGTATTACGGAAAAAGGAAGTAAAACGACGCCTCCGCCTTCTACCGGAAGCAAAGGGAAGATTACAAAAACACCAGGTGGCTCGAGCGGATCAGATGTGAAGCCGAAATCGTCTATTAAAACGCCGCCAAAGAATACATCTCCCCCGAAAACGAGGGTTGGTGGTTCAGGAAAGATTACGAAGAGAAGATAGTTATAGAGGCCGAAAAGTGGAATTTTCTTTTCGGTCTTTTTATTATGGAAATTAATTCCTTGTAGCTGGTACAATTAAGCTATAAGGAGGAGATTAGTATGACTATATATAAAAGGTTTAGTTTAATTATGTTCCTCGTCTTATTTCTCAGCTTGTTTATTAGCACAACGATGAAATTTCACTTTGTAGTAGGTATTCTATGGATACTATGTACATGTACTCTTTTTCTGTATGTTCCGCTTCGTTTTCAACATGAATTGCCGGCCTTTCAAAAATATGTAGCATGGATTAAGAGAGGAGGAAGATGGGGGAAGTGAAATTAGATCGGCAATTATTGAAATATATCGACTTACTTACAAAAACTGACAACGGTAGCGACTAATAATAAAAAGAGGGTGTGCCAAATTGTTGGCACACCCTCTTTTTTCATAATGATTAATGAATATCACGTTTCTTAAAGTTACCGCCTTTTACTTCAGCTACGTCATAAACTGTAATAAAGGCATTAGGATCGATTTCATTAATCAGGTCCTTCATTTTACTTTCTTCTAAACGGTTAATTACACAAGAAATTTCTTTGAATTTCTCTCTTGAATAACCACCGTATACTTCGTTATACGTTGCGCTTCGTCCTAAACGATCGCGAATTGTTTCTACCATTAATTCAGGCTCTTTTGTGATGATTTTAAATGTTTTCGAACCACTTAAACCAACTTCAACGATATGAATCACTTTCGAAGCGATAAAGTAAGCAATTGCCGAAAGGATAGCCCCTTGAAGACCGAATACTGTTGATACGAAAATAAATACGAACATATTTAAGAATAAAATAAGGTCACTTGTTCCAAAAGGTAACTTACGAGAAAGTAATACAGCTAGCATATCGATTCCATCTAATGCGCCGCCGTTACGTAGTGCTAGTCCCATACCAAAACCGATAATAATACCACCAACCACTGTAACGAGTAATGTATCACCTTCAATAATAGTTGGTATTCCGTGCATGACAACAGTACCTATTGCTAACGAAGCAATCCCGATAATAGAATAAATTGCAAAACTTTTACCAATTTGTTTATATCCTAACCAAACGAAAGGAATGTTAATAACTGCGATTAGAGCTCCTAATGGCAATCCAAATAATCTTGAACTAACGATACTTAAACCAGTCACACCACCGTCTGATACGTTATTTGGAATTAATACCGCTTCTAATCCGTATGCTGTGATAAATGCCCCAATAATAATCATCAAAGCTTTGGAAGCGATTTTTAGCTTATTGGGCTTACTCTTGATCATTTTTTTCATATAATTTCCTCGTTTCAAACTAGTTTCTTTTTCTTGCATGTTTGCTAATCAGTTCGACTCATGCCTAACAACCATTTTAACATTATATTTGAAAAAATTCTCCTTTACTGGATGGATGCAGGGAATATTATCACCATAGCAGTATGTTAAATACACTCATATATGATTGATACGCATAAAAAATAGGAATGTTTCCAATTGAAATATAATAGTATGATATGTATGTTTTGGCCACTGATCTTAAGGGGGAGATTCTTTGAGATATTGTACGAAATGTGGGAATGAAACGAATGAGGAGAACAAGTTTTGTGGACAGTGCGGTGAGAGTCTTAGTTATAAAACGGTAGAGGAAAGTTTTGTGAATAGCAATTCTAATAGTAGTATAGAAGTTTTTTCTTTAGTTGGTTTTATCACCGGATTAATATCTTGGTTTATTAACTTATGGGGGCTTATTGGCACTATAGCTATCGTGTTTTCTATATTAGGCTTAAATAAAAAAGTGACGGGCACGAGTAAAACATTTGCTATTGTTGGAATGGTTTCTGGAATTATTAATGTGTTGTACGCTGTTATGTTACTTGTTTGAATTAAAAAAAGTCCCCTATTCATAGAAGGGGACTTTAATAGTTGTTACGAAAATATAATACTGATTACCGCTAGGAATAACGAGAATCCTAAAATAGCTCCGCAAACTTTCATATGACGTTTACGTCCCATCACAACAATTGCAACATATTCACGAATCATTGCGTTAGGCCAGTAATAAAATGCAGTTTTTGATCCGATTCCTTGGCTATTAAGACCCGCTTGTCTTGCATATATACCAGCGCGGAAAAGGTGGAAATTGTTCGTTGTAAAAATACTTCTATACTTACCTTCAGGCTTTAAAGAATCCATAATTTTTTTAGAGAACGACATATTTTGATACGTGTTTACAGAGCGATTTTCTTGCACTGTATGTTCAAGCGGAATTCCTTTTTCAACAGCGTATTTTTGCATTGCTTCTGCTTCTGGAAGGCCTTCATCTGGACCTTGCCCACCAGAGAAAATAATTGTTGGTGGTGTATTCACAGCAGCTTGTTTCCAGTAGAAGTCAATTGCTTTATTAATACGACTTGCAAGTAACGGTGGTACTTTATCATTAATTAAGCCGCTACCAAGAACGATGATGAAATCTTGATTACGCCTTGGTCTGTTGAATTGATATAAAAAATAAGCGGTTAAGAAGTTAGATAGGTGTATAAAGAAATATACACTTATAAGAAAAATACCAGCAAAAATAGGCTGAAAATGTGATGAGAATAAACTTGCTGGATTTATAATAGGGAGTAACATCAAGAATAAAATCCCTAAAGCTGCAATAAGTGTTAAACAGTTAGTAAAACGTCTACCTTCTCGTTTCATTAAAATTCTCGCATTAAGAAATAACCCAAACATTAAAGCAACAATACCGAAAGGAATCATAATGATAAGTGCTAAAATAGGTAAAAATATAGTGTAGCGTAGAGTGTCACTACCTGAGTCATAGGATGTAATCATGCAAAAAAGAAGGAAAAAACAGAAAAAGGCATTAAATAAAAAACCGTTTATTATTTTCCGTGGGTCTTTTAAGTAAGAGATAAGAAAAATAATAAACAATATAAGAGGAATAATTCCGAAATACATAAATATAGTACACCTCAATTTGTATAATAATTTGACATACATTCTATATTACATGATTTTATAATTGGAAATGAAAGAAAAAGGATTTTGAATTTTCTTAATAATATATATGGATACATATGTTAAAATGTATTCAAGGCGATATATTAAAAGTAAAATGGTTGAAGAGGCACTCTGTGGAGTGTCTTTTTCTTTTTGGTATGTAATTCTGCATATTATGTTTATTTTCAAGGGAAGAGGATTAAAATATAAGTTGTGGATACACGCTATAAAGCAGAATTTTATATTAATAGTTACCTCTACTCTTTTTGTACCTAACAATCTTGTAACAATTCATGATTCTGTTTTCTAGTGTGTGTTTACAAAAAGCGGGATGAGGTATATATAAACAGGGGAAAGGACGTCTTCTTGAAAGGCGTCTTTTTGTTTCTTAGTATAGATAATTTCCACTATTAATGTAGTGCAAACTATCTATACTAAACATTAGCAATCTTCCATATAAATATTATCAATTCACTATATATTCCAGCGTTGTTAAGCTACATATGAAAGGCTTTCTTTTTCAAAATATTACCCCTAATAAAATTTTGAAGAAGTCAACTGTCTCCAAACTTGCCATTAATGCTTAGAGAAAAAGCACTCAATTTGAGTGCTTTTTCTTATTGAAACATGCTATTTTTGTAGGCGATGTTCATAAAATAAAAGTAACGAAACGAAAGTAGGTGACAAAATGCCAGCTATTGTTGAAGGTGTTATTATTGAGAACTGTAACGGGACAATTAACTTAGGTGATAAATATAACGTACATCCGATTGAAAAAACGAAAGCTTATAACGGATCGGGATCTTCAAATACCGGATTAAATGTGAGGACATTCAGTGGTATTAGTACGGCAGATGTAATGGATAGCGATGTGTATGACCAAGTAATTCAATCTACGTTATAATTTTTATATGTAAAATTGCATAAATTGATGTGTTTGCCCTGTGATACAATTGAGCTGTGAGCTGTTAGTGATTCTTCTTTATCATAGTTGTTAGATTAGAAATGTAACACCTTATCGAAAATCATACGTATAAGAAAAAAGACACTTCGCTCGAAGTGTCTTTTTCATTTTAGTGATAGCCTTTAGCAGAGTCTTTATGAATCTTATCTTTAAATATGCTGTAGCTCCAAAGTTGATATCCAATAACGATTGGTACCATGACCATTGCAACGAAGAACATAATTTTTAAGTTTAATTCACTACCTGCTGCGTTGTATAACGTTGTGCTGTATGCGTCGTTAATACGTGATGGTAACATTCTTGGGAACATACCTGCAAAGCCAGTTGTCATAAACATTGCGATTGTTAAGCAAACGAATGTAAATGCAAGGCCGATTTTATGTTTGTACACCATAATAAGTGCGAGTACACTCATTAACATTGCAAGTACTGGAAGAATGAATAGTACAGGATATTCCGTAAAGTTTTGGAATAAGTTTGTGCGATTTGCAGTTGCCACATAGAAGATAGCTAAAATGATAGCAGCTGCCATTGAAAATGGCCTTGCGATTTTATAAGCGCGATCAGATACTTCACCAGTCGTTTTAATCATAACCCAAAGGGCACCAGATACGACGAATATAGCAGTGAAGAATAGACCACCTAAAATACCATAATGGTTTAGTAAGCTAAGTAAATTTCCTTCATAGCCATTTTTTCCAATTTGTAGTCCGTAATATAGGTTAGCGAATGTAACACCGAATAAGAAGGCGATTAGGAAACTACCAATTGTAAATGCCCATTTACAAGTTTTTTGCCAAATTGGCGAATCGTCTTTGTGCATAAATTCAAGTCCAGCAGCACGAGCAAATAGTGCAAGTAATACTAAAAATAGTGGTGTATATAGGTAACTAAACATATTTGCATATGTGATTGGGAAGGCAGCAAATGTTGCGCCACCAGCTGTAATTAACCATACTTCATTACCACCCCAGAACGGGCCGATAGCTTCTTGTAATTGATTTCGTTCTTGTCGGTCTTTCGCAACGAATGGGAAAATCATCCCGTTACCGAGTGCGTAGCCATCAAGAATGAAGTAAACTGTCCAAATTACGCCCCATAAACCGAACCAGATGATTGCAAGCATATCATGAGACATGAGCCGCACCTCCTTCAGTAGCAGGCTCTTCTAATGCAGCTGGTCCTTTTTTTGCGAACTTTAGCATTAAATATACGTCTGCAATTAAGAGTAGAGTGTAGAACAATATTAAACTAATTAATGAGAACCAAATTTGTGGAACTGATATAGGTGATACAGATTCTGCTGTACGCATTAGTTTATAAACTGTCCACGGTTGACGACCTACTTCAGCGACAATCCAACCAGCGTTAATTGCAATGTACGGAAGTAAGACAGACCACATTGTAATTTTTAAATAACGTTTTGAGTTTTCTAGTTTTCCTTTACGGTTTAAATAGAAACCGTACCAAGTTAATGCCATAAAGAACATGCCAAGTGCAACCATTAAGCGGAAGCTATAGTACACAAGGTTAACGTTTGGACGATCTTCTTTCGGAATATCTTTTAAACCAACAATTTCTCCATCAAATGAGTTTGTATAGAAGAAACTTCCGAGTTTTGGAATTGTAAGTAGTTCAAAGTTCTTTTCATTTTTTACATCAGGAATTTGAATGATTGAGAAACCTTGTCCTTTTCCAGTTTCCCAAACTGCTTCCATAGCAGCTCCTTTTGCTGGTTGATACTTAGCTGCTGATACACCGGATTGATGTCCCATAAAAGGCGTAACAGTTGCGGCGAATAAGCCTAACATTAAACCAAACTTAAATGACTTTTTGAAGAATTCCACTTCATTTTTACGTAGTAAATGATATGCACTAATTGCCATAACGAAGAAAGCACCGACAATATAACAACCAATTACAGTATGGAAGAACATATTCCAAGCGTATGGGTTTGTAACGAGTGCCCAGAAATCATTTAATTCAGCGCGGCCGTTACGTACGACGTAGCCAACAGGATTTTGCATAAATCCGTTTGCTGTAATAATCCAAAGAGCAGAAATGTTTGTTCCAAGTGCAACCATCCACATACAGAAGGCACGGAACTTTGGTGAAATTTTGTCTTTACCGAATAACCATATTCCCATGAAAGTAGATTCTAAGAAGAAGGCAACGAGTGCTTCAATTGCGAGAGGTGATCCGAAAATATCTCCCATATATTTGGAGTACTCAGACCAGTTTGTGCCAAACTGGAATTCCATCGTAATCCCGGTTATAATCCCCATTACGAAGTTAATTGTAAATAATTTCCCCCAGAAATTTGCCATTTTGCGATATGTTGGATTCAATGTGCGGGCGTATTGAGTTTCCATACATGCCACTAAAATAACAAGTCCGATTGTCAAAGGTACAAATAAAAAGTGATAAAAAATAGTAATTGCAAATTGAAAACGACTCAGTAACAGAACGTCGGACATAATAAATATTCACTCCTTTTTACATTATCTACAGTTAGTTTATAGTGAGAATAGAAGTAAAGTATGTGTGACTTGTTACAAAGCTGTGTGTATATTTTGAAAGAATTATGGCGGTTATCTGAAAATATATTGCTTTTACAATAAAACAATATCCTTTTTGAGTTTTTCATATTTTGGTACACTATATATGTAGTGTAAATGAGAGAAAAGAGGGTTTTTAACTATGAAGTCATTAGAAGAGATTTTACAATACAATGAAAAGTTCGTTGAAGAGAAAAAATACGAAGAGTATGAAACAGGAAAATTTCCAAATAAAAAAATGGTAATTATCTCTTGTATGGATACACGTCTTGTTGAACTATTACCGAAAGCAATGAATATGCGTAACGGTGATGTGAAAATTATTAAAGTAGCAGGTGCTGTTATTTCACATCCATTCGGAAGTATTATGCGTAGTATTTTAGTTGCTGTATACGAACTTGGTGCTGATGAAGTTTGTGTAGTTGGCCACCATGATTGCGGTATGGCTAAAATTCAAGCGAGCAGTACAATCGAGAAGATGAAAGAGCGCGGTATTACAGAAGAGAAATTAGATACACTTCGTTATTCTGGAATCGATTTAGAAAGATTCCTACAAGGATTCTCTAGTGTAGAAGAAAGTGTAGAACATAGCGTATCAATACTTCGCAACCATCCGTTACTTCCTGAAGAAGTACCTGTTCACGGTCTTGTTATAGATCCTGACACAGGAAAATTAGATTTAGTTGTGAATGGTTACGACAATTAAGAATTTACTTTGTCATCCTTTTTATCTGGGACAGGATCAAATCCTCCTGGATGGAAAGGGTGGCATTTTAATATACGCTTACATGTAAGCCAAAATCCTTTGAGTGCACCATGTTTTTGAAACGCTTCTAATCCATAATGAGAACAAGTTGGATGAAAGCGGCATGTTGGTGGTGTCATTGGAGAAATGAACTTTTGATAAAAGCGTATAATACCGATAAAAATCTGTTTCATAATGGTCTCCTTTTCAGCATAGTCTTAAAGTATTATAGCACGACCGTACATAATTCTTTACTAATGTCGATTTCCGTTATATCATATTGGATATAACGGAATTAAATTAAAAGCGGGAGAGATGTTATATGCCATCAGTAGAAAGCTTTGAATTAGATCATACAATTGTAAAAGCGCCTTATGTAAGACATTGCGGAGTCCATAATGTAGGTAGTGACGGTATTGTAAATAAATTTGATATTCGTTTTTGCCAACCGAATAAACAAGCAATGAAACCAGATGTTATTCATACGTTAGAGCATTTATTAGCATTTAATTTACGTAAATATATTGATCGTTATCCGCATTTTGATATTATCGATATTTCACCGATGGGCTGCCAAACAGGGTATTATCTTGTAGTAAGCGGGACACCGACAGTTCGTGAAATCATTGATTTATTAGAACTAACATTAAAAGATGCGGTTCAAATTACAGAAATTCCAGCTGCAAATGAAACACAGTGTGGCCAAGCGAAGCTTCACGATTTAGAAGGAGCACAACGCTTAATGAACTTCTGGTTGAGCCAAGATAAAGATGAACTTGAGAAAGTGTTTGGATAAAATGATACTTTAATCAGTGGGTGAGAGTCTTATTGCCTACAAATAGAGGGATAAAAAGGAAAACTGCCTGTGAAAGGGCAGTTTTTTTATTTTACTAAGAGAAAACTTGCTCTTCTTTTTATGGAAGTATACTAGACACCCCAACATATAAAATAAAGGCAGAACTGAGAAAATAAACAAATGCTTTAGCTTTTTGCTGTTGTTTTACTTCATCAATTCCAAAAAGGATAAACATAATACTTAAAAGGATAAATACGAATGGTAAAAGCATAGAGAAGTTTGCAAAGAGGTTAAGTAGGGCGAGAATGAGGGCAATCGTTGCTAGTATAATTCGAATGTTTTTTAACATATAATCCTCCTTTAGAAGAACAGCATAAATGGACTAACAAAAACAATCGTAAAAAGACTTAAACCGATGCTAATAGTTCCAATTTGTTTTTGCTGTTTTTGAATCGTCTCAACTCCTACTAAAATGCCATATAAACTAAAGAGGAACGAAATGATAGGTGAAAAGATTTGAAAGTTCATTGTAAATGCGCTGTATAAACATAGAAGTAAAGTAATAAAAACGATGATGAGTTGTATTTGTCTAATGTGCATTTTAGCCCTCCTTAGTAGAAAGAGATAGTTATCGAGAGAAAATAATAATAACAGCAACGATTAAAGTGAATATGCCGGAAAAGAAGGAGAGTGTACTATGTACTTTCTTTTGTTTCTGTTTTTCTTCTGCGCTCATGATGAAAGCCATAATAGATAAGGCGATGAGCATATAAGGCATTGTAATAAGCGCGTTTGTAAACATTCCGGATAGAGCGAGAGCGATGACGATAAGAGCGGATATAATGCGAAAGGTTTTTAGCATACTATTCTCCACCTTTTTCGTTTTTTTATTGTCCTCGAATGTATTACCTGTCCGAAAAAGAAAAATTGGTGAAAATAATCGTCAATAGGTGATTAAAAGTACATGTTACCTTTAGCGAAAGTAGATCGATATTAAAACGAAGAACATAAGACTAGAAACGAAAAAATACGGGATACTCATTGATTTCCGTCCGGATTTCAGTTCATTAATTCCCATAAGAATAAAGAAACAACTGAAAGTAAATTGTATGTATGGGAGAATTGTGAAATTATCGGTAATAAGAGAATAAGTGCAAAGGGAGAGTATGAGGAGCATGAAAAGCATGAGAAAAATCCGTAATCTAGTTAGCGTTGTATACCTCCTTTCAATAGACTATTTAACGAAATAGTTCTGAGAATCCAATTAATAAAGCACCAGCTCCAGCCATGAAAGCAAGTATGTTGCTAGATTGTCTATGTTTTTTTATTTCTTCTACACCTATAGTGAAAGCCATAGCCCCTAAGAAAATGAACATGTAAGGCATAATGTCTCTGTTACCACTAATAAAACTATAGATTGCGATAGATAAAGCGATAAGTGAAAAAGTAATTCGAACTCCTTTTAACATAAAGGCCCCTCCTTCTATTTGATATAGGTAATGATGAGGACAATCCAAGAGAAAGCCCCAGCAGCAATACAAATAAATCCGGTTCCTGAATCCTTTTTCTTTATTTGTTCAATTGCGATGAGAAACATTAAAGCTCCTAATAGAAATTGTGAAAGTGGTAAAAAGCTATTTTGACCTGTATAGAGCCCAATTGCCGACATAATTATCACAGTGAGTGCGATTACGATGCGAAGTATACGAAGCATACTATGAGTCCTCCTTATTATTTTTCGAGTAAGGGTTATCTTCGGGATTATCAACAGAATGTTTATATGCATAGCCTTTATTAATCGTCATGACGGAGAGTACTAATACGATCAGTACGATTATAATGCCGATAACTAATATTTTGAGCATAAAATCCCTCCTTTTCTTTATTTTACATAATTTTGTAATTGATGAAAACAATAGAAAATAAAAGGATGAAAGAAGGGTGTTACATGGAGAATAAAAAAACATATTATATATCAGTTGGAAATGGTCAAATTTCACAAGTGAAGACGGCGGACACGTATAACTTTGAAATTTATGCAAGTGACGAGGAAATTACAAAGTTAAGAGAGTATTTTGATCAAGCATATGAAGAAGATCTAGGTTCGTTTGTACGCTCCCACGTTCCATTCGTTGAGTATCATCATGATTCAAATAATGATCGATATGATGAACAACTACAAGAAGCATATAAAATGATTTATGATTTAGGAAATCATGAAACGAAAGAATTAGTCGCGCAAATGGGAATAATCAATGGATTATAATTGGATAATATTATGCAGAAAAGCGAGAATATGCTACAATTTGTGGTAGGGAAAGCTTGTAACCATCAATAGGGGAGTAATGGCATGTACAAATTTAAAGATTATTACCACAACACTGTACAATTATCGTTTGAACGTTACCCATTTTCTCCTGAGCCAAAGCATGTTTGGGTTGTATGCCGGTACGGGGATCAATGGTTATTAACACATCATTTACGCCGCGGTCTTGAATTTCCAGGTGGTAAAGTAGAACTCGGGGAAACACCGGAAGAAGCGGCAGTTCGAGAAGTTCATGAGGAAACCGGCGGCATAGTTTCTGATTTAACTTACTTAGGACAATATAAAGTATCCGGAAAAGACAAAATAATCATTAAAAACATTTATTTTGCAACAATTAGTGCGGTAGAAGCACATACGCATTACGAAGAAACGAAAGGATCTGTTTTATTAACAGACATTCCTGATAACATTAAAACGGATAGAAAATTTAGCTTTATTATGCGCGATGATGTATTAGCGCGTACGATGAAACATATAGAAGAAATCGGCTGTTTTACGAAGTAAAATGGCCGATTTCTTTTTTTGTGTTTAAGAATAAATGTAAATATATCTTTACATATTTTTGGGTGTATTATACAATTTTGTAAATATATATTTACATTTTAGGAGGGGAAAGATGGATAAAGGAAAAGAAACGACTGTTGCTGTTTCGATGGTTAAATTAAATTTATATGCATTTCTTATAATATTTGTTTTGGCATTTGGAATTAGTTTTTTGCATGCACTTCTTTCAGGCGGGATTCAAGTTGAAATTACGTTACCAACTGTGTTTCTTTTTATTAGCGCAATGATTGTTCTCGTTTGTATTCATGAAGCGATACATTTAATAGGGTTTCGCTATATCGGAGGTGTTCCGTGGAGTGAACTAAAATGGGGCGTCAATTGGAAATTAGGTGTTGCATATGCTCATTCTAAACAGGTGATTACAGTAAAGCAAATGAAGAAAGTGTTAATGCTTCCGTTTTTACCAACTGGAATTTTACCAATTGTATTGGGATTAGCTATGAATTTTCAAGCACTCTCATTTTTAGGGATTCTACTAACAGCAGGTTGTATTGGTGACATTGCCCTATATCAAAAGGTCTCAAAATTTCCAGACGATGCACTTGTTAAAGATCATCCGAGTAAACCGCAGTTTACAGTATATGAATAATAAAGGAAGAGGAGGCGTCTTGAAAAATGGCCTCTTTTTTGTTTGTCAGCTTTTGTCGGTAAGTCGACACGCCTTGTCGAATCGCCGATAAATTCGAAAAATCGCTCATAAAATTTCATTTACTATTGCCTTGTTTTTATCCCACTATTTGCGGGCAGTAAAACTCCCACCTCAAAATTCGGCTAGAGCCAAAAAGTTAGGTGGGAAGCCCTGCTGCCCGTAAACTCCCACTGATTATTAGCCTTCACGTTATCTCCGCCTCTAAAAACGAAAGAACCTCTAATAAATTATCTACCACACGTGAATGTTCAAAGTCACCCCAAAATAAATCTCTCTTCCAAACGCCAAGAATCCCTACTTGTTCAGAACCAAGCACATCGTTTTCTGGGTGATCTCCAACGTAAAGACATTCTTCTGCTTTAACATTTAGCTTTTGCAAAGCACGTTCGAAAATTTCTCGGTGTGGTTTCTTAATTCCTTCCGCTTCTGAAACAAGAATTATGTTTGTATACGTATGTATGTTTAGTGCTCGAAGGTTGTTCATTTGGAAATCAGTAAAGCCGTTTGTAATAATGCCGATTTTTATATTTTGCTGCGTTAGTCGTTGAAGTAATTCATGCATGTTTGGGAAAGGAGTGCAGTGATGTTGAAAGTTTGTAATGTAGTCATACAGCAGTTGCTCTGGTGTTAAAGTAGTAATGTTGTATTCGCAAAGGAGAGTAGCATATACTTTATCTTTCCACGTATATCCATTATTATCGAGTTCAAGAAAACGAGAGCAATACTCGGCTTGTTCAATGTTCGTAAAGTGAAGGGAAAAGCGATTGTATTGGTCATGAATAAATCGCTCTAAAGATTGATGCCGATCTAATAGTGTCCCATCCAAATCGAATAGCACCGCACGAATCATATGTAACCTCCTCAAAGTTTTTATAAATAATTATCGCATATTCGTTGGAAAATGATTATCATATTTTTGTAGGCTGTAATGACGGAGGGGCAAATGAAAGAACTATATGGGAAATTAGTTTGTTTTATCATTTCAATTGGTTTAGTGGCTGGATGTGATATGGCGGAGCAAACTTCGAAAAGAGAGAAAAAAGATGTATGCGAAACGACAGAAGAATGCACACAAATAGGCGATAATAAGCTTCAGAAAGTATATAAAAAGATAGATGGACTTTCAGAACTTGAAGTACTAGAGGATTATGATTTAGAAGGAAGTTCAAGTAATGATATGAAAGAAGCGGAAATGAAAAAAGAGGATGATGAAAATTATTTCTTTTTAGCTTCTTATTATATTGATGGTGATGAAATTGTAGACCCTTATTTCGATAAACTAGATCGCAAACAATTGAATAAGGCTTTCGCTGAAGATAAAGAAGCGAAAGAAGAGGTGCTGATACAACGTCAAGATAGAGGGTATCATCAGTCGTTATGGGATATGTACAGTACTCTTATTCCAGCTAAGTATCGTACTGACATAAAAGAGTTTGATATGGTAACGGATGGATACGATGGAATTGTGGCTCATGTTATGCCAAGTATGGAGTATCCGAAAGAGTGGGTTCTTAGTTTAGATACGCTTGATTCTGCAGTAAATATTGATCAAGTGATGAAAACATTAATTCATGAGACGGCTCACGTATTGACGCTGGGGCATAAACAAATACCAGTAAATGAAAAGTACTTAAAGGCTTTTGAAGAAGATAAAGATATTTCATCATACCAAAATAAATGTAAATCGCTTTTCTTACAAGAAGGATGTGCGAAGGAGAGCTCTTATATAAATCAATTCCATAATTTGTTCTGGAAACCAATTGAGCAGGAGTGGACAGAGAAGAAAGTGGAAGAAAGCGAAGAAGCTCAAATTGAATTCTTTAAGGAAAAGCATGATGAGTTTGTTTCACTGTATGGAACGACAAATGTAGCAGAGGATATTGCGGATACATTTACAGCGTTTATATTACAAGATTCAAAAAAGGTGAAAGAAGGATCAGAATTAAAATATAAAAAAATTGCTTTCTTCTATCAATTCCCTGAACTTGTGAAAATGAGAGCGGAAGTGTTAGCAGGATTATATGATGTTTCGAAAACGATAGAACAACAAAGTGGACACGAAGGCGATTGATGTGTTCGATATATGTTAGCCAAGGGAAAACGTGAAGAATTTTACTTCTTTGCGTTTCTTTATATTTATAAAATTGAAAATTCTGTCTTTTTAAAAAAAGAAGAAGGAACTGAAGCTTTAAAATAGAATTAGTATAAAAATGTCACAAATTAGACACAATTATAATGCGCATATTATAGGGGCTATAAGTTTACTCTCGAGGAGGTAATGAAGCGTATGAAAACGATTCTTGCGGTTGCTGGTCTCATTTGGGTAATGTCTCACGGTTTTCCGATTTTTGAAGGAGAGCAAATTCGTAGTGCATTAAATAAGGAGTTTAATGATTATCATATTATTGATCGAAAAGATAATGTCGTTACAGTACGTGTGAAAGATTGTTTCCATACAGTTACGGTTGCGAATGGAAACGTTACAAATGAATCAAAAATGTGCGATAAAAGATAAAAGAAAGAAGCTGACTCTGGCGTATCGCTCTAAGTCAGCTTTTTTTTCGTTTTCCGATAAGGAGTTTTTCAAACGCCTCGACAAATACATACATAAGAGTTGCGAGGAAGCAAGTGAGCAATACACTGAGCAAGACGAGTGTGAAGTTAAAGACTTGGAATCCATAGCTAATTAAATAGCCAAGTCCTTGTTTAGAAACGAGGAGTTCCCCAAAAATAACACCGACCCATGATAAGCCAACATTCACTTTTAATGTTGAAATAATTGCAGGGAAAGATGAAGGGAGAATAACGTGCGTATAGCATTGCCATTTATTTGCGCCAAATGTGTCCATGACCTTTATATAGTTGGAATCGACTTCTTGGAATGCGCTGTAAATAACGAGAATGGTAATGATGATGGAGATGATTACTCCCATTGCGATAGAAGATGAAATGTTTGGACCAAAAATAACAATGATAATTGGGCCGAGTGCAACTTTTGGCATTGCATTTAGGACAACGAGATAAGGATCAAGTACGCGGGCTAAAAGTGGCATCCACCAAAGGAAGGTAGCAATAATAGCTCCGAGTACAGTTCCGAGAATAAAACCTACTCCGGTTTCCAGTAATGTCGTCCATATGTGAATCCAAAGTGAACCGTCAATCCATTTCGTTAAGAAGAGATCCCAAATGCTCGAAGGGGAGCTAAAGAGTAAAGGATCAATCCACTCCTTTTTACTAGCTATTTCCCATAGTGCAAAAAAGAGGATTAGCAGTAAAAGCTGTAAAGAACGTGCTAACCATGCGCGCCTGCGTTCTTTTTTCCGAAACTGTTCATGTAGTTGTTTTATATTATCCAAGTCGTTCCAACTCCTTCCATATTTCTTGGAAGAGGGATGGGAAGTCATGGTGTTGGCGTGCTTCTAACGGTGATAAGGAACGAATACTTTCTGGGACAATGAACGTTTTTGCAATTTTTCCAGGGTTCGCCTGCAGTAAATAAATACGATCACTCATCGCGATTGCTTCTTCAATATCGTGTGTCACGAGTAGAGATGTTTTTTTATAGTTACGTAATAATGTGAAGACGAGATCTTCTAGTTTTAACTTTGTTTGATAATCGAGTGCGGAAAATGGTTCATCCAGCAATAAAATTTTTGGATCGGTCGCTAACGTTCGAACGAGTGCTGCACGTTGGCGCATACCGCCGGATAGTTCGCGAGGATATTGCTGTTCTATATCATGCAGACCGACTTGTTGCAAAAGCTTTAATGTATGTTCTTTCGTATATTCGTCATAAATCTTCCGAATATGAAGTCCGAGCATAATGTTTTCTTCAATTGTTTTCCATGGAAACAAGTAATCTTGCTGGAGCATATAGCCCATTGATGGGGTCTTAGTTGTAATCGGTTTACCATCTAAAAATACGATACCTTCAATTGGATCAAGTAGCCCTGCAATGATGGAGAGGAGTGTTGTTTTTCCGCAACCACTCGGACCAAGAATAGAAATAAACTCTCCTTCTTCTACTTGTAAACTCATATCTTCAAGAATAAGTTTGGCATTTTCTTTTGCAAAAAAGCAGTGAGAAACGTTACGTATTTGTAAAAAGCTCATACACTTCGCCTCTATTTCTTAATAACGCTTTCGGCAATTTTTGTATTGACGAGCGTTTCATGTGGAACTTCTTTTTGTAATTCCCCAGATTCTTTCATAATCGTTTGGAGCTGTTTCCATTCAGAAGCATCTAATAATGGATTTGTCGCATAAGAATGTTGTTTTTTGTAGCGCTCAATTACTTTCACTGAAATGTCTTTTGAAGTGTCTTTAAATAGTGGTGAAACAGCATTGGCAATCTCTTCTGGACTATGAGTATCAACCCATTGCTGCGCTTTATATAGTGCGCGCGTGAATTTTTCAGCAGCAGCTTTATCTTTCTTTAAGAAACTTTCTTTTGCCATAAACGTTGTATACGGAACAGTGCCAGATTCAGCTCCAAAAGACGCGACGATATAACCTTTTCCCTCTTTTTCCAGTATACTTGCAGTCGGTTCAAAGAGCTGTACAAATTCTCCCGTACCAGATGAAAAGGCATTTGCAATATTAGCAAACTCAATATTTTGAATTAAGTTTGTATCTTTGTGTGGATCAATGCCATTTTTCTTCAAAACGTATTCTCCAACCATTTGTGGCATGCCGCCTTTACGCTGTCCTAAAAATGTAACGCCTTTTACGTCATTCCAATTAAAAGAATCTAATTTTTTACGAGAAACTAAAAATGTGCCATCTGTTTGTGTAAGTTGGGCAAAATTAATGACAGGATCTTTTGCTCCTTGTTGATGAACATAAATGGACGTTTCTGAACCAACAAGCGCAATATCAATTCCGCCGGATAAAAGGGTGGTCATCGTTTTATCTCCGCCAGCTGTTGTTTGTAAGTCAATATTTAAACCTTCATCTTTAAAAAATCCTTTTTCAATTCCAACATATAATGGTGCGTAGAAAAGAGAGTGGGTAACTTCGCCAACGCGAATTTTTTGATCTTGTTCTTTCGTACTATCCTTTGTACTACTACAAGCAACGAATGTGAAAACAGCTAGTAACATGATGCAAAAAACGGTAATTAATTTTTTCACTATATGACACCTCCTAGAAGTCAATCTACAAGCATAATATGTAGGTAAGTGCCCATATGTGAGTAGAGATAGCAGGAATTTTTTGGATAGTAAAGAAGTACAAATATAAGGGGTGATAAAATGGAGTATGAATACGACGATAGCGTTCATTTGCATCTTGATTATTTCGGAGCTGAAGGTGATATGGAATCGATTGCTTATAAGAGGAAGCATGAAGACGTATGGGATGTATATTTTAATTTCGGAGTATACGGTATCCAGAAAGATGATGTAGAGGCAGGGATGTTTATGGACGAATATGCTGGTTATTACGTTTTTTCTGTACATGCTCGTGATTTGAGCTGGGAATTTGGAAGTGCTCAGTTTGAGGAATGGGTTTTGAAGAACCATATAGTAGAAAAAGCGCTTCAAAAATAGGAGGAATTTCGTGGTTGAATTTCTCATCTTATTGTTTATTTGCGTAACTGGAATTTATATCATGCAAGTGCTCATTTACCGATTCGCAAAGAAAAATATTCATAAATACAAAAGGTTGAAATTGGTTCATATGTGGCTAGATATGACTATGAAAAAGGGTCCGAGATTAGATTTGTTTGATTTTGTACTTATAGTAATTGTAAGTATCATTTGGAAAATATGGATGCTTCCTCTTGTATAGTAAACATACTAATCATCCTATCTTAATAAATAACGAAAAGAACCTGTCATATGACAGGTTCTTTTCTATAATAATAATAGTTTTCCGAAACTTGTGCCGACAAGTAAAACCGCACTTGCAAAAATTATAGTAAAGATTATTTGTTTCTTTTTATAATTAAAAATGGTAATTGCTAAAAAGGAAAAGAGGATAAGGGTATGAGAAAACAATCCAAGTTCTAACGGCTTGTGAGAAATAATTTGAATGAAGAATGGAACATATAGTATGAAATAAATAATGAGGAACATGATTTATGGAAACGAGATTATATGTGTATTCATATTGTCCCCCTTTTTTCCAATTGTAGCATGTAGTGTTACATGGGAAATCCAATGTATACGACAAATTACGACAAATGGGTTCATACATATTTGTTATTCTATTAAAGGTCATTATTTGTAATGTATATATAGGAGGATTTTTTAATGTTAAAGAAATTATTATTATTTTTACTTACGGGCTTATGTGTAGTTGTTTTAACAGCTTGTAAAGATGAAGAGGACAAGCTGAAGGCAACGGAAGAACAGAAAATAGATGAGAAGAAGGTTGAAGAAGATAAGAGGGTAGAAGAGGAAAGTAAACAAGAAGAGCAGCAAAGAGTAGAAGAAGAAAAGCGTAAGCAAGAAGAACAACAAAGAGTAGAAGAAGAGAAACGTAAGCAAGAAGAACAACAAAGAGTAGAAGAAGAGAAACGTAAACAAGAAGAGCAAAGACGTGTACAAGAGCAGCAGAAGATTCAGCAACAACAGTCTGCACAACAAGAGAGAACACAGAAACAAGAAAAAACAACACAAGCAACGGGTGGGAAGCCGACAAAATCACAAATTTCGGTCGGTTCCCATGTAGTTATCCAATTAGATAAAGATTATAGTAAAACTGTGAGCGGTGTTGTGAAAGATATTTTAACAAACACGGAAACACATACGTACGGAATTAAAGTTCGATTACAAGATGGACAAATTGGCCGTGTTCAAAGTGTTGGGTAAATAAAAAAGAGGTCGTCCATCTTTGGACGACCTCTTTTTTATTATGCTTGGCTAGTGCGGAAAAATGGAAGCTTCTGCACAGCGTAAACTAACCCATATGCAAGAATTAAGCACATAAGAGGGTTAATGAAAAATCCGTAGCGATTAATTGCTAAGAATAAGTTAGAGAAGATGATGTAAATAATAGAACTTGCTACTAGCATCATAACGCGTTTATGTTTAAATGAATTTAGCATGAAGCAGAAGCTGCTCAAGAATGTACCGATGATAAAGACTCTATGACACATTTGTATAAAGTTATGAATACGGTATTGGTCTACAGCAGGAGCTGTTTTGAATAATTCAATTGTTTTACCGACAGTGAACCAAGAGAACCAGTATGTGAAGTCCGTTTTAAATCCATTTTTGATTAAATCTTTTGCGTATGCCTCTTTATCATCTAAGCCTTGAGCTTTCATTTGATTAACTACATTTTCATAGCCAATTTTGTTAAATGGATCTGCACCGGCAATTAATGGGTCTGCACCTTGCGTTGAGAATAAGATAAATTGATTGAATGCTAAATAGTTACGGACAACCCAGGCCCCGATAATAAGGAACGGACCAATAATCCATAATAATCCAATTCGAATGGAGTCTTTAAATCCATATGTGAACAAGACGACCAGGACAGGAATAAGCATCATTGGAGCTGGGTTTGGACGGAACATAAGTAAAATAGCAACAACAATTCCAAACCATATATGGAATTTTGTTTTATTGTATTTCCATGCGAGAACAAATACATACACGCTTAATGATAATAAGAATATTGAAGGAACTTCTGTTAGTAATGTACGGAAGTATGTATAGTTACTTGGATAAATAGCATATAAAATACTTGCGACAATTCCATAAATATTCTTTTCAAATAACTCTTTTCCTATTAAGAATACTAATAACACTGTGCCGAGGTTCAGTATCATATTAATGACAGTTGCCACGTAATAGTAAGGAAGTGATGTAACATCAGAAATAATCATGGCGCCAGCTAATAATAGCGGCTGACCTGGTGTGATGTATGCATTTTTTCCAGGCACTTCACTAGGTTCTAAATAAACATAGCCAAATACACCATGTTTTAATAATTGTTCGGCTGTTAACGAATAGTTAAAGGCATCATTTGCGCCATATGTTACTTTGACTAACTCTCCATCTAATCCTGGCTGTTTTACTAGACAAAAAACGTGCAGTAGGAAAGAAAGCGCCAAAATTGCATATACCGCTTTAGGTAGATTTTTAAACTTATTTAGCAAAAATGAGCATCCCCTTTTTTATTATTTCTTTCGTATTTTCATGATAAAACCCTAATAGTATTAAGGTTTTCCAAAACATAGTTATTATATCATAAAGTGGAATGAAGGAATTTAGGTTTTTAAGAATAAATAGTTTATATCCCAAAATTCCCCTATTTATTAAGGGAGAATTAAGAAACTAAAGTTATAGTAGAATCCAGTGTGAAGACGAAATGCATGAAAGTATGTTATCTTAATAGGAACTGTTTTTACGGTGCGGGGTGAAATTAATAAACAGAAAAGAGGGAATGAATTGAGGTATAATTTTTCATTTCATCAGCCAAGAAGAAGTATATTAATTTCAGCGATGTTAAGTGGCCTAGTAACCCTATATGTAGTACCCACACTTTTCTTGATTTTAAAATGTTTTAGTTTAGATACGATGAAAGATATTTTAAATCAAAAAATTGTCTTAAGTATAATGATAATTTTGATGTGGATTGTACTATTGTATGTTGCGTATTTGAATAAAGATATAGTTAACAAATTTAAACCGATTATTAGGATTTATATTAGAATGTTTTTAGTAGCGCACGTGGTTACTCTGCTTTTTATTTTCACGCAAAATAATATGAATCTCGTAAATACACTGAATTGGATTTACAATTATAACGCACAGTTTATATTTAGTTTAATTGTAATTTATGCGATATATGTTTTGGTGTATAACGTGCTTGGGAAAGTTTTTTTGAGTACTATTTTGACAAGCATTTTGCTAATTATTTTGGCTATTGTAAATCACTTCAAAATTGTTTTTAGGGGAGATCCACTATATCCTTCTGATTTTACACAGATTGGACATATGCAATCTGTTATACCAATGGTAATGGATTACTTTAGTTGGGGTTATATTCTTCTCGTTATTGTAAGTGTTGTTGTCTGTATTTTGGCGGGTATGTATGTGAGGAAGTATATTCAAAATGTAAAAGTTCATGCAGGCGTACGAGTTCTATTTATAATAGGATCCGTTTTTATTTTATATGTGTATTGTAATTTTACGAATACGTTTATGAATAAATGGTTTCAAAAGTCAGGTATAGAGTTCGTTTTGTGGGATCAAAATGAAAATTATGCTTCGAATGGTTTTGTGTTAGGCTTTATAAGTAATCTAGATACAACAGTTATTGAAAAGCCGAAAGAGTATTCAAAAGAAAATATGCTTCAAATAGCAAATGACATAAAGAAACAATATGGTAGCAACATAGGGGCGCAGAAACAAAAAGAGAAACCAAATATTATTTTTGTAATGAGTGAATCGTTTTGGGATCCAACGAAATTAACGAATCTTTCCTTTAGTGAAGATCCTTTACCGAATTTACATCAGTATATAGAAAGTTTTCCGGGTGGACAAGCTATTTCGCCGGCATTTGGAGGAAATACTGCGAACGTTGAATTTGAGGCGTTAACGAGTTATTCAATGAGTTTGTTAAAACCTGGATCTATACCATATCAGCAAGTCGTTACAAATAAGATAGAAATTCCATCTATTCCTCGAGCGTTGAAAAAAGAAGGGTATTACACAAGCGCAATTCATTCGTTCGGTCGCTCATTCTTTAAACGTGATGATGTATATAAAGTGTTAGGATTTGATAAGTTTAATGCACAAGATACGATGGAAAATGTAGAAGTTGATGGAGACTATATTAGCGATTTATCTATGAGTAAAGAGATAATAGCTGAATTAGAGAAGCAAAAGAAACCTACTTTTATTCATGCGGTTACAATGCAAAATCATTTTCCATTTACAGAAGGAAGATTTGGCGAAAATCAAATAGAGATTAGTGGTTTAGAAAATGAAGAATCGAAGGCTGAATTGGAGACTTATACAGAAGGCTTAAGACGTTCAGATGAAGCTCTTCAATATTTAATAGAGGAGCTAGATAATTTAGATAGACCTACATTATTAGTATTCTTTGGAGACCATCTCCCATCACTAGGAACAAATAAATCTCTTTATAAAGAGACGGGTTATATAACGAATGAAAAAACGCCAAGTGAACGATTAGCGATGGCGCAAACGCCATTATTAATGTATGCAAATTTTAATATATCAAATGACAATTTAGGTTTAGTAAGTCCAATTTATTTTTCAAATCTTGTCCTTGATTATGCTGGATTAAATAAGGTACCGTTCTATCAATTTTTATCGAAGTTATATGAAGAAATTCCCGTACTTCGTGACGAATTGAAGATAGGAAAAGACGGAGAAGTAATAAAAAGTTTAACAGCGAAACAAAAAGAAATGTTAAAGCAATATGAGCTTATTCAATATGACTTACTCGTTGGAAAGCAATATAGTAAGGAGATATTATTTAAATAGGCGACAAAAAAGAACTTGTATACGATACAAGTTCTTTTTTCATAGTATTTAACGGGGTAACCAGACAAGCTGGGTTTAGGGAGTATTACTTGTACATTTAGTATAAATTAAAATAGAATCGTTTTATTGATTGATTTGTGAGAAGTGTGTGAATTTTTCATTTAGTATATAATTGGATAATTTGTTTAATGCGTAAAAAACTCTTTAAAATTGCTAAGAGTTTTTTTATTCAGGTATATATTAAAATTTCAGAAAAATCAGTTATAATTAAACTGTATGGTAATTTTAAAAAAAGAGGTGGGATATTGAAAAGTTTTTGGGGCGAGAAAATAACAGAGTTTATCATTAGTATCGCAGTTATTCTTACTGTGAGCTACGTACCATTCTATTTGTTTCTAGGAAATAAGCTTGATTTTATTACATATTTACAGAGGTTAGCTTCTCCAAAGGAGATTGCACATATTGATACGAACACTATGCAGTCAATTCCCTTTTTTGAACGAATTATTGAACCGTATACGTATTCTATGACTATTCTTTTAATCGCTACTTGTTTAACAATTATTCTTTCAATTGGTCTTTCATTCGTATACTTATTAGTTTCTTCTAAAATTAAGAAGTGGATTGAGAGTTGTTTAATTTTAATAGAATCAGTTCCAGATTTGTTATTAATTTTTAGTTTGCAATTATTTGTTGTATGGATTTATAAACAGACAGGATATCGCTTCGTTACTATTTATGCGTTTAATGATGAACGTGCATATGTCTTACCTATTCTTTGTATGACGATTGTTCCAACTCTTCATTTTTTCCGTGTTATCGTTTTATTTTTAATGGAAGAGAAGAATAAGCCTTATGTGGAATTTGCTCGTGCAAAAGGATTTAGTAATAAATATATACTGTATGTTCATTTATTACGTAATATTATGTACCATCTATTAAATCACTTGCAGCCGTTGTTTTTGTTCATGATTTCAAGTCTTTTAATGGTAGAGGGAGCTTTTAATATTACGGGATATATGTCTTTCTTAATAAGGGCAGGCTCTTTAAATCCTTTAACGATGGCATGGTGGATTCTTTTATTATTTGTACCATTCTATATTTTATTTGCTATTATCCATTACCGAGTGAATCGTATTACAGGAGGGGCTTCTCATGATATATAGAAACTTTCGCTCCAAACGTTTTTTGTGTGGTGTTCTCTTCTTTATAGGGATTGTTGTAATTAGTTATCTTATTACATGGTTTGGTAAGGATTTATATATGAGTAAGACAATCTGGCTAAAAGATGCGAATGGGGATGTTGTTGCTGCAGCTCCGTTTAGTCCGCTTACAATACCACCACTCGGTACAGATCGTAACGGTTTTAACTTGTTTTTTCAATTACTAGTAGGTGCAAAGTTTACAATTTTATTTGTATTTGGTGTATGTGTTGTTCAAGTGTTTCTAGGCACTATATTAGGTGTAGTATTAGCTCATACACCATCTATAGTACAAAATTTATTTCAAAAAGTATGTAAAGTGTATTTCTTTATTCCGACAGTGCTATGGGCGATTTTGTGGATGTTTCCAATCATGTTGCACAGTCAATTAACTGGATTTAATATGGATATTATTATAAAGCAGTTTACTGTTCTTTGTTTTGCGCTGTTGCCAGCTGTTATTCTTTATGTGAATCAAGAAATCAATTTATTTATGAAAAATGAATTTGTTACAACTTCGAAAATATTAGGAGCTTCAAAGTTTCGGATTATTAGAAAGCATATATGGTTGTATCTAAAAGAAATTCTTGTCGTTCTTTTTTTACAGCAGTTTGTTCAATTATTTACGTTATTAATTCATTTGTCGTTCTTTGGGATTTTAATTGGAGGACGAGGTGTAGATTATGATACGGGGAAACCATATTCACTTACAAATGAATGGGCGGGTTTAATTGGTCTATACAAAAATGAATTTTTAGCAGCACCATGGATTGTCATTGCGCCACTACTATTCTTTACTGTTTCTATATTCGTTTTACATATGATGATCAAAGGAATAAAGAAAGAGCAAGGTGGTAGTCTATATTCTATGTATAAAAAGACAAAGAAAGAGCCATATGAACAAAGACAGGAAAAGAAGGAAATAGATAAATCATTGTTCATTCCGGTGTCTTCTAAATCGATAGAAAAAGGTAGTTAATGAAAAGAATTTGCCGTAAGGGCAAATTCTTTTTTTATTGTAAAGTAACTATGAATTTAAAAATTTAATAAGTTCTTTATTTAACTCATCCGCTTGATCGATAGGAGAGCCATGACCGCTATTTGTAAGAGGGTATATTTCAGAGTTTTTAATTCGCTCTTTTGTTAGTTCAGCGCTTTTATAAGGAATGAGCTGATCGTGAACACCGTGGAATATTTTTGTTGGGACGTTAATTTTACTTAAGTCTTTCGTTACGTCTTCGTTTGCAGCGGCTTGCAAAATTTTGATGAGAGCATAGGAAGCGGACTGCATACCGAGATAAGAAAACCATTCTAACGTAGCGGCTCCTAAGTTTCTATTAAAAAATGATAAAGATACATCATTTAGAAATTTAGGCAAATTTACATACATTTGATTAATAAGGGTATCTGCTTGTTCTTTCGGTACGCCGTAAGGGGATTGTTGTTTTTTTACGAAAGAGGGGGAGACGGCATCGATTAATGCAAGTTTAGAAATATGGCGACCGTTATATCGTGACATGTATCGAATAGAAAGAGCACCGCCGACTGAGAAACCAACTAACGTAGCATTTTCTATTTGAAGTGCTTCTAATGCAATTGCGATATCGTCAGCTAAACGATCATATGTGTAACCGGTCCATGGTTTATCAGATTGCCCGTTTCCGCGAATGTCCATGGCGACGCAGCGAAACCCGTGCTGTGGTAAAACATTGAATTGATATTGAAACATTTGGTGATTCAAAGGCCAGCCGTGTACGAAGAAAACAGTTTTACTGTCAGGACCTGGATTCATATCTTGCACAAAAATATGTACATCTTTTTCCACTGTAACGAACATGATATATCCTCCTCATGCGTGTTAATAGGCTCTTTCCCAAAAGCGCTGTTTTGTCATTGCCTGAATAAATTCATTCGCAAGTAGAGTAGGATTTTGTTCAGTTATAACGCCAGATTTTTCTTCGATATTTAAAGATTGAATAATAGTAGTTCCATTTTGAAAAGCGCCAATGGGCTTAAAGTGATTATATGATTCTACGACAAATGAACTTGCTTTGTTAAGAAAATGATCATCAAGATTTCCACCAATAAGAAATAGCCCGTCATAAAGAAGCGGTGATCCTGTTAAGAAAGTATCATTCACTTCCCACTGTACATTTTGTGTTCCTTGCACTATACCTAATCGTTCAGAAATAATTACTGGCTGAAGACCGACTCGTTTGAATTGCTGAAGCATAGATTGTGCGTTTTGCCCGTCATACCCGTTTGCAACAATGACACCTACTCGTAATGTACTGGGACTAAATGTTGTATTCGCCATACTGAGTGCTGGAGATGATTTTGTGACATTTGATTCTTGAACATTCGGTACTGTTGCTCCGACCGCTTCTGCGACTAAAGTAGCCAATTCGGTACTAATATGACCAATCATACTTACGACTTGTTGGCGAACGGATTTACTTTTTACTTTTCCTAATTCAAAGGAGAAGGCTTGCATAATATGGATTTTTTCGACGGGACTCATACTATTCCAAAATAAGCGGGCTTGTGAGAAGTGGTCTTTAAAACTTGCAGCTGTTTCTCTCGTTTTATGTCCAGATACAGTAGAAGGGTATGTAACAAATCCACCCTTTGTTCCGGGGACAGTGTAAGGAGAATTATTAGCTAAGGAGTTATTATGGTAAGCGACTTTCCCTTTATCAATTATATATTTAGAAGCACCATCTCTTTGGTTGTTATGAAACGGGCATATCGGACGATTAATCGGTAATTCTTGATAGTTTGTACCGACGCGCGCCAATTGTGTATCTGTATAAGAAAAGAGCCTACCTTGTAAGAGAGGATCATTTGTAAAATCAATACCACGGACAATGCTTCCAGGATGCAGTGCGACTTGTTCTGTTTCAGCAAATACGTTATCAACGTTCCGATTTAATGTCATTTTTCCGATGGTTTTAACAGGGAAGTCTTCTTCCGGCCAAATTTTTGTTGCATCTAATATATCGAAATCGTATTTAAATTCATCCTCTTCTTCTAAAATTTGAATGCCAAGTTCATACTCAGGGTAGTTTCCAGCATTAATATTTTCCCATAAATCACGGCGATGATAATCTGGATCAGCACCGCCTAGTTTTTGAGCTTCATCCCAAATTAACGAGTGAACGCCAAGCTTAGGCTTCCAGTGGAATTTTACGAATCGGGACTTTCCGTGCGTATTAACTAAACGAAATGTATGAACGCCGAATCCTTGCATCATTCGAAAACTTCTCGGAATTGAGCGATCCGACATAATCCACATCATCATCGCAGCTGATTCTTGATTATTGGCGATAAAGTCCCAAAAAGTATCATGTGCTGTTTGCCCCTGAGGAATCTCATTATGTGGCTCGGGTTTAAGAGCATGAATAAGATCCGGAAATTTAATGCCATCTTGAATGAAGAAAATGGGAATGTTGTTTCCTACTAAATCGAAATTACCTTCTTCTGTATAAAACTTAACAGCGAACCCTCGTACATCTCGGTTCGTTTCATTTGCACCTTTTGATCCAGCAACTTCGGAAAAACGAATAAAAATAGGTGTCTTTTTAGATGGGTCTTGTAAAAAATGAGCCATTGTTAAGTCTTCTAAAGATTCATATAGCTCAAAAACACCATGTGCTCCGTAACCACGGGCATGAACGACTCTTTCAGGAATTCGTTCACGGTCAAAATGAGCGAGTTTTTCTCGCATAAGGAAATCTTCTAAAAGTGTAGGACCACGATCGCCGGCGGTTAAAGAGTTTTCATCATTTGAAATTTTGACACCCGTATTCGTTGTCATCTCTTTTCCTTCATTGTTTTTCGTAAAGGATTGTAACTGTTCTATCTTCTTATTTTCCCGACTATCCATATAAAGCACCTCCCATACTATACGTATTATTGTTCATGGTTTTTATGCTTACATATGGTCTGGAGAAGTATATTATCTATGGATTGATTTTCCTCATTTGTTCAATTTATCTTTGTTTGTCTATGAAAATCATTTATTATAATAAATGGTATTCTTTTGAAGGGGTGTTGAAGTGGAAGAGAGTTTTCTATCAGCTAAAGAAGAAAAAACAAACGCTAAGATTTTCTTATGGGTAATGCATATTATTTTAATTGCATATGAGGTTACATACACGATTATAATAGAAGATACAATGCCTTTAGGAAATTGGTATAAAGTGATATGGAAGCTTACATATATTATGGTTATATTAGGTATTAGTGTTTACTTATTTGAGAGAGGAAAAGCGTATTTAGTTAAATATACATATTTATTTGCATACATAATCGCAGAGATTTTTAATATTGGATGGTATGTTTTTCATAATACAATAGCATTTGATGAAGGGAATGTAATTGAATTTCTTTTCATTTTCTTCGTACCGATATTTTTGAGTAAAAGATATTTATTTATCTTAGCGCCATTTCTTATAGGGAAATATATGATATACCTATTTGTGTTTGGAGAACTTAACTTGTTTATGTCTCTTGTTATCAATATGTTGTTGCTTTTCGTGTCATTTATTATTTTAAATCGATTTTTACAATATCTTTCAGCAGTAAAGGGACGTATTGCAGAAGCAAGTCAGTCACAAAAATTGGCGGTTATCGGAAAAATGGCAGCGACAGTTGGGCATGAAATTAAAAATCCACTTGCTTCATTAAAAGGGTTTACGCAATTACAAAAAGAGAAACACGAAAAAGATGCAACATATGGACAAATGATTCTTGAAATAGAAAATATGAATAACATGATTAGTGAATTAATGGAGATTGCTACATGTAAACCTTCTGTTTATGAAAAGCATATTGTAAGTGATGTTTTAGTACAATCAGTAGAAAATATGCGCGGAAAAATGGACGAGTTAAATATAAATTGCACCTTTAATGAAGAGAAAAATAGAAGTGAAATTGAATGTGATAAACGCAAATTAAAAGGAGTATTTTTGTATGTTATTAAAAATGCTTTAGAGGCAATGGAACATGGTGGAACATTAAAAATACAAGTTGAAACTAAAAAAAGAGATTACGTAATAGTAAGTATAGTAGATAGTGGCTTTGGGATAAAAAAGGATAATTTAGGAAGAGTTAAGAATGCCTTTTATACAACAAAGCAAGAAAGAATTGGATTAGGTCTTACGGTAGCAGAGCGAATTATTACAGAGCATCTTGGAGAATTACATATTTCTAGTGAAGTAAAAAAGGGAACGAGAGTAGAAATAGTGCTCCCGAAAAAGCGTAAGCGCAATGTGACACAAGATTAAGAGGGCTTGTTAAAGGAGTTATCATATGGAAAAAGGCAATATATTTGAAAAAGAAGAGATAAAGGCGTTAAAAATATTTTTAAGCTTATTCTTCTTTATATTTTTTGCGTATGATTTTTCTGAAAAGGCTATTGTTCTTTTATCAGATGAAAATCAAAAACTAGCAGATGTTTTTGGAGAAGGATTAGGTCTATGGCTATATAGTTTGATGATTGGATTATTCCTTGTCGGACTTTATATTATAAAATGGGGAAATCCGTATATTGTGAAGTATATTATTTTAATTGGCTATAATATATTGGATTTTATTAATAACTTCATTATTTATTACGGAAGTGATGCAGAATTTGATGGCGGGAATATAGTAGAAGGATTCTTTATTTTATTTGCACCGATATTTGTGAATAAGAGGTACTTTTGGCTAGTTGCCGGAACTATTGTTGGAAAATATGTACTTATGGGATTCGTTGTTCAATCCTTTATCGTTCTTATCCCAATGGCATTATACAGCGCGTTTGTTATTGTATGTTGGATTATATTCTTAAGATTCCAATCTTACGTTCGTACACTTGAAATGATGGACAAAGAAATACAAAAGGTAGAAAAATTAGCAATGGTTGGAAAAATGGCAACAGTAATTGGCGATAAGATTAGAAGACCATTAGAAAAATTGAGAAAACTTGTGAAGAAGCAAGAAAAAAAACATCCAGAAGATAAGATTTATAGTGAAATTATGAGACAGGAAATAGAGCGAATTCATACAATAGCTACAGAACTCAGTGGGTTTGAGAAGTCTAAATCGGTAGAGTCAGAAACTCATAATATTAAAGAAATTATCTCTTATGTTATCAGGGTTATGGAAAAGCCAGCTTTAGAACAAGGGATAAAAATGCATGTTATTTATAGTAAAGATATCCCTTCAATTACATGCGATGAAAAACGATTGAAACAAGTATTTTTTAATTTAATAAAAAATGCGATTGAAGCAATGTCAGTTGGCGGAACTATTACTGTGAAAGTTATAGTGAAAGATGTAATCATTGTGCAAATTATAGATGAGGGATGCGGCATTCCAAAAGATAAAATTCCGAAGCTAAATGAAGCTTTCTACACAACGAAAGAAACTGGAACAGGCTTAGGGTTAGTAGTTACGGAAAATATTATTAAAGATCACCACGGTAAATTGAAATTTGAAAGTGAAGTTGGAGTTGGAACGACTGTTGAGATTATGTTGCCGATTTAACGGTGGGATATTTTAAAAAGGGGAAATCACTTTCTTTAGAGTGATTTCCCTTTTCAGTGTGGATGGAAGTACGGAATTTTAATAAACGGGATGTTTACTACATTAACAGGGGGGATAAATTCAGACATCTAAAATATGGTTATTTTTAAAGGGAGGGTATAGAATAAATTTGTCTGTTATTTGTTTTAATTTAGTTGTAATCTTTTTGGCCTCGGCAGCGAGGTCCTTTTTTGTAAATGAATGATTTGTAAGTGGGGACTATATATCAGTGATTAGAAAAATAGAGTATACAGCACTTGCAGTAATCCCAGGGGTAATATAAAGAGATATCGCATCCCCCCTCGAGACCGGGTTTCCAGTTGTAATACTAGTCCAAGTTACAGTGGCGGGTCCAGGTGCTGGAGTAGGGTTATACACTTGAGGTTGTCTAGAACCAATATCCGTGGGTTTAATTGAAAATGTCATAGTCCCCGTAATTTTATCTGTAGTGGTTAAAGTAATAGTAGATAGGATGTAACCAGAGGTAGGAGCAGAGAGGTTTGTTGGGACATTCTTGCAAATATCAATCGTATAAACAGCAGCGGGTAAGTTATTAATATTTATAGATGCAGCAAAACCAACTATATTTCCAGCTCCAGCAGTTACATACGGAATAACGTTAGAATCAATTCCTGGAGAACCTGCTATACGTTGAAACCCAGCATTCGTTCCTTGAAAAATCATACTTTTCGCTGATGAACTACCAGCAGTTCCGGTAGGTCCGGTTGTGCCGGTAGAACCAGTGACTCCAGTAGGCCCGGTTGTGCCGGTAGAACCAGTGACTCCAGTAGGTCCAGTTGTGCCGGTAGAACCAGTGGCTCCAGTAGGTCCAGTGATGCCGATAGAACCAGTGGCACCAGTAGAACCAGTAGGACCAGCCTCTACTAATACGATATAATCCGGAGATACATTCGGAAAACCTTGAGGTGCATCTTTTTTTACAACATAGCCACTACTCGTGTAAGTCACAACTTGTCCCGTTTTATAGTTAGGAGCGGCCGCTAGACTAAAAGCGGTAGTGCTTTGTAAACCGGCCCCAGCAGTTCCAGTAGGTCCGGTGGCGCCAGTAGCACCAGTAGCACCAGTAGCACCAGTAGAACCAGTAGGTCCAGTGATGCCGATAGAACCACCGTTACGTCTACCGTCACAACTAAAACAATTGCGTTGATACATGTACTTTCTCCTTTCTATATTTTTGAAAATCTATTATACAAGTAGAACTACTATATATATATTGTAGATTCTATATTTTTGTGTGGCCGATTGTATTGTGTATATAGTTTTCAAAAGTAGAGGAGGTTTTATTAGTTTGATAACTAAGGTTTTATAACCACCATTTTTCCTGTGGAAGCAAAGTAACATCCGCACCAACATTCTCTTTAAACCAATCATACATCAATGTCTCTTTCACTAAATATTCAGAGGCAGAGTGCGACACACCGATGAGCGACATATTTGTTTCTTTTACGTAATCCATAATGAGCGAGTATTTATGCCTGCCGTAATCATTGTCGATATGACAATGGATTTCTCCTGTAATATATGCTTCAGCTCCTTTTTCTTCTGCTTCTTTCATTAAAGAAACGACATCGCCACATCCAGCGATAACTGCAATTTTTTTGATGGAATCATGTTGTTTACCTTCGAAGTCTGTATACGGAATGTTAAAGAGTTTCTTTAGATGTTTTTGGAGTTTTTCTGTTGTTGTTTCGTCTATTTCACAAATGAGGCCGACTGGTTCGTTTTCTGGACCACCGTAAGCAAACCCTTCAATTACATTGGCTTGTAGTGCTTTAGCGATTGAAATGCTAGTTCCAAATGTTTGATGAAAATCCATTGGAACGTGACATGTATATATAGAAAGTTGTTTTTCTTTAATTGCCTGCAAATATTTTGATGAAATTGGAGTAAATCCTCGCCCTGACTTTCCGAGTGGATCACCGCACTCCATCACAATTGGATGGTGCATGAAGAGTAAATCACCTGGCATGGATTGTGAAATGAATTTTTCGAGAACATCATCCGTTGGGAACACAGCTAAAAAGATTGTGTTTACATTTTCAGCACCTCTTATCATAAGACCGTTAAATAACTCAACAAAAGTCGCTTCGAAAAATTGTTGCCATGGAAACTGGATTTGATCATATGTAGCTGGAAGGAAACGACTAAAGGAACTGTCTTTTCCGTATTTTTCAATTTGGAATAAATGATTAAGTGATTGTTCTATTTCTTTTAAAGCTGGCATGTTGTGTTATCCTCCTTAAAATAATCCTTACCCTGTTAGTTGTTTTTGTTTTTCGTGGCAAAATAAGAAGCGGATAGGAAGCACAAAAAACCTAGAATCCAACCGATAGAAGGAGAATAGGGAAGTATATGTTGTAATACCATTCCGCTAGAAATAAAAAAGCTACCGAGTAGACCTAAGAAGATGGGGTATCGCAGTAATTTGAACATACGTGATACAACCTCCTTTATTACATATATTGTATAGTAGTCTCAATTTTCTGTATATAAGATTTAAGAAAAATGGTGGTACAATATATAAATGATAAGAGAAGAGAGGATGTAGGTTCACACATGTACGTTACTGTAACAGAGGCAGCATATAAAAAGATTATGGATACGATTCCAAGTGAAACGAAATATATAAAGTTATTTTATGATAATGAAGGTTGCGGTTGTGTCATGAGTGGGATTATTGATTTAGTAGCCGTTTCAGAAAAAGATGAGCGCGATGTAGATATCGAATCAAGCGTACTAAACTTTATTGCAGATCGCACAAAGCTTGTATTTATGGATGATAAGTTAACAGTTGATTGGCATGAAGGTGGAGGAACTTTTCAGCTGAAGAGCCCGAGCCAATTTTATAATCCAAATATGAAGTTACACGTTCGAGTGTAAGAAAGAAAAGGTGGTTCCAAAATATTTTTGGACCGCCTTTTTATTATATAAGGTGCTAGCAGTGTCGGGTAAGTCGATATTCTTTTTTGAATCACGGATATAAGTTTATGGATTAAGGTGCTTCATACAATACAAAGATTTTTTCACATAATGAAATGTACATGTGATTGAATTTTCTGTATAATTTTACTTGCGGGGGGGATACGCATGAGAAGATGGGGGATTGAGTTGTTAATTTTAGCAGTCGTTATTATTTGGGGGATTAATTTTACGATTGCGAAATATGGACTTTTAGAATTTACAGCAATTGAGTTTACTGCACTTCGGATGATATCGGCGGCACCGCTTATGTTACTCCTTACATTTTTTATTGAAAAGTCGGTTTATATGGAGCGAAAGGATATACCTAGATTAATCATCGTTAGCGTTGTAGGTATTGTACTGTATCAAACATTATTTATGGAAACTGTCAAATATACATCCGCTACAAATGCCTCTTTACTCATTTCTATTTCACCTATTTTTACAACTGTATTTGCGATTTTTTTGAAACAAGAAAAGTTTTCTTCTCGAAAGTTAATCGGTTCAATGATTGCCTTTTTTGGTGTAGCGTTAGTTTTAGTAGCAGGGCATTCGCTTATTAGTTCTTTTTATGGAAATGGAATTGGGCTAATTACATCGATATGCTGGGGGCTTTATCCTGTTTTAGCAGGGCCATTAATTAAAAAATATTCAGCACTACGTGTTACCGCATGGTCTGCACTAGTTGGCGCGATTCCGCTCTTATTGTTAAGTGGTCCACATGTATTTGTAATGCCATTTCACATTACGCACGGAATGACACTATTTGCTTTACTATATTCTATTTTCTTTGTAACAGTATTTGGTTTAGTGATGTGGTATGTTGGTGTTCAAAAAATTGGGGCGTCACATACGATGGTATATATGTATATAACACCACTTGTAGCTGTTTTATTTGCAGCTATATGGGCAAATGAATATGTATCGTTCCAACAAATAATCGGTGGAATTATTATTTTCTTCGGTCTATGGTTTGTGAAATCGGAGAAAGTAAAAGTGCATGCTACCGTACAGGAACCTATATCAAAATAGGAAAACAGATCACCTATGATCTGCTTTCCTATTTTTTTATTTTTGGTAAGAAGACGAGAAATACGATAGCAGTAATAAGTGGAATTAAGTTTAAAAATGGAATGCGGAAGAGTGTAATAAGAATAATACCTGGAAGAAGAACACCGAGGACAGCATAGAAAATACTATGTTTTTTCGTGTACCAATATAAGGAAAGTCCAATAAGTGCAGGGACAATGAGGTGAATGAGAGCCATTAAAAAATAAATCATTAGACGCCCCCTTTATTTATGTGCTTATTACATCATATCCGTATGTTCATAGATTGATATCACTTTTTTCATAATTGGACGAAAAATGTTTTGAAAAACGTCACATTTGCGAGGGATTCTATATTAATAATCTTGTATAATATTATTTCCTAAAAACATTTTAAAAACATAAACATGCTGTTTATGTTTTTAAATTTGAGTGAAATGGATTTTAAGTAGTATGGACTCGAAAGAAATGAGTTATACAGCTTTTGTTGGATAGATAAAAACTACTGAAGAGGGGTACAGCATGATTAGTATGTCATTAAGATCGTTTAAAATTCAATCGTATTATCTACTAGGTATTCTGTTATTAGGCTGGATGTTAACACCGTTTTCAGCACATTTTCTAGGTGCTGGAATTGGACTTATTGTAAGTATGTACTGTGTTTGGCTTTTAGGGAGACGGATTGAAAAGCTTGGAGATAGTCTCGTAAAGAAGACGAAAGCGCCGACGCTCGGCATGTTTAATCGTTTTGCAGCTGCTATTTTGGGTGCTATTATTATGTACGAAATTGAGCACCACATGGTTATGTGGGCATTTGCAGTAGGGATTCTGGGTGGTTATTTCTTAATCGTTGTGAATTTAGGCTACTATAGTATGAAAGATGAGGAAGAATTAACAAAGAGTTAAAAGAGCTTCTTTTTTAGATGGAACAGAGGATCCGGCGATGGATAGAAGCGGTCAGGGCCTTTTTTGTTCCAGTGCGGTGTGAAACCAGAATGGAAAAGAGTTTATGTATTCGAAGCTGTGGTTTGTATGTATGAAAATCTGAGTATATAAATTGAAAATTAGGTTTGGAACTTTTTTAGATAGAAAAGAGGATCTAGCTGTTGGTAGAAGCGGTTAGGGCTTTTTTTGCTCCCATACGATGTGAAACCAGAGCGATGTAGTAAGTGGAAAAAGAGTTTATGTGTTTGAAGCCGTGATTTGTACGTGGATAAATTAAATAATATATAGAAAGAAGCTCACGTTTTTCACGTAAGCTTCTTTTTTATGTAAGTGTGTGTAACCGTTAAGCCGCATTGGGTTTTGTCGGTGAGTACGCGGAACTTTACGGTTACACGACACTTATTCATATGAGTAAAAGGGTTATTCCAACAGAAAGTTTATACTTAAGCGATTGGGCCGCCTAAGTTAATAATATCTTCAGAAACGCTATCAAACTTTTTGAAGTTTGCTTTGAATTCGTTTGCAAGCTCAATTGCTTTCACTTTGTAAGCATCTTTATCAGCCCAAGTTTGTTCAGGCATCAATACTTCGTCAGGTACACCTGGTACGTGAAGTGGAACTTCAAGACCGAAGATGTCGTGTTTCGCAGTTTCAGCTTTTGCAAGTTCGCCGCTTAATGCTGCTTGAATCATTGCGCGAGTATAACCTAAGTTCATACGTTTACCAACGCCGTATTCGCCACCAGTCCAGCCAGTGTTTACTAAGAATACTTTCGCATCATGTTTCTCGATTTTTTCACCAAGCATTTCAGCATAGCGAGATGCATCAAGTGGTAAGAACGGTGAACCAAAGCAAGTTGAGAATGTAGCTTGCGGAGATGTAACGCCGCGCTCTGTTCCTGCTAGTTTGCTAGTGTAACCGCTTAAGAAATGGTACATAGCTTGCTCTTTTGATAACTTACTGATTGGAGGCAATACGCCAGATGCATCAGCAGTTAAGAAAATAATTGTATTTGGATGTCCTGCAACACTTGGTAGTACGATATTGTCAATCGCATGCATAGGGTATGCAGCACGTGTATTTTCTGTTAAAGTAGTATCGTTATAGTCAGCGATGCGTGTTTGACCATCAATGACAACGTTTTCTAAAACTGAACCGAATTTGATTGCATCGAAGATTTGTGGTTCTTTCTCATGAGAAAGGTTTACACATTTCGCGTAGCAACCGCCTTCAATATTGAATACGCCGTTATCAGACCAACCGTGCTCATCATCACCGATTAATTTACGGTTTGGATCAGCGGATAATGTTGTTTTACCTGTTCCAGATAAACCGAAGAATAGTGCTACGTCGCCTTCTTCACCTACGTTTGCAGAGCAATGCATAGAAAGAATGTCTTGTTCTGGTAGTAAGAAGTTCATAATAGAGAAGATTGATTTTTTCATTTCTCCAGCGTATTCTGTACCACCAATTAGTACGATACGTTTTTCGAATGAAACCATAATGAATGCTTCAGAGTTTGTACCGTCAATTACTGGATCTGCTTTAAAGTTCGGTGCAGAAACAATTGTAAACTCTGATTCATGAGTTGTTAATTCTTCTTCAGTTGGACGAATAAATAATTGATGTACGAACAAATTATGCCATGCGTATTCGTTAACAACTTGAATTGGTAGGCGATAGTTGCGGTCAGCGCCAGCAAATCCTTTGAAGACGAATAACTCTTCTTTTTCTTTTAAGTATTCTAAAACTTTTGTATATAATTTATTAAAATGTTCTTCAGAAATCGGTTGGTTCACAGCTCCCCAAGCAATTTTGTCGGCAACCGATGCTTCCTTCACAATAAATTTATCTTTAGGAGAACGTCCTGTGTATTTTCCTGTTGAAGCAGAAACGGCACCAGTAGAAGTTAATTTCCCTTCATTTCGCATTAATACTTTTTCCACTAATTGCGGAACACTTAGTTGAATCTGTGCATTGCTTCCGTTCAATAATTCATGTAAACCAATTTGGACATTCACAGTACTCATATTTATATACCATCCTTTTCATTTAATGAAATATTTCTCGTAATCCCCATCAAGAGTATAACACAATTATATAAATAATGTATACTATTTATTTATTTTTGTTTGTGTGAATGTATTAGTTCCTTATTAATATTTCATTCTATACGTATTGAGAAAAACTTTCAGGAAAATGTGAATATTAATTGACAAATGAATATCATTTCTTTAGTATAGGTTGGGACGGATACTCTCTTATCCCGAGCTGGCGGAGGGACAGGCCCGATGAAGCCCAGCAACCTCACTTGTAGTGGTAAATACAGGTGAATAGGTGCTAAAACCTGTGCGAGGCTAATGGTCTCGAACGATAAGAGCAAAGGGCAAAAAGCAGTATGCAAGTAGCAAATTAAACCTTTCCTCTATATTAAGTAGGAAAGGTTTTTCTGTATGCTTGTGTGGGAGAATAAATGTATGTCGCAGTTTGTGGCAAATTAAGGATGAGTTCCGTACAATATATACAATTACTGTAGGGAGGTTTACCACATGACAAAAAAACGTCATCTGTTCACATCTGAGTCTGTAACTGAAGGACATCCAGATAAAATTTGTGACCAAATTTCTGATTCAATTTTAGATGCGATCTTATCAAAAGACGCAAATGCACGTGTAGCTTGTGAAACAACTGTAACAACTGGTTTAGTATTGGTAGCGGGGGAGATTACGACTTCTACTTACGTAGACATTCCGAAAATCGTTCGTGAAACAATTCAAGGCATTGGTTACACACGTGCAAAATACGGATTCGATGCAGAAACTTGTGCAGTTTTAACATCTATCGATGAGCAATCTGCTGACATCGCTATGGGTGTTGACCAAGCGCTAGAAGCACGCGAAGGTCAAATGACTGACGCTGAGATTGAGGCAATTGGTGCAGGAGACCAAGGTTTAATGTTTGGTTTTGCATGTAATGAAACACAAGAATTAATGCCACTTCCAATCTCGCTTGCTCACAAATTAGCTCGTCGTTTAACTGAAGTACGTAAAGATGACACATTATCATACTTACGTCCGGATGGAAAAACGCAAGTTACAGTTGAGTATGATGAAAATGGTAAACCTGTACGTGTAGATACAATTGTAATTTCTACACAGCATCATCCAGATGTTACATGGGAAGAAATCGATCGCGATTTAAAAGAGCATGTAATTAAAGCTGTAGTTCCAGCAGAATTAATGGATGGAGAAACGAAATTCTTCATTAACCCAACTGGCCGCTTCGTAATCGGTGGACCACAAGGTGATGCTGGTTTAACAGGACGTAAAATCATCGTTGATACTTACGGTGGATACGCTCGCCACGGTGGCGGTGCATTCTCTGGTAAAGATGCAACGAAAGTTGACCGTTCAGCAGCATATGCAGCTCGTTATGTTGCGAAAAATATCGTAGCAGCTGGTCTTGCTGACAAAGCAGAAGTACAACTTGCATACGCAATCGGCGTAGCGCAACCAGTATCAATTTCAGTTGATACATTTGGCACTGGTAAAGTATCTGAAGACGTACTAGTAGAACTAGTTCGTAACAACTTCGATCTTCGCCCAGCTGGTATTATTAAAATGCTAGACTTACGTCGCCCAATTTACAAACAAACAGCAGCTTACGGCCACTTCGGACGTACTGATGTAGATCTTACATGGGAACGTACAGACAAAGCAGCTACTTTAAAAGAGCAAGCTGGTCTATAATATATGAAAAAAAGCTTTGCGCTGTGTGCGCAAAGCTTTTTTTATTTGGTTTTATTTGCTATTTGGATGCAGGAACTGCAATAAACTTCGCCGTCTAGCTCAATATATTTTCTCATGTTTGTCATACCACTTGCCGGAAATGGCATATGAATCCATGCTTTTTCATACGTTTGTATTTCCTTTTCGCATGATTTGCAAAGGGGAGGTTTCTTACGGAACATAGACGGTCACCCTTTCAGTTGATGCGCTTTTCCTGCGCAAAAAGCACTGCTCAGTAAAAATAGCGTTGCGAATATAATACTCACTAATGTAGCGTATGGAATCGCGCCTTTTAAGGAAAATCCGACAGTGATGGAAGCAACAAATAAGAGGATGAATGTTGTTGTTAATTTTTTATAAAGTTCCATAGTATGTGAACCTCCGAATTGTTTTGTATTGTAAATTTTAAAACTAAGCTTAAACCTATTATGTAGAGAACATAAGAAGAGATAAATAGTAGCTAATGATGTGAAAGCTAGGAGTATAAGAAATGGAAATAGTATGCCTATTTAAATTCCTTTTTGTGGGTGTTCATACTTATATTGTATCATGACGTATTGGTGGCTTCATACAGAATTGTGTAAAGGTATGTATGATAAAATGAAGAAAAGCTTTTAAGAAAGGAAAGATGAAAAATGAGTGTAACTGAACATAAAAAACAAGCGCCAAAAGAAGTGCGCTGCAAGATCGTGACGATTTCTGATACACGTACAGAAGAGACGGACAAGAGCGGACAACTATTACATGAATTATTAAAAGAAGCGGGTCATACAGTGACCTCTTATGAAATTGTAAAAGATGATAAAGAGAGTATTCAGCAAGCAGTGTTAGCTGGTTATCATAGGGAAGATGTTGATGTCGTGCTAACAAATGGCGGAACTGGTATTACGAAACGTGATGTAACGATTGAAGCAGTGTCAGTGTTATTAGATAAAGAAATTGTTGGTTTTGGTGAGTTATTCCGTATGATAAGTTACTTAGAAGATATCGGAAGCAGCGCAATGTTAAGTAGAGCGATCGGCGGTACAATTGGGCGCAAAGTTGTCTTTTCGATGCCAGGGTCTAGCGGAGCGGTTCGTCTTGCGATGAACAAGTTAATTTTACCGGAATTAGGTCATATTACATTTGAGCTGCATCGTCAATGAAAATTGCAGGAATTGTATTAGCAGGCGGTATGTCGAGTAGATTTGGTGAGCCGAAAGCGTTAGCGATTTGGAAGGGGACTACTTTCGTTGAGCATATTGTGAAAGTGATGACAACTGCGTTGCAAGAAGTTGTAGTCATTAGTCACTCCGATATAAAAGAGCGAGTAGAGCAATTCGTACAAGTTCCTGTTATAGAAGATATTCCGCATTATAAAGGAAATGGACCACTTGCTGGAATTGTATCAGGAATGGAATATATAGAAGCAGATTGGTATGCTATTATGCCTTGCGATGTGCCAAATGTTTCGCATGAATGGTTTACCATTTTACTAGAGCAAACGAGCGATGAATATGATGCGGTTGTCCCTATTATTAATGGAAGAAAACAACCGTTACTTGCAGCGTATCATAACCGTGTGAAAGAAAAAATTTATGCTTTGCTTCAAGACGAAAAAAGAAGTATGGGCCAGCTTTTATCACAATGTAATGTGAAATATATTGCTGGTGAAGATGTACAAGCGAATGCAGATTGGTTTATAAACGTGAATACGAAAGAAGAATATGTGCAGGCTCAAAAAGACCTTTCAAATGAATGAAAGGTTTTTTTGATATACAGAAATTGGGGAACAATTGCTGTATACAGGTATGTGAGTAAGTAGATTTTAAGGGGAATCTCTTAAAATCGTTATACAGTAAAAATACTGTATAACCATATATTAATTTTTATGGGTTTTTATTACAAGTCTGTTTAGTTATGTATGATTCTGTTATAATTAATACAGAAATAAGGTTATGCTTCACCTTGTGTACCATTTATTAGACTAAAATTTATAATTGTGTAATAAACTCCCTGTCTTTCATTGCAGGGAGTTTATTTAAGTGTTAAGCCAATAGTTCTGCTTCGTTTTGGTGAAGAGCTTCTTCATACTGGTTAAATAAACTATGAAAGATTTCATCCCAACTTTGTGATTTCGCATAAGAAGAGGCGGCAACTCCCATTTGTTTTAATTTTTCTTCATTATTTAATAAAGAATAAATAGATGATAAAAATGAATCCTCATTTTTTGGTTCACATAGAAATCCGGTTTTTTCATCTATAATAATATTTTTAACCCCGCCACTATTTGCACCAATAACAGGTGTACCACATGCGAGTGACTCCAGTACGACGTTCCCAAATGTTTCAGTAGCAGATGGAAATACCATTAGATCGGAGGAAGCATAGGCCTCAGCTAAATTCGCGCCTTGTAAATATCCAGTAAAAGTTATATTTGTTTTTGGGACATTTTCATGTAGGCCCTTTGCGAGAGGACCATCTCCAGCGATGAGCCAATGAATATCGTCACGTTCTTTGTTCGTCGTTTGAATAAGTGTTTGAAGAGTGTCGATATCTTTTTCAGGAGCAAGGCGCCCGACGTAGGAAAGAATATATTTCGCTGTAATATTATATTTTTTTCGGAATAGGTCTTTATTGTAAGTTGGATGAAAGAGAGTACAATCTACACCACGTCCCCAAATATAGAGCTGTTGAAATCCTTTCTTCTTTAATTGATGTAATGTTTCAGGAGAAGGCACAAAGTTTTTTTGCATATGACTATGAAACCACTTTAAATAGTTCCATAGCATATTGGAGAGAAATTCGATTTTGTAATAGCGTAAATAAGCATCGAAATCAGTATGATAAGAACCGACAACCGGGATATTTAACTTTTTTGCATAATATAACCCACAAAGTCCCATATTGAAAGGCGTAGCAATATGAATGATATCGGGTTTAAAGGCAAGAAGTTCCCGTTTAATGCGCGGAGTAGGAAAGGCAAGGCGACATTCTGGATATAATATTGTTAACGGGATACTTCTCATTTTATTTACATTCGCTACGAAATTATCTTCAGCCGTATGCTGAGGGGCAAAAACAGAATAGGCGATATTTTCTTTTTGAAAATATTTAGTTAAACGTTCCAAAGTTTTCGCCACACCGTTGACTTGTGGTGTAAATGTATCGGTAAATATGGCGACTCTCATCATATCGCTCCTTTACATGAGTGGAATGAGTTGATAAAAAGAGATGATGCCAGAGCAAGTGCCGAGGCACATGCCTACAAATACATCTGACGGATAATGAAGCCCTAAATAAATACGGGAAATACCGACGCATAGCGCTAACGGTAATAGAAAAGCAAGCAAGTTTGGATTATAGCAAATAAATGGAATGAGGACAGAGAAAACAGCCGTTGTATGTCCGGATGGAAAAGAATGATCTTTTAATGGATGAACTGGATATTTTGCATCCTGAATTGTCAAATAAGGACGTTTTCGTGGATACCATCTTTTTAATATTTGCACTGGAATATGGCTAATTGTTAAAGAAATAGCAGTTGCAATTGCAGCTTGATGCAAATTCCCTGTTGCGAAAATTAAAAAGAAAAGTGTGAGTGCAATGGAGAATGTAGCACCACCGATATGGGTAATATTGCTGAAAAAGATGTTTAATGTTTTTTGATCAAAGTAGCGATTAATTCCTTTGAAAATGTAACATTCTATTTTATATAGTCCACTGACCTTCATGAGATTTTTCCTCCCTCATTTACATATATATGGAGTTATTAACTTCTATTTTAATAAGATTTTATTGAGGGGATAATAAGGTTTTGTAAAGAAAAAGTTAGATTTTTTCATAAAAAAGCTGCCAATCTTATGGCAGCAGTAAAATTATTTTTGTAATGATTTATAGTACTGACCTTTTTCAACATATTGTGTGCGAATTCGTTCCATGTCTTTACGGTCTTCCCCTGTTAATTCACGAACGACTTTCGCTGGACGGCCGAAAGCTAACGTATTTGGTGGAATTTTCTTTCCTTGTGAAACGAGGCTTCCAGCACCGATAAAGGCTCCTTCACCAATTTCAGCACCATCTAATATAATAGAACCCATTCCAATTAAAGCATCTTTTTTAATATGACAGCTATGTAAAATAACTTGATGCCCAATTGTAACATCGTCTTCTAAAATAAGAGGGTACTGAGGGCTTTGGTGAAGTGTACATTGGTCTTGTACATTTACCCGATCTCCAATTATTGTTGGTGATACATCGCCGCGTATGACTGTATTAAACCAAATACTTGATTCTTCGCCAATGGAAACATCGCCTGTAATGGTAACATAATCAGCGATAAAAACACTACTCGCAATTTTCGGATTTTTTTCTTTGTAAGGATATATCATGTAAAGCCTTCCTTTCCTAGAGACTAGTTTTAGTGTATCAAATTATAAGAAAGAGTGAAATGGAGGAGTTTCGTATGTGGAACTATGAAGCGGAAGAAGCGAAAGCCGTCATTATTATCGTACATGGTGCCATGGAATATCACGGGCGTTATGAAGTAGTTGCAGAAATGTGGAATCATAGCGGTTATCACGTTGTTATGGGGGATCTTCCAGCACACGGAACAACTTCAAGAAATAGAGGACATATCGATTCATTTGATGAATACATAGAGGAAATAAAGTTATGGGTGAAAGAAGCAAGAAAATATAGATTGCCTATTTTTTTATTTGGTCATAGTATGGGAGGACTTGTTGTTATTCGTATGATGCAAGAAACGAAAAGAGAGGACATAGATGGGATTGTATTAAGTTCGCCTTGTCTAGGCGTATTAGCTGCACCTTCTGCTCCGCTTCGTGCTGCTTCAAAAATATTAAATGTCGTTGCTCCAAAATTGCAATTTGCAACAAATCTTACTGTAGAAATGTCAACTCGTAATCATGAAGTGAGAGATGCGATGGAGAATGATTCATTGTTCTTGCGCAAAGTATCAGTACGTTGGTATAGTGAATTGATTAAGTCTATCGAAATTGCTCATGAGAAAATAGATGATTTTCCAGATGTTCCACTCTTGCTAATGCAGGCGTGTGAGGATAAACTTGTAGATAAAATACGTGTCCGCAAGTGGTTTGATAATGTTAAAATGAGTGATAAGGCTTTTAAAGAATGGCCGAATTGCTATCATGAGTTATTAAATGAGTATGAGCGGGATGAAATTTTGAATTATATTCAGTCATTTACTGAAATGCGTGTCAATAATATAGTAAAAACAAACAAATAAATCATTATTTGTACATTTAATAGAGGAGATGAAGGAAGAAGTGAACGTACCGAGTAATCCCATAACGCTCATGGCGAAAGTATACCGTGATGTGTTTCCGGTTGTACACCATGAGCTAGCGATGTGGAAAGAGCGTGCCTACCATATTCCGAATGATGAGCTTCATAGTCAGGCAATCGCAAGTATTGAGAATAAAACGTTTCATTGCGAGGGCGGTGGTATTTTAGCACTGTTAGCAAATGAGCACCGAGAGGAATGCATTCGTTTTATCGTAGCGTATCAAACAATCAGCGATTATTTAGATAATTTATGTGACCGCAGTACATCACTTGACCCAAATGATTTTGCCGCACTGCATGAATCTATGTTAATGGCATTATCACCTGAAGTAGAAGGTGGCGGTAATTATTATCGCTATCGTGATGATCAAGATGATGGTGGTTATTTAGATGAACTTGTTGAAACATGCCAAGATGTTTTAAAGAAAACGAAGCATTATGATAAAATTGCTCCTGTTCTTCATGAACTTGCTTGTTATTATTGTGATTTGCAAATTCATAAACATGTGAAGCTAGAAGAAAGAGAACCACGCTTACAAACATGGTTTGAAGCACATAAAGAAAACTTACCTGAGATGAGTTGGTTTGAATTTTCAGCATGTGCCGGTTCTACGCTTGGAATCTTTTGTCTTGTAGCATATGCATTCCATGATGAATTACATGATGAAGATATTGCGAAAATTAGACAAGGATATTTTCCTTACGTACAAGGACTTCACATTTTACTTGATTATTTCATCGATCAAGAAGAAGACCGTATAGGCGGAGATTTGAATTTCTGTAGTTATTATGAAAACGAGCAAGCTATATTAGATCGGATGAAACACTTTGTAGAAGAAGCAGAGAAGAGCATTGGTGATTTGCCTCATGCGAAGTTTCATCGTCTCATAAGCCGAGGGTTACTTGGTATTTATTTATCAGACCAAAAAGTATCAGCACAAAAGAATATGCACAAAATGGCACGGCGCATTGTAAAATATGGAGGGCTTACTTCACGATTCTTCTATTGGAACGGGAAGATGTACCGAAAGAAAATGGCGCAGTGATGAAAAAAACCACTCATGTAGAGTGGTTTTTTTTATCCCGCATTAACGGGCAGTAAGACTCCCACCTCAAAATTCGGCGAATGCGAATGAGTTAGGTGGGAGATCAACTGCCCGTAAAAGCCTTCACTTTATTATGATCGTATTTTTGAAAATACGTATATGAGAAGTTCAATCGCGAAAATAACTAAAACAGATAGTCCGAATAAAGGCATGACAGCGCCTAGTATAACCATCATGATAAAGAAAACGAATGTGCTTTTCTTATCTCTTTGCTTAGGAGGTGCTGCTAATTTTCCTTTCGGCTTTCTCGCTAACCACATTTTTACTCCGTAATAAATGAGAAGTAATAAGGACAATGTCGTTAGTAAGCATAATATTTTATTTGGCCATCCGAATAAATGTCCTTCGTGAAGCGGGATACCGTAAGTAAACCATTGTGCAAATAAGCCATAATCACGGTAGTCCGTTTTTGAAATGAGTTCCCCACTATATTGATCAAAGTAAGCTGTTATTTCTTCATTTGGTGCGACATGCATCCCCGTAATACCAGAACCGCTCGATTTCGAAACGGTGAATACACCTTTCGAATCAGCTGGTAGTGAGATAACATATGGCTTCTTTATTTCAATTTCCTTTTGTAATTTATCGACAGAAATTGCTTTTGGTTCATTTGAATTCGATTCAGGAGGAGCTTCTTTTCTTGTTGCCCACGGTAATTCTTTTACCTTTGATTCAGGCGGTGCCATATACAATTTCGGATACCCGAGCGATTCATTCGACGATGCGATTTTATAAATTTGGTTCCCCATAAATCCTGACCAAGGCAATCCAGATGCGACTAACAAAACGAGAGGAATTGTAAATATAATACCGATAATAGAATGACGTCGTTTTGCTTTTTCTCGCTTATTAGATGCCGGTGTGTTTTTGAATTGGCGTATACTCATATACAAACCAGTCACAATTAAAAAGATTGTCCAGCATGCCGCAAGTTCTACAATATAGTTGACGACAGTACCACCAACTAAAAGAGAACTATGTAATTCCCGCATTATATTGGCAAACGTTTCACTTGCGTTTTGATCTCCGACAATTTGATTATTGCTATCTAAATACACATATTTTTGCATTCCTGTATATTCATTTGCAATTGTAAGCCTAGTATTATAATCCCCATTAAACTCACTGATTTTCGCCACACTATAATGTGGATATTTTTTCTCTGTTAAGAAAAGCGAATCAGCCATCGAAATAGATTCTGTTTGGGCGCTCTTTCCGAAATATAAATCTTTATAGATGAAATCTTCAACTTCTTCCCGAAATAAATACCCAATTCCGCTCAGTGACAAAGTAATAAGAAGCGGCGTAATAAAAAGCCCAGCATAAAAATGCCAACGCCAAAAAATATAATGAAGCGAACGATTTTGTTTCATACTTCAGTTCCCCTAACCTTCCCTATATGAATAAGCTACTTATTTAATATAGCGAGATTAAGTGTGATTACTTTGAAAGAATTGTGAAAAAAGTTAAAAGTTTTGGGGATTTTTATTAAACACAAAGCACATTTCAAAAGGGATGTGTTCTATGTTTATGAAGACCTTTTTATATTTGATACATACATTCTAACAACCGCTTTCGCAAGACATTGAGAGGAATCAACAAAGTCCTCACTCAACACCACATTCAAATCGGTACATGCGATAATAGCGGTATCTACTTCGTCTTTTAACTGTAAAACGAGCACACTCCATAATTTGCGAGCTTTCTCAATTTCTCCGCCCTTAATACAAGTAATAATTTGATTAATCATTTCTTGCCATTGTTCATTATGAATGTACTCTATATTACGTTTTGTAATCCCGTCTTGGTAAATACCTGCTTGAACAGTCGCTTCTGTTGCGAGAAGAGCGACTTTTTTTGTATTTTCAGGAATTGCTTTTAACGTCTCATCGACTATATTCAAGATAGGAATGGTAATAGAACGCTGTAATTCCTCGAAATAAAGATGCGCTGTATTACATGGCATTGCGATGAAATCTACACCAGTACTTTCAAGTTTTTGCGCTCCTTCAATAATCGCTTTTTTCATCGCCGCATGATCAATAGGGCGATCCATATAAAACGGTGTTGGGCACGAATAAATCATCATATGAGGAAAGTCCATATCATGCGTTGCTCCATATATTGTTTGGCACCCTGCTACAACTGTATCGACGAATGGCCCAGTTGATTTTGGTCCCATTCCTGCTAGTATTCCGATCATTGTTTAGTCCCCTTTAATATGTAATCAAAAACGTTTTCTGCGAATGAGAAAAAGAAATAAAGTAAGTAATAAAAATGAATATACGATAGTCCAAGCTGTAAGCCATAGAGTGTGAGTAAGAATATTATATTTGTATTGTCCAAGCATTATAAAGCTTTCGATAGGTGGTAAAAACCATAGTAACTCTTTTTTTAACCGGATTGAGGCGATCGTCATAAGTAATATAAATGTAAGACTAAGCCAAGCGGTGCTTGCTTTTTGAATAATATTTCTAGTAAATAATGTTGCGATTGAAATTCCTAGTATAGATAAAGACATGTGAGCGAGAAATCCGACTAGAAATAAAGAAGCTGTCATTTTTTCATTAAACATTTGCAAAATAATTGGATAGATTACGGATATAAAAGATAAAACAGTACAAATAAGAAGAGCCGTAATATATTTACCAACGTATAATGCCGAAATATTATTTGTATGTGAAATAGTGATTTGTTCTTGTACAGGATCTTCAGTATGAAAAATTGTGACTGTAATCCAGGCAGATAATAAATAAAGTGCGAGTGCTGTTTCTAAGTATGTCGGCACAATGGGAGTTGGTTTGTATGTATATACAAAAAGTAAGCTTATGCAGTACATCGCAATAGGAGGAATGTATTTATACGATTTTGTGTAGTCGAGAAAATGGTAACGAATAAGCGCAAACATAATAAACCTTCTTTCGATTTAAAAATTAGGCTGTAGCAGTGTGATAGATGCTTTTTTATGTAATAAAAACTGAAGCATTTCGTTTGTATATTCCTTTTCGATTTGTAATTGAATGAGATTTTGATTTGAATTGTGTGTAACTTGTATAAATCCTGATTGCTTTTGTAGTTCTATAGCTGAAAATGTTTCGTGAACAATTGCCTCAATATAGACCTGTTCTGTTGATTTTTGCACAGAGGTATCTTCCGCAATTGTATGATTTGCTAACGTCACAATTCTATCGGCGAAGTTTTCTAGTAGTTGTTTTTCGTGACATGTGAAGAGTATAGATATGCCGTGTTGTTTTAATGAGAGTAAAATATGTTCTAGTTCTTGCTGAGAGTTAGGATCGAGCCCAGAAAGAGGTTCATCCAAAATTAATAAATGTACATCCGTAAGCAATGCTTGCATAATGCCTGTTTTTTGTTTCATGCCTTTTGAAAAGTTTCGTACAACGGAATGCCTTGCATGATGTAAGTGAAAAGATTCAAGAAGCATCGGAATTTTATCTTTTAAATATTTTGTTGATAAACCGTGAATATGGCCGAGATGATATAGATAATCCTCTAATGTAAAACGAATCCCTTCAGGAAAATGTTCAGGTACATAGCCGATTTGTATATGTTCTTTTCTTTGAAGTGTCCCTGTCGTAGGTGAAATAAATCCTGCAATTATTTTGAGTAGAGTACTTTTTCCAGTCCCATTCCCGCCAATAATAGCGAGTGCCTCTCCTTCTGGAATGGATAAATCAATGTTGTCTAGTATAAGTGATTTGCCATACTTCTTTTGAATTCCTCTTAGTTCTACTAGCAAAGTTCTATCCTTCTTTCTTCAAATATTGTATACATCCATTATATAGGAGAATAAGAAAAAGACGTGCAATGAGCGCACGTCTTTTTTTGATATGTTTTGTCGAATCGTTGATATATTTTATCGCTTCTCAATCGCCACAATAAATGGCGGGTTATTTTGCTGGTTAATGAAGCCGTATCGCAAAACGTGAGCTTGTTTTTGATCTAGTTCTTCTGTAAATTTGAGAACAGCGTCGCGTTCTACTTGTCCTTCTGGATGACCGTGATAAATAACAAGGACGATGATTCCTTCAGGTGCCATTACTTCTAGTAATTGTTCAATTGCCGAGAGTGTTGAGTTCGGTTTTGTAACGATATGTTTGTCACCACCAGGAAGGTAACCTAAGTTGAAGATAGCGCCTGTTACTTTTCCTTTTGCATCTTCTGGTAGTACGGATAGAAGCGTATCGTGACTATCGTGAACTAAAACAGTACGTTCAAAAAGCTCTTTTTCTTTTAGACGGATAGTAGAGCTTTCAATTGCTTCTTTTTGAATATCAAATCCAAATACTTTTCCGTTATCTCCAACGATTTCAGCTAGGAAGCAAGTGTCATGTCCATTGCCGAGGGTTGCATCTATAGCGTAATCGCCTTCTTTAACAGCCGTTTGCAAGAGTGTGCGAGCAAACGGTAATACACGTTCTAATTTCATTTTTGTTTCTCCTCATTTGCATATTTTCCTTGCCAGCTTCCGCGGCGTACAAATTCTGCATCGATGGAATTTAATACTTCCCATTTATTTAAGCTCCACATTGGACCGATCATTAAATCAGGTGGACCGTCACCTGTGATGCGGTGCACAATTACGTCTTCTGGAATGATTTCAAGTTGGTCAACAACGAGACTGACGTAATCCTCAAGAGAAAGGAATTCTAGTTGTCCTTTTTCGTATTGCTTCACCATTGGTGTTCCTTTTAATAAATGAAGTAAATGAATTTTAATTCCTTGTACGTCAAGCTTGGCTACTTCACGAGCTGTTTCCATCATCATGTCATAATCTTCAAGGGGAAGACCGTTAATAATGTGGGAGCAAACTCTAATGCCATGCTTACGTAATTTATTTACGCCTTCCACGTAAGATGGATAGTCATGAGCGCGATTAATAAGGTTTGCAGTACGTTCATGAACAGTTTGTAGTCCGAGTTCAACCCAAAGGTATGTGCGTTTATTTAAGTCCGCTAAATATTCAACGACATCGTCTGGTAAACAATCCGGACGAGTGGCAATAGAAAGACCGACAACGTCTTTTTCTGCTAGAAGCGGTTCGAATTTTTCTTTTAATACTTCAAGTGGCGCATGTGTATTTGTGTATGCCTGGAAATAAGCGATACATTTTCCGTCTTTCCACTTTGAGCGCATTTTTTCTTTCATTTCATGATATTGCGTTATAACATCATCGCGGCGATCGCCAGCGAAGTCACCAGATCCAGCAGCACTACAAAACGTGCAGCCACCGTAAGCAACTGTACCGTCACGGTTCGGGCAATCAAAGCCAGCATCTAATGAAACTTTAAAGATTTTTTCACCAAATTCATTTCGTAAGTGATAATTCCATGTATGATAACGTTTATTGTCGTTTGTATATGGAAAAGGGTTTTGAACCTTCATTACTTTCCCTCCTAAGACGAGTCAAAATAAAGTTCAACTAATACTCAGTGGGGAGTGTCTATCCCCACTGAGTATTAGTTGAACCAATCGGGTATTTACGTGTAGCCCGACTCCTGTTTATCTTCTTCGTTCCAGCCGAATTTTGAGGTTGGGTCTTACTGCCCACAAATAGCGAGATGAAACAAAATCCATTATAACATACTCATAAGGTTGAGATGGAAGGGACACACTAAAGGGGAATTGAAGCAAGGAGGGACAATTATGGCAGAGCGTCAATCACTTGAATCGTATATTACACAAGCGGAACAAGCGGTGGAATATGCGAAAGAACAATTAGACCTTGGCATGAGACAAGAGCATTACAATACGATGGAGTATTCGGATGCGCAGTTACAATTAGAACAAGCATATAACGATTTACAAACGATGCAACAACATGCGAATGATGAGCAACGCGAACAGTTAAATAGAGCACGTATGGCAATTCGCCAACTGCAACATCAAATGATTATTACACCGCACTAATAAGGAGTGAATGTAATGGCGAAACGTTCAGATCAAAATAATCCAGAGCAAAAAACACAAAATGGACATAACGCTGAATTTTCGAATGAGCTAGATCCGGTTGTTCAAGTGAAACAGCGTAATAGTAAAAAGGGACAACCGCAAAGATCAAAGCAATCAGAGTAAACCAGGTCGCAATATGACCTGGTTTTATTTTGCATCGAAAATGGCTGAGTAGTGCGGGATGAACAACTCACATACCGATTAAAGTTTTATTTTACTATATGACAATAATGTAAGATTTCTGTAAGGTTTGTCGATAGTTACGAGAGGCCTTTTCCAGTAGAGTAAGGGAGGATTTAATTTTGGACAAGGAGTTGCTTTATGGGGAACAATATTACAAACAAACGAATTGATGAGTTAGATTACATTCGTGGCTTCGCATTACTGGGGATTATTTTAGTAAATATTCTTGCACTACTGAATATTAAAGTTCCAGATCCTAATACAGTGGATGCAAGTTATCAAAGGTTTCTATACTTATTTGTAGAAGGGCGTTTCTTCTCAATCTTTTCATTCTTATTTGGAGTAGGATTCTATATCTTCATTACAAGAGCGATTGCGAAAGGGAAGAATGGATATGTTCTATTTCTACGCCGCTTAGTTGCACTATTTATTTTTGGTTTGATTCATCAAATGTTTCAGCCTGGGGAAGCACTAGCGTTATACGCAATTTGTGGATTAGTAACTTTACCATTTTATAAAGTGAAGAAGCAAATAAATTTGGTAGTAGGTCTTATTCTTACGATAGCTTTTAGTATTATGGCAGCTAAGGAATTATTACCATTAGGTTTAATTTTATTAGGTCTTGCTGCAGGACAGTACAAAGTATTTGAAAACCTTTCAGCGAAAATAAAGCAAGTCGCTATTTTTACAGGCGTTATGTTTGTTTTAAGTGTGATAGCTTTATGGTATCAATATGGGCATGTTCCTGCTGAACCATTTGTAAATATGATAATTATGAATGAGGATGGAACAATGGATGCTGCAGGTCAATTTTTAAAAATTGGAGTGACAGTTGGACCAATTATTTCAGCTTTCTATGTCGGAGCATTAATTTTGCTACTTCAATTAAAACCAGTTCAAACATTGTTAGCACCACTGAAATATTACGGTCGTATGGCTTTAACAAATTATATCGGACAAACTGTAATGATTTTAATTGCGGGCAGTGTATTTAACTTTGCAGGAAACTTAACGTACATGCAGACGCTATATGTGTGTATCACAATTTATGCAATTCAAATTATTTTCAGTGTGATTTGGATGAAAATCTTTAAAATGGGTCCATTAGAATGGATTTGGCGTGTTATTACGTATTGGACGGTAACACCTTTAAAGAAATAAAGATAGAAATGGGCTGTTCCATAAACGGAACAACCCATTTTTTATTGTCACCTTTTGTCGGTAAGTTGATATTCCTTATCACATAGCTGATAAAAGTGAAATTATCGCCGATAAAATTTCATTTATCAATGAAGGAAGTGAATGTATTTAAAATGAAAAAGCTTACCTTACAAGCGCACCTTTTTTATATTACAAAAGTGTAAGGTAATTGTAATGTTAACAAATAGCAGTTCCTCTCCAAAAGGCGCAAAATAGGTAATGGAAAAACAAGCGTAGGAGGATATATATGACGAAACCAGTTGTAGACGTGAAAAACGTTCAAAAAGTGTACGGTAAAAAAGGTGAGAACCAATCACATGCGTTAAAAGGTGTTTCATTCTCAATTCAAGAGGGTGAGTTTGTCGGAATTATGGGACCATCAGGTTCTGGTAAAACGACATTGTTAAATGTAATTTCAACGCTTGATAAAGCAACGGGCGGCGTTGTTGAAATTGCGGGTACGGACATTACGAAAATGAAGCAAGGTGAGCTTTCTGATTTCCGTTCGCAAAAGTTAGGATTCATCTTCCAAGACTTTAACTTATTAGAGAATTTATCTATTTATGAGAACATTGCACTTCCACTTTCCCTTCAAGGTGTTCCATCACGTAATATTGGACCGAAAGTAGAGAAAGTAGCGGATATGTTAGGGATTACAGAAATTCTTCAAAAGTATCCATCTGAAGTATCTGGTGGACAGAAGCAGCGTTCAGCAGCAGCACGCGCTTTAGTGCATGAACCGGCAATTATTTTAGGGGACGAGCCAACAGGAGCTCTTGATTCTAAAAATGCAGCGAGTTTACTTGATGCGATGACAAACTTAAATGAAGAACAAGGCGTATCTATTATGATGGTTACGCACGATCCATATAGTGCAAGTTACTGTCAGCGTATTTTATTCATTCAAGATGGTGAGCTATATAAAGAAATTCATCGCGGTGGTACGCGTGAAGAGTTTTATAAAGAAATTTTAGATGTACTTGCAGATTTAGGTACACAAAAAGCGTAAGAAGGGAGGTCTAGGCTATGTTATTTAAACTTTCCATGTCAGGGCTAAAAAGTAAGCTGAAAGATTATATCGTCTTACTTGTTGGTCTTGTCATGTCGATTTCAATTTTTTATATGTTCCAAACGTTAGCGCTGAATAAAGCGTTTATCGAATCTAATTCGGTTATTCAATCAATTGGATTCGTATTCCAAGCAGGTTCATTTTTACTAGCCATTATAACGTTCTTCTATATTTTATATGCGAACTCTTTCTTATTATCTCTTCGTCAAAAAGAGTTTGGTATGTATATGATGTTAGGAGCAAAAAAACATAAAGTTACATTGCTTATGTTTATTGAAACGATTGTATTAGGTGCTGCTTCTCTTGCGATTGGTATTACAGTTGGTGTAGGACTTGCAGAAGGTATCGGACAGTTATTAATGAAACAATTAGAATTTGCTGGTGAAGGTTATAAAGCATTTTATCTACCATCTATGACTGTTACTTGCATCTTCTTCTTTGCACTATTTGTATTATCGGCAATTATGAATAGTATTAAGTTATCACGTATTTCTGTACTGCAACTTGTACATGCAGATGCACAAACAGAGCGTGTTGCAGTAAAAGGTAAAATGACAGGTGTCGTTGCAATCCTTGCTGTTATTTTATTAGGAATTGGCTATGCATCAATGATTTACATGGAAAAACTAAGAGAAATGGGAATCCTTATTGCATTAATTACAACAACAACTGGTACTTACATGCTATTTGGATCATTTCTCCCAGTTATCATTAGAAAGTTAAAGAGTAATAAAAAGCGTAGTGAAAAAGGACTTAATGCCTTTACGTTTGCACAATTAAACTTCCGTATTAATAGCTTAACGAAAGTACTTGCAACGGTAGCGATGTTAGTTGCTCTTGGAGCGGGTGCAATTTCAGGTGGTATGGCGTTTAAAAATAACGTGATAAAAATGGTTGATGGTTTAGTAATATATGATTCAGTTATTCATAACCCAACAACAGAAGAAAAGAAAATTTTAGATGGTATTACATTTAAAGAGAAAAATGAATATCGTTACAAAGTTGATAATAAATACGTTTATTATGTAAAAGAAGATTTAGAGAAAAATCCTCCTTTCGTACAAGATACAAAACAGATGGAAAGTATGAAGGATTTAGGAAAAACAAAGAAAGTTTCAGAGGAACTGCCAGTAGGTGCAGTTTCTAGAGAAATGAATGAAAAAGATGCGAGCGCTAAAGAACTTCCAGAAGAATGGAACGAGGCTTTCAGAACAATTCAGCCATTTTATCTATATGAAGACCATGCAATTAAAATTGTAGATCAGAAAATGTACGATAATGTAAATGGTAAAGAAGGAATCGTAGTTACTGGAAAAACAGACGATTTTGTAGCATACACAAAAGAATGGAAAAAACTTGACGAGTTGCAGCTAGTTAAATATAAAAATGTAAAAGCTGAAAGATTAGATAGTAAATATCAATCTTACAATGGGTTCTACGGCGTTGCGAGTGGAACAGTATTTATGGGATTCTTCCTTGGAATTGCGTTTTTAGCAATGATGGCAAGTTGTTTAATGTTTAAAATTCTTTCTGGTGCATCAAAAGATATTACGCGTTATCAAATGCTTCGTAAAATCGGTGTGCGCCGTGAGTTATTAACGAAATCAATTTATAAAGAATTATTCCTAGTATTCTTATTCCCGGCAATTGTGGGTATCGCTCACGTATTAGTTGGTATGAATATTTTCGGATTTATTTTAATGGATCCGTACTTCCGTATTTGGGTACCAATTGTAATTTTTGTAGTTATTTATGCGATTTATTACTTCATTACAGTTCAATTGTATAAAGGAATTGTTCTTCCGAAAGAAGATTAATAAAAACCGAGCGAAACTGCTCGGTTTTTATTATTTTCAGAAAAAACACTTTAATGTTACTGAAATATATAATATAATGTAAATAAGTAACATGATATGAAAGTATCAGCAACCGAAAAATGAAAGGAGGAATCCGATCTGTAGAAAGAAGCTGAACTTGTACTCCCCCTATTTTTTCTACCCACACCGTATTTGTACAATCATAAATTTCCAAATGAAAAATTGTCGTAAGAGTATATTGTGAAAATAATGGATAATACATGGAAATCTCATAGCATGATAAGGTAAAATGGACAGGATAATGAGAAAATTACCGTTCATAAGATGAGGAGATACATGTATGGAAGTTGTAGAGGCATTAAAAGATATAAGCCAAATTGAGGCTATGAAAAGTTATTTAAAAGAGCACTCGCAGCGAGATTATCTTTTATTTGTTATTGGAATTAACACTGGATTAAAGATTACTGAGCTACTTAGTATGAAATTTGAAGAGGTATTAAATGAAGATAAGACTGTTAAAGAGTTTTATTCTCTTCCTGTGAAAGATGAAAAATTTAAACAAGATATTTATTTAAATACAAAAGTAAAAGAAGCCCTTTTAGATTACGTACAATCTATTGATGCTCAAAGAGAAAACTACGTATTTCAATCTAATAAAACGACAAATTCAATCTCGCGCCAACAAGCGTATCGTGTTATCCATAGCGCAGCTGAAGCGGTTGGGATTGTTGGAAAGATTGGAACGAATTCAATGCGAAAAACATTTGGATTTCATGCGTACAAAAGAGGAATAGCGATTGCGCTATTGCAAAAGCATTTTCATCACGCAACTCCATCAGAGACGCTCAAGTATTTAGGAATCTCAAAAGATGAGAAGTTTAAAACAGAGATTGATGTAGATTTGTAAAAGGAAAGAGCCGTAACTAAAAAATTTTAGGAGGCGGGAATATGAATATTAGAGAAAGTGAACTACCTGGAATTGGATGTAAATTTGAAGTTATAACAAAGGGTAATGAAAAAATGGTTATTGTTATTCATGATGATGGAAGAAGGGAAATGTATCATTTTGATGCTGATCATGATGAGAGTATTTCAAGCATTTCTCTTCGTGATTCTGAAGCGAGACAAATTGCGGCCATATTAGGCGGAATGGTATATAGACCACAAGCTTTAGACACAATTGAGATGGCTTTTGAAGGGTTATCAATTGAATGGTTTAAAGTAGAAAATAACGCACCAGTGGTACAAAAAACAATTGGTAGCTTACATGTCAGAAAAACATATAACGTAACGATTATTGCTATTTTGAAAAAGAATATGAAGAAGTTCTTCAATCCAGGTCCAGACTCTATTATTGAAGCTGGCGATATGCTCGTATTATCGGGTGAAAGGCATGAAGTGAAAAGAATTATTAATGAATTGCTTTCAGCAGGAGGTGATTCATAATCGATGGATACTTTAATCTTTGAAGTTGGAACTGCGTTAGTATTAGTAGCTTTTGCAGCTATCCTCGCTGCAAAGTTAAAGTTTTCGATTATTCCGTTTCTCATTATACTCGGTATGTTAGTGGGGCCTCATGCCCCAGATTTAGGGCTTATCGATTTAAGGTTTATTGAAAGCGGAGAAGTTATTTCCTTCCTCGGCCGTGTTGGCGTCATATTCCTCCTATTCTACTTAGGCTTAGAATTCTCAATAAAAAAATTAATTAAATCAGGAAAGTCGATTGCTTTCGGGGGGACTGTCCACATATCGCTTAATTTTATATTAGGTTTGCTTTATGGATATATTATGGGCTTCCCCTTATTAGAAACATTAATTATTGCAGGAATTATTACAATTTCATCAAGTGCAATTGTAGCGAAAGTAATTGTTGATTTAAGGAGATCTGGTAATAAAGAGACAGAACTCATTTTAGGGATCATTATGTTTGATGATATCTTTTTAGCTGTATATTTATCAGTCGTTTCAGGGTTAGTACTCGGAGGTGCAACGTCATTTATAGGTGCTCTTACATCGGTGTTAATCGCAGTAGGGTATATGCTCCTATTCTTTATAATCGCTAGAAAAGCTACCCCGTTTCTAAATAAAATATTAGATATTTCGTCAAATGAAATTTTTATTATCGTAATATTCGCTATTTTATTTTTCGTAGCAGGATTTTCAGAAACGATTCATGTTGCGGAGGCGATTGGGGCGTTATTATTGGGACTCGTCTTTTCTGAAACAGAGCATAGTGACCGGATCGAGCATCTCGTCGTCCCGTTTTGTGATTTCTTTGGAGCTATATTCTTTTTCAGCTTCGGTTTAAGTATAGATCCATTTTCGCTTGGAGGAGCAGTGTGGTTGGCATTAGGAGCAGTTTTCATTACTCTTATCGGTAATTTTACAGCTGGAATGATTGCAGGACGTAAAGCCGGGTTATCGCATAAGGCTTCTACGAATATTGGTTTAACACTTGTATCACGCGGAGAGTTCTCCATTATTGTCGCGAATATTGGCATCGCTGGTGGCTTAATGGCAACGATTAAACCGTTCTCTGCTTTGTATGTTTTAATATTGGCATCTTTAGGACCTTTATTAACGAAGGAGTCTGGGAGAATATATTCCTTACTAGATAAAATGTTTAAATGGAGTGCTAAAGAAAGTGCAAAACGTAAAAAAGAAGTTGGGTAATTATACAAGGGAACGATTTCATTATATATAGATTAAAATGACACAAAGGCGATTAGAAATTTTTCTAATCGCCTTTATGCCATTATCTGAATTTCATCAACTATTAATCAGTTGCCTTCCTATTTAAAAACGACTACAATTTTACTGTTATAGATGAACGAAAAAAATAGAATAGGAGGGGAGACTATGCCAAGGAAAGTATGGCTATTAGTAGCTGGGATGATTATTAATGTCACGGGTGCTTCTTTTTTATGGCCTTTTAATACAATTTATTTGCATGATCACCTAGGAAAATCTTTATCAGTGGCTGGAATGGTATTAATGATCAACTCGCTTACTGGTGTAATCGGGAACTTGCTCGGCGGTGTTTTATTTGATAAATGGGGCGGTTATAAATCAATTTTAGTAGGGATTGTCATTACACTCGTATCGATTTTAGGTCTTGTGTTTTTCCATGGTTGGCCGTTATATGTTGTGTGGCTAGCATTAATTGGCTTTGGTTCTGGAATGGTCTTTCCATCGATGTATGCGATGGTTGGTACGGTTTGGCCAGAGGGCGGAAGACGAGCATTTAATGCGATGTATGTTGGACAAAACGTTGGGATTGCGATCGGAACAGCATGCGGTGGTTTAGTTGCGTCTTATCGTTTTGATTATATTTTCTTAGCGAACTTTATTTTATACTTTGTTTTCTTCCTAATTGCTTTTATTGGATTCCGAGGTATGGAAGACAAAAAAGAGCAAGGAGTACAAAAAGAAATCGAAACGAAAAAAGGGTGGTCACTTACACCTGGATTCAAAGCACTTCTTATCGTATGTGTAGCATATGCTTTATGCTGGGTTACATATGTACAGTGGCAAGGGGCAATTGCAACGTATATGCAAGAGTTAAATATTAGTCTTCGTCACTACAGCTTATTATGGACGATAAACGGGGCGATGATTGTTTGTGCCCAGCCGCTTGTTAGTATGCTAATTCGCTGGATGAAGCGTTCTTTAAAACAACAAATTATGATTGGAATTATCATTTTTGCGGCGTCATTCATTGTGTTAAGTCAAGCGCAGCAGTTTACGATGTTCCTCGTTGCGATGGTGACATTAACAATTGGTGAGTTATTCGTATGGCCAGCTGTTCCAACCATTGCAAATATACTTGCGCCGAAAGATAAATTAGGCTTTTATCAAGGTGTTGTAAATAGCGCAGCGACTGTAGGGAAAATGTTCGGACCGGTCGTTGGCGGAGCGATTGTTGATATATACAATATGGAAGTATTGTTTATAGCGATCATGGTAATGCTTGTAGTAGCGATTATAGCAACGAGTATTTATGATAAACGAGTAAAAGTAGAAGAAACAGTTGAAGAAAAAATTGCAGTTTAGTTTGACGGAACATGTAACATGTTTTAGAATATATTTAAATAAAACAACCTTTGGAACAAGGGAGATAGCTCGGCTGTCCTAAGACGAATTCGTTAGTTATTAAGAGTAACGATTAACCGAGAAGCCTTAGCTTCAAGTAAGCTCTTTAGAGATACGAAGTAGTGGGTAGTTCACATTAACTTATATTTGTAATAACAGTGAGAAGGAGTAGTAGTAATAGAAGCTGGTTTAGAGAGTTGACGGTCGGTGCAAGTCAATCCACGTTTCGTTATGAACTCGCCTTTGAGTTGCAGTTGTGAAATCATTAGTAGCAATTGCCGTTAATCCACGTTACGGATCTAAGCGAATGTATATATTACATTAATTTAGGGTGGTACCGCGGGAATCTATAACCTCTCGTCCCTTTCTAGGGATGAGAGGTTTTTTGTATTTTGGGCGGTGAAAATAAATAGAATTTCAAGGAGGGTATCTCATGAGCTTTAATCATCAAGAAATTGAGAAGAAGTGGCAAGGGCATTGGGAAGAGAATAAAACATTCCGTACGCCAGATGAGACAGAAAAACCAAAATTTTATGCACTAGATATGTTCCCATATCCATCAGGTGCAGGCTTACACGTAGGTCATCCAGAAGGTTATACAGCGACAGATATTTTATCTCGTATGAAGCGTATGCAAGGATATAATGTTCTTCATCCAATGGGATGGGATGCATTCGGTCTTCCAGCAGAGCAATATGCACTTGATACTGGGAACAGCCCGGCTGAATTTACAGAACTTAATATTAATACGTTCCGTAATCAAATTAAAGCATTAGGCTTCTCTTACGATTGGGATCGTGAAGTAAATACAACAGATCCAAACTACTACAAGTGGACACAATGGATCTTCCTAAAACTATTTGAAAAAGGTTTAGCTTACGTTGATGAAGTACCTGTAAACTGGTGCCCAGCACTTGGTACGGTACTTGCAAACGAAGAAATCATTGACGGTAAGAGTGAGCGCGGTGGACATCCAGTTGAGCGTCGTCCGATGAGACAGTGGATGTTAAAAATTACAGCTTATGGAGATCGTCTATTAGAAGATCTAGATGAGCTTGATTGGCCAGAAAGCTTAAAAGACATGCAACGTAACTGGATTGGTCGTTCTGAAGGTGCAGAAGTACACTTCAACATCGACGGTACAGACGAGAAATTCACAGTTTTCACAACGCGTCCTGATACATTATTTGGTGCAACATACTGTGTACTTGCTCCGGAACATGCGCTTGTTGCAGAAATTACAACAGCGGAACAAAAAGAAGCGGTAGAAGCTTACATTAACTCTGTTAAAATGAAGAGTGATTTAGAGCGTACAGAACTTGCGAAAGAGAAAACTGGTGTATTCACTGGTGCTTACGCAGTTAACCCAGTAAACGGTGAGAAATTACCAATCTGGATCGCTGATTATGTTCTTGCAACTTACGGAACAGGTGCTGTAATGGCAGTTCCAGCTCACGATGAGCGTGACTATGAATTCGCATCAGTATTCAATCTTCCAATGAAGGAAGTTGTAAAAGGCGGAGATATTACGAAAGAAGTGTACACAGGTGATGGTGCACACGTAAACTCAGCATTCCTTGATGGTTTAAATAAAGAAGAAGCAATCGCAAAAATGATCGAGTGGCTTGAGGTAACAAGCGCAGGAAATCAAAAAGTAACGTACCGTCTACGTGACTGGTTATTTAGCCGTCAACGTTACTGGGGTGAGCCGATTCCAGTAATCCATTGGGAAGATGGCACAATGACAGCTGTGAAAGAAGAAGAATTACCATTAGTTCTTCCGAAGACAGAAAACATCCGTCCTTCAGGTACAGGTGAATCACCACTAGCTAACATTGAAGAGTGGGTAAATGTTGTTGATCCTGAAACTGGTAAAAAAGGTCGTCGTGAAACGAACACAATGCCACAATGGGCTGGTAGCTGCTGGTACTACCTACGCTACATCGATCCAAACAACAGCGAAGCACTTGTAGACCCTGAAAAAGTAAAACAATGGCTTCCAGTTGATATTTATATCGGAGGAGCAGAGCATGCTGTTCTTCACTTACTATATGCTCGTTTCTGGCATAAAGTATTATATGATATCGGTGTAGTTCCAACGAAAGAACCGTTCCAACAATTATTCAACCAAGGTATGATCTTAGGTGAAAACAACGAGAAAATGAGTAAATCAAAAGGTAACGTTGTAAACCCGGATGATATCGTAGCAAGCCATGGTGCAGATACACTTCGTCTATACGAAATGTTCATGGGACCATTAGATGCTTCAATTGCTTGGTCTGAAAATGGTCTTGACGGAGCTCGTCGCTTCCTAGATCGCGTATGGCGCCTATTCATTCAAGAGAACGGTGAATTAAGTGAGAAAATTACTGATGCACCAAACAAAAATCTTGAAAAAGCTTACCACCAAACAGTGAAGAAAGTAACAGAAGACTATGCAGAGCTTCGCTTCAACACAGCGATTTCTCAAATGATGGTATTCATCAACGATGCATACAAAGCTGAAACACTTCCGAAAGAATATGTAGAAGGTTTCGTAAAAATGATTGCACCAGTTGCACCTCACATCGGGGAAGAGCTATGGAGCAAACTTGGATACAGTGAAACAATCACATATGCAAGCTGGCCAACATTTGATGAGTCTAAACTTGTAGAAGATGAAGTTGAAATCGTTGTTCAAATTATGGGCAAAGTTCGCGCAAAACTAACAATGAGTAAAGACGCATCAAAAGAAGAAATGGAACAACTTGCACTTGAGGAAATCAAAGAACAAATTGAAGGAAAAACAGTTCGTAAAGTAATTGTTGTTCCTGGAAAACTTGTTAACGTTGTTGCAAACTAATTCATTCTAAATAAAAGCTCAGAGTATTTATACTCTGAGCTTTTTTGTGTAGAAAATAATCTCAGGATCACCTTCATCTAAATTTTCAACTATTCCACTACGTACAAATCCATTCGCATTAAAAACGGTTTGCATACTTTCATTCGATTCATTCGTTGAAGAAAAGATTTTTTGAGTAGGAGAATGAGTTAACATATATGAGATTAATGAGCTTGCATAGCCTTGCCTTCTTTTTGCTGGCGAAACGATGATTAATGAGAGGAAAGTACAACCAAAGAAATTTGTATCGTACGTTAGAAAACCAGAGATAGAATTGTCTTCTTTTACAATGATGCATCTGCCCTCATCAATAGTGTGCTTAATATAATCTCGTCTACTATCATCTCCGAGCACATCAATATCTAAATGTACGATTGAATCTAAATCATCAATATAAGCCTTTGTTACATTTTTCAATAGAAATCCCCCTAGAAAAAATATTCAGTTAATTAATTTTATCATGAACAAAGAAAAAGGAGCGGAATTCCAATACAGACAAACACCTATTCTTCTATAGGAAATATGATAAAAAAGGTAGGTTAAATTGAGAAGAAGAGGTGAAAGGAATGAAAGGGATGGATAATAATGCACCACATGGCTTCTTCGGAGGTGAATCGGATAGTTATGGACAAATGATGTTCATGGGAGGAGATGGTCAACACGGATATGGCGGAATCCCAAGTTGGATGGGAGGAGCAGCTGGAGGATTTCCGACGTCAGTGGCGGGTGTACAAACAGGATTTCCAACATCAGTAGCTGGAGCGCAAACAGGATTTCCGGCACTAGTAGGAGGTGCACAAGGAGGAGTTCCTATAGGTATGCCAACTACATTCCCATCTTTCGTTGGCGGTGTACAAACAGGATTTCCTGTACCTGGCGTTGGTGTTGTAGCAGGTGGGGTCGGCGGATTCCCTCAAGGTGTTCATGGTCATCATGTGCATCATGAGCATCACGGCCATCACGGTCAGCATGTACATCATGAGCATCACGGCCATCATCAGCATCATGGCCATCATCAACACCAAGGCCACCATGGTCATCATCAACAACAAGTACATCATCATGGTCATCATCAAATTCATCCACAGGCTGTCCTTTATCAAACACACCAAGGTCATCATCAGCACCACGGCCATCATCAGCACCACGGTCACCATCAGCACCACGGTCATCATCAACAACACGGCCACCATCAGCAACAAGTACATCACCAAGGCCACCACCAAATTCATCCGCAAGCTGTTCTTTTCCAAACACACCAAGGTCAACACCATCACCAAGGCCAACATCATCACCAAGGCCAACACCATCACCAAGGCCAACACCATCACCAAGGCCAACACCATCACCAAGGTCAACAACATCACCAAGGCCAACACCATCACCAAGGCCAACACCACCATCAAGGTCAACAACATCATCAAGGTCAACAGCATCATCAAGGTCAACAACAATACCAACAGTATCAGCAACAACAACAACAGCCTTGGGCAGGTGGAATTGGAGCAGGGACGGCAGCAGGAGCAGCGGCTGGTACTGCAGGAGCAGCAGGACACGCGGGACACGTGGGTCATTAATAGGCCAAAGGAAAAAAGACATAATAAAAAACTGCTAGGAGATCCTAGCAGTTTTTTTCTGCCTCTTGACGTTGGCGTTCGATTTCAGCACGAAGTTGTGGTTCCGGTGCTTGCCATCCTTCAGGTTTCATAATTTTGCCGTCGCCCTCGCGGAATCGAGGCTTTCCATCAGGGAATAGTTTTGCCATGTTAGCATTGTTTACAATTTCGAATCCTTTATCTGGACGTACGCCCATTTCTGCAAACGTTCCGAATGCAAAGTAAATAAGGTCAATAAGTGCATCATATTGATCTTCAACAGTTGTTGCTTCTAGAAATTCTTCTAGCTCTTCTTGCATAAAGCTAGCACGAATTTTTGCACGCTCTTCTGTTAGTTTTGTTGGAGTATTTGTCACAGGATGTCCGAACTCTTCATGCATTTTTGCAACAAGTTCGTATCCTTTATCTAAACCTTTTTCGTTTGTCATGTTGTTTCATCCTTTCTTACGCTATGCCGAAGTTTATTGTAACATAAGGTGGTTATTTAATAAAAAAACATCTTATGAGAAATAAGATGTTTGCTCGTCATTCTTCTTTCTTAATTAAAATAGATAAAATAAGATCAATACCAAACATTCCGATGAGTAGCATTGGTATAACGACAAGTAAATAACGTGTGAAAGAAACATTTTTTAAGTATGTATGAGCAAATAAAAAGACGCCGAGAAATAAAATACCATTTAAAATAGGTTTTACTAATTTTTTAGACATAAGCTCCCCCGTAAATATCCCTTTTCTCTATTTAAAAATAAAAACTTCCCTCTCCGTTGTACCATGCCAGAGAGGGGAGTTCAATCGTTAACTTATTCAATTACACCAGAATTTGTAATATTTACGGTATATTTTACGTTAACAGGGACATCTTTGTACATTTTTTTCCACTCTTCTAATTTAAATGGACGATAATGTTGCTTATATTTAGCTCCTAGTCCGAGAGGATCGACGCCTAAAGATTTGAACTGTTTAATTAATTTGGCAGCTTGTATATCTAATTGTTTTTGGATGGCTTTTTCAATTTTTTTTGTGTTCTTAACATTTTCTAAGTTAATTGGTTTCGATAGTTCTTGGATACGGGCATCAAGCTTAACGTGAATGGAAAAAGAAGGTTTTCCATTTTTTATTTTTATATCGTAAGTTGGAACGGAACGAATATTATTAATCATTACGTATGCGGAATCCGTTTTAAATTCATGTGAATCTAATCTGTGTTTCTCTAATAGTCCTTTAAATATGAACATATCTTTTTCTGTAATTTTACCGATATATTTATCCTTTTTAAAAAGACCAATTCCAGTAATTTTTATTTTATCCTCATGTTTCTTTAAAATCGGAATATAGTAGTCTTGTCCTTCTCGATAATAACGGAATGCTCCTATATGCAGGTTATCCTGTGGTAAAGGACCTGTTTCCATGTTATGTTCTAGCAATTTCTTCATATAAATTGCAACGTTGGATGCAGTCGTATATTTTCCTTTTAAAAGATCAGTACCATTCCCCTCTAATAAAGCAACATATAAAGCGTTCCCTATATTCACATCTCGAATTAATGTGTCAAATGAAGTAGACATTCCTTTTTTGGCAAGTCTGATAGTATAGAGAGCGACACGCATTTGTCCGCTAGCGAATGGTTGAGAAGACTCCAAAGATGTGTCTGCTTTTACTTGTTTTACGGCATTTGCGCTGCCTTCAAAAACTTGAACTTTATTTCCTTTTTGTTGAATGGGACAAACGAAAGTCACTTTTACTTTATTATCTTTTGCTAAATCAAATACGGTTCCTTGAATAAGTTGTACATCATCGATAATATTTTTTTGTAAACATCCAGTTAGACTGAAGATTGTCATACAAGAAAGAAGTATTAATTTGCTTTTGATTTTTTCCATTTTCTTTTCACCCACACAATAATAAATAGGATAGGAATGTATACATAAATGAGCCAAAAACTAACTTTTGATGCGTTGCTAATAAAATTATTAATATCCTGTCTGTTTGTTAAAAGTTGTGAAACAATGAGGGTAATAAGGATAAAAGCGATTAGAATTCCTCTTTGTTTTACGCGAAATATTTCGTGAGTTCCTCTCGTTGCCGCCCATAAAGGAAGGATAAAACTTGTGACAATAACGAGTGCATAAGCTGAAATTGCAATATATTCTAGCCTTTCTATGAATGGTAATTGAATGACTTGGGTCATAGAAAGTTGAGACCATATCGTTTTTAATAATTGTTTTTCACTAAAAAAGGAAAAGGCTAAAAGGGTACTAAATAAATATAGAAGATTTGAAAATAGTGCCCCATATTGAGCGAATTTATGAGATTGTTTAGGGTTTTTCACAAATGGATAAACCATGAGGTAAACCTCAAAACCGGTCATACTGTAGATTGACAGTTGAGCGGCTTTTAAAATATCTGAAAAAGAATGTGTGAATATAGGGAGTAAATTAGGCCAGTGAGAGTATTTCAAAACGAATAGGCTAAGAAATAAATATCCCAATGTACCACCAACTGAGATGACACAAATGCCGGTAATTACACGAAATCCAGAAGAGATAATGTAATAGCTAACTAAGCATAAAAATAGTGTTAACATCCAAGTGGAAGCGGTAGGGAACATCCATACTTGAATAATCTCAACATATGTTCGAATGACGGAAATACTGACGATTAAAAAATAAGCCGAAAAGATGATATTAATGCCGTTTCCTAGCCATTTTCCAAATGTTTGCCGATGTAAATCAATTAAATTCCCGTTTGTTTCTTTTAATAAAAAATACATCATCCATATAAGAATATGGATACAGATTCCTGTGATTAAAACTCCCATCCAGCCGTCGTATCCAGCCGCCTTTGCAATGATTCGAGCGAATCCGAGAACACCAGCACCAAATTGTGCACCGTGAATTAAAAAGAAAACGAAGACGGGTGATATTTGGTGTTCTGCTTTAATTTTACTCATCGATGCACCTCATTTCTTAATCATCAAAATCTGACGTATGTTTCGTAGAAATTCCATTAGTAGCTTTCTTTACGTGTTGCGGTCTTGCTTGAACATCTCGAGTATCAATCATTGTTAATGGAAAACGAATCCAAGAATCTTTAAAGGATTGTTGTCTCGTTGGATAAAAGAGAGCGTACGGCTTACGTAAAGAAGTAAGTCTAAACAAATGGGTAAATAAAAAGATAAATCCAAGAGATATACCGAAGAGCCCGCCTATTTCTGCAAATGCGAGAAATGGGAAACGAAGTAAACGAACGGCATTACCCATTTTATAAATGGGCGTAATAAAGGAAGCTAACGCTGATAAGGCAACGATAATTAATAAAATATTACTCGTTAAACCAGCTTGTACAGATGCTTGTCCGATTACGATACCGCCTACAATACCGAGTGTTTGACCAACCTTCATTGGTAATCTCGCACCAGCTTCTCTTAATAAATCAATGGCAAGTTCCAAGAAGAGTGCTTCAATTAAAGGTGGAAATGGCACTTGCGCCCTTGATAAAATTAACGTTTCCAATAAATCACTAGGAACTAATTCATAGTGATAGTTTAAAGTCGCAACATATAATGGTGTCGCGCAAATTGAAAATAAAACAGCGATTAGCCGTAAAATTCTTGAGAATGTAGCGTATAACCAAGAAACGTTATAGTCTTCTGGTGAAATGAAAAAATCGAAATATGATACAGGAGTTAAGAGGACACTTGGTGAACCATCAACAAAAATAGCGATTTTGCCATCAATAAGTGCCTTTGTAACTCTGTCAGTACGCTCAGTATTTATATAGAGCGGGAAAATGGACTTTTCGCCCATTAATTCTTGTATATATGCACTATCGTTAATTTGATCATATTCAAGAGACCGTAATGATTCCTCTAGAAAATCTACATTATCTTTTTCAGCGAGGTTGTCTAAATACATAATGATAACTTTTGTTTTTGAAAATTCACCGATGATCATCTCTTTTGTTTGTAAATCTAAAACTGGAAGACGTTTTCGAACTAAATTAATATTTGTATCAATATCCTCTACGAAACCTTCTTGAGGACCGATAACAGTCGATTCATTTAAAGGCGGAGTTGGTGCACGATAATTATCAATTGCAATGTTTGCAAGCATGCACTTTTGATCTTTTTGGTTCAATTGAATAATCGCATGTCCCTTCAAAACCATATCCTCAATTTTTTGTAAATCGTTTGTAATCGTAATACCACTCATCGGAATATGTTCTTTTAGTTCTTCTAATGAAGCACAAGGTTGTTCTAACAGAGTAGGCATTAAATATTTCTGTAATTTCTCTCCATCAAGTGAAGGACGATAGTAAGAAATCCAATAAGGCATCGTTTCATCATCAGATGTATGATAATTAATAAAATCACTAGACTTTTTAAGCTTCTCTATTAAATCTTGTAGAGAATGAATACGGTCTTTTTCTGGCTTCGAAAAATCATAAATACTATTACTTCCAGATTTTTGCTGTTTCGTTTGAGAAGAATCATCCTGTTTAGAATCTTGCTGTTTCGTTTGAGAAGAAT
>NZ_MAOC01000003.1 GCF_001884135.1 Bacillus nitratireducens | reverse complement strand
ACAGAAAGAATAGCTTATTTTTTCATTTTAGGGGGGATTTTGTTTTGTTAGCTTGATAGCGATGGGGTCACCATACACATCCATCAACTTAAGAAAAGTAAACACCCCAAAAACAAAAAAATGAGCTGACTTCTCAAAATAACTAACTGTAGAGAAAGAAAAATTTCATTTAGTGGGTACTTCAAAACCTTAGCTTGATGGCGATGGGGTCACCATATCAAAAAAAGAAAATTGTACGTTTAGACATATTTTTCAACCGCTTCCTGTACGTTAAGGGACTCGCTATTTTTTTTACAGTTTTTTATTATGAAATTCTAAATAACTAATTATAATAGGTGAAAAAAACGATCAATAGTTGGGTTACGGAAAGGATTCGAATTTACATTCTTTCTCAATACATATTATGGATAAATAAAGTAAAATATGGGTTGGGGTTATGTCTCATGTTGTGTTAATCCTAACAATAACTAAGGGTACATAATATGCTTTCATACCTTTGAATAATTTTGTTATAGAAGGGATGGAGATTTAAATGGCTCAAATTGTTGGTATTGATAGATACCTTTGTACTGGGGCTTTAATCTATATGCGTGAGGGTCTTTCCCTAAGTCTTGTCAGGAAGTAAGGAACAGTAAGCAAACACTTATATAATATGAATAGAGGAGAGGAATGCCTTATGAAAATACGTAGTCAAATTACATGTGCAAGTCTGGCCCTTTTAATAGCTGGAAGTTCCCTGTTATATACAACACCAACCTCAATTGTAAAAGCAGAGCCCACTCAAAATGTATCTAGTTCGTTACAAACAAATACTCAACGAGATCGTACTTCCGTCAAGCAAGCAATGCGGGATACATTGCAACTTGGATACCCGGGGATACTTGCTAAAACTTCTGAGGGTGGAAAAACGTGGGGGTATGCCGCTGGAATAGCGGATCTGAGAACCAAGAAACCAATGAAAACAGATTTTCGCTTTCGCATTGGTAGTGTGACGAAGACGTTCACCGCAACAGTTGTACTTCAATTAGCTGGAGAGAATCGCCTGAATCTAGACGACTACATCGAAGACTGGTTGCCTGGTGTCATTCAAGGAAATGGATATGATGGTAACCAGATTACTATCCGGCAGATATTGAACCATACAAGTGGTATCGCTGAATACTCAAGGTCAAAAGACGCTGATTTTACGGATACAAAAAAATCGTATACGGCTGAAGAGTTAGTGAAGATGGGGGTTTCTCTGCCTCCAGACTTTGCCCCAGGAGATGGCTGGTCTTATTCAAACACAGGATACGTATTACTGGGCATTCTTATTGAAAAAGTAACCAGAAACAGCTATGCGGAAGAGATTGAAAATCGGATTATTGAACCACTTGAATTGTCGAATACATTCCTACCAGGCAACTCAAGTGTTATTCCAGGCACTAACCATGCCCGTGGATATGTCCAACCAGACGGAGCAAGTGAGCTAAAAGACGTTACTTATTATAACCCAAGTGCAGGTAGCTCTGCTGGAGATATGATTTCTACTGCTGACGACTTAAACAAATTCTTCTCTTACTTGCTCGGTGGCAAATTACTGAAGGAACAGCAACTAAAACAAATGCTTACTACAGTTCCTACAGGAAAAGAAGGAATCGATGGATATGGTCTTGGAATCTATGAAACTAAGCTTCCAAGCGGTGTCTCGATATGGGGACACACAGGTGGCATTCTAGGGTTTACTACTCTTGTTGGAGGTACACTTGGAGGCAAGCATACGTTGGTCGTCAATTGGAATAGTTTGGGTAGAACTGACAGTCCTAATCCTTTTAAAAATATTTTACTTGCTGAATTTAGTAAGTAGGAAAAAAGGAAAAATTTATCGTAGTTTTCATAGTTAAAAATATACTTTTCTTGTTCGAAAGCCCTAACTTATTTTCAAGAAAAATTTGGGGCTTTTTTTGTTTTGGTGGCGTTTATTCTTCTTAAGTTGATGGGTATGTGGTAGGGCCCTGTATTTGGCTCTTTTTCTACACCTAGATATTCTAGTGTTCGTTCTAACATAAGTGCAGCCTGTTGATGTGTGAGTGTGTCATGTTGGTTAAACTTAGTAGCCGAAACACCTCGGATAATTCCTGCATCGTATAGGGCTTGTACATCATAATGCCGGCTACGAACGTATTTACATCGAGAAGATGCGTGGGGCAAAAGATGATTGCCCAGAACTGGTATGCTAGCTGTTCTTGCAGAGTTTGAGCGTGATATTATTTGTGGAAAGCCTCTTCGTAAAGATAATACGTAAATACAAACAAAACCAGCAAAACACCTCTTCTGTGTCGTACTGGTTTTGTTGCAGTCCATTTAGAATTGTAGCTAGTTCAACGTAATTGCAAATTCCGAGTTCGGCGCGCCAGCAAATACAACCGTTCCGTTCTTTGGCAGTTTTACTTTGTTATTGCCGCTCACAACGGTAAAATTGACACATACTCCCTTCTCATCATACACCGCGAACGAACTCTTCAATGGCAACTCCACGGTCATCGTTTTCCCCGCTGTCGCTTGTGGGATCGTAAACCATTTCGCATACCCATTTGCTTGCAGCGTAACTTTGGATGTTTGGCCTGCATCAAGCGGTTTTACGCTGGATCCACTTACATATAACAATCCGGCCATTTCCATATATTCACTGCCGCCTTCTGTATAGAAATGAGTTTCAGTCGTATCACGGCCATTCATCACGGGAATCTGGAGTTGATGCGCCGCGGTGTTCGGACCTGTAATTTTTCTGCCGTCCCAATAGCCCGCCAGGCCTTCCTTGCGAGTAATTTGTGTGGTAATAAGTTTCGGTTGAACGAGATATTCAATAGAACTAAATTTCTCGTTCACGAGATAGAACTTGACGCCTTCCCGCTTCGCCCATGCGGCAGCGGTTTTCTTCGATAGCACGTTGTCTTCTAGTTTCTCGGCTAAATAGTGAGTCATCACATTTTGCCCTAAGCCTGGCGTCGATTTATATGTGCTCTCCTTCAAATAAGTTCTTCCATTCTTCTCAGTGACGAAGCTGAGCTTGGAAGTACCCTTCTCATTAATAAAGCTTCCATTCGCAGTATATACATATTTTTCTTCTCGATTAGATGGTAAGAACAGTTCTCCATTCTTCGTAATTTCTATTTTGAAATGACTGTCGCTCTTGCCGTAAAATCCCGCTTTCTTCGCCACGTCTTGAGGCATCTTGGCCTTGACCGGCTTGCCAAAGGATTTGTTTGGCTTGATGTCCTTAATTGTGCCCTTCTCTTTAAGCGCGACGAGCAGTAATTCAGTTGCCAGTAGTTGATTTGTAGAGCTTTGCCCGCCGGATGACAACACAGCCACTGCCATCTTCTGTTCCGGAAGCACGACCAGTATAGCATGTTGCAGTGACGTGTCGCCGCCCTTAGCCAAGCCTTTTATCCCATATTTACTGAATGGGTATAGTTTGACACTATCCCAGCCAAGACCATAGTTGAAAATATTATCTCCATCCCCAGGCCACATTCCTTTTTTATATTCCTCTTGCTCCATCGCCTTGACTGCCTTATCAGAGAGAATCCCTTTTCCCTGTCCCATAAATAATTGTGAGAATCGTACCATATCTTCTGCCGTGGAAGAGATCCCTCCCGAACCAATCACATTCACCGATTCAATGGGAAGTTGCCCTTGGTACGCCGGAAAATAAAGTTCAGCCCGCTTTTCGCCTTCCCATTTGTCCTGCGGCGTTTTCGTATGATTCAGCTTTAAGGGTTCTGTAAACCGTTGATGTAGAAATTCGGTAAAGCTCATACCGCTGACTTTTTCCACCAAAATCTCAGCCAGCGTAAAGCCGTCGTTGCAGTAAACCGAGAGAGCGCCAGGATCCGCCTTCAAGCTCTGGTTGGACAATTGCCGCAACAAGACATCATGGGCATAGGTATCATTATCGTTAAATAAAAATGCATTACTTAACGTGGAACCTTGCAAGCCGGAGGAGTGGTTTAGCAGCATACGCGGCGTAATGCGTTTGTACCGCTCGTCTTTCATCTTGAAATCAGGAACATAGTGGACGACAGGAGCATCCAAATCGACTTTTCCTTCGTCGACCAATTTCATTACAGCCGTTGCTGCATACATTTTACTGACTGAACCAATCCCGTATAGAGTATCTTTAGTCAGCGACTGTTTCCTTTTCATATCGTTCTTGTCTGTCTGACCCGACAAAATAAGTTTGCCATTATCAATCAGCGCATACTGCACGCTAGTCGTCCCATGGGACTCCGTAAGTAGAGCAGCCTTATCTGCCGCAATCTTCTCCAGTTCTTCGCTAGCAACTTCTTGGTTAGCTACAACCGGAGTCTTACTGCTAGAAGACGCTATCGCGCCTGTTGGTAGGGTCATCGTTAGCGCAAATGTAGCGGCTAATACCCTAGATAGTTTATTTTTCATGAGAGAATTGCCTCCTTAGATAAGTGATCGATTTCATCACTTATTTGTTTAACTATAAAAAATATGACAAAATCTATCCGTTTTTCCTCTTTGCCTACTTGCTAAATTCAGCAAGTAAAATATTTTTATAAAAATCAGGACTGTCAGCTTTACCCAAGCTGTTCAAATTGACGGCTAACGTATGCTTACCTCCAAGTGTGCCTCCAGCAACAGTAAGAAACCCTGGAATGGCGCCTCCGTGTCCCCATATTGAGACACCGTTTGGAAGCTTAATTTCATAGATTGCAAGACTCTATCCATCGATTCCTTTTCTTCCTGTAGGAACTGTAGTAAGCATTTGTTTTAGTTGCTGTTCCTTCAGTCATTTGCCACTGAATAAGTAAGCGAATAATTTGTTTAAGTCGTCAGCAGTAGAAATCATATATCTGTTCCGCCTTTCATGCTTATTTATATTTTGATCATACACAATGAAAATCTCTTTTTCCTTACCTATTCCTTACAAATCCCTTACGTTCAAAATAGCTTCTATAATAGGGGGGCACCATACATGCCCATAAACTTAAGAGATTTTAATACTCTTAAGTACTAAAAAACGTTATTCTTTCTAAACAAGCTAGATTAGAAAGAATAACGTTTTCTTATGAATCTCTCGATTCAAGATGAACTACAACCATTTGCGGAAGAATTACAGCGATATGTTACACCTGTATTTTTAAAAGAACTAGCAAAAGAACTTGGGTTTGTAAAACGAAAACGCAAGTTTTCTGGCTCAGACTTAGCTACTATTTGTATTTGAATGAGTCAACGGGTGGCAAGTGCCCCCTTGGTTCGATTATGTAGTAGGCTTCATGCAGCGACAGGCACTCTACTCAGCGCTGAGGGCTTAAATAAACGCTTGAATACAAAAGCAGTTTTGTTTTTACAACATATTTTTTCTTTACTGTTACAACAAAAAGTATGTGAACAAACGTAAATTTCTAACCATTTCTTCCCTTATTTCCAACGAATTCGTATCCTAAATGCCCACCGTATTTCAAGTGCTAAATGCTTTAGAAAATGTATATCCAGGCTCTGGAGGATGTGTTCAAAAAGCTGGAATCAAAATCCAATTATAATATGATCTACACAGTGGGGAATTTCTTAACTTTCAAGTTGGACCAGGAAAAAATAATGACAAAACATTTGGTACGGAGTGCCTAGATACCTTACAACCAGGAGACTTATGTATTCGTGATTTGGGTTATTTTTCATTGGAAGACTTAGATTAAATGGATCAACGCGGTACATACTATATTTCTCGTTTGAAATTAAATACAAATGTATATGGGGTACAGCCTAGATACGTGTAAAAATAGGTCATAGGCCATAGGCTGACTTTTATTCCTAATCCGTTTTTTGTTTTTTATAAGTTTCCTATAACATAATGAATAGCAAAAGTTTTGTATCGTTCATTTCAAAAGAATTAGAAAAAATAGCGGACGAAAAAGCAAAACAAACTTTGCAAAACTTTTCTTTATAAAACAGCATATTAAATTCTCCCTCTCTTACATTTTGTTAAACAACTAACTAATTCCCCATATTAAAAACCAGTTGTATCAACACGTACACATGATACAACTGGTTTTTATGAATTTGCTATTTTCTTAGTTTTGTAAAAATCATTTTCGTTTTATACTTTATTGAACAGAAATTACAAAGGGCCTGTTAATGAAAAGTGCACCTGTCAAATGTATTTCGAACTGTTTATGTTCTTTTAGAAGACAAAAAGAACTTGTAGAAATCACTACAAGTTCTTTTTTAGATAATGTAAAAAAGGTGAAACAAACTATCTCATAATTTGAATCGGAGCAAACACTCTAACTACGGGTTGATTTCAGTATATACCAAATCTTAACATATCGAGTTTTAATATTTGAAAATTATGTGAATTAAGAAAATGAGGTAATACATTAGTTTCTTCATTCTTAAAAATCCCAATTGTTTATTTTGAACAAAACACTTTAAATCAATATCTACAACATAATAAATTATGAAAAATATAAGTATAGGTAAATAGAGAAGAATGGGGGAAACTTTGCGACAGAACCATGAAATGTATTAAAAACCCTACCTTGAGGCTCTTATGGCTTCAAGGTAGGGTTTAATTTTTCTTTGGAAATTGAAGTAATTCTATATATTCACCATATTTAATTTGAGAATTAGAGCAGATTGTCCGGTTCTTTTGAAACCTAATGATAATAATTCATTTTCAATATCCTCAGCAATTCAATTATTATATAGAAATACAAATTCAATGACTTATATTTTATGTTTTGTTACGCTATATATAGCTTGAATTGTTTTTAGCTTAAACATATTAAGAGTACTTAATAATTTTTAGGAGGAGTTTTTGAATGAAGTTATGTAAGGTGAGAACCTGGTTACCATTATCTGCTGCAATGATTACAATAGTATCAAATCCAGTAGGGGCTGCGGCTTCAACGGTTTATACGGTTCAAAAGAATGATACCCTAGAAGCAATAAGTAAACAATATGAGGTGTCCGTACAATCACTTAAACAAGCTAATAACAAAGCAAATGATCGAATTAATATTGGAGAACGCTTAACAATTCCAGGATCGTCAGCTGCAAACGAATATGTTCAAAAAAATAATTCAACAGTTTCAACTAATACATATCAAGCAATTTACCAAGTGAAAAGCGGAGATACATTAAGTTCTATATCACAACAATATAAGGTTTCAATACAGTCTATTAAACAAAACAATAACGTAGACGGAAGTCAAATTTTTGTCGGTCAGCACTTAAAGATTGATACTGGTATTTCATTACAAGAAGTGGACTTAATGGCTCGTTTAGTAAATGCAGAAGCAGGAGGAGAACCGCATGCAGGAAAGGTTGCAGTTGCAAAGGTAGTGTTAAATCGGGTTAACGCTAATGGCTTTCCAAATACAATTAAAGACGTAATTTATGAGCCCATTAAAAATGGTTATGCATTTACTCCTGTTACAGACGGTAGAATTAATCAGCCTGCTACACAGGAAGCAAAAATGGCAGTAGAAGAGGCTCTCACTTCAAAAGGAAAAAATTCTGATTGGCTTTATTTCTATAATCCAAAAACCTCGACTGATAAATGGATTACAACACGTCAAACCGTTGTACAAATTGGAAACCATCTGTTTGCTAAATAAAATAATAGTATATTAATGGATTTCCAATGAGATAAGGAGAGGTTATTTTTGCGTGTAGTACATTCACTATTAGCAATATTAGCAGTTATATTTTTAATTTGTGGTGTTATTATTCACGAGTATGTATTGGTGTTTTTGGTAGGGATTTGTTGTATGGTGATAGTAAGTTTTTTGATTTCCAGTATACGTAATTGGAAAGTGAATAGAAAGCGCATTTCTCTCGTGTATTTTACTTGTGTATTAATATTATTGCTATTAACAATATATCTTTTGTTTGTCACTTTTTATACACGTTCTTTGGAATTTTAGCACTTTTATTTGTATAGCAAACATCCTCAGATCATGTTCCTTTAATTTTTATTGGCCAGTTGCGGTTCAATTTGTGATACCTTAAGAAAAAAATGGGTGCATTCTAGCGGATGTGTCACCCGTAAATTCCGTGTACATAAATATCAAAGTGATCTTTTATATGGATTTAAGTGGGGGGATTTTATACAAGCTAACGCGGCCCCAAAATCTAAATTAAATGTTTTTGCATTTACTTCTTACTTATGAAAGAGAAACCTGTATTGAAAAAATCAAAAAGAATGATGAATTCCTCAAAAAATAATCAGCTCGGTTTATCGAGCTGATTATTACATCCAGAAATCCTCAAAGTCTACGCTGTAACCTTTTCTTTTTAAGGCCTTCATTAGTTTTTGGCCATTCCCTAATGAAGGCTTGTATGTATTTGAACGAGAAATACGACTAATTGTATTTTGATTAACTCCACTCCATTCCTTTAATTCGGTTTGAGTAATATTATTTCTTCTTAAAAATTTACCAAACTTTGATAATGGTTTCCCCAAGCCAAACATTGTGAACACTCCTATTCTTAAATCCTCTATTAATCACATCTTTACCAAAGCATGATTTTTTTAAACAAAAGTGTTAATAATGTACAAGCCCCACGCAATATGATGTATCAAGGTAGCCACTATGGTATCTAGCAAACTTATTACCAAAGTAGATACCAAATCAACTAGCTTTTGTACTAGCAAAGTATCTACCATGTTAACAGTCAAGATAATGCTATCAAGGTAATAAGCGTATAAACCCTATATTTCATCTAGTTTGTTCATTCTGTTTATAAAGGGGGCATTTAAATGCGTGCTAGGAAAGAAACAATTCCTTTTCGCGAGTTTATGGATCGGTCATACAAAGATAAAAAAAAGAAAATTCGTAAATACAATTCATTAAGTCCTTTCGCATTCCTTCATATGTCGGATCAGGTATTACATACTTACATTGCATTAGGAGTTATGGGAACGATTTTAATCGGAGCAGTCATGTTAGAAAAATACTTGGTGCGACATGACTATATATCAGCAGCTAAATTTGTAAGCGAAGGTATTTATCACGGCACGCGAATTAGTGGAGTTTGCTTGATTGGATATGTATTTGTTCGTATCGTAATCATGTTTTAAGGAGGGAAGGGAGTAATGGGGATTATAAAGGAGTGGCTTCGTACGCAAAGGTTAAGGAATCAGCTTATGGAGGTGTTCGGAAAAGCAGGTTTATATACGGAACATCAAACGCGTGGGGGAAAAGTGCCTATTTATCCAAAGGTACATAATGTTTCTTCTTCAGCAGAAAGCGTGAGGTATGTTTTTACCATACCAAACGGATTAGATCCACAGAAGATTGAAAAGAAGTGGTTTTGTTTTCAGCAAATATTAGGAAGGAATCTTACGATTGAAGGGGATATGAAAAAGTTTGTACTACATGTATTCCGTTCAGATGCTGGACTAAAACCATACAATTACTGTTATAAAGAATGGCAGCCCTTATTAAAAGGGTACCGTCTTCCTGTTGTGGTTGGCCGGGACCAATTCGGAAAAACGATTACGTACGATATGGTTGATTCCAATACACCACACTTATTAATAGCAGGAGAAACGGGAAGCGGGAAAAGTAGTATGGTACGTGTTGTATTATCCACACTTATTCAATATATGTCTCCTGAAAAGTTGCATTTGTACCTTGGTGACTTAAAAAACTCTGAATTTCATTTTTTGCGTAGAGTGAAGCATGTAAAAGAAGTTTGTATGGAAGAAATCGAAATGAAAATAATGCTTCAAAAGGTGTGGAAGGAAATTAGAGAACGAAGAAAACTTATGGAAGAATATGAGGTTGATCATATTGATGCGTACAACAATTTAAATACTAGTCATCAAAAATCATATATTCTACTTGCCATCGATGAAGTGGCTATGCTTAAAGATGAAAAAGAGTGTATGGTTACGATTGAAAAGATTTCAGCAGTCGGCCGATCACTTGGGGTGTTTCTTATGCTTAGTATGCAGCGGCCAGATGCGAAAGTGTTAGATGGTAAGTTAAAGCTCAATATGACCGTAAGAATTGGCTTTAAATGTGATAGTGCAATTAATAGTAATATCATGGGTACTCCTGGTTCAGAGCATTTAGAGCAATCAGGCCAAATGATTTTAAAACGAAATGGATTAAAGAAAGTGCAAGCTCCTTATTTGGAATTAAGTAAGGCGAAGCAAATTGTTGAACCATATCGCATGTCTAAAGAGGAGAAAATACTCCAGAATTCATCGCAAGAAGAAATTCCGTTATTTGGGGTGTTAGATGATGAAGAGTAGAGATAAAGGAATTTTGAATGATTTGAAGCGATTTAGATGCATGTCCCGTGACGATATTATTGACTTGCACTTTCAAGGCTTAAAGAATGCGGTAACTTGCTGTAATACGGTTATGAAACGATTAAGAAGAGACGGCCATGTTGATGCTAACGTATTGCAGCACCCATACGTTTATTTTCCGCAGCCAAGTTCTATCAGAAAGACAAGTCAAAAAATTCCCCATTTCCTTGGTATTGTGGACGTATACAAACAACTCGTTCATTATGAAAATCCTAAACTATTCAAAGTGGAACCAAAGTATGGGAAAGAATATATGGAACCAGATGCATTTACCATATGGCGTAGATCACCATTTTTTATTGAAGTTCAAAAGTCAGTTTACAGTGATAAGATTATGCAAGATAAAATAGATAAATATGAATTATATTTTCATAGCCAAGAATGGCATAATGAATCCTGGCAACCTAAAGGCTCTAAATTCTTTCCTTCAATCCTTATAATTACTGAAAAACATTACGACGTTCAATCTCCTTATTTCCGTATATTCCAGGCGAATTCTATAGAAAGTTTTATGAATAATTTAACGGTGAAATCATAAAGAAAGCCTGCGTAATGCAGGGCTTTTTTTATTTCAGTAATGTATTAAGCCATGTATGATGATGATTGTTAGAATGCAGTAGATGAGCAAAGTAAATTTAAAGTAAGTTATTAAATAGTACAACTTCTTCTAGAATAATATCTCCATAATTAATAACTTGTATGATAACCTCTCGATTATCACTATATCCATTCATATCTACAACTTGTCCCACATATTCGTTTGTACCAATATCTTTTTAAAGTGCTCTAAAAATGCACTTTATCTTTTCTTTATTTTATCTTTATCTTATCTTTAAATTTTTATATTAAACTTTAAACCTAAAAGAAATAAATTTGAGTCTGAAAGGGGCAGAGAAATAGATGATTATTATATATTTTGTAAATAACCAACCGCCATTGAAAAATTGAATTTCTTATACGAGGAGAAATATATGAAGGATATGAGTAAAAAACGAATTATTACAGTATGCCTTATTAGTATTTTAGGTTTAGGAACAATGCTTGGAATACTATATATTAATCATAAAACTAATATTCAACAAAATAAAGCGCTCGCTACCGAAAAACGTGTATTGCAATATGAGCCTACCTTGAAAAAAGAATTAGAAAAATATAATTTAGGAGGGAAAACAGCAGTTTTATTAGGAATTATGTACCAAGAGAGTAGAGGTGAGGGAAACGACCCTATGCAGTCATCTGAATCACTTGGATTAAAGCCAAATGAAATTCAAGAGACAAGCTTGAGCATTGAACAAGGGGTAAAACACTTTGCTAAAATGTACAAATATGGAACGGAAAAAGATGTTAGCATGGATGCAATTATTCAAAGCTATAATATGGGACCAGGGTATATTGATTTTATTGCCAGTCAAGAAGTTAAACAACACTCGGAAGATTCGGCTAAAAAGTTTTCTAAGATGAAAGTTGATCAAAATCCAGCGATGTACACTTGTGGTGGAAATAAAAATAATTTTAGGTATCCATATTGTTATGGTGATTTCACATATGCCACAAAGGTGAATGAAAAAACAAAACTTATTGAAGAACTTCTTCGAAATGTACATAACTCTTCTAAATAAGCTGCAGAATGAAATATAATGATACCGTCAGTTAGCAACAATAAAATATTAGAATATAACTTATATTTTAAGTAACTCTTTTTATCAATGTGACGGTATCCTATATAAAAAATCTCGATCTTATTTCTATAGAATGAAATAAGATCGAGACTCTTTTGTTGTTTACTTAATGGATAATGGAATGGTAACCAAAAATTGTACGCCTTGTTTGGTATTATTCATAGAATACGTGATAGAAAGGGATTCGAAAATTTGTTTTACAATATATAATCCTAAGCCACTCCCTCCAGTATTTCGATTTCTTGACTTTTCGATTCGATAAAAGGGTTCGAATATATGTTGTATATTCTCTTCTTTAATTTCGACACCTGTATTAAGGACTTGCATTTCGATATAGTTTTGCTTAGATTTTTGGCTTAACTTTATATAGACCTTTTCGTTAAGTGGTGAATACATAATCGCATTATGAATGATGTTTTTACAAGCTTTTTCTAAAAGAACACAATCCGTATAAACAAAAATGTCAGAATCGACTTCTTTTATTATTTGAATGTCTTTTTGAGAAGCAAAAAATTCGAGGTCTTTTGTGATTGTACCTATTAACTTCGAAAGATTTACTTCTTCTACTTGTGGTTTAAAGGTGTGTTGTTCTAGTTTTGACGTGCTTAAAATTTCGCGAACCAGTTGTTCCATACTTCCAATTATTTGATGATTTTTCTTTAAATATTGGTCACGATTTTGATAAGGGCCAATATTATATATCATCCCTTCTAAGTAACCTTTCATAACAGTAAGAGGAGTTTTTAATTCATGTGCTACAATAGCAAAGAATTCCCTTCGCTTTGTTTCTATTTCTCTTTCTTTTTCAATATCACTTTTCAATTGCTGATTCGCTTTTTGTAAATCGAAAATTGCTTGTTGTAAATTTATGGACATATCGTTCAAGCTATTGGACAATTCCCCTAATTCATCCATAGAACGAACCTCAATTTTTTCGGAGAAATCCAAGTTTGCCATCTTTTGTGCACCCTCATTAATATAAATAAGTGGTTTTGTAATAAACCTTGAATAAAAATATGCACTTCCTAAGCCAATAACCAGTACAATGATACTGATATAGGGAAGAAAACGTACCAAGACCTGTGAAGCTTCATCGATCGGTTGAAATGTTGCGAACACCACAAGCGTTAAGTTAACATCTTGGAATTGTATTGGCTTGGTAACCTCATATGAATTACGAGGATTATCTAAATTCCTTATTGGTATTGCTTTAAAAAACCCTTTTGGTTGAGTACTTCCTTGTATAGTACCTCCTTGTATAGTACTTTCTTGTATAGTGCCTCTTTGAATAGTACCTTCTTGTATAGTACTTTGAAGAAAAGTAAAAGAAGGAGAATAAATAATTGTTCCATCATTATCTTGAAGGTAGATCACTGCGTTATTTTTTTGTGCGTATTCATCAAAAAGTGGTTTTGCATTTTGAAGCGTAAGATCTTTAGATTTATCAATTATTTCTTCGATTCCCGTTTGAAGCTGATCTGTTTTGTATTTCTCATAAAATTTAGGGAGAAAGAAGTATAAAGTTACATAAATTAAGGTTGCAAAGGCTAACAAAATGAGGGATGTAGTCATAAAGAGTTTATAGGTAATTCTCTTCATCTTCATGATCTTTACAATCCTATTCATCGATTTTATAACCAATGCCCTTTACTGTTTTAATGTAGGGTATATCTAATTTTTTTCGTATGTTTTTCATATGCGTATCAATCATTCGTGTGTCTCCGGCATACTCATATCCCCAAATTTTTTCTACGATATTTTCTCTTGTGAGTACCTTTTTTTCATTTTGAAGTAGTAGTTGCAAAATTTCGAATTCTTTTGTCGTTAGGGGAACCTCAACTTTATTTACATATACTTTATATGCATCGCCATCGACATGTAGTTCTCTAAATACAAAATGATTATCCGTACTTTGATTATTACTTCTTCTCAGTACTGCTTCGACTCGTCTCATCAAAACATGAAAAGAAAAAGGTTTCGTAATATAATCATCGATTCCAAGATCAAATCCTTTCATTTGATCTTGTTCTTCTTCTAGCGCAGTTAGCATAATAATTGGTATATTTGACTGACTTCGAATCATTTTGGCAACTTCAAATCCATTCAGGTTTGGCATCATCACATCTAGAAGAATTAAATCGAAGGACTGCTTATTAAATTGTTTCATGCCCTCTAATCCATCTGATGCAACTATAACTTTATATTGTTGTGTCATTAAAAATTGTTTGATTAATTCTTGTATTTCTTGATCATCTTCTACCACCAGAATATGATAGTTCATCGTTATATCACCTCTTGTAGTCATTATAACCTTCTAATCTGGAGTTGATGTGGAGACGTATTAGAATACATAGTAACTCTATAAAAACTTCACAGAAAAACTACATGTATTTCAAATTAGCTCCAGATGCATGAGATAGGTTATATACATAACAAGACAGAGGGAGGTAATCAAGATGTCACTGGAAGCAAACATCATTCTTTCTTTATTAGATGTACAACTGTGGATGGCCCCTCATTCTAATAATAGTCGCATAAAAGAGAAAAAACAAAAATTGAAATCAGCACCGTACTTAAATAAATACACAAGTGTAAATAAAAGAAAGCTATATAAGTTTAGGCAACAAAAATAGAGAGGATCAAATTAATTCTTTCTTTTTTGTGTATTCAATAACGAAGTACTGAAAAACTTTACTATAACTCTAGATTAACTACATATAGAATACAGATTAGGTTTGTATTCTACATGTATCAAATAGAAAGGATTGATACATGATGTTGACGATTTACACAATCTATCAAATTTTATCCCTTCCTTCTTATTTACACACAAACCTATTATCCTCCATTCTCACGAGAACGTTCGGCTCTACGTTTATAACAAAAGAGTAAATAAGCTAATGGATGGTTATTGTTCCTTGTAGCCACTTTTTGCAAAACACCTGTATAACATGCTATGTACATTGAATAATTGATTTGATGAGAGCCGAATAGGCTCTTTTTTTAGAGATTTGTTCAAAATTATTTTAAAAAACTTATATGCAGTTATATGAAAATTAAATTATACAATTCCCTCTATGAAAAAAACAGTTAATTTATGTCTAAACCATGCCTAAAGATACCTTTTTATTTTTGGGAAATGGTGAGTCCTAAATATCACATCCATACATCTTAATTCAAATATGAAAATTAAAATATTCAAGTGAAATAAAAGGTGAAAGGAATGTTCACAATGGGACACGCTGATACAAATCAAACAGAAAACAATAGGAATGAATCCTATAAAAAAACAGGTTATTTTTTTACAACAGTATGATGTTGTGATTGCATTGGATGAACAAAAAATAGAAAATGTCGTTCAATTCCGTAAATATTTATATGAAAAGAAAAAATTGGGGGATACAATTAAAGTAACCGTTTATCGAAATGGTGAAAAACTAACAAAAACCGTGAAATTAATGGAACAAACACGTACCGCTTAACAGCCACCTTTCGGTGGTTTTTTCTATTTTACTAGTTTTATATGTACGATCATTCCATTCGTCCTCACCCCACATTAATGGACTGGCTCTCTACCAATATTCAAAATCAATTGCGTATTCTAATTTGTGTTCCAGTTTTTCTTGCTAAGGTCAATGAATAAGTACACATAAACTCCATATATCTCTAGATAAACTACTGAGTAACTCCATACAAACTCTAGATAGCGTATATAGAATAATAGCTATCAAGGAGGTTAGGAAAAATGAATTTTATAAAACGCGCAATTCTCAGTATGAAAAAAAGAATAGGAACATCATTAATTTTGATGGCAGTCTTCCTGATTGTTACAAATTTAGTGCTGGCAGGATTCACAATCCAAAATGCATCAAAAAAAGCTGCTGATGCAGCAAGAAAAAAACTAGGTGCAGATGTTACTTTAGGTCTTGATTTTGACAAATTAGGTCAACAAGCTAGGGAAACTGGCGAGATGCCTAAGCCGCCGAAACTCAACACAAAAGAAGCAGACAAATTAGCGAAGTCCAAGCATGTAAAAGACTATAATTATATAACCAATAATTTCGGAATTGCGGATGGGTTTAAGTTAGTAGGGGCTTCAGAAGGAGAAGGAAAAGGAAAAGGTAACGTTGCAATGGTGGGAGGATCAGGTTCAGGTTCAGAAATAGATATGAATTCTTCTCTTATGATAGAAGGAGTTCGCAAGACTTTATTACAAGAAAGTTTCAAAAATGGAAAAAGTAAAATCGTTGATGGAAAACCAATTACAGAACAGATGCAAGATCAGAATGTAGCTTTAATGGAAAAACGATTAGCGGAACAAAACAATTTGAAAGTAGGAGATAAAGTTAAAGTTCAATCAGGGGATAAGAAGGAAACTCTTGAAGTTGAAATTATCGGTATTTACGAAACGAATGAGCAACCAATGGGTCAAAATCCCCCTCCTATGATGAATCCAGCTAATAAACTATATATGCCTTACTCTACTTTAAAAAAATTAGAAACAGATGAAGGTATGAGTAGTAGTATTCAAGTTGTGTACTTATTGAACGATCCACAATACATTGATGCATTTAAAAAAGAAGCAAAAAAATCTGATATTGATTTTAATTATTTTAAGTTAGATGCACATGATTCATTATACAAACAAATGATTGGGCCTATCGAAAATATCGCTTCTACTTCTCAAATGATTATCTATATGGTATCTATTGCAGGTGCGATTATCTTAGGATTAATCATTATGTTATCGATTAAAGCACGTCGTAAGGAAATGGGGATTTTATTGTCCATTGGAGAGAAAAAATGGAAACTGATGGCGCAGTTCGTAGTAGAAGTAGTATGTATTGCTATTTTAGCGTTAGGATTATCTCTAACAACAGGAGCTAAAGTTTCTCAATTCGTAGGGGATAACTTACTTTCGAGTGAAATTGCTACAGCAAGCGAAGAAAAAGACAATTCACAAAATGGTAGTGTAATGATGGTTGGAGCTGGTGGTACGCCACAAAACCAAAACGAAGATCCAATTGATAAAATTGATGTAAGTGTAACGGGAGAAGATGTAAGAAAAATGGGGGGAATTGGACTAGCTATTGCTATATTAGCAACGCTTCTTCCAGCATTATCTATTCTACGCTTAAATCCAAAACAAATTCTTTTAAAAGATGAATAAGGAGGCTCGATATGGAGACGATTTTACAATTTAAAAACTTAGATTATTATTATGAAAGTAACGGGAAAAAAGTAACGATACTAGATAATGTTAATTTTTCTTTTCAAAAAGGGCATTTTTACACGATTTTAGGGCCCTCTGGATCTGGCAAAACCACAACTCTTAGCTTAGGTTGTGGGCTGGACATACCTAAAAACGGTTATGTACTATATAATGGCAAGGATATTCGAAAAATTGGTTTGGATCGATACCGTAATCAAAATGTATCCGTAATTTTCCAAGCGTATAATTTGATTACCTATATGACCGCTCTTCAGAATGTACTAACGGCAATGGAAATTACAGGTGTGAAGGTACAAAATAAAAAAGCAAGAGCATTAGAATTATTAGAGAAGGTAGGACTCACAGAAGTAGAAGCGAAACGAAATGTCTTGCAACTAAGTGGTGGACAACAACAACGTGTAGCAATTGCTCGAGCACTATCTTGCAATGTCGATTTATTGATTGCTGATGAACCAACAGGAAACCTTGATGGAGAAACAACAAATGAAATTATTGAGTTGTTTCAGGAGCTCGCTCATCAAGAGGATAAATGTGTAATTGTAGTTACGCATTCACAAGAAGTTGCAAAAAAATCGGATCGAGCAGTTTATTTAAGGAAAAAGAAGTTAGTAGTAAACGAAATTAATAATAGTTAAGAAAAAAGCTAATTTCGTTCTTAATTCACATAATTTTCAAAATCGAAATTTATGGCTGTTAATATTTGTTATATAATATATTTGTCAAAGCATTACCCCTGTAGTTTCTATGATGAATCTGTAAGATAGTTTGTCTCGTATATTCACCTGAAACTAAAAAGAACTTGTAGAGATTCCTACAAGTTCTTTTTGTTTTAAGGGGAAATAAATGTGAATGTTTGTAAAAAAAGAGAGGTTTTTAATACGGAAATTTGAGTTCAAAGATTGGCAGGCTGTCCATGAGTATACGTCAGATATCAATGTTATGAAATACATACCTGAAGGGGTTTTTACTGAAGAAAATACAAGAAATTTTGTGAATGAAAACATTGATAAAAACATATTGAAAAAAGACACCTTAATGTGTCTTTTTTTTTTTGATCTTTTTACATATTTTGCTGGAAATAGAGCATGATATTACCAAATTCAACGGAGGTGTGTAAGAAATGCAAATTCGCGAAAATAATAATTCAAACGAGATTTTGGTAGGAGCTGCAGCAAGTGCAATTGAACAAATGAAGTATGAAATTGCTCAGGAGTTTGGTGTTACACTTGGACCGGATTCAACAGCACGAGCAAATGGTTCAGTAGGTGGAGAGATTACAAAACGTTTAGTTCGTATGGCGCAAGAACAGTTATCTGGTCAATATAAAATTCACTAAAGTTAAAGGTATATCCCATTGAAGGGATATACCTTTTTAATTTTTTGAAAGAGGATAATGAAATTTTGATTGTTAGTTAAGCTTTGAAACTGCAAATTTAGCTGTGAAATTCATCTTCTTCATGTACGAAGAATTTGCACCTGCTTGAAATTGTACAGAAATATTACCATCTTTTTGTGCTTTGAATACGCGACCATATGGTGAATTAGCATTGTAGGTGCCAATTATTTGATTATCTGCATCAAAGACCGTATAAGAAATTGGAAATCCAGAATTTTGTACAAAGACTGTAAGTTCTTCTCCTTTATTGAGATTAAATGTTTCCTTTTGAGACACTTCGTAAGAACTCATAGAGTAATATTTTGTAACTTCTTGAATTTCTAAATTTGTAGTTGCTGCACTTGCTTTTGGTGCCTCTGCCCCTGGTAAGTTGATACCTGACAGTACTCCAATCACTAGTGTCCCTGCTAAAATAACTTTTTTCATAATGCTAATTCCTCCTTTAATATGTTGTGAAATTTGAAAAGGAAGTGAAAATATCAATCTCTATTGAAAACCATTATAGTTACAACGATAATAGTTTTCAATAAAGATTGATATGTAATTTTACATACATCAAATACCGATATAAGGTAATCTATTTAGTAAATGAGTTATTTGCTCGTTCCCCTTTATATGAACATTCATTATTTTATCGCATCTCATCTTCTCCAAAGATATTATTTAGCAACGAGTATCATATTAGAATTTTACCGGGAATTTGATACTATATCTGTGTTTTTAATGAAGGAACGAATAATTTTGTTTCATAAGATACAGTACCAGCGTTAACAGGTTATGGTTTTTCTCCAAATGTAGTAGCAGTTATTACTGCTGATAAAACAGAATCTACATCAGATTTAAAAATAACAAATCGTAGAATTTAAGATCAGTACAATATTGAATGGGTAAGTTCAAAATGGTGGGGAACAAATAATAAGGATACATATAATGAGTTCTTGACAAACAACTATAAATTAGACTGGAAAAACCATCAAGTTACTCTTGATAACCAAAAAGTCCTTGAAGAACAAATGAATGGTATCAACAACGTGAATAACAAACTTAACAAAGGAAAAGGGAAATTATCTTTTTCAATGAATGGAAATCAACTCAAAGCTACATCTAGCAATACTGGTTATGGTATCAGTTACGAAGATAAAAATCGGGGTATCTTTGTAAATGGTGAAAAGGTCTAAAAATTTAATGAAAAAATAACTGTAGGCATTATCTCAAATGATATTAACAAATTAAACATCAAAGGGCCTTATATCGAGATTAAACAAATCTAATCAGTAAATGAGTTACGATTGATGGATGATTATTTCATAAAGATATAAGAAAAACGTTCTGGAATCAGGGGATAAGATTTTGCTTATGCAATATCAAATGTCTAGTATTAAAGAATTAATAAAGGATAAAATAGATTGATTAAATTTTATACAAATAATTTGTATGTCGAATAAATGAAATTATGTTTTGTGTTAGACTAAAAATAGATTGTTTTAGATGCATAAGTAAACAATGATTTCAATGGCTGAAGGGATTAGTTACAAAAATATAGAAAATAATTTATGATTAAATAGGCTAAGCTGAAAAAATGCTAAAAATTAAATGAAGAGCAGTGTTTATACACAATAGAACTAATTGATTTGTTATTTAGATTGATATTCAGAAGGGCAATTGGATGCACAGTGTAAATGAGAAAAAGGGTATTTAATCTATGAGAGTCTAGATTGCAATTAAGAGAAGAGGGAGGAAGGGAAAACAGTGGATTTTAAAAAAGAAATGCTGGGCATTAAATGTAGTAATTGTAAAAAAATATATTGGGCTCCTATGGAGAATTTAGAAGAAATAAAATGTTGTGGGAAGGGTGCTGTACAAAGTGGTGAACTGTATGGATTTAGATTTCCAGTAAATATAAATAATTTAAATACATCACCAGAAAGGAATTTAGAAATTGGTTTAGGACAGGAATTAATTAATTTAGAAAAGGAATTAAGAGGTTTTCCACCATCAGCATATATTATTTCTGGAAATCGTGGTGTAGGAAAAACTACATATATTAATTATCTGGAAAAAAAATTTAACAGAGAAGAAATAATAGAGGAAGAAGAAAGAAGTAAATTTTACAATACTTTAATGGCGGCAAAAGAACTATGCGTACACTATTTCTATGATACCCCCACAAAGCTTTTTAAAGAGATTGTTACTTTTTTTCGTCATCCATCGAAATATGCGCATAATGATATTTACCTTATAGTTTCTTGTAATTTTGTTAAAAATGATACTAAACAAAATATTATTAGAAAACTTATAAGGTCACTAATTATAAAACTAAACAAACATAAGGATGCGAATGTGCGAATCAATAGCTGGACCAATCGGAAATTAAGAAACACCTTAAATGAACTATTTAAAAAGACATTTTATGAGGTAACAAATAATGAAACAAAGAGCAAAACAAGAATTTTAAGCAGTGTATTAGAATTTTCTTGGATTCCAGTGACATTTATTATTATGTATTATTTAGCCCCTAATACATATCAAGAATCGTTAAAAAAAATAGCACTGAATGCTAAAAAAGGTTTAGAAGGGAATTTTGTATATAATTCAATTTGGCAACTTATTTTTTTTGTCATTTTAGCTTTTGTCGTAGGGAAAATGACATATAGTCGGGAAAAAAAGCATGTTAATGATCAACAAATTAAGACACTATATGATGATGAAATTGCAGAGCTAAGATTATTAGAAAGCGTAAAGAGTTTAGGGGATATAGGTGTTAATGTAATATTTGTTATTGATGAGTTAGATAAAATAGAGGATGATAAAGCCATTGAAACAATTGTAGGGGAGCTAAAGCCTTTATTTTTAAGTGGTACAGCGAATTTTTTATTAGTAACAGGTCAAAAATATGCTCGAAAACTAGAGGTTTCTAAATATGAACATGATCCTATACTTCCAAGTTTGTTCTCTAATTCATATCATATCCCATTAATGACAAGAGAGAGCATGATTAAACTTTTTGATTTTATAGTTAAGAACCCTGTAAATGATTCTTTGAAAAATAAGTTTGTAGACCAACAAAAACTTTATTATGAAAGTTTTCGTGATGCGATGATTTTGAGGTCGAATGGGATTACAAGAAAAATGATTATGTTATTAAGAGCAAAGGTAGACTGGGGAAGTTACAACAGGGATGGAACTGATATATGTGAACAAGAATCAATAAGTTATATTGAAATAACAGAAAATGATTATATAGAATATAAAAATGATCAGGAAATACAAAAGATTATACAGATATTTTATAAAGAAATTACGGAAAACATAGGTGATAAATATAATAAAGTTTACAAAAATGAAGAGAAAGATTTTATTATAGAGTTTGTACATATCATTGTCCAAAGAATTAAAGATACAATTGGTGAGGACTTTAGACAAGAAGATATTCTTGTACTGGAATCGGAGGAGCAAGCAACTGACACAATATATTCCCCTTCATTTATAAAAAAACATAAAAGAGTATTAGAAAGGTTTTTTATATTATTGAACCAGTATAAATTGGTTGAAAAATGTGAATCTACAAATGAAGATGAACTACAGATTTTATATGAATATACTCCTAAGAAAATGAGTAAACAACAATTTGAAATTGTCCAGGGAAAATATCTTTTAGAGTTTAATAGTATACAACAATTGATTGATGAGATCACTGTTGAATTACAAATATTCAGAACTGGAGATATAGAATTGGATTTTGACCATATGATAAATATGTTAAAACTTTCTGCATCTGATATAAGCTATTTGAAAAATCGATTTAAATTTTTACAAGAAGTATCAGAACTAAATAATCAAGATGATGATAGTCAAGAGTCTTTAAAAAAGTACCGAAGAGAATTTTTAGAATTCGAGAGTAGAATTTTAGAATACTATTTATCATATATTACTCCGAACATTATTAATAGTTACGACAGGGATAAGGGACATATGATTAGTAATGGAGGGGTATATAGTGTAGTTAATGATGTCCCTGGGCCAAAGCCTGATATTGAAATTGATTTAGGAGAGCATAGGGGATGTTTAGGGATAGAAATTAAGACATTTCCTAATAATGCTTTTGGTCATTATACAGAAAGAACTATAAAACAGGGTATAAAAATGTTAGAAGGGTTAGAGGGGAATCGAAAAGGTTCGAAGTTAATAATAGTTATGTTTGTTAGTAGTGAAAAAATTAGTAGAGTTGAAAAAATTGTAGAAACATGGCTTGAAAAAGAGTCTAATAATTTAAACCAGAACTTCAAGATAATTTTATTAAATAAGAGTAGATTATCTGATGAAAAAACAATTCGAGAACAGATTGAACCAGTGATTAGATTATTTTTGTCTAATGAAAATATTCCCATACGTCAATTCTAATCATGTTATATTTATTATATGTGATTTTTGTTTTATGTAAATAATGATGAATGAGAAAAAGCTTGGTAATCACCAAGTTTTTTTTATCAAGATATTTCATTCTTTTATTTAAGTCGTAATTATGTCTTTTAAAATAGAATTGTCTTTTTCATAGCATTGGATAGCGTACAAAATATGTAATAAGCGAATAGTCTGATGAAATTGAATGCAATTTGTATTGACTATAAACCTGAGTTCAAAAGCATTAGAGAATCTCGTGAACTCCTAAATGGATATAATATTGAAATTTGTTATTCTCTATTCATTGAGCTTACGAAAGATAATGCTCTTAAAGCTATTTTTCACACTGATTCAATTTTATTATTCTTTAAAAATAAATGGGAAAGTGACGATTTTGACGATGAAATATTAAAGATATCATACCATTATAAGAATAGTAATGCCTGATAGAGAGAAAAGAAATTCATATCTCTTTTTGATTAATAAACGTGTGATTTTTTTAATAAAAGCAGTTGATTTGAATATACATTTTGCATATTTTAAGAAGATATTTATACAAAGACAAGAAAAATAAAATTGAATAGTTTGTTTTATATTAGGATAGATTTATTTTAGTTCACTGTTTACAAAATTAGAAAAGAATGAATTATCCTATACAAATTCAATAACCAGATTAGAATTTGATAACATAGACAGTTATATAACTTTACTTAATGAATCAAATCGTAAGGGAAGTACTACTGTTGCTAGTGTAATATCTTTAATTATCATAATTTTGAAGAGGTCACTACATTAATTGATATAGTATGTGAAAAGGTTGATTAGTAGAATTTGATTTTAATAATTGTTTTAATTATTATTTTATTATAGAGATAAATAGTTAAATGCTTAGAGAGTACTGAATTTGAAGTTTTCTACAAAAGGAGTATATTGATATGGAACAAGAACTTAGATTTGTTGAGGGTAATTTTAATATTATTTTATCAAACAGCATACGTGTTGAAAAAAAATCATTGGATTATGTAATCAATGAAATAATAAATGAAGATAGTACAAATAAAATTCAAATACTAAATTACAAATATAAAGAGGAAGAGTTAAAAAAATTATTAAGTATCATTTTTAATCAAAATAAATTTACTCAGGCTATAATTGATAATATATCTATTTATGTTCCAGAAAGTAAAGATGTATATAAAGCATTAATAGGGAATACGCATTTTTGTAATAATTATTTAATTATTTTAGGTACGGAACGATTGTGTAATTTTATAAATGAAAAGCCTTTAGTTGAGAAACTAACAGATGTAGCCAATATCAAGTTATTTACACCTGAACAGTTGAATATTAGTGAAAAAATCTATGAATTAAAAAATATTTTTGATGACGAGAATTCTTATTATAAAAGGAATATAGTACTTTTTGAAACATCCTTTAAAAAAGCTGGAAAAATTATAAATGAATTTATTGATAATGAACAAATAAGTATTACGAGCTTAATGGATCAATCCTCAGAAGTCAATAGTGACGATATGTTGAAATTTATTGTTTCTAAAGAATTAAACGAGAGTTTACGGTATATAGAAGCAGATACATCTTTGTCGGTAACAAATAAATCATTGATGAAAATTATTTCTTATCTTCACAACGGTTATTTTGAAGAAGCGTTAAAAGAATTATTCGAAGTTTTTGATGATTTAAACGATGAACAGATTATTTTTTGTGCTAATATGCTAATTTCTAAACAAAGATATTCAGAAGCATATAGTATTCTAATCGATATATATAGTCGAGATAAATGGGTGCCTGGCTTACTAGAAGCGTTAGTTAGGTCATCTTTTAATTTAGAGTTTTTGGATAGAAGGAAACTTTTAGAAGGTTTTTTGGAAATTGATGGTGATAATTTATTCATTCTTCAAGAATTAAGTGATTTATTACATATTAATGAATATTACTTAGAATCTGGAGGGATTTATAGAAGAATATTTAATATTTCGCACGATAGGTATTTTGATATGCTAGCTAGAATTTCAGAAATATTAGCTAACAAACCAGATACAGTCAACATAGCCGAGGCATATTTACATAGCTTGCTTCAAAATGATGATTTAGATAATGAAATATATTATCGAACAGCATTAATTTGCAAAAAATTATACAAAAGCAACTATAAATATTATTCAAATTTAAAAGAAATAAAAATAAATGAAAATTTTTATTATTCAAGAGATGTAGCTATTAGAAAGCTTGAGATATTAAAGAATGAAGATTCTATAATAAATGCAATTAAACTTAAACCAAGTAAAGATAGAGATTTATCATATATTCGAGGTCTTAGAATCAATGAAATTATTGAAGGTTTAGAGTATTTATTCTTAGAAGACCAAGGATATCAGTATTTACAAGATTTTATTGATTGTACACAAAATAATGATGTATGGTTCAATAGTGTGAATGAAAAAATGAAACAAGAAATAGAATTATGGAATAGCTTATCATTCGAGGGAATTAAAGAGAGTATTATAGAAAGTGATTTATCTAGCAATGGCGAAGACGGAGAAATAGAATTTGAGACAATTTTATATGCTGTAAGACATTTAAAGATAAAGGATTTTAGTAAAGAGAAAAAATTAGAAATAATAAAAGGTGCGCTTATCTCACAAAGTAGATTTAATGATCCGATAAAAGAAGCATATCTTAGGTATGAAATTTCAATGTATTTCTCTTATATAGGAGATTTTCAACAAGCCAACGAGCATGCGTTAATGATATTAAATAGATATAATCGTGAGAAGGATGAATTTTTGAAAAAAACTCTATTAGGATTAGGCTTATCAGCTTGGGCTGCATCACAATATAAAACAGGAAGAAAGATTGATGGACTTTTATGTGCTATTGTAGCTATAAGAAAAGGAATAGAAATTAAAAATTATTATATTTTAGAAGGAGCAATAAACATCATTTTTCTTTATGTTAGTAATGATTTAAAAGAAAGCCATCCAGTTCGAAACTTGTTTGTTTCCTTTAAAAGAAAATTTACTAGTAGTGTAAATGAAAAAGATAATAAAATATTATTAGAAATTGAAAGTTTATTATCATTAGGACAGTGGGAAGAAGCTAATCTATTGCTAGAAAACGTATTGGTTGATAATGTACTTAATGATGTGAATGATGCAACTAATATGGTGAATTATATTACTACTTTATTAAAAATAGGTGAAGAGAAAAAAGCATGTAGCTTAATTAAGCATAAATCAAATGATATTTTAAAATTATTCCAATATCGTTTAGATCACAGATGGAGAGTGTGCTATCAGTTTGCTCAGGTAGTTTTTAATGGTTATTTTATAGAGGGAAATGGTAGGGATGAAGAATTAATTTTTATAAGAGATTTATTAAATACAGCTATAGCAGATATAGAAGTACAACGATCAGGAATTTTTCACATGCAAGAAAGAGCAGCATTTAGTGAAGGTACAAAAGAGGTTTATAAATTCTTTTTAGATATAATATTATTAATGGAAAAATCGAAAGGATTATCAGAACAAGATAGAATGGAATTGCATAAAGAAATTATAGATATAGTTTTTTTATTATCTCCAAGAGCAGTCGTTGAAAAGAAACTATCGAAAAAAGAAATGTCCAAGCAAGCCAGTGAAAAAGCTAAAGAATATTTTCAATTGTATGATGAAATGTTGAGATTGACTCCTGATATTGGAACGGAAGAATATATAAATAAGTCACGTAGATTTGAAGAACTAAAAAATTATTTGATTAAGGAACATCCATCTTTTAAAAGTATGTTTTTATTAGAAAAAATAAATCTATCTATATTACAAAGAAATTTAAGAGAAGATGTTTTTTATCAATACTGTTTGACATCAAATGGTGTTGTAAGTGTATTAGTTACAAAGGATTCCTATCAGTTAGATTATTATGTAGGAGATAATAATAGATTAAATAGCGAATTGAAATTATTGGGGGAAAAATTATCTTTTAGTGAAGATAGAAAAGAAATAGAACTAAAAGAAATTAAACAACAATGTACAGAATTCTCAAAGATTTTATTCAATAACTTGATAAACTATATTCGAAAATCAGAAGAGCCACTTAATATAGTTGTGTGTCCGGATATGTCTATACCGTACTTCACTACTTCGTTAGTGAGGGATGAAATAGGGTGGATGATTAGAAAAATAAAAAAATTAACACATGTACTATCTCCTAATGAATTTAAATATAGAGTTACTACCAAAAATGGGGATTTGAAAAATAACATTATTTCTATAGGTTCTAAAGTTAATGGAAACGATAAAGCCATACCAATAGCTCAGAGTTGGTTGACCAGTAATCAAAATAAATTTAGTTCTTATATAGAGGATTTTGGAGATAATTATGAAATTCTATATGAAAAATTAAATGCAGCAAAACCAACATTATTTGTTTTTATATCTCATGGAATAGAGGAGAGTGGAGAAAAAAGAATTGCAAGTGGTGCAGTTAGAATACTAGGACCTAATAAAAATTATCTAGGTTCAGAATTTTTAGAAGGAGTTGCATCTAAAGTACAAACAATATTTTTGCTGACTTGTCAGAGTGGACAGCCCATCGTACATAATACTCAATCAGAGGATAGCGTTTGGAGAAGTGTAGTATCTCAAAATTGTAATTCAATTTTATGTAGATGGGACGTAGGAGTAGAACCTGGATTGATGGTGGTAGAGGAGCTTATAAATGAAAAAAAATCAGAGGATATTTCTACTTTACTTATAGACGCACAAAAAAAATTGTTAGAAAGTCAATCACATAGTATTCCATCAGATTGGGCTTGTTTTGAGTTTTGGGGATTAGAATAATTGGCTTGGGTAGTGGTTAATCTTTTTCAAAGTGTTTATTTTTAAGATAGTATTTGGCAATATATAAGCTGTGGTATATAAAAATTAGTTTTGCCTTCATTTCAAAATTTATGAGGGCATTTCTTTTTTTATAATAAGACGATCTTTATTTTCTAATAGGGGGTTACATATTAGTAATAGTAAAAAACAATCTACTATATGCATTATTGAGGTTCTGGTGCAAAAACTTAAGGACAATTGCAATGAATCTATAAATCTTGGACATACTGTTACTATTACTTTAAAAAGGGTGCGTGATTGGTATGGAAAAGGAAAATGTATTCAAATGGAAGCATTATCAGCCTGATATTATTTTGTTAACGGTAAGATGGTACCTACGGTACAACCTCGGTTTTCGTGATTTGGTGGAAATGCTAGAAGAACGGGGTTTATCCATTTCTCATACAACGATTATGCGTTGGGTTCATCAGTATGGTCCTGAATTGGACAAACGAATCCGCCGTTACCTCAAACAAACAAATGACTCTTGGAGAGTCGATGAAACATATATCAAAGTAAAAGGTCAATGGATGTATCTGTATCGTGCTGTTGATTCGAAAGGAAACACAATTGATTTTTTCCTAAACAAAACAAGAGACCAGAAGGCTGCAAAGCGCTTTTTCAAGAAAGCTTTGCGATCTTTTCATGTTTCAAAGCCACGTGTTATAACAGTCGATAAGAACCCGGCTTATCCGATAGCAATTGAACAGTTGAAAAAAGAAAAAAGCATACCTGATGGTATGCAACTTAGACAACAAAAGTACTTGAATAACATAGTAGAACAAGATCATCGCTTTATAAAGAAGCGAACCCGCTCTATGCTAGGGCTCAAATATTTTGACACAGCTACATCCATTCTTTCTGGAGTAGAAGCTATGCATATGATTAAAAAAGAACAGATTGATTTACGGGACCAGTCTGTCCAAAACCAGAAAAAATTCATTCATCAATTGTTTGGACTTGCAGCATAAGATACGATTCCGTTAGGAATATATATGATTTATTCTCTTTAATTTTATTTTTGCACCAGAACCGGATTTGGAATATCCTAATTGTAATCATATTATGACTGTCAAAGACAGTATTCCCTCTATACCTAAACAGCTAATAAGCTATAATGAATTTCAAAAAGAGTTTGAAAATATTTTTTATGAAGAAGGTGATATTAAAACGCTTTGGTCTATTATTGAGCAAGCTAGTAAACAGGAACATGGAACGATGTTGGTGATAACAGATAAAGCGGAAGAAGAAGCTCAACGACTGACTGGTCATGAAGTAGATTGTCAAATTTCCATGTTTAAGAATATTGTTTATGGTGTTACTTCAATTGATGGAGCAGTTTTATTAAATCCACAAGGACAATGTTCAGCTATTGAGGTGATTTTAGATGGACAATCAGATGAAAAGATAGAGGATAAATCAAGGGGAGCACGCTATAACTCTGCAGTGAGATATTTATATAATTATAAGGAACATCAAAGGTGTATTATTATAGTAATTTCTTAAGATGGCATGATTAATTTGTTTTCAAACGATTTGCTGCCAGTCAATGAGGGGAAATAGAAAAAGTTATAATTATATGCATATAAGAATGAAAAATTCGAAAGTAAATCTTTCTGTTTATTACTTAAAAGATCGATGTGCTACATTAGTAAAATTTAATAACTAATGGTAGCTACGTACTCATAGCTTAGTTCTTGTTTGATAAGAACTAAGCTATTTGCTTATTTTATACAAATAGTTGCTAATCTGTAAAAATGGTTCTGGTGCAAAAAATGATAATAAAAAGAATCAGAGATTCCTAACGGAATCATCTGTTAAGCAGTTAATCCAAAGAGCTGGTTAATAAAAATATTCTAATTTTGGACAGACTGGTCCTGCAAATCATTAGTTCTTATTGGAGCACATGTATGGCTTCAACACCACTCAATATAGAGACTGATGTCTGGTTGACAATGTGTCCACTTAAATAAATTTTCCCTTTCCATACAGATTACACACCTCTTATAGGATAGTACTAACAGTATGTCCAAGATTTATAGATTCTTTGCAACCTTCGCACCAGAATCTATTTTCTCATTGAATTTGTTTTTTCGGTTAGGTACTTGTAAATACGCACCGTTTTAGGACGTAAAAAAAGACGCCTTATTTAGCGTCCAGTTTTTCTACTTTATTCTCACCCATGATACCAGCAATATAAGATTGCGCTACAGCCTTCCAATTGTCCCTGCATTCTGAGATAGTTCTTATTTCACTTGGAAAACGTACCCCATATTCCAAGCACAGTGCTGATATAAATCCGGCACAACTTATACCGTTACCAACTTCCACAGCGTTCAGCATTTTAGTAAATGTTATTTTTTCTTCAAAAACAGAACCCTTACTTGCTATTATCGCTTCGTGTAAATCGAATCCTTCATTCCATGCTTTATGAATCTGTTCTTTCATAAAAATCCCCCCAAATCCTAATATATTACATTATATAACATTAGATGTAATATAAAAAGAAGGCTATTTCTAGCGTCCTGCTTTAATTGGTCCTGGTGCAAAGGTAAAATAAAAGAAAAAATAGTACATGGATTTCTACTATGAATCCAAAAGTAGATACAGCTGATTAATATTTTTTAATCTTTCCACATAAAAAGTAATTTTTTTACTCTTCATTATCTTTTTACACCAGAACCAATAATCTTAATATGTAATAAGGAGTTATATTTGTTCTGTACATTTCATATAGATCTTTGAAGAAAAATCACAAACGTATCGAATCTGTTTTCCTGATTTTTCTTTTGCAACGAAAACTAATCTCTTTTCATCCATTGAATATTCGTATTCTAAGTTCTTTATTTTCTTAAAGTCATCCTCTTGAATTAGTTGAATATCATATTGAATTTGTGGGGTTGTTACAATTGTTAATTTGTGTAACATTAGAAAATACAAACAACTTAGTAGAAAGGCTAAAGGTATACCATTCCACAAGAAATTTAAATATTCCTTGTTCTCAAGGTATTCACATGAAACGGAAAAGAAAAAAATGCTACTAGTAAGTACATTGAAAATTAAAAGTCTAAAATGTAATTTTGTTTTCTTTATGCTTTCTAATTTCTTTTTCCATATTACGATGACACTAAAATATACAAAAAGAATAAACCAAATACCAGCATTCCACAAAAAGAAACTATGATTATGATAGTCATATAAACTTTGGTAAAAGATAATGGCGTAGAGTAAATAAACTATAACCCCAAAAATTATGCCAATAGCATAAAACCACAGTTTTAATCGGGCTTGATTAAATGTATCTTTAAGCTGCCTATCGAGTGGTTTAGTTGTTACTATATTTATAAATTGATTACCCCCATAAATTAAAGCGCCAATAAATGCAATAATAATTGCTGAAAATTTACCAATAGTATCAATAGATAATCCACTAAACATTTTTACATCCTCAATCCTTTCTTTATGCTAATAAATAATTAGAAGTTAGGAACAGAATCATTAGATAGCGTCGTTCAGTATAAGAAGAACTACGGTTTTGAATATAAAAGGATTTGTTTTGCTATAATACTAAATGTTTCATCCTCTTATATTCTTTTAATACTTTTATAGGTAATTATAACAATAACTGAAAATAATAGGAGTTTTTAATTTCGTCATATTTAAGTTTCGGTAAGGTATTGTACCTTATGTTTTTTGAATTTTAGTGCAGTCAACCCGTATAGATAATAAATTTTAATGATTTTCTGTTACGCCTTGTATGTGCAGAGATCAATTAAAATGGTGGATATTTTCTTTCCTTTCTTATCCATTCATAAATATAACAATTTTGTATCTTTCTAATTTTAAAGAATGATAATTAAATAAAAAGTAATGAAGAAAAAGAGGACTCTAAAGTTTTTACTCGTATGGATCTTCTTATTATTTTTTACTTGTAAAGATAATTTATAAATGTACCTATAATATGTGATTCGTGGAAATGGACAGGTTCGGAGATAAAAAATATAGGATAAGGGAAAAAGGCCCCACGCTTAATAAACTAACATTATAGCTTGAGCCTAAGGTGAGAAAGAATAGGCTAAAGGATTTTAAATTGATAAAATTTGAATAGAAAGAGAACCGGAATAAGGCCTTTTCTTCTATTTTACCGAAGAATGCTGCTCGTAAAAAGCCTTTCAGATAGGGGTATGTTTATAAGTTGAAATATCCACTTGGAATAAGTTGTTATGTTAATGAGGGGTACCACGTATGAGGATACAATTACTTACAAATATTAAAAGATTTCCTGTTGTGTACCAAGAAGCAAAATATATTTATGATAAAATATAGAAAAAGATGATTAAGAAGGGACAATCAAAGTGAAACCAACAATTTATGATGTTGCGGAAAAAGCAGGTGTATCAATAGCAACTGTATCCAAAGTAATTAATCAAACAGGACGTATTAGTGAAAAAACAATCAACAAAGTAAATCAGGTAATGGATGAATTAGATTACCAGCCAAGTAGTGTAGCAGCAGCGTTAACAGGTAAGAAAACATATACGATTGGGGTACTTGTCCCAGATATCTCAAACCTATTTTTTGCAGAAGTGGCAAGAGCTTTTGAAAATAGTGCACGAGAATCAGGGTATACGCTTATTTTATGTAGTACAGACCATCAAACAAAACGTGAACACGAATACATTGATTTATTATTTAAAAAGCAAGTAGATGGCATTATTATTGCAACGGAGCTAAATGATTATAAACTTGTTAAAAAAATCGTGAATCGAGATTTGCCGCTTGTTTTATTCACTGTAGATCATCCTTCCATCACAACTCATGTTGTAACAACTGATGATATGAGGGGAGGCTATCTAGCTGGACAGTATTTAACGCAGAAAGGCCATACATCTTTAACGATTATGATGGAGAAGGATAGAAAAAGTAGTTTAGGGAGACTGACTGGTTTCAAACAGGCTCTTACAGATTCAGAGGTTTCGTTAGAAGAGGATGCTATTATTAGCTGCTATTCGACAGTGGAAGATAGCAAACGTGCAAGTAAAGAACTACTTAATTTGCCTAACAGACCTACAGCGGTTTTTGCTTGTACAGATTTAATTGCGATATGCCTTATGAACGAAGCAAGAAAACAAGGACTTTCGATTCCTGAAGATTTATCAATTATCGGATTTGATAATACCATCTATGCTGAGATTGCAGATCCAGGGTTAACGACGATTGAACAGCCAATTACACAAATGGCAGCCTGTACGTTTGAACAACTCTTAAAAACGATGGAAATGAAGGCGCATGCTAAGCAAAAAATTACAATTATTCCTCAATTAGTAGAGCGATCCTCAGTAAAGGATATTACATGATAGTTTTTTTAGTAGCATACTTGAATGTAACAAAAAGAAGGGCATCGTAACTATGTGCAGTTATGATGCCCTTCTTTTTTATTAAGAACTTATACTGAGAATTGCTCGCCGCTTTTCGCATTTAAATCTTGTTTCATCTCATTTTCCTTTGGAATAGTAAGGAAATGAGTTAAAAATGCGCCAAAGAAGTACAAGCCAGCAAAGATCCACATCACGCCGCCTACACCTAATGGCCCGATGAATGCAGTTACTACTAATGGCCCAACGAATGCTGATAATCCTGAACCTAAATTTAATACAGACATAGCGGCTCCTTTATTTTCAGGAGCTAAAGATGGTACTAAAGCTGTAAGAGGTACATAACCGGCAAGTGTTGCTCCATAGCAACATGCAACAAATAATATTGCCCAATAATTATGTCCTACCATTTGTGGTACATAATAGAGTGCAAGAGTTACAATTCCGCAACCGACTCCTCCGAACCATTTAATCGTATTTACCCAACCAAATTTGTCACCAACAATACCAAAAATAATATTAAACACCATATTTACAAAGAATAGAGTGCCCCAAATTTGTAGCCATTCAGTCATCGTAAAATTATATTTCATCATATAAGTAGGCAGGAAAACAACAAATCCAAACTGAGCGGCCGAGTTTATAATTTTAACAATACCACCTATACCAACTTTTGGATTTTCAAATGCGATGGTAATGCCTTTTAGTAATTCACTTGATTTGTTAGAGCTTACGGTTTGTGCTTTAAATTTGTCCTTATTTACAACAATTGAGAATAATCCCCCGACGACAACAAAAATTAAGGCGCTCCATAAAGTAGCGATTTCCCCGATTTTAGGAACCATATAGCTAGAATAGAAGGCCCCGATAACACTAAGTCCAAGCTGGAATACGAACCAGAACCAACCAACTGCTCTTGAAAGCATTTGCTGAGGAGTACTGTAAGATACCCAAACTAGGAAAGAATAAGCAAATAAGGGATAACCAAATCCTCGTAGAGCGTAGCAAAGTAATATAACGGGATAATTCATATGTTGAATTCCTATACCGATGAACCCAATTGATCCTAAAATGAATGATACTAAACCAAACGTCATTACTTTTCTTGGTCCCCACATTTGTACAAATACCCCCGAAAACCAAGAAGAAGCAGATACAGTAATTCCGTAAATAGTAAACAGAAAAGCAGCGTGTTCTAGTGTTAAGCCATTCTCAACGAGATAAGGGGATAACCATCCTTGTTCTAAACCATCCCCAATCATAAAAACAATAATCCCTATGTATCCCCAAGTTAAATTAGAAGGGATACCAATCTTGTCCATAAATGTTTTGTTTGAACCAATTGCGTTCATTCTCCCACCACCGATAAATTATTTTTGGTTAAGCGCTTAATTACTTTTGATAAAAAAAGTATACGCTTACATTATGAGGTCGTCAATGAAATTTTTTGACAATTTACAACTTTCTTTCATAGGGTGCAATCTATTTGCTTATTGGACACTAAAATGATCGTGAGCATGAATAGAAAGAAATAACTTATAGATGGGAGTTTAATCTTTAGAAGGATTAGTTTTCTTTGTTATATCAGTATTTTAAAAGAATATATTTGTAGCTGTTTAGATTATTTGTTTCTTATTATTACTTTGTAGATGGATGTAGTACGTTTACTTACGATATTTGAAATTCGGATGAAAAGAAAAGTATTCAAAAAAATAAAAATGTTTTCAATTTAGAATCAAGTGTGTATAATGAAGAAAAATAGGGAAAGCGCTTAACTAAATTTATTACGCTAAACCTTATAGACTTTCATTTCGTTTCTTAAATTTTAATAAAGAGGGAGAAATCATATGAATGTTTTAACGATTGGGATTATTGGTGCTGGACGAATTGGGAAACTGCATGTTGATAATTTGCAGCTTATGCCACAAGTAAAAATTAAAGCGGTTTCAGATGTAGTGATTAGTCATTTAGAAAAGTGGGCTGAGGATAAAGGGATTTCCACTCTGACAACTAACTATCAGGATTTATTAGCAGATCCAGAAATTGATGCTGTCTTTATATGTTCACCAACAAATACACATGCGCAAATTATTAAAGAAGCGGCTCTTGCGAAAAAACATATTTTCTGCGAAAAGCCTGTTAGTTTCTCGGTAGAAGAAACATTAGATGCATTAGAAGTAGTAAAAGAACAAGGAGTATCTCTTCAAGTAGGTTTTAACCGCCGTTTCGATCCTAACTTCAGAAAAGTCTATGATCTTATTCAACAAGGAGAAGTGGGACACCCACATATTTTAAAAATTACGTCTAGAGATCCACAACCGCCAAGTATAGAATATGTTCGTTCTTCAGGTGGATTATTTATGGATATGATGATTCATGATTTTGATATGGCTAGGTATGTGATGAATAGTGAAGTTGTTGAAGTATTTGCATATGGTACAACATTAATTGATCCATCCATTCAGGAAGTAAATGATGTTGATACAGCAATTGTCACATTGAAATTTGCGAATGGAGCTTTAGGGGTAATTGATAATAGCCGCCAAGCTGTTTATGGATATGACCAGCGTCTTGAAGTGTTTGGTGAAAAAGGAGCGGTCGCTGCGGATAATTGCTGTCCGACAACAGTACAAGTGTCAAAAACAGAAGGTGTTGTAAAAGATAAGCCACTTTATTTCTTCTTAGAGCGCTATACACAGGCTTACATTGAAGAAGTAACACAATTTACAAAGTCAATTATAGAAGGACAAGCTGTTATTTGCAGTGGTAATGATGGTTTACAAGCAGAACGAATTGCGAAAGCTGCGAAGGAATCTTTACTAACAGGAAAACCTGTTCAAATTGAACATAAACAGCCTGCATTAAATCAATAAAGAGAGCGCTTACTTCTAGAAATTTAAAGAGCAGTGAATCGTATGGTTATAAAAATTTCTGAACCATATCATTTACCTTTACATAAAGCACGGGAGGTAGTAACAATGAATCCACTTATTTTTAAAGAAGATTGTCCATTAGATCTAATTGCAGTTGGACGTTTATGCGTTGATTTAAATGCCAATGAAACACAACGTCCTATGGAAGAAACAAGAACATTTACTAAGTATGTGGGGGGATCTCCTGCGAATATTGCGATTGGTGCGGCGCGTCTTGGCTTACAAACAGGATTTATCGGTAAAGTGTCCGATGATCAAATGGGCCGCTTTATTACAGGATACTTAAAGGATAACAATATTAATACGGATCAGATATGTATTGATTGCACTGGTGCAGTGACAGGTTTAGCTTTCACAGAAATTAAAAGCCCTGAAGATTGCAGTATTTTAATGTACCGCGACAATGTCGCAGATTTAAATCTTGATCCAACAGAAGTTTCTGAGGACTATATTAAACAATCAAAAGCTCTCTTAATTTCAGGAACAGCTTTAGCGAAAAGTCCTTCTCGCGAGGCGGTATTTTTAGCGCTAGAATATGCGCGTAAGCATGATGTAGTCGTATTTTTTGATGTTGATTACCGTCCGTATACATGGCAGTCAGAAGCTGAAACGGCTGTGTATTACAATCTAGCGGCTGAAAAATCTGATGTCATTATTGGAACGCGTGAAGAGTTCGATATGATGGAAAAACTATTAAACTATGAACAAACTAATGACCAAGTTACGGCTGAAAGATGGTTTTCTCATCATGCGAAAATCGTCGTAATTAAGCACGGAGGGGATGGTTCAATCGCTTATACGAGAGACGGTCAATCACACCGAGGCGGTATCTTTAAAACAAAGGTATTAAAGACGTTTGGCGCTGGTGACTCGTATGCTTCTGCGTTTATTTATGGCCTAATGCAAGGGCTTGAGATTCCTCAAGCGATGCGATTAGGTGGCGCTTCTGCTTCAATCGTTATTTCTAAACATAGCTGTTCGGATGCAATGCCAACAAGGGCAGAGATTTCTGCATTCATGGAAACGGCTGAGGAAATTGTATAGAAACATCATAAATGAGTAATCAAGTAAGTGCGTATCTTATGGACGCTTCTACATTACATAAAAGGGAGAGAATGAATATGACAGTACAAACAGCACAAATTGTAAAAAACTACATTGGCGGCGAATGGGTAGAATCTTCTTCAACGAAGATGGAAGCTGTATATAATCCTGCAACAGGAGAAGTAATCGCTCAAGTACCACTTTCAACAAAATTAGATGTTGAACAAGCCGTACAAGCAGCAAATGAAGCGTTTAAATCTTGGTCTAAAACCGCTGTGCCAAAACGTGCTCGTATTTTATTTAAATATCAACAATTATTAGTAGATAACTGGGAAGAGTTAGCGAAACTTATTACGATTGAAAACGGAAAAAGCTATAGCGAAGCTTACGGTGAAGTTCTTCGTGGTATTGAGTGCGTGGAATTTGCAGCGGGTGCACCTACATTAATGATGGGAAAACAGCTTCCTGATATTGCGACAGGTATTGAGTCTGGTATGTATCGTTACCCAATTGGTGTTATAGGCGGGATTACACCTTTTAATTTCCCAATGATGGTTCCATGCTGGATGTTCCCACTTGCGATTGCTTGCGGTAATACATTTGTGTTAAAACCTTCAGAGCGTACACCACTTCTAGCGGCAAAATTAGCCGATTTAGCAGAAGAAGCTGGTTTACCAAAAGGTGTATTAAATATCGTAAATGGCGCTCACGATGTAGTAAACGGTCTTCTGGAACATAAATTAGTGAAGGCAATTTCATTTGTAGGTTCTCAACCTGTCGCAGAATACGTTTACAAAAAAGGAACAGAAAACTTAAAACGCGTTCAGGCACTAGCGGGTGCGAAAAACCATTCCATTGTATTAAATGATGCAAATCTTGAACTAGCAACAAAGCAAATTATTAGTGCTGCATTTGGTTCAGCTGGTGAGCGTTGTATGGCCGCTTCTGTTGTAACAGTAGAAGAAGAAATTGCAGATCAATTAGTTGAAAGACTAGTAGAAGAAGGAAATAAAATCGTAATCGGCAATGGTCTTGATGAAGATGTATTTTTAGGACCAGTTATTCGTGATAACCATAAAGAGCGCACAATTGGTTACATCGATTCAGGTGTAGAACAGGGCGCTACATTAGTTCGTGATGGACGCGAAGATACAGCTGTAAAAGGAGCTGGTTACTTCGTTGGCCCAACAATTTTTGACCATGTTACAAAAGAAATGAAAATCTGGCAAGATGAGATTTTTGCTCCTGTTTTATCCATTGTTCGTGTGAAATCATTAGATGAAGCAATTGAAATTGCGAATGAGTCTCGCTTTGCAAATGGAGCTTGTATTTATACAGATAGCGGAGCAAGTGTACGTCAATTCCGTGAAACAATTGAATCAGGTATGTTAGGTGTCAATGTTGGGGTACCAGCACCAATGGCATTCTTCCCGTTCTCTGGCTGGAAAGACTCTTTCTATGGTGATCTTCATGCGAACGGTACGGACGGCGTTGAGTTTTATACTAGAAAGAAAATGCTTACATCTCGCTGGGAAAAGTAATCATGAAGAGAGAAGCAGAATCTCTCTAGTTGCTTGTAAGCGAAAGTAACGGAAGTAGTAAAACATAAGAAGGAAGTATTAGGAGTCTATCAAATTCCTGATACTCCTTTTTCATATGCAGAATGACTGATAGAGATAGAAAGGAGCAAACAATATGCAAACTGTTAGAATGACGACGGCGCAAGCTTTGGTGAAATTTTTGAATCAGCAATACGTAGAGTTTGATGGAAAGCAACAAAAGTTTATTAAGGGAATCTTTACGATTTTTGGTCATGGAAATGTAGTAGGCCTGGGTCAAGCTTTAGAAGAAGACGCAGGGGAATTAGAAGTATATCAAGGGAGAAATGAACAAGGGATGGCAAATGCTGCGATGGCCTTTGCAAAACAAAAACATAGAAAACAAATTATGGCATGTACTTCTTCTGTTGGTCCTGGATCAGCAAATATGATTACCTCTGCTGCAACTGCTTCTGCAAATAATATTCCCGTTTTACTACTTCCAGGTGATGTATTTGCAACGAGGCAACCTGATCCTGTTCTTCAACAAATTGAACAAACACATGACTTATCTATTTCTACGAATGATGCTTTTCGTGCGGTAAGTAAGTATTGGGACCGGGTGAACCGTCCTGAACAATTGATGACAGCTATGATTCAAGCCATGCGTGTTTTAACGAATCCAGCAGATACAGGAGCTGTAACAATTTGTTTACCACAAGATGTCCAAGGGGAAGCGTGGGATTTTCCAAGTTACTTCTTCCAAAAGCGTGTTCATCGTATTGAACGTCGTCTAGCTACAAAAGCCAGCTTAGCGGATGCGGTTGAAATGATCAAGAGAAAGAAAAAGCCAGTTATGATTTGCGGTGGTGGTGTAAGATATGCAGAAGCGGCAGAGGAACTGAAACAGTTTGCTGAAGCATTCCGCATTCCATTTGGAGAAACGCAAGCTGGGAAAAGTGCGATTGAAAGCAGCCATCCATATAATCTTGGCGGCATCGGAGTAACTGGAAATTTAGCAGCCAATACAATTGCAAAGGAAGCGGATCTTGTTATTGGAATCGGGACAAGATTTACTGATTTTACAACGGCATCTAAACAATTATTTCAAAATGAAGAAGTTGAGTTTTTAAACATCAACATTTCAGAATTTCATGCGAACAAGCTTGATGCATTGAAGGTTATAGCAGATGCAAAAGAAGCGCTTCTTTCTCTAATAGATGAACTACAAACAATTGATTATCGATCTAGTTATACATCAGAAATTAATGATGCAAAAGAGGCTTGGAAAACAGAATTAGCACGTCTACATAATATTCGATTTTCAGGTCAGGATTTCACGCCAGAAGTCGAAGGTCATTTCAATGAGAGTTTAAATGAGTATGTAGACGCACTTGGTACACAATTAACACAGACTGCAGTCATTGGACAAATGAATACATTACTTGATGAAGATGCAATCATCGTTGGTGCGGCAGGAAGTCTTCCAGGTGATTTACAAAGAATGTGGGAATCGAGAAAACCAAATACATATCACATGGAGTATGGATACTCTTGTATGGGCTATGAGGTTGCAGGCGCACTTGGTGCAAAGCTAGCTGAACCATCGAAAGAAGTATATACAATGGTAGGGGATGGCAGTTACCAAATGCTTCATTCTGAGCTCGTAACAAGTCTTCAAGAAAACAAAAAAATTAATGTTTTATTGTTTGATAACTCCGGATTTGGCTGCATTAATAACTTACAAATGGGTAATGGAATGGGAAGCTTTGGAACAGAGTTTCGCTACCGAAACCAGGAAACTCGTAAATTAAACGGGGCTATTATGAAAATAGATTTTGCAGCTAGCGCGGCTGGATATGGCGTGAAAACGTATCGTGTTACATCGATAGAACAATTACAGGAAGCGCTTATAGATGCGAAAAAACAAACAGTTTCTACATTGATTGATATTAAAGTATTACCAAAAACAATGACAAATGGATACGATTCATGGTGGCATGTTGGTGTTGCAGAAGTATCTAATAGTCAAAGTGTACAAGCCGCGTATGAGAGTAAAGTAAGTAACTTGCAAAAGGCAAGATCTTATTAAATTAGGACACAAAGAGAGCTTTTTATCTACATGCATATTTATAGACAGCTCTCTTTTTAACGAACAGATAAGAGAAGTTGGCAAAATTCTATAACATTTTGCGAAGAGGAGAGACAAGGGGATGTTTAAAGAAAATAAGATTAAGCTTGGAATTGCACCAATTGCATGGACAAATGATGATATGCCGGAGTTAGGAGCAGAAAATACGTTTGAACAATGTATTAGTGAGATGGCACTAGCTGGATTTAATGGAAGTGAAGTAGGTAATAAATATCCAAGAAATACAGTTATATTGAAAAAATCTTTGGAATTACGAAACCTGGAGATTGCTAGCGCATGGTTTAGTATGTTTTTGACAACGAAGCCGCTTGAAGAGACTGTACAAGCATTTATTAAGCATAGAGATTTCTTGCATGATATGGGTGCAAAAGTCATCGTTGTTTCAGAACAAGGACATAGTATTCAAGGTTTAATGGATGTACCGCTATTTAAAAACAAGCCTATTTTTACAGAAGAAGAGTGGGATAAGCTTGCGGATGGGCTACATCACCTCGGTAAATTAGCTCAGGAAAAGGGGCTACATATTGTATACCATCATCATATGGGTACGGGTGTTCAAACAACGGCAGAAATTGAAAAGTTAATGGATATGACGGATCCAAAGCTTGTATCCCTGCTTTTTGATACAGGTCATCTTGTTTTTTCAGGAGAAGAGCCACTTTATATTTTGAAAAAATATTTACCTCGTATTAAACATGTACATTTAAAAGATATTCGTCAGGAAGTAGTAGATGCTGTAAAGGAAAACGAATTAAGCTTCTTACAAGCAGTGAAGAATGGTGCATTTACAGTTCCCGGAGATGGCGTAATAGTATTTGATGAAGTGTTTACTACCCTTGCAAACTCTGATTATAAGGGGTGGTTTGTGGTAGAAGCAGAGCAAGATCCAGCTTTAGCGAATCCTTTTGAATATGCATTAAAAGCCCGGAAATTTATACAAGAGAAAGCAGGTCTTTAATTTCCGCATGGTGAGATTACATAAGGAGTAAAAAGACGAAACGTTTGTTTTCTATTTAATAAATAATATTGAAACAGGTGAATGTGTAATGCCATTAGTGCAAATGAAGGATATTTTAATAAAGGCAAATCAAGAGAATTATGGGGTCGGAGCTTTCAGTGTCGCTAATATGGAAATGGTAATGGGAGCTATCAAAGCAGCAGAAGAGCTGCGTTCTCCACTTATTCTACAAATTGCGGAAGTTCGTTTGAATCATTCGCCGATTCATCTGATTGGTCCTTTGATGGTTGCTGCGGCGAAAAAAGCGACTGTCCCAGTAGCAGTTCACTTTGATCATGGTATGACGTTTGAAAAGATTAAAGAGACATTAGAAATTGGTTTTAGTTCGGTTATGTTTGATGGCTCTCACTATCCGTTAGAGGAGAATATCCAAAAGACAATAGAAATTGTAGCGCTTGCGAAACAGTACGGAGCGACGGTAGAAGCTGAGATTGGCAGAGTAGGTGGTAGTGAGGACGGCTCAGAAGATATTGAGATGTTGCTGACAAGCACCACAGAAGCAAAAAGATTTGCAGAAGAAACAGACGTTGATGCGTTAGCTGTTGCGATTGGAAATGCGCATGGTATGTACAATGGAGACCCTGATTTACGATTAGACCGCCTACAAGAAATTAATGAGGTAGTTCGTATTCCACTCGTATTACATGGTGGTTCTGGCATTAGCCCAGAGGATTTCAAACAATGTATTCACCATGGTGTGCGAAAAATTAATGTAGCAACAGCCACATTTCAGAATGTAATTACTGTGGTTAACACTGCCGCTCGGAATACTCCTTATTCAGATTACTTTACGTACCATCAGGATGTTATTGAGGCCGCATACGAAAACGTTAAAAATCATATGCGAATATTCGGAAGTGAAAACAGAGTATAACCAGAAAAGCTTTCTTCATTAATATTAGAAGAAATTCGAAATTTAGTTAGCTGAAAAAGGTAGAGAATTATAGAGTATCCATTTAACAAGGGGGAGAACGTCATGTTAGGAAAATTAGGCGAATTAAAAGAAGGGTTTAATGTATTAACAGAAATGAACGGTCAATGCAGTGATATGTTAATGGATATAGGCATATATAAGATGTCTAATGGAAAAGAAGAGCTGCTATTTGATAATAAGAATGAAACGGCAGTACTGTTACTAGAAGGAGCAATACGTTTAGAGTGGGAAGGAATGGAACAAGTTATTCAAAGACAGTCTGTGTTTGAAGAAAACCCTTGGTGTTTACATGTGGCTAAAAATGTGAAGGTTACAATTACTGCTCTTTCAGATAGTGAAGTGCTTGTTCAAAAAACAGATAATGATCAAGAATTTGCATCCAAGTTATATACTCCAAATGAGTGTCAAAGTGTTGTAGCTGGAGATGGAGTATGGGAGGGAACAGCACAGCGTGTTATTCGTACGATTTTTGACTATAACAATGCAGCATATTCTAATATGGTAGTAGGAGAAGTTATTTCTTATCCAGGGCGGTGGTCCAGTTACCCACCGCATTATCATGACCAACCAGAGGTATATTATTATCGCTTTAACAAGCCACAGGGATTTGGGTGTGCAATGGTTGGTGAGGATGCTTATCGCGTCGTACATAATAGCTTTATTACGATTCCAGGTGAGCTAGACCACCCGCAAGCAACTGCGCCTGGATATGCAATGTATTTTTGTTGGATGATTCGACATCTTGAGAATCATCCATGGAATGATCGTATCATGGAGGAAGACCACAAGTGGTTATTAGAACCAAACGCGAAAATTTGGCCAGAAAAGGAGTAGATGAAAAGAAAGGTTCTGGAGCAAAAACGATGTTACTTGCAATCGTTTTTGCTCAGAACCACCAATTTTTTATATTATTGGAGTAAACTTTATACATCCCAAATGCAAGAAGGGATGCCATATCGTTCACTTCGAAAAACAATTACAGATTTTCCGAACTGGAAAACCCATTACGGTGCGATAGCACCCCCCTTTAGGGGTGGTGAGGTTGGATGCGGAGTATCACTGAAACCATAAGGTTCGTGGTACTTTAAGTATACAAAAGTGTTTTCTCATGTCGAATCTTGCTTAGCGTATATTTTCGTTAAAATGTTGGCGGTACGCCAACTTCAGGTTGATTAATAGTTAGTTTACCTTGCGCTTTCTGTCTGATTCTATTTCCATCGGCATCTGTTAGTTCCACTTCAATAATAGCATTTTTAATCTTTACATTTGGAACGGTCCAAACGCCTTTATAAACTCCTGGTTCTACCTCTTCTATTTTATTTTTAGAAGAAGATTGCGCATTCTTTTGAGCAGGGAGTTTCACTTCAAAGTTTGCTTCGCCGCCTATTACATTACTTTGGAAAGATATTTCTACCTTCTCACCTGGGAACACATTTTGGTCAATTGCTGGTTTTAAATCTTTAATGACGCGCTTCTCTTTTATTAGTGAAACGGTAACTGGATCCGATTCTCCGGTCAATTTACCATTTAACATTGAGACTGCTACTAATTTATTTTCACCTTTTTTCATTTTCGTTGGGATTGTAAATTTTCCGTCATCACCAACTTTTGCAGTACCTACCTCTTTATTATTATTCATCAACTTAATCGTTGTTGTCGGTGAGGCAGTCCCTTCTACCATGATATTTTTGTCTTTGAATACTTCATCATGTTTTGGAGAAGTAATAACAGGAGTGTCTACTTCATAACTTACACGGGCACGAATCATATAGTTACCGTCTTCAACAAATGCTGGATAAAATTCACCGTCAAGATATTGATAGCTTCTCTCCATATATGGGTTACCATTATCAGTTGCTAAACCAAGTGCAATTGGATAATTCAGTGTTTGGATATATACCATATAAAAATCTCCATCAACCTTGATATTGTAATCTCTTAAATCTACTACCGTCCAATCATCTAATACGGCTTCAGCAGTTATCGGTCCAGCAAGTTTCTTACCCGGTAATCCATTGCTTCCAGAAGCATCCCATACTTCCACACTAAATTCCGTTCCAACCGTGTCTGAGTATTTTTTGTTCTTGAAGCGAAACACACCATCTGTGACAATGGCTGATTTCTTATCCTTTGGCAATGACATTTTTACTGCCCATCCAGCTCCACCGCCAAAATACATACTGGCAGCATCAACAATTCCATTGTCATAACCAATTTCGCCACCCGGATACGTGAAAAAAGGCTTAAGATCGATATCTACGTGGCTATCTCCATTAATTGTAATTTTAACATCTTGACTGTGATAGCCACTTCTCATTGCCCTCAATGTATAAGTACCTTTGTAAGCTGTGAGAGTATATCTACCGTCCTTATCCGTCGACACAGGTGTAATATTGGCATCTTCAATAAGGAGTAATGTCACACCTTCGACAGTTTCCCCTGATTTTTCATCCGTAATGACACCACTTACAGTTCCTTTAGGGATTTCTTTCAATGTGAAATCTGCTTGTAGTACTTTATCTTTTTCGAATGTTACTGATTGCTGTTTAGATTGATATCCATAGGCTTCAGCTTGAACTGTATAATTACCGATAGCATGTGCGAGTTTATAAGCGCCGTTTTCAGGGTTTGTGTTAACGTACTGTCCGCTTTCAAGGACACTTACTTTACCTCTTATCGGCAAATCTGAACCCTCATTTGTTTGAACCACCTTTCCTTCCAAAATCCCCAGACCTTCTCTAATAGATGATACAGCATTGTATGCATTGACTAATCCATACCCGTACCCATCATTCGGTGATTCTGGATATTCCTTATCTGTTAAAGGCGTTGCTGTTTTTATTAATATTTCTTCTATTTTATCAACTGATAAACTTGCATCAACCTCATATAATAATGCTACAATTGCTGATACAGCGGGGGCCGCCATCGATGTGCCATCCCATCCACCTTCGTAATCGCTGCGAGGTATTGATGAACGAATATTTGCTCCAGGCGCTGAAATATCTGGCTTTATTTCACCATATGGTGAAGGGCCGCGTAATGAAAAATCTCCAACTATATCATTACTATCGGTTGCTCCCACCGCAAATGCTTCAGGATAGTTTGCTGGATTGGCGACTGATCCCGGTCCGCCATTATTAGTCATGCTCGTGTTTCCAGCTGAAAATGTGGGAAATATCCCAGCATTTCTCCATTCTTTTACTACATCTCGATACCATTCATCAAGCCCCGGTCCGCCACCCCATGAGTTGTTAACCACATCTGGCGCCATGTCAACTCGAGTATTCCCCTTTGAATCTGTTGGTGCTAAAATCCACTCTGCAGCCGCCAATAAATTCGCATCACTTCCACTAGTCTCTGAGAATGCCTTAACAGCAATCCATTTTGCACCGGGTGCTATTCCTATTTTATTTGATCCATCAGGCTCACTACCGACCATTGTTCCAGTCACATGTGTTCCATGTGCTAAATCATCATATGGCACAGATCGTCCAGCAGTGGCATCAAACCAATTAAAGTCGTGATTAACTTCTCCAGTTGCTGCATTATAGCCTCGATACTTTTCCTTTAATGCGGGATGATCCCATTGAACGCCGGAATCAATACTTGCTACAACTACACCTGTACCGTTGATCCCCTTTTCCCATAAAGCTGGAGCTCCAACTCTTTCAACATTCCAATCTACAGTTGCTAGATTTGAATTAAGACTATTCTCTTTAGTTGTTGAAACAAATAATTGTCTTGTTTCGTTTGGTAATACTTTTTCAACTTCAGAAAAGGCTGCTATCTTTTTTGCTACCTCTTTCGTTGCTGTAACAGCCATACCATTGACGATAAAATAGGACTTAAAAGATTCGACATTCCCTCTATGTACTTCTTGTTCAAGATATTTTACAACGCTTTGTTGTTCTTCGTGTGCAGTAGCTTTTAATTCAGAAACAACTGCAGAGCGTTGCATAAACTTTTCTTTATTCGCAGATAGTTTTTCTTTCTTCGCAATATCTTTTGTTTGGTTTATGGCTTTTGTTGTATCTGCTTTTTCTTTAAATTTAATTAAAAAGGTTACTCTGTCATCTTTTTCAAACTTAGCTAGTAAACGATTACTCATCTTTTCTTTCGCAGCAGTTTCAGAATCATTTACATAACGGGATGATCTCTCAATTAATTCAGCATTCGCAAGTCCGGGTGTTAATAATGAAAATACCATAATCAAGGCTGCTACAATACTAAATAATCGCATGTGATGTTGTTTCTTTCTCTTCAATTCGTTTTCCCCCCTCAATTTCTAAATTCTTTGCTTGTCATTTCTTGAAGTTACAGCCTTTGTTTAACCATTATTTTGAAACACAAAGACTAAATTTCCTTTTATCCCTCCTCAATTTTAAAGCTGAATGTTACTATTATAGGTTAAATTGTGATATGTTTCTAGGGAACTATTCTAATAGTTTGAATAATCGCTAAAATAAAAAATATTCAACATCATCCTCCATTTCCCTCACTATTTCGAAAAAATTTTTACTATTTTCCTAACTCAAAGAAGGTTTTGAAGCAGGTCTGGAAAAGGGGCTAGAAAAAAGTAAAGCCCAATTAATTCGTGGTATACATAAGAATGGCATGCCAATAGAAGACATTGCGAAATTCACAGATTTAAGTATAGAAGAAATCCGAAAGATATTATTATAATGCATGCTACTTTAAATAGAACTCTTTAATATTAACTAAATCTAAGTCAGATATAATAACTGTATTTATTTGAATACAAAAGAAGATCTCCTTCAGTAATCTGGGGGGATCTTCTTTTAAGCTCATAAATACAAGTAATGCTGAGAGGTTCTGGTGCAAGAAATCTAGTAAACTTGGACATACTGATACTACTAAACTAAAAAGGACGTGTATCGGTATGAAAAAAACAGTAGAATTCAAATGGAAACATTATCAGCCTGATATTATTTTATTTACCGTGAGATGGTACCTACGGTACAGCCTCAGTTTTCGTGATTTGGTGGAAATGATGGAAGAATGCGGACTATCTATTGCTCATACAACCATCATGCGTTGGGTACATCAATATGGACCTGAATTGGATGAACGAGTACGGCGTAATCTTCAGTCAACCAATGATTCCTGGAGAGTCGATGAAACCTATGTGAAAGTCAAAGGTCAATGGCTGTATCTGTATCGTGCCGTTGATTCAGAAGGGAATACCATTGATTTTTATCTAAGTGAATCAAGGGATAAACAAGCAGCCAAGCGCTTTTTTAAGAAAGCCTTGGCTTTTTCGCACGTTTCTAAGCCTCGTGTAATAACTGTAGACAAGAACCCAGCTTATCCCATCGCTATCCAAGAGTTAAAAGAAGAAAAGCAGATCCCTGAAGGCATCCAACTAAGACAAGTGAAATATCTCAACAATATAGTAGAGCAGGATCACCGCTTCATTAAAAAAAGCATTCGCCCGATGCTTGGGTTAAAGTCCTTGCGAACTGCTAAACGAATTATTGCGGGGATAGAGGCCATGCACATGATCAAAAAAGGACAGACTCTCCAAAGGGAAAAGTCTGTCCAAAATCAAAAAGAATTTATTCATAAATTGTTTGGACTAGCTTCATAAGCTAGCAATTTAAAGGAAAGTGACACTCTATGTTTCTATCGAGTATTTTTTGCACCAGAACCCTTTTACTAGAAGGGACAATACGTTTAGAATGGGAAGGAAATGTAGAAGTTATTCAAAGAGAGTCTGTTTTTGAAGAAAATCCTTGGTGTTTGCATGTGGCTAAAAATGTGAAAGTTACAATTACTGCTCAGTCAGATAGTGAAGTGCTTGTTCAAAAAACCGATAATCACCAAGAATTCGCGTCCAAGCTGTATACTCCAAATGAGTGTCAAAGTGTTGTAGCCGGAGAAGGGGTATGGGAGGGAACAGCACAGCGTGTTATTCGTACAATTTTTGACTATAACAATGCAGCATATTCTAATATGGTAGTAGGAGAAGTTATTTCTTATCCAGGACGATGGTCCAGTTATCCACCACATCATCATGATCAGCCAGAGGTATATTATTATCGCTTTAACAAGCCACAAGGATTTGGATGTGCACTGGTTGGTGAGGATGCTTATCGCGTTGTACATAATAGCTTTATTACAATTCCGGGTGAGCTAGACCACCCACAAGCAACGGCGCCTGGATATGCAATGTATTTTTGTTGGATGATTCGACATCTTGAGAATAATCCATGGAATGATCGTATCATGGAGGAAGACCACAAGTGGTTATTAGAACCAAACGCGAAAATTTGCCCAGAACCACCAATTTTTTATGGATTTAGGCAGGCTCTTATGTGAGATAGCATAAGAGCCTGTTTGCATGTTCTCCCTTTTTTTATGTACAATAAGAATAAGAGATGATATAGACAGGGAGAGGAAATCCATGTCCACTAAATTAGTAAATTTACGCATTGATTTTGCTTTTAAACAGTTATTTGGGACGAAAGGGAATGAGGAAATATTAACGGGTTTCTTAAATGCAATTCTAGAGGAATCTTTAGATGCACCTATTACATCACTACAACTAGATGATCCACATCTCCATAAATCTTATGAAGATGATAAGTTATCAATTTTAGATCTATTAGCAACGTTAGGTAATGGGACGCAAGTAAATATCGAAATTCAGCTTCGAAATACACATGATATGGTGAAGCGATCTTTATATTATTGGAGTAAACTTTATACATCTCAAATGCAAGAAGGGATGCCATATCGTTCACTTAGGAAAACAATTACCATTAACTTATTAGACTTTATTTTGTTTTCTCAGGATGATGCATTTCATACCATCGGACAATTATGGAATACAAAAATGCAGCAACTATTAAGTGACGACATTGAAATCCATTTTGTAGAGATACCGAAATTGGTAAAACAATGGCGTGAAGAAAAAGTAAACCCGTGGGAAAATACATTTGTTCGTTGGATGTTATTATTACCAGCACATGAAGATGAACATTTAACTCAAACATTGGAGGAGATTGCAATGAATCAAGATCCAATTTTACAAAAGGCAATAAATAAATGGGAAAATATGAGCCATGATTCTTCTTTCCGAATAGCATATGAAGCTCGAGAGAAGTTACTTCTAGATGAACAAGCTAAGCTAGCGCATGCAGAACAAGAGGGTATGGAAAAAGGTATTGAGCAAGGTAAGATGCAAATGATTCGAGGGATGCATGAAATTGGTGTACCGCTTGAAACTATTGCAAAAGCAAGTAAGTTAAGTGTGGAGGAAATAGAACGTATATTGAAATTAAAGTAAATATATATGAACATACAGAACTCATGAATAGAATACAAATTTGTATTCTATTCATGAGCAAAAGGGTTCTGGTGCACAAACACTTGTAAATTATTTTGAAGTTTTTGCACCAGAACCCTTTTTTCTATAGTCTAAAAAAATTTTTTAATGAAAAACCACCCTTACCCTGATTCACTTAGGATTTCTACATACATGGCATAGAATAAAAATATTCTTCTAAATGATTTGTATAAAAAAGTGCGCCATTGAGATAAGATGGCGTACTTTTTTATTTGTAAGGATGAGTCAAAATGTCGCTACGACTTCTTTAATTCGGTTATCAAGCTGTTTAGAGACATCAACGATTTAATAAAGCGGTTTAAATTGCTATTTATGTTATATGAGATTATGACACCGAGAGAAGTGAGTGATCGATGGAGGATTACTCCTGATACTTTACGAATGAGATTGAAGCATAGTTGTTGCTTTTATTGTGGAACAAAACTACATATAATATTAAACCCAATACATTTGTGTATAGTTTTCCTAAATTATATTTGATAATATAGATAAATGGACATTAAATATATAATATATTAATAGTTAGGGAGATATTAGAAATGAAAAGAACACCTGAATTTATACTGGGTTTAATTGGTGGTATTTTGGGAGTAATAGCTTCTCTTATTATATTGATGATAGCTATTACTGCTATGGATGGTTATATTGATTATAAAGTTTTGACTTATTACTCTATTTTATTAATTATCCAAATAGGGCTGTTAGTTTTGGCATGTTCAGTAAATAAGGTTAACAATATAGCTTACGGACTTTGTATGATATTGCTCCCATTAGTAACATTGGTTATGTCATTATTCCTTTTATTTATTCCAGTAATTCTTCAAATTATTTCTGGTGGATTTGCGTTTCGATCTTTAAAACAAGAATCTAATTAAAATATTTAGCTATTCCAAAATCATGGTAAATATATAAAGGGAAATTTAAATAATATTTTTGAAGGGTGGTATTGTAATTTGAAACGCACTGTAGAATTTGTAATCGGCTTAATCGGAGGAATCTTAGGACTCTTACTTTCTTTATTTATTGTAATTGGTTGTATTTCCTACACAAGTTCTAATACTAGTTCTGGAGGTATTGAAGAATATATTATCATTACTTCTAGCATCGCCTTAATTATTCAAATAGGCCTATTAGTATTAGCTTGTTGTGTTAATAAAATAAATAATAAAACTTATGGTATTTGCATGATTGTATTAAGTATAATTTCATTGTTTTTAGGTTTATTTATTTTATTCATTCCAGTGGTTTTACAAATCATTTCAGGTGCATTTGCATTTAGACCTTTAAAACAGGAATCTAATTAAAACAATAACTGGCTAATGAATATAATGTATTTTTTAACCATGACCATATTGTTCATTCATTATTTAAGGGTTTTGGAACAGAGGATGCATTAGAATTAAGAGATAAATTATCTGAGCTTTAGTGAAAATGGGGAATATATTATATGATTTTAGGAATTTCATATTTTGATATTTTTTGTATCGTAATGATTGTTTCATTTTTTTTCATTTTTTTTCATTTTTTGGAGATTGAATGTATGGTATAACAAGAAACATAATGTCCCTAAGGTTTTTCAATGGTTTCCTAGAAAATGGGGTAAAAGAAAAGTTTCAGAGCATTTATCACAATTAAATGAAAAGTTAGCGGCTGAAGGTAAAGGTATTTGGGTTACAATCTATGCTATAGATTTATATATTGTAACGATTTCTTGTACAGTCAAAAAATATAAATCTTAATACATATATGGTTAAAGAAATGTTGATTAAGTAAATTTATGGTGGGGAGGTGGAAAGGGTTCTGGTGCAAAAATAATTTTATAACAATTCCAAACTGAATATTTGATGATTATGAAAATAAATCATTCGAAATCTAGAGAGAAAACGCGTATTTTAATAACAAATATCCGATTAATATTCGAAATTAAGCTTATATTTTTGTGTATATTTTGATACTATTCGAGGTTTGCACCAGGACCCTACATATAGAACCAATTGCATATATAACAGGAAGCATAACTTTGCGGAAAATGCAGGTTTATGCTTCTTTTTTTGCGCAATTCGCATATTGTTTGCAACAGCATTCTCCTATAACTAAGCTCTACCATGCATGAAATGTTATTCTAAAGCGGAAAAGGGGATAAATGACAGAATAGAAATAAAATTAGAAAAATATATCGTGTAATGGTAGAATGTGGTTGGGTTATCGGGGTCTGCGTTTAGCCTATAGAATGATAATCAATATATCTAGTAATAAAGGGGGAATTAGTTTGGAAAGTAGGAGTAATAGAATGAAGAATCATTTTCGAAGGCTTGTAGCTATAAGTATTTGCTTCTTGTTAGTCTTCCTGGGTAGTAATTATTCAAAAGCTGAAACGGCTTCATCTATAGGATTAAATGCTAAAGATGTAGAAGCTTTCACGGTTCTGGTGCAAAAATAGAAGAAAAGATAATAAAGCGCATAGATTCCTAACGGAATCGTATCTTATGCTGCAAGTTCAAACAATTGATGGATGAATTCTTTCTGATTTTGGACAGACTGGTCCCGTAAATCAACCTGTTCTTTTTTAATCATATGCATGGCTTCTACTCCAGAAAGAATGGATGTAGCTGTGTCAAAACATTTGAACCCTAGCATAGAACGAATTCGCCCCTTTATAAAGCGATGATCTTGTTCTACTATGTTATTCAAGTACTTTTGTTGTTTAAGTCGCATACCACCAGGTATGCTTTTTTCTTTTTTCAACTGTTCAATCGCTATAGGATAAGCTGGATTTTTATCGACTGTTATAACACGAGGTTTTGAAACATGAAAAGACTGCAAGGCCTTCTTGAAAAAGCATTTTGCAGCCTTCTGGTCTCTTGTTTTGCTCAGGTAAAAATCGATTGTATTTCCTTTCGAATCAACAGCACGATACAGGTACATCCATTGACCTTTTACTTTGATATATGTTTCATCGACTCTCCAGGAGTCACTTGTTTGTTTAAGGTGACGTCGGATTCGTTTGTCCAATTCAGGACCGTACTGATGAACCCAACGCATAATCGTTGTATGGGAAATGGATAAGCACCGTTCCTCCATCATTTCCACTAAATCACGAAAACTGAGGTTGTACCGTAGGTACCATCTTACCGTTAACAAAATAAGATCAGGCTGATAATGCTTCCATTTGAATACATTTTCCTTTTCCATACCAATCACGCACCTTCTTTAGATTAGTAGTATCAGTATGTCCAAGATTTGTAGATTTATTGCAATCGTCCTGAAGTTTTTGCACCAGAACCGAGCGAAGGAGAAATAAAATGATTATACAAAATGAAAAGGTGGATATGGGATTAAGTACAGCTGGAGAAATAGGAGTAAATCTATTATTTTATAGTAATACTATTTTGTATAAATCTTTAGGTATGGCCGTAAAATCGGCAAATATTCATGATTTAATAGAAAGCGCGGAAGTATTACAATTTTATGTTGAGGATGGATTGATAGAATCATCATATTTTGAAGAAATTGGGAAGCAAAAAATGTACTATTTTTCACGTGAAATAAAAAATAAACGCGACCTGTTATGTGATTATGAAAAAAATGATATAAGTTTGAATTATAAATTAATACAACCACTTTGTAAGGAAGAAGGGTATCAAACAAATTTAATTCCCCTATTAATTTCAGTTATGCTAGTTAAAGGATTATAAGGTAGCGCTATCAAGCTAAGATTATGCAAAGTCAATTTTAGACGAGATTGTTTCTTTTTCCTAAAGGGCAAGTGTAGTTGATTGAAAGATTTGAATACGAAATAAACCCTAGCGGGTTTCACTTTTTTGAATTAAGCGGCTTGATTATCAGACGCGCTTAAAATCAATAAAGATTAGGGAGATGTATTAGCTAAGGTATCTGTATAGGTGATTGCATACTAAGTATGCAATCAAGAGCATTGTTGAATGTATTGGGTTATTCAACACGTTTAGAATAACACGAAATTTCTGCTAATTCACCCGGTAAATTTATCCTAAAAATGTTCGGTAGGATTTTTAGGCCTAGAATATGTTCATAAATTATAACGAAATCGTTATTTGAATAGAAAAGTACAGATGAAATTTTAATTAGATATACTTATTATTTCATCTTTTTGTTTTTTCCTTATAGAGTTCAGTAGGGATCAGATAGTATTCCTTGTGCCAGCATCAGTTATTCAATCTTATGTGGGGATGTCTCACCAACCGAATGGTAAGAAGTCGATACCGAGAGCAGACTTTGATATTTATGGATACTTAGTAGAACAAACAGAACGAGCACAAGTTGATTACTTACAATACATCGATGAGACAGGATTAATTCCAGGAGTGTTAGATGGGATGATTCGGATAGATCAGGACCATAAAAGGGAAGTAAATAACATTGAAGCAGCGAAAGAGAAAATGAATAATAAAAAACGTAAATTATTAAAGGCGTAATGGATAACGGAACCATGCAGAGTGGATGGTAGGGGCTACTCGCCATGAATGTGTCCCTTATTCAACAATGAGATTGTGAAATTTCACGTACCATATATAAAATTTAAATTACAAATTAGAAATAGAGGATTCCTTCATGGAACAATTATCTCTATTACCAGAAATCACGAATGAGGAGGACAAATTAATACAGATCCAAGAAAATCGCGAAACTATTTTGATTGACGCAGGGCTTGTCTCCATGCAGTTAATGCTGACAGCACGTGCACATGGATATGATACAAATCCAATAGGGGGTTATGACAAGGAAAATATCGCTGCAATCTTTGGATTGGAAAAAGAGCGCTATGTACCAGTTATGCTTCTATCTTTCGGTAAAGCAGCCGACGAAGGATATGCTTCATACCGTCTCCCTGTTGATAAAATTGCACAATGGAAATAGTATAAAACTGATATTAGGGAGTAGAGGGGGCAGAATGGTATGGAAATAATCGCAGCTATTTTAGTCGGGATCGTAGCATTAGAACATTTATTTATCATGATCCTCGAAATGTTTTTTATTGATTCAAAAGTAGCAAAACACGCTTTCAAATTACCGAAGCATTTAGAAGGAGATCGAAACGTAACCATTATGTTTGCAAACCAAGGTTTATATAATGGATTTTTAGCCGCTGGTCTCATTTGGGGACTTATAATTGGGCTCAACCCAATTGGTTATATGGTTCAATTATTTTTCGTAATTTGTGTGGTAGCAGCTATTTTCGGAGGTTTCACATCTAATAAATCAATTATTGTGAAACAAGGACTTCCAGCTATTTTAGCACTGGTTGCCCTTTTATCTATGATATAGAACCAAAGCTTTTCAATAAAAGAATTCATTTTAGGAGATATTTTATTCAGCTAGTTTGATAGCGATATGGTGCTACCCCTAAGTAAAAAATAAGATTAGTTTTTTTATTTAGCTGTAGAGACGAATAAATTTCACGTACCGTATTTTATATTAATAAGAAAAATTCAGTAATACAGGGATTTTAAGTGATTCAATTATCATTATTCCCATAATGGACAGAAAGGTATAAAAGGAAGCAGTTAGCATTTTAAAGTTAAGAGACATGTATGATGAGCCATATATAATAATTAT
>NZ_MAOC01000002.1 GCF_001884135.1 Bacillus nitratireducens | reverse complement strand
GCTCTCTAGCGCCGATGGTAGTTGGGACCTTGTCCCTGTGAGAGTAGGACGTCGCCAAGCAACTAAAACACGAGTCATTTGACTCGTGTTTTTTCGTGTTTTCTTTTATAATTCATAGTAATTTAAAAAATCTTTACTTAAAGAATCGTCCTTTTGATTAAAGACTGTGAAATGTGGCTAGGATAGTGAATAAGCAAAAGAGTTGCAAATTTTTTTAATACGTATATAATTAAAGTCAAAGATAGTCAAAGTCAATAAAGGTGGCGGATAAATGAGAAATATATCTGATATCATTGAGAAATATCTAAAGCAAGTTATTGACTTAAGTAATAATAATGTGATTGAAATCAAGAGGAATGAGATCGCGGATCGATTCGATTGTGTTCCGTCTCAAATCAACTATGTAATCAATACCCGTTTTACGTTAGAAAGAGGATTCGTAGTAGAAAGTAAACGAGGTGGAGGAGGTTACATTCGCATTATAAAAGTCAAACTGCATGACGATATAGACATTATTGATCAAATGCTTCATATGATTGATCATAGCGTTGCACAAGGAAATGCAGAAAGTATGGTTATACGTTTAATAGAAGAGGGCATCATAACAAATCGTGAAGCTAAACTTATGTTAAGTGTACTAGATCGTTCGGTATTATTAATGGATGTTCCTTCTCGAGATGAACTTAGGGCTCGAATATTATGCGCAATGTTGAGAACACTGAAATATAAATAAATATAACTTTTGTAAAAAATGATAACTAAGATAATGCAGTTTAATATTGTAGAGATTTTGAAAGGTAACATGTGCTTTTATTAAATGGATTAAGGAAAGAGAACAATCTAGTAATGTATGAAAAGTATCATGAGATAGATCGTTCCTGTTGTAAAGGTGGGGATAGCGATGACTTGTCAAAATTGTAATATAAGACCAGCAACTTTACATTATACAAAAGTAATCAACGAGAAAAAGGCGGAAGTTCATCTTTGTGAGCAATGTGCAGAACAAAGTGGCTATACGTCTTTCTTTCAATCACAGCAGTCTAATTTTTCATTCCATGACCTATTAGCTGGGTTATTACATGGTGAATCAGCAATGTTTGAAGAAGGACAAAATACATTTTCAAATACAAATATACTAAGATGTCCAGATTGTAAGATGACATATGAACAATTTACAAAAGTGGGACGCTTTGGTTGTGCTTCTTGTTACGATACATTTAAAGAGCATTTAAAACCATTATTAAAACGTCTACACGGTGGACATACAGATCATTGTGGAAAAATTCCAGAGCGTATAGAAGGAAATATCCACCTGAAGAAAGAATTAGATGAACTAAAACTCACTCTGAAGCAATCTGTACAAAAAGAGGAGTTTGAGAAAGCAGCTGAAATACGAGATGAAATTCGAGGTCTTGAAAATCAGCTTAGTGAGCATAGAGAGGGGGAATAGTTCTATGTCACTGGACAAAATTATGAACGAAGCAATTAGTCCGTGGATGAAGGGAGATGGCCCTGATTCTGATATTGTTTTAAGTAGTCGAATTCGTTTGGCTCGTAATTTAAAAAAATATCAATTCTCTACTATGCAAAACGAGAAAGAAGCTAAACAGATTCATGAATTATTTAAGAAGAAGTTTGTAAATAAACCGGTAGAACCTTTTGGGAAGTTTGAACTATTAAAAATGAATGAATTAAATCCTCTTCAAAGGAGGGTTTTAGTTGAGAAACATTTAATTAGTCCAAATCTTGCAGGAACAGAATACGGAGCATGTTTACTATCAGAAAGTGAACATATTAGTGTCATGCTTAATGAAGAGGATCACGTTAGGATTCAGTGCTTATTCTCAGGGTTACAGTTATCAAAGGCGCTTCAAAGTGCTAATCAAATAGATAATTGGATAGAGGAAGAGGTTGAATACGCTTTTGATGAATCACTTGGATATATTACGAGTTGTCCTACTAACGTTGGTACAGGATTAAGGGCCTCTGTAATGATTCATTTACCAGGACTGGTTTTAACGAAAAGGATTAACCGTATTATACAAGTAATTCAAAAATTAGGGTTAGTAGTAAGAGGAATATACGGTGAAGGTAGCGAAGCGTTAGGTAATATATTTCAAGTGTCCAATCAAATGACACTAGGTAAAGCAGAAGAAGATATTATTGCAGATTTAAAGAGTGTCATTCAACAAATTATACAACAAGAAAAAATAGCTAGAGAATTAATCGTACAAAATTCGAGCATTGAGCTTGAAGATAAAGTATATCGTTCTTACGGTATACTCTCCAATAGTCGTTTAATCCAATCTGCGGAAGCGGCTACTTGTTTATCAGATGTACGACTTGGTATTGACCTAGGATATATAAAAGGGATATCAAGAAATATTTTGACTGAGTTAATGGTCCTTACTCAGCCAGGCATTTTGCAGCAATATGCAGGAGGGCCCTTAGGACCAGAAGAAAGAGATTATCGGAGAGCAACCTTAATCCGTGAGCGATTACGTATTGAACAAAACTAAGCGCAAGTAGGAGGCGATTTCTATGATGTTTGGAAGGTTTACAGAACGAGCACAGAAAGTATTAGCTTTATCTCAAGAGGAAGCAATTCGCATTGGGCATAATAATATTGGTACAGAACATATTTTACTTGGGCTTGTACGCGAAGGCGAAGGGATTGCAGCAAAAGCGTTAATTGCTCTTGGATTAAGTCCAGAGAAAGTTCAAAAAGAGGTAGAAGCATTAATTGGGCGTGGAACAGAAGCTTCACAAACAGTACATTACACACCTCGTGCTAAAAAGGTTATTGAGTTGTCCATGGATGAAGCGCGTAAGTTAGGCCATTCCTACGTTGGAACAGAACATGTTTTACTTGGTTTAATCCGTGAAGGTGAAGGGGTAGCGGCACGTGTTTTAAATAATTTAGGTGTAAGTCTAAACAAGGCAAGACAACAAGTATTGCAACTTCTTGGAAGTAACGAAGCTAGTTCAGGTCACCAAGGCGGTTCGTCAACAAATGCAAATACACCGACGCTTGATAGTTTAGCGCGTGATTTAACAGTTGTGGCACGTGAAAATCGTTTAGATCCTGTTATTGGACGTAGTAAAGAAATTCAACGTGTAATTGAAGTGTTAAGCCGTAGAACAAAAAACAATCCAGTATTAATTGGAGAACCTGGTGTAGGTAAGACAGCAATTGCAGAAGGATTAGCACAGCAAATTGTAAATAATGAAGTTCCTGAAACTTTAAGAGATAAGCGTGTTATGACATTAGATATGGGGACAGTTGTAGCTGGAACGAAATATCGTGGTGAATTTGAAGACCGTTTAAAGAAAGTGATGGATGAAATTCGTCAAGCAGGCAATATTATTCTATTTATTGATGAGCTTCATACATTAATTGGCGCAGGTGGAGCAGAAGGTGCAATTGATGCATCAAATATTTTAAAACCATCTCTAGCTCGTGGTGAATTGCAATGTATTGGGGCGACAACTTTAGATGAATATCGTAAATATATTGAAAAAGACGCAGCTTTAGAGAGACGTTTCCAGCCGATCCACGTTGATGAGCCGAGTTTAGAGGAATCAATTCAAATTTTGAAAGGTTTACGTGATCGTTACGAGGCGCATCACCGTGTATCTATTACAGATGATGCAATCGATGCGGCTGTAAAACTTTCAGATCGTTATATTACAGATCGTTTCTTACCTGATAAAGCAATTGATTTAATTGATGAGGCTGCATCAAAAGTACGTTTACGTTCTTATACAACACCACCGAACTTAAAAGAGCTTGAAGTGAAGCTTGAAGAAATTAGAAAAGAAAAAGATGCAGCTGTACAAAGTCAAGAATTTGAAAAAGCTGCTTCCTTACGTGATATGGAACAACGTTTACGTGAAAAGTTAGAAGATACAAAACGCCAGTGGAAAGAGCAACAAGGAAAAGAAAATTCAGAAGTAACAGTAGAAGACATTGCAAATGTCGTTTCCACATGGACACGTATCCCAGTTTCTAAACTTGCACAAACAGAGACGGATAAATTATTAAACTTAGAATCGATTTTACATGATCGTTTAATTGGTCAAGATGAAGCAGTCGTAGCTGTGGCAAAAGCTGTTCGCCGTGCAAGAGCAGGATTAAAAGATCCGAAGCGCCCAATTGGTTCATTTATTTTCTTAGGACCAACAGGTGTAGGTAAAACGGAACTTGCAAGAGCGTTAGCGGAATCTATGTTCGGTGATGAGGATGCGATGATTCGTATCGATATGTCTGAGTACATGGAGAAGCATTCTACTTCTCGTTTAGTTGGATCTCCTCCAGGATATGTTGGATATGAAGAAGGTGGACAATTAACAGAGAAAGTTCGTCGTAAGCCATATTCGGTTGTCCTATTAGATGAGGTAGAGAAAGCTCATCCTGATGTGTTTAATATTTTACTACAAGTATTAGAAGATGGTCGTTTAACGGATTCTAAAGGGCGTACAGTTGATTTCCGTAATACAATTGTTATTATGACGTCTAACGTCGGTGCAGATGCGTTAAAACGTAATAAACATCTTGGCTTTAACGTACAAGATGAGGGGCGCGATTATTCAGATATGAAAGGTAAAGTAATGGATGAACTGAAAAAGGCATTCCGTCCAGAATTCTTAAACCGTATTGATGAAATTATCGTGTTCCATATGCTTGAGAAAAAACATATTCAAGAGATTGTAACACTTATGGTTAATCAGTTAGTGAAGCGCCTAAAAGAACAAGAGATTGAATTACACCTAACAGAAGGAGCGATTGCAGCGATTGCTGATAAAGGATTTGATCGTGAGTACGGTGCTCGTCCACTTCGTAGGGCAATTCAGAAGCATGTGGAAGATAGACTGTCAGAAGAACTGTTAAAAGGCGCTATTGAGAAAGGACAAAAAGTTATCTTTGATGTAGAAGGAGAATCATTTGTCATTCATAGTGCGGAAAAGGTAAAATAAGTATAGACAAACAAAGAGGGCTACGCGATAGCCCTCTTTCTTGTACGAGAAGGATAAACGTTTATAGATGAAAGTGAAGTGAACTATAAAAAGATATGGCTAAAAAGAAAACAAAGTTTACATGTCAAGAATGTGGTTATCAGTCACCAAAATATATGGGGAAATGTCCTGGATGTGGTCAATGGAATACGCTTGTTGAAGAGATGGAACCGGTTGTATCATCAAGACGCCTTAATTATGCCAATGCAATCCAATCAGAAGTAACAAAACCAAGACGCCTAACAGAAGTGGAAACAAAGTCAGAGGCGCGTATTGAAACGAAATTCCAAGAGTTTAACCGTGTACTTGGTGGTGGGATTGTAGATGGGTCCTTAGTACTTATTGGTGGAGACCCCGGGATTGGAAAATCAACATTGCTATTACAGATTTCATCGCAATTAGCAGATTCTTCATATGATGTACTATATATATCGGGTGAGGAGTCGGCAAAGCAGATTAAACTTCGTGCAGATCGTTTGCATGTAAAGGGTAGTAATCTATTTGTTGTAGCAGAGACTGATTTACAGCGAATTGCATCGCACATTGAAGAGATGAATCCAGCTTTTGTTGTTATTGACTCCATTCAAACGATACATTTACCTGAAGTGACGTCAGCCCCAGGAAGTGTCGCGCAAGTACGTGAATGTACAGCGGAATTAATGAAACTTGCAAAGACGAAAGGGATTCCTATTTTTATAGTCGGACATGTGACAAAAGAAGGGGCAATTGCAGGACCACGTATGCTAGAACATATGGTCGATGCAGTTCTTTACTTTGAAGGAGATCGTCACCATACATATCGTATTTTGCGAGCTGTGAAAAACCGTTTTGGTTCGACAAATGAAATGGGTATCTTTGAAATGAAGGAGCTAGGTCTTGCAGAAGTACTAAACCCTTCTGAAATTTTCCTTGAGGAACGTCCAGTTGGAGTTGCAGGATCCACAGTGGTTGCTTCAATGGAAGGAACAAGACCGGTTTTAGTAGAAATACAAGCATTAATCTCTCCTACTAGTTTTGGAAATCCTCGAAGAATGGCGACGGGAATTGATCATAACCGCGTTTCGCTTATTATGGCAGTTTTAGAAAAAAGAACCGGTTTATTGTTGCAAAATCAAGATGCTTATTTAAAAGTCGCGGGTGGTTTGAAATTAGATGAACCAGCAATCGATTTAGCCGTTGCATTAAGTATTGCTTCAAGTTTCAGAGATAAACCTACTGCACCAACCGATGCGGTAATAGGAGAAGTAGGCCTAACTGGAGAAATAAGAAGAGTATCAAGAATTGAACAACGTGTACAAGAAGCAGCAAAATTAGGATTTCAACGTGCTATTATTCCTAGAAAAAATTTGGGAGGATGGACAATTCCAGATGGGATTGAGGTAGTGGGTGTTTCTAATTTAGGAGAAGCGCTTCGTTTGACATTAGGAGGCTAGGCTATGGAGGAAAACAAGCAACGTGTCAAAAGTATGATTAACATTCTACAGCTCGTTGCCCCAGGAACACCACTACGCGAAGGGATAGATAACGTACTTCGTGCGCAAACTGGAGGGCTAATTGTTCTTGGGTATAATGAGCAGATTAAAAGTATTGTTGATGGAGGATTTCACATTAATTGTGCATTCTCACCAGCTAGTTTATATGAATTAGCAAAAATGGATGGGGCACTTATTTTAAATGAAACTGGGAGCAAAATTTTAATTGCAAATGCACAATTAGTTCCAGATCCATCCATTGATTCTATTGAAACAGGTATGCGTCATCGAACGGCAGAGCGTGTAGCAAAGCAGACGGCTAGCCTTGTTGTGGCTATTTCACAAAGACGTAACGTAATTACACTATATCAAGGGAACTTACGTTATACACTAAAAGATATAGGTGTAATTTTAACAAAGGCAAATCAAGCTATTCAAACGTTAGAAAAATATAAAGCTGTATGGAATGATGGGATTACGAATTTGGGCATTCTAGAATTTGAAGAGGTTGTTACAATGTCCGAGGTAGTTCATGTTTTACATAGTGTTGAAATGGTACTGCGTATTAAAAATGAAATATTGAGCTACATTCATGAGTTAGGAACAGAAGGAAGATTAATTCGTTTACAACTCACAGAATTACTAGCTGATTTAGAAGCAGAGGCGGCGCTATTGATTAAGGATTACTATCAAGAGAAAACGCAAGATCACCATCAAATTTTGAAGAAGTTACAAGATCTTGCAAATACACAACTTCTAGAGGATAGCGATTTAGTTAAGTTGCTTGGTTATCCAGGACAAATGAGCTTAGAGGAAAGTGTGACACCGAGAGGATACCGAATCGCAAGCAAAATTTCTCGCGTTCCACCACTTATCATTGAAAATTTAATTAATCGCTTTAAAACGTTGCAAGGTGTTTGTCGCGCAACTATAAATGAATTGGATGATGTGGAAGGAATTGGAGAAGTTAGAGCGAAGAAAATACGAGAAGGCCTAAAAAGAATTCAAGAGCATCTCTATATGAGTAGACACAATTAAGAATATTACATTGATTCCATAATATAACGACACTAGAACATTTTTGGTATATGATATGGTATATTGGTAAATAAAACTATTTATAAAAAAAAACACGTCCGCTTTTGCATTCGGCGTTTTGATTAGCAAAACAATGGTTAATAATGAGTAGGAGGTGGTTGGATGTTAAAACGGATCGTACAGCTCTTCTTTTTAGTGATCGGGGGAGCATTAGGGATTTTCTTAATCCCAAAAGTTATTAATGTATTGGACATAGGTGCTGTTCCATGGCTTGAAGGATCGTATGTTCGGGCAGTTATTGGTGCAATTATTTTATTTTTAACAACATTTTGGCTTGTAGATTATATTGTTCAACTTATTAAGCATATCGAAGAGGCCCTTGTAAAGGCGCCAGTAGCAGATGTTTTATTTGGTACATTAGGGTTGATCTCTGGTCTTATTGTTGCATATTTAATTTTAATACCAATTCGTGAATTTACAATCCCAGTCATTAGTACAGTATTGCAAGTGTTCTTTACCCTTTTACTTGGATATTTAGGGTTCCAAGTAGGGTTTAAAAAGAGAAATGAATTGCTAGGATTATTTACATTACCGCAACGTGGTGGTAAGAAAAAGAACAATAGTGAGGCTGAAGAGGCCGAGGGAGAAGTAGAGAAGTCTACAGCTCACTGGAAGATTCTCGATACGAGTGTAATTATTGATGGACGTATTGCTGATATTTGCCAAACAAAGTTTTTAGAAGGAACAATTGTGATTCCACAATTCGTATTAGAAGAGCTTCAGCATATTGCCGATTCTTCCGATGCGTTAAAGCGTAATCGTGGTCGCAGAGGGTTAGACATTTTAAATCGTATTCAAAAAGAGATGCCAATTCCGGTAGAAATTTATGAAGGCGATTTCGAGGATATCCAAGAGGTGGATAGCAAGCTTGTAAAGTTAGCGAAAATCACCGGTGGAACTGTTGTAACAAATGATTTCAACTTAAATAAAGTTTCTGAATTACAAGGGGTAACAGTATTAAACATTAACGATTTAGCAAATGCAATTAAACCAGTTGTACTCCCTGGCGAAGAACTAAGTGTTTATGTTGTGAAAGATGGTAAAGAACAAAATCAAGGTGTTGCATATTTAGATGATGGCACGATGATTGTAGTAGAAGACGGTAGAGAATATGTCGGTTCACAACTCAATGTACTTGTTACAAGTGTATTGCAAACATCGGCTGGTCGTATGATATTCGCAAAACGTAAATTATTAGAAAAAGCATTATAAGTAGAGGATTTTTAATATGTATACATTAATTATTCCAGCAGCGGGTCAAGGAAAACGGATGGGTGCTGGCAAAAATAAGTTGTTCTTACTTATAAATGAAGTACCGATTATTGTGCATACATTACGTGCTTTTGAAAAAGATACAGCATGTGAAAGTATTATTATGGCAATTAATGAAGAGGAACGTCCTTATTTTGAGGAGTTAATACAGAAGTACCCAGTTGGAAAACAGGTGCAATTTATTCAGGGCGGAGCTGAAAGACAAGATAGCGTATATAATGCACTGCATCATGTGAGTGGAGTTGAGTATGTTCTCGTGCACGATGGTGCGCGCCCGTTCGTAACGAATAAAATGGTTCAAGATGTATTAACTGCAGCAGAAAAATATGGTGCTTCCATTTGTGCAGTGCCAGTGAAGGATACAGTTAAGAAAGTAGAACAGAGTGTTGTTGTTGAAACGGTAGAACGTTCTCAGCTTAAAGCAGTTCAAACACCGCAAGGGTTCTCTGTTCCTCTGTTATTAGAAGCTCATAGAAGTGCAAAGCAGAGTTGTTTCCTTGGTACAGATGATGCAAGTCTCGTAGAACGTATCGGGAAGCCAGTAGGCGTAGTAGAGGGGAGTTACTATAATATTAAAGTGACGACTCCGGAGGATTTGCTAATTGCTGAAAGTTTCCTTCATGTTCAGAAGAAATAGTAGTGATGGCATTATAGTAAAGAAAAGCTCGGCAACGGCCGGGCTTTTCTTTATAGGGATAGCGATATAATATAGAATCATAAAGCTCAGTAGTTTAGCTTGAGGAGGATACAAAGAATGTTTCGAATTGGACAAGGTTTTGACGTACATGAATTTGCGGAAGGTAGACCATTAATTATCGGCGGAATTACAATTCCTCATGAGAAAGGATTAATCGGTCACTCGGATGCGGATGTATTGTTACATACGATTGCTGACGCGTGTTTAGGAGCAATTGCGGCAGGAGATATTGGAAAGCATTTTCCTGACACAGATCCTGCCTTTAAAGATGCAGATTCAGCTATATTGTTACAGAAAGTTTGGGAATTTGTGCGTGAACAAGGTTACGAGCTAGGAAATCTAGATTGTACAATTATTGCCCAAAAGCCAAAAATGGCACCGCATATTGAAAGCATGCGCAAACGTATTAGTGAACTATTAGAAACGTCTGTTGATAATATTAATGTAAAAGCAACAACAACAGAAAAATTAGGATTTACAGGTAGAGAAGAAGGGATTGCTTCTCAAGCAGTCGTATTATTGCAGAAAAAATAATGGTTTTTAATTCGTAAGATGGATAATCACATTTTTTTGTTGTACAATTATAAAATGTGTAGACATTAAGAATGGAAGGTGTACCAATTATGGAAAAGCAAGTGAGAGTGCGCTATGCGCCAAGTCCAACAGGACACTTACATATCGGAAATGCGCGTACGGCATTATTTAATTATTTATTTGCTCGTCATCAAGATGGTAAGTTTATTATTCGTATTGAAGATACTGATGTAAAGCGTAATGTTGCTGGTGGAGAAGAAAGCCAATTAAAATACTTGAAATGGCTCGGTATGGACTGGGATGAAGGTGTTGATGTTGGTGGTGAATTTGGACCATATCGTCAAACAGAACGTTTAGATATTTATAAAAAATTATATGTAGATTTATTAGAGCGTGGTTTAGCTTACAAATGTTATATGACAGAAGAAGAGCTAGAAGCAGAGCGTGAAGGTCAAATCGCTCGTGGTGAAACACCGCGTTATGCTGGAAATCACCGTGATTTAACTGAGGAGCAAATGAAAGGATTTGAGGCTGAAGGCCGCATTCCAAGTATTCGTTTCCGTGTACCTGCTGATCGTGACTACACGTTTAAAGATATCGTAAAAGACGAAGTGGCATTCCATTCAAATGATTTTGGCGATTTCGTTATCGTGAAAAAAGATGGTATTCCAACTTATAACTTTGCGGTAGCAGTAGATGATCACTTAATGGAAATTACACACGTACTTCGTGGTGATGATCATATTTCAAACACGCCAAAACAAATGATGATTTACGAAGCTTTCGGTTGGGATATCCCGAGGTTTGGTCATATGACTTTAATTGTAAATGAAAGCCGTAAAAAATTAAGTAAGCGTGATGAATCTATTATTCAATTTATTGAGCAATATAAAGAGCTTGGATATCTTCCAGAAGCAATCTTTAACTTTATCGCACTACTAGGTTGGTCGCCGGTAGGAGAAGATGAAATCTTCTCTCAAGATGAGTTTATCAAAATGTTTGATGCAGCTCGTTTATCGAAATCACCTGCATTGTTTGATTCTCAAAAACTAAAATGGATGAACAACCAATATATGAAAAAGCAAGAATTAGATACGGTTGTTGAACTAAGCTTACCGCATTTAGTGAAGGCTGGTCGCGTAGGTGAAAACTTAAGCGAACAAGAACAAGCTTGGGTTCGTGATGTAATTGCTTTATATCATGACCAAATGAGCTTTGGAGCTGAAATTGTAGAGCTTTCTGAAATGTTCTTTAAAGATCATGTTGATCATGAAGAAGAAGGACAGGAAGTATTGAAAGGTGAGCAAGTACCTGAAGTACTTCGTGCATTTGCTGGTCAATTAGAAGCTCTAGAAGCGCTGGAGCCAGCAGCAGTTAAAGCTTCTATTAAAGCAGTTCAAAAGGAAACAGGACATAAAGGTAAAAACTTATTTATGCCAATCCGTGTTGCTACTACTGGACAAACGCATGGCCCAGAACTTCCTAATGCGATTGCTCTTCTTGGAAAAGAAAAAGTTTTAAATCGTATTCAAAAAGTAATTGGTTAACATTTTCTAGATTTAGAAATATAATAAGTATACTTAAAACCTAATAAGGAAAAGCGACGAGAAGGAGAAGTAGAAAATCAGGCTTTTTACAGAGAGAACCACCTTTAGGCTGGGAGTGGTTTATAAGCGGATTTTTGAAATGCCCCTTCGAGTCTTCTGTTGAACAGCGAATTATTTCGTAGAACGTCTTAGGGCGGAAAGTAAGCAGAAGCGGTGTAAACCGTTATCATGGATGAGTTTGAGGCTTTCTTTAGCCTAAACAGAGTGGAACCGCGCTTAAAAGGCGTCTCTGTCGATATGACAGAGGCGTCTTTTTTTTATACCAAAATAGGTTATGAGTATAAGTTTTATCTCCTTGTATAAAGATTTAGGGGAAGTGGGGAGTTAAGGGAGTTAGTTCATTCGAAAAAAGCAGCCCATAAAGGGGAGGGAACATCGATGTTTAAGAGGCTTCGGGAAGATATTGGAGTCGTTTTTGAACAGGATCCAGCGGCACGAAGTTATTTCGAAGTCATTTTAACTTACTCTGGATTGCATGCAGTTTGGTCCCATCGAATTGCACATGCTTTTTATAAAAGGAATTTTTTCTTTATTGCACGCTGGATTTCACAAGTAAGTCGTTTTTTTACTGGCATTGAGATTCATCCGGGAGCAACTATTGGTCGTCGTTTTTTCATTGATCATGGAATGGGAGTTGTGATTGGAGAAACGTGTGAAATTGGTGATAATGTAACAATTTATCAGGGTGTTACATTAGGTGGTACCGGTAAAGAAAAAGGAAAGAGGCATCCTACAATTCAGGATAATGTATTAATTGCAACAGGTGCTAAAGTACTAGGCTCGATTACGGTTGGAGAGAATTCTAAAATTGGAGCAGGATCTGTCGTATTAAAAGAAGTCCCTGCGCATTCTACAGTTGTAGGCATACCTGGTCGAGTCGTTATTCAAAATGGAGTAAAGATTGGTCAAGAATTAAATCATTCTGATCTTCCGGACCCAATTTTTGATAAATTAAAGGTTATGGAAGCAGAACTTGATAAATTGAGAAAGCAACTTGAAGTAAAGGTAGAAAGGAAGGATAAAAATGACTATTCACATTTATAATACGTTAACGCGTCAAAAAGAAGAGTTTATTCCACTAGAAGAAAATAAGGTAAAGATGTATGTGTGCGGACCTACAGTTTATAACTACATTCACATTGGGAATGCAAGACCACCTATGGTATTTGATACGGTGCGCCGTTACTTAGAATATAAAGGATATGATGTGCAGTATGTATCTAACTTTACTGACGTGGATGATAAATTAATTAAGGCTGCAAATGAATTAGGCGAAGATGTACCAACAATTGCAGATCGTTTTGTTGAAGCTTATTTTGAAGATGTAACGGCACTGGGTTGCAAACATGCGACGGTTCATCCGCGTGTAACGGAAAATATGGATATCATTATTGAATTTATTCAAGAACTTGTGAATAAAGGGTATGCATATGAATCAGAAGGTGATGTGTACTTTAGAACGAAAGAATTCGAGGGTTACGGTAAATTATCGCATCAACCAATCGCAGACTTACGTCACGGTGCGCGTATTGAAGTAGGAGAAAAGAAACAAGACCCTCTTGACTTTGCTTTATGGAAGGCTGCGAAAGAAGGAGAAATCTTCTGGGAAAGCCCATGGGGGAAAGGACGCCCAGGATGGCATATTGAATGCTCAGCGATGGCGCGTAAATATTTGGGGGATACAATTGATATTCACGCTGGTGGTCAAGACTTGGCATTTCCTCATCATGAAAATGAAATTGCGCAGTCTGAGGCGTTGACTGGAAAAACATTTGCACGTTACTGGATGCATAATGGATATATTAATATTGATAATGAGAAAATGTCTAAGTCACTTGGAAACTTCATTTTAGTTCACGATATCATTAAGCAATATGATCCACAGTTAATTAGATTCTTTATGTTATCAGTACATTACCGTCATCCGATTAACTTTAGTGAAGAGTTATTACAAAGTACGAATAATGGGCTAGAAAGAATTAAAACAGCCTACGGTAATTTAAAGCATCGTATGGAAAGTAGTACAGATTTAACAGATCATAATGAGAAATGGTTAGCTGAAATGGAAAAATTCCAGGTTGCATTTGAAGAAGCAATGGATGATGATTTCAATACGGCTAATGCGATTACTGAATTATATAATGTAGCAAATCACGCAAATCAATACTTATTAGAAGAACATACTTCTAAAGTTGTAATTGGAGCATACGTGAAACAACTTGAAACGTTATTTGATATTTTAGGATTAGAATTAGCGCAAGAAGAATTACTTGATGAAGAAATTGAGGCGCTTATCCAAAAGCGTATTGAAGCTCGTAAAAATCGTGATTTCGCATTATCCGATCAAATTCGCGATGATTTAAAAAACCGTAATATTATTTTAGAAGATACCGCTCAAGGTACAAGATGGAAAAGAGGATAAAGATGATTGATGCAAAGCAATTAAACAGCTTAGCGTTAGCATATATGGGTGATGCGGTATATGAACAATATATCCGCTATCACCTTCTTCAAAAAGGAACAGTTCGCCCTAATCAATTACATCGCTTAGGGACGAGCTTTGTTTCGGCAAAAGCACAGGCGAAAGTTGTTTATCATTTATTAGAGACGGCATTTTTGACAGAGGAAGAAGAGGCAGTACTAAGAAGAGGGCGCAATGCGAATTCGGGTACTGTTCCGAAGAATACGGATGTACAAACATACCGATATAGTACAGCGTTGGAAGCTCTAATCGGTTATCATCACTTATTAAATAATCGTGAAAGATTAGACGAAATTGTATATAAGGCAATTGCTGTTTTAGAAGAAAAGGAAGGGAGCACATCATCATGAGTAGTGAATATATTATCGGACGTAACCCTGTAATTGAAGCGTTACGATCAGGGAGAGATATTAATAAAATTTGGATCGCAGAAGGTGCTGCCAAAGGGCAAGTACAGATTGTACTGGCATTAGCGAAAGAAAATAAGGTTATTTTGCAACATGCACCGAAGAAGAAATTAGATCAATTAGTTGAGGGAAATCATCAAGGTGTAATTGCTCAAGTAGCTGCATATCAATATGCTGAGCTAGAAGATTTATTTAAAGTAGCAGAAAAACGTAATGAAGATCCGTTCTTCTTAATTTTAGATGAAATTGAAGATCCGCATAATCTAGGTTCTATTATGCGTACAGCTGATGCGACGGGAGCTCATGGAATTATTATTCCGAAAAGAAGAGCAGTAGGACTTACAGCGTCAGTTGCGAAAGCGTCGACTGGGGCAATTGAATATATTCCTGTTGCGCGTGTAACAAATTTATCTCGTACAATTGATGAATTAAAAGAACGTGGACTTTGGATTGCTGGTACAGATGCCAAAGGGAAAACAGATTACCGTAATTTAGATGGTAAAATGCCAATCGGATTAGTAATCGGTAGTGAAGGAAAAGGTATGAGTCGTATTATTGGTGAAAAATGTGATTTCTTAATTACTTTACCAATGGTTGGTAAAGTTACATCCTTAAATGCTTCAGTAGCCGCAAGTTTGTTAATGTATGAGGTATATCGTAAACGTCACGAAATTGGTAAATAAAAAATGAACGATATTTTAATCGTTGACGGTTACAACATTATCGGGGCTTGGGGAGAATTGAAGGAACTACGGGATGTAGATTTGCAATCATCAAGAGACGCGCTTATTGATAAGATGGCGGATTATCAAGGTTATACAGGAACGAAAGTAATGATAGTCTTCGATGCCTATACAGTCCATGGTATTGAAAAAAAGATGAAACAATCGCGGATAGAAGTAATATTCACGCGTAAGAATCAAACTGCGGACGAAAAGATAGAGAAACTGGCAATCGAACTTAGAAATATTAATACACAAATATATGTTGCGACTTCTGATTATACGGAACAATGGGTTATATTTGCACAAGGTGCCCTTCGGAAATCTGCGCGTGAATTAGAATTAGAAGTACAAGCGATGGAGCAACAAGTAAGAAGACGTACGAAAGACACGAAAGAAAAGCAACCAGCCATGCGAAAGATATTTAGTGAAGATATTACAGAAAAGTTAGAAAAATTAAGAAGAGGAGAGCGTTGAAGCATTGACGCTCTTTATCTTTTTACTGTATAATATTGCTAAATAAATAGCGGTCGGAGGGATCAAGGTGGAAGCAGGCTTCGTAAGTGTAGGCGACGTTACATTTCGTGATTTAGAGGATGAGGCAATCGTTGAGTTAGTTCGAAAAGGTAATACTGACGCTCTAGAATATTTAATACACAAATATAAGAACTTTGTTCGCGCGAAATCAAGATCTTATTTCTTAGTGGGTGCCGATCGAGAAGATATTGTTCAAGAAGGTATGATTGGATTGTTTAAAGCTATTCGTGATTATAAAGAGGACAAGCTGTCTTCATTCAAAGCGTTTGCTGAACTGTGTATCACTCGACAAATTATTACCGCTATTAAAACAGCAACAAGGCAAAAACATATTCCATTAAATTCGTATGTGTCTTTAGATAAGCCAATTTACGATGAGGAATCTGATCGAACACTGTTAGATGTTATTTCGGAAGCGAAAGTAACTGATCCTGAAGAAATGATTATAAGTCAGGAAGAATATACCGACATAGAATCAAAAATATCTGAATTATTAAGCGATTTAGAAAGAAAAGTGCTCTCTTTATACTTAGATGGCCGTTCCTATCAAGAAATTTCAGAACAGTTAAACAGACATGTGAAATCTATTGATAATGCATTGCAGCGTGTGAAAAGGAAGTTGGAACGCTATATGGAAATGAGAGAGAGTACAAATTTAAATTCATAGAAAGTACCGCAGGTGTAAATTAATTCACCTGTTTTCTTTTTGTAAAGAGAGTGAGAGTCATGACATTGACATTGTCTTTTGTTGTATGATACATTTTTAGGGACATAACGTTACAAGGCTGGTGTAACTAATGAGGAAAAAAGTTGTACTCTCATGTGAAGAGTGTAAAAATCGAAACTACTCTACGATGAAAGATACGAGCTCAGTAGAGCGACTTGAGATAAAGAAGTTTTGTAAAACATGCAATAAGCATACAGTTCACAAGGAAACAAAATAAATAATTGAAATAATACACTGGAGGTCCCGTAGATGCGTTTAACGAACTTTTTCGGCGATGTAGGTCGCGAAATGAAAAAAGTAAGTTGGCCTAAAAAAGATGAATTACTCCGCTCAACAGCGACTGTTATCGCTACAGTTGTGTTCTTTGCGATTTTCTTCGCAGTAGTTGATATGGGCATTTCTTCTTTAATTCGGTTAATTCTTGGTTAATTCTTGAATAAGAAGCACTTATCCATGATATAATGTTATTTATAAGAACTGTGTAAAAGCCCGGTGAACGGGTTTTTTCATTTGCGCAAAAAAATGTACGTCAGGGAGGGAAGGACGCTCGTCCTAAATGAATGGAAAAAAGTTGGTATGTTGTCCATACTTATTCTGGATATGAAAATAAAGTAAAAGCAAACCTAGAGAAACGTGTAGAATCAATGGGTATGCAAGATAAAATTTTCCGTGTTGTTGTCCCGGAAGAAGTAGAAGTAGAAATGAGAAATGGTAAAGAAAAATTAATGAAAAGAAAAGTGTTCCCGGGTTACGTGTTAGTGGAACTAATCATGACTGATGACTCTTGGTATGTTGTTCGTAATACACCGGGTGTAACAGGTTTTGTTGGTTCTTCGGGTTCTGGATCTAAACCATCTCCTCTATTAGAAGAGGAAGTTGTTACCATTATGAAACATATGGGAATGGACAACGAAGTGGTTGATTTCGACTTTGAACTTCATGAGACAGTACGTGTAAATGAGGGTCCATTCGCAGATTATACAGGTGCTATTGAAGAAATTGATGTGGAGAAGAAGAAAGTTAGTGTGCTTGTAGACATGTTTGGTCGCGAGACTCCAGTTGAACTTGACTTCCATCAAATTGAAAAATTATAAAATGAAACTTGAAATGAATTGTAAAAAGTGATAATATCTTTTAAGTCAGTACGTCTTCGTTATCGGAGACGTTTTTTGAAAGATTTTATCGTTACAGATAAAACATGACGTGGGAGGGCAAATCACTGTCCAATTGACCACATCACGGACTTAAGGAGGTGTGTCTCGTGGCTAAAAAGGTAATTAAAATGGTAAAGCTTCAAATTCCTGCAGGTAAAGCTAACCCAGCTCCACCAGTTGGTCCAGCATTAGGACAAGCAGGTGTTAACATCATGGGCTTCTGTAAAGAGTTTAACGCTCGTACAGCAGATCAAGCTGGTCTTATCATCCCTGTTGAAATTACGGTATTTGAGGACCGTTCATTCACTTTCATTACTAAAACTCCTCCTGCTGCTGTTCTTCTTAAGAAAGTAGCTGGTATTGAGTCTGGTTCTGGTGAACCAAACCGTAATAAAGTGGCAACTGTTAAGCGTGATAAAGTACGCGAAATCGCTGAAACTAAAATGCCTGACCTAAACGCTGCTAGCGTAGAAGCTGCAATGCGTATGGTTGAAGGTACTGCACGCAGTATGGGCATCGTTATCGAAGACTAATTCGATTTGTTTTTAAAAAAAGGTTGCGGGTCTGGAATTCCAATTCGCAACCTTTATTATCGTAAATGATTATCGTTTTTTAAATAAAAGGATGGCGCGCATCCTCAGGTTATCCCTGAAAAAAAGGCGTAAACGTGGGAGGTTATTCCGCTAAAACCACATTCGAGGAGGAAATAAAAATGGCTAAAAGAGGTAAAAAGTACGTAGAAGCTGCGAAGCTTGTTGATCGTGCAGCTGCTTACTCTGCAACAGAAGCAGTAGAATTAGTAAAGAAAACAAACACAGCTAAATTTGATGCAACTGTAGAAGCTGCATTCCGTTTAGGTGTTGACCCTAAGAAAGCTGACCAACAAATTCGTGGCGCAGTTGTTCTTCCACACGGTACTGGTAAAGTACAACGTGTATTAGTATTCGCTAAAGGCGAAAAAGCAAAAGAAGCTGAAGCTGCTGGCGCTGAATTCGTAGGCGATGCTGATTACATCGGTAAAATCCAACAAGGTTGGTTCGATTTCGATGTAGTAGTAGCAACTCCTGACATGATGGGTGAAGTTGGTAAACTTGGTCGCGTATTAGGACCTAAAGGTTTAATGCCAAACCCTAAAACTGGAACAGTTACTTTCGATGTAACTAAAGCTGTTAACGAAATCAAAGCTGGTAAAGTTGAATACCGCGTTGATAAAGCTGGTAACATCCACGTTCCAATCGGTAAAGTATCTTTCGAAGATGCTAAACTAGTAGAAAACTTCAAAACAATTGCTGACACGCTACAAAAAGCTAAGCCAGCTGCTGCAAAAGGTACTTACATGAAGAATGCAACTGTTGCTTCTACAATGGGACCTGGCGTACGCGTAGACGTTTCTACACTTGCGTAAAAATTGGAAGTTGACTTCATAAAGAAGTTTTAATATAATTATTTATGTTGTGAATTTAAATAGTGTACCGTAGACAGTAGGTGTCATTCGACTTAATTTCCTACCTAGGTGTTAATATACGAAGCGGAATCTTTTTTCTGTGACTATATGCCTCCATGTCTACAAGTTGGGCATGGAGGTTTTTAGTGCACTTTCGGTACATCTTCTATATAATCTACAGGAGGTGTAATAACATGAGCAAAGTAATCGAAACTAAACAACAAGTTGTAACTGAAATCGCTGAAAAACTTCGTGAGAGTAAATCTACAATCGTTGTTGACTACCGTGGTTTAACAGTTTCTGAAGTAACAGAATTACGTAAAAACTTACGTGAGGCTGGCGTTGAGTTCAAAGTTTACAAAAACTCTTTAACTCGTCGTGCTGCAGAATCTGCTGAAATGGCTGAGTTAAACGAATTCTTAACAGGACCAAACGCAATCGCGTTCAGTAACGAGGATGTAGTTGCTCCTGCGAAAGTATTAAACGACTTCGCTACAAAACATGAAGCTTTAGAAATTAAAGCGGGCGTAATCGAAGGTAAACTTGTAACACTTGATGAGGTTAAAGCTATCGCTACTCTTCCATCACGTGAAGGCTTACTTTCTATGCTTCTTAGCGTTCTTCAAGCTCCAATCCGTAACCTTGCACTTGCTACTAAAGCAGTTGCAGAGCAAAAGGAAGAGCAAGGCGCTTAATTTTTTAAAAGATAATTACTTGTTATCTATAAAACAATACAAACCTATCTAAGGGAGGATATTTACAATGACTAAAGAACAAATCATTGAAGCAGTTAAATCTATGACTGTATTAGAACTTAACGACTTAGTAAAAGCTATCGAGGAAGAATTCGGCGTAACTGCTGCTGCTCCTGTAGCTGTAGCTGGTGGCGCTGGTGAAGCTGCTGCTGAGAAAACTGAATTTGACGTAGTACTTGCAAGTGCTGGCGCTCAAAAAATCAAAGTTATCAAAGCTGTACGTGAAATCACTGGTCTTGGCTTAAAAGAAGCTAAAGAATTAGTTGACAACACTCCAAAAGCAATCAAAGAAGGCGTTTCTAAAGAGGAAGCTGAAGAAATGAAAGCTAAACTTGAAGAAGTTGGCGCTGCTGTAGAAGTTAAGTAATTAACTTTTGATGCTTTAAAAAAAGCTCGCTCTCATGCGAGCTTTTTTTTTAACTGTAAAGAAAAGAGGTGGCCATATGGCAGACCATTATTTTTCTAACGACCCTTCTAGTAAAAGTGATCGTAAACGATGGGAATTTACCCTTCGTGAATCTCGATTTACTTTTTTATCTGACCATGGGGTGTTCTCGAAAAACGAAGTGGACTTTGGTTCTCGTCTTTTAATTGAAGCGTTTCAAATGCCAGATATTAAAGGTGATATATTAGACGTAGGTTGCGGATACGGCCCTATTGGTTTGTCATTAGCGAAAGAGTTTCAAGGCCGTGAAGTTCACATGGTGGATGTGAATGAAAGGGCACTTGGGCTTGCGAAAGAAAACGCCGCTAATAACAGAATCGAGAATATACGTATTTTTCAAAGTAGCGTCTATGAAAATGTAGATGGCAAGTATGCTGCTATTCTATCTAACCCTCCAATTCGTGCTGGTAAAGATGTCGTGCACGAGATTTTAGAAAAGGCTGTGGAGTATTTGGTTTCAGGTGGAGAATTGTGGATTGTTATTCAAAAGAAACAAGGTGCACCATCTGCGCTGAAGAAACTAGAAGAAGTATTTTCTGAAGTTGAAGTTGTAGAAAAGAAAAAAGGATATTATATCATAAAATCAAAAAAGCGTTGACGGTTATTTTTGGCTATGTTAACATTATACAATGCCAATATATGATTTTCTGCGTTGAGAAAGATGTATATTTTTGTTTCTCTTGGAAAAGATAGTAAAATCAGCAGATTATGAAACAGAATGATGGTTTTCTTAAAGAAGCCATTTTTCTTTTTTGAGCAGGTAGAAAGACTCAACGTATCTATCTTTAAGAGAAAAAAACTACGCTAATAGCAGTAGTTGTATTTATTTGTGATTTTGCACAAATTTTTTTGTGCATTTATAATACTCATGATTTGAGGGGTGAAGCAGTTGACAGGTCAACTAGTTCAATACGGACGCCACCGCCAACGAAGAAGTTATGCCCGTATTAGTGAAGTATTAGAGTTACCAAATCTTATCGAAATTCAAACCTCTTCTTATCAGTGGTTTCTTGATGAGGGTTTGCGAGAAATGTTCCAAGACATTTCTCCGATCGAAGACTTTACGGGAAATCTATCGCTTGAATTTATCGACTACAGCTTAGGTGAACCTAAATACTCTGTAGACGAATGCAAAGAGCGTGATGTGACGTATGCAGCACCACTTCGTGTAAAAGTGCGTCTAATCAACAAGGAAACTGGTGAAGTAAAAGAACAAGATGTGTTCATGGGAGATTTCCCACTCATGACAGAGACTGGAACATTCGTAATTAACGGTGCAGAACGTGTTATCGTTTCCCAGTTAGTTCGCTCTCCAAGCGTATACTATAGTGGCAAAGTGGATAAAAACGGAAAACGTGGTTTTACTGCTACTGTAATTCCAAACCGCGGAGCTTGGTTAGAGTATGAAACAGATGCTAAGGATGTTGTATATGTGCGTATTGACCGTACGCGTAAACTTCCTGTAACTGTTTTGTTACGCGCATTAGGGTTTGGCTCTGATCAAGAAATCACCGAGCTTTTAGGTGATAACGAATACTTAAGCAATACGTTAGAAAAAGACAACACAGATAGCACAGAAAAAGCATTGCTTGAAATTTATGAGCGTCTACGTCCTGGTGAACCACCAACAGTAGAAAATGCAAAGAGCTTACTTGTGTCTCGTTTCTTTGATCCGAAGCGCTATGATTTAGCAAATGTAGGTCGCTATAAGATCAACAAAAAGTTACACATTAAAAACAGATTGTTTAACCAACGTTTAGCTGAAACATTAGTGGATCCAGAAACTGGTGAAATTTTAGCGGCAGAAGGAACAATCTTAGATCGTCGTACACTGGATCGCATTTTACCTTACTTAGAGAAGAACATTGGATTCAAAACAGCGAAACCAATGGGTGGAGTGGTAGAAGGCGATGTTGAGCTGCAATCTATTAAGATTTATGCTCCAGAATCAGAAGGCGAACGTTCTATCAACGTAATTGGGAATGCAAATATTACTCGCGATGTAAAACACATCACACCAGGTGATATTCTGGCTTCTATTAGTTACTTCTTCAACTTACTATACAAAGTAGGGGATACAGATGATATTGACCACTTAGGAAACCGTCGTCTGCGTTCAGTAGGAGAACTATTACAAAACCAATTCCGTATCGGTCTTTCTCGTATGGAACGTGTTGTTCGTGAGAGAATGTCGATTCAAGATACAAATGCAATTACACCACAGGCATTAATCAATATTCGTCCTGTTATTGCATCTATTAAAGAGTTCTTCGGAAGTTCTCAGTTATCTCAGTTCATGGACCAAACAAACCCATTAGCAGAGTTAACTCACAAACGAAGACTATCTGCATTAGGACCCGGTGGTTTAACGCGTGAGCGCGCAGGCTTTGAAGTACGTGACGTTCACTACTCTCACTATGGTCGTATGTGTCCAATTGAAACACCAGAGGGACCAAACATCGGTTTGATTAACTCATTATCTTCGTTCGCGAAAGTAAATGAGTTTGGTTTCATCGAAACACCATACCGTCGTGTTGACCCAGAAACTGGTCTTGTAACAGGGCATGTTGATTATTTAACGGCAGATGAAGAAGATAATTATGTTGTAGCCCAAGCGAATATGAAATTATCTGAAGAAGGGGAATTCCTTGATGAAGATATCGTAGCTCGTTTCCGTGGTGAAAACATTGTCACAAATAAAGAGCGCATCGACTACATGGATGTATCTCCAAAACAAGTAGTGTCGGCAGCGACAGCTTGTATTCCGTTCTTAGAAAACGATGACTCTAACCGCGCACTTATGGGAGCGAACATGCAACGTCAGGCGGTTCCGTTAATGAATCCGGAATCACCGATTGTAGGTACAGGTATGGAGTACGTATCAGCAAAAGACTCAGGTGCTGCAGTAATCTGTAAACACCCTGGTGTTGTTGAGCGCGTAGAAGCACGTGAAATTTGGGTACGTCGCTATGTAGAAGTTGACGGTCAAATAGTAAAAGGCGACTTAGATCGCTACAAAATGCAAAAATTCATTCGTTCTAACCAAGGAACTTGTTACAACCAACGTCCAATCGTAAGTGTTGGAAATGAAGTTGTAAAAGGTGAAATCCTTGCGGATGGTCCTTCTATGGAACTAGGCGAACTAGCACTTGGACGTAACGTGCTTGTTGGCTTCATGACATGGGACGGTTATAACTACGAGGATGCGATCATCATGAGTGAGCGCCTTGTAAAAGATGATGTGTACACTTCTATTCATATTGAAGAATATGAGTCAGAAGCTCGTGATACGAAGCTTGGACCAGAAGAAATTACACGTGATATCCCGAATGTTGGAGAAGATGCACTTCGTAACCTTGACGAGCGCGGTATTATTCGCGTCGGTGCTGAAGTAAAAGATGGAGACCTACTTGTTGGTAAAGTAACACCAAAAGGTGTAACAGAATTAACGGCAGAAGAACGTCTATTACATGCAATCTTCGGTGAAAAAGCACGTGAAGTACGTGATACATCACTACGTGTACCACACGGTGGTGGCGGTATTATCTTAGACGTAAAAGTATTCAACCGTGAAGATGGCGATGAATTGCCACCAGGCGTGAATCAACTTGTACGTGCATATATCGTTCAAAAACGTAAAATTTCTGAAGGTGACAAGATGGCCGGACGTCACGGTAACAAAGGTGTTATCTCTCGTATTTTACCAGAAGAAGATATGCCTTACTTACCAGACGGTACGCCAATCGATATCATGTTAAACCCATTAGGGGTACCATCTCGTATGAATATCGGTCAGGTATTAGAGCTTCATCTTGGTATGGCAGCAAGATATCTTGGTATTCACATTGCAACACCAGTATTCGATGGTGCTCGTGAGGAAGATGTATGGGGCACAATTGAAGAAGCTGGTATGGCAAATGACGCGAAAACAATCCTGTATGACGGACGTACTGGTGAACCGTTCGATAACCGTGTATCTGTTGGTGTCATGTATATGATCAAACTTGCGCACATGGTTGACGATAAACTTCATGCTCGTTCTACTGGACCGTACTCACTTGTAACGCAGCAACCTCTTGGAGGTAAAGCTCAGTTCGGTGGACAGCGTTTCGGTGAGATGGAGGTTTGGGCACTCGAGGCTTACGGTGCTGCTTATACTCTTCAAGAAATCTTAACAGTGAAGTCTGATGATGTTATTGGACGTGTTAAGACGTATGAAGCAATTGTTAAAGGCGAAAATGTTCCAGAACCAGGCGTTCCAGAATCATTCAAAGTATTGATTAAAGAACTGCAAAGTTTAGGTATGGACGTTAAAATGATGTCTAGCGACGACACAGAAATTGAAATGCGTGATACGGAAGATGACGATGATCATCAATCAGCAGATAAATTGAATGTCGAAGTTGAGTCAACTAAGGAATAATTGGGATAACCTGTAGACTAAAAGGGAGGTAGGCCCCTTGATAGATGTAAATAACTTTGAATATATGAAGATTGGACTTGCTTCACCTGACAAGATTCGTTCTTGGTCATACGGTGAAGTTAAGAAACCAGAAACGATTAACTATCGTACGTTAAAGCCTGAAAAAGACGGCTTGTTCTGTGAGCGTATTTTCGGACCACAAAAGGACTGGGAATGTCATTGCGGAAAATATAAACGTGTACGTTATAAAGGTGTAGTTTGTGATCGATGTGGCGTTGAAGTAACGCGTGCAAAAGTTCGTCGTGAACGTATGGGTCATATCGAATTAGCTGCTCCTGTATCTCATATTTGGTATTTCAAAGGTATCCCGAGCCGCATGGGACTTGTCTTAGACATGTCCCCTCGCGCGCTTGAAGAAGTAATTTATTTCGCTTCTTATGTTGTAACAGAAAGTGGAGATACACCACTTGATAAGAAGCAATTACTTTCTGAAAAAGAATACCGTGCATATCGTGATCGATATGGCAGCACATTCCAAGCTGCTATGGGTGCAGAAGCAATTAAAAAGCTATTACAAGACATCGATTTAGATAAAGAAGTAGACTTCTTAAAAGAAGAATTAAAAACAGCACAAGGACAACGACGTACTCGTGCTATTAAACGTCTAGAAGTATTAGAAGCATTCCGTAACTCTGGAAATCACCCATCTTGGATGATCCTAGATGTTCTTCCAGTTATCCCACCAGAACTACGCCCAATGGTACAGTTGGATGGTGGACGTTTTGCTACTTCTGATTTAAACGACTTATACCGTCGTGTAATTAACCGTAACAACCGTTTAAAACGTCTATTGGACTTAGGTGCACCAAGCATCATCGTTCAAAACGAAAAACGTATGTTACAAGAAGCTGTAGACGCATTAATCGATAATGGTCGTCGTGGCCGTCCAGTTACTGGACCAGGTAACCGTCCATTAAAATCACTATCTCACATGCTTAAAGGTAAACAAGGACGTTTCCGTCAAAACTTATTAGGTAAACGTGTTGACTACTCTGGTCGTTCTGTAATCGTTGTAGGACCGAACTTAAAGATGTACCAATGTGGATTACCGAAAGAAATGGCGCTTGAACTGTTCAAACCTTTCGTTATGAAAGAGTTAGTGGAAAAAGGATTAGCACACAACATTAAGAGTGCGAAACGTAAAATCGAGCGTGTACAACCTGAAGTTTGGGACGTTTTAGAATCTGTGATCAAAGAACATCCAGTACTTCTAAACCGCGCACCAACACTTCACCGTCTTGGTATCCAGGCGTTTGAACCTACATTAGTAGAAGGTCGTGCAATCCGTCTTCATCCACTTGTATGTACTGCATACAATGCGGACTTTGATGGTGACCAAATGGCGGTTCACGTTCCGTTATCATCAGAAGCACAAGCAGAAGCTCGTATTCTTATGTTAGCGGCACAAAACATCTTGAATCCAAAAGACGGAAAACCAGTTGTTACTCCATCTCAGGATATGGTATTAGGTAACTACTACTTAACACTTGAGCGTGAAGGTGCAATCGGTGAAGGTATGGTCTTCAAAGATGCAAACGAAGCAATACTTGCATACCAAAATGGATATGTACATCTGCACACACGTGTTGCAGTTGCTGCAAGTTCAGTAAATAATGTAACGTTTACTGAAGAGCAAAAGAGTATGCTTCTATTAACAACAGTTGGTAAATTAATATTTAACGAAATCTTACCAGAGTCGTTCCCTTATATTAATGAACCAACAAATTCAAACCTTGAAAAAGAAACACCAGCGGAATATTTCGTTGAAAAAGGTGCGAACATTAAAGAAATTATTGCTAGTCGCGAAGAAGTGGCGCCATTTAGCAAGAAGATCCTTGGTAACATCATTGCGGAAGTATTCAAGCGTTTCAAAATTACAGAGACGTCTCGCATGCTTGACCGTATGAAGAACTTAGGATTTAAATACTCTACAAAAGCTGGTATTACAGTTGGGGTATCTGACATTCTTGTATTAGGTGAAAAAGATGAAATTCTCCACGAAGCACAAGCAAAAGTAGATAATGTAATTAAACAATTCCGTCGCGGTTTAATCACGGAAGAAGAACGTTACGATCGCGTTATCTCTATTTGGAGTAATGCAAAAGATGTTATCCAAGGAAAACTGATGAAGTCCTTGAATAAACGCAACCCAATCTTCATGATGAGTGATTCCGGTGCCCGTGGTAACGCATCTAACTTCACTCAGCTTGCTGGTATGCGTGGTCTGATGGCCAATCCATCTGGTCGTATCATTGAACTTCCGATCAAATCAAGTTTCCGTGAAGGTTTAACAGTACTTGAGTACTTCATCTCTACGCATGGTGCTCGTAAAGGTCTTGCCGATACAGCACTTAAGACTGCCGATTCTGGTTACTTAACACGTCGTCTTGTAGACGTTGCACAAGATGTAATTGTTCGTGAAGATGATTGTGGAACAGATCGCGGTTTACTAATCGGTGCGATTAAAGAGGGTAATGAAGTAATTGAGTCATTATATGATCGTCTTGTTGGACGTTTTGCAAGAAAAACTGTAAAACATCCTGAAACAGGTGAAGTATTAGTTGCTGAAAATCAATTGATTACTGAAGATATCGCTCATATTGTTGAAAATTCGGGTGTTGAAACTGTAAACATTCGTTCAGCGTTTACGTGTAATACTCGCCATGGTGTATGTAAGAAGTGTTACGGTCGTAACTTAGCAACTGGTACAGACGTAGAAGTAGGAGAAGCGGTAGGTATTATCGCAGCTCAATCTATCGGTGAGCCAGGTACACAGTTAACGATGCGTACGTTCCATACAGGTGGGGTTGCCGGAGATGATATCACACAAGGTTTACCTCGTATCCAAGAGATCTTTGAGGCTCGTAATCCGAAAGGTCAGGCAGTTATCAGTGAAATCGACGGTGTTATCGCAGCGATCAACGATGTTAAAGATCGTCAAGAAGTAGTTGTACAGGGTGAGGTTGAAGCTCGTACGTATGCTATTCCTTATGGTGCTCGTCTGAAAGTAATTCTAGGACAGCCAATTAGCCACGGTAAAGAGTTAACAGAGGGTTCTATTGATCCGAAAGAATTACTAAAAGTAACGGACATTACGGCAGTTCAAGAATACCTATTACGTGAAGTTCAAAAAGTATACCGTATGCAAGGGGTAGAAATTGGTGACAAACACGTAGAAGTAATGGTACGTCAAATGCTACGTAAAGTTCGTGTAAGTGATGCGGGTGAAACAGATGTATTACCAGGAACATTACTAGATATCCATCAGTTTACTGATGCGAATGCGAAAGTGTTACTAAAAGGTAAACAGCCAGCGACAGCTAGACCTGTTTTACTTGGTATTACAAAAGCTTCACTTGAAACTGATTCATTCTTATCTGCAGCATCATTCCAAGAAACAACTCGTGTCTTAACTGATGCAGCAATTAAAGGTAAACGTGATGAGCTTCTAGGATTGAAAGAGAACGTTATTATCGGTAAACTTGTTCCTGCTGGAACAGGTATGAATCGTTATCGCAAAGTGGATCTTGTAAAAACAACACAAGATGACATGAATGTAGAAAACGATGAGATTTATGTGGAACAGTAAAATTTTCCGTCGTAAATTTTGTATAAAAACATCTAATCCTAGTTGACATTGTATGAGTCAAAATGTTACTATAATCAAGGTTGCTCCTGAACGATGCTTTGGAGGATATTTATATGTCTTATCAAAAAGTGTCAAATGCTGAAAATGTAGTCGTTGGTCATAAACGAACATTGGAAGCAATCAAAAATGGTATAGTTAAAGAAGTTGTTATTGCGGAAGATGCTGATGTGCGGTTAACCCATGTTATCATTCGTAACGCCTTGCAACATAACATACCCATAACCAAAGTTGAATCAGTTCGTAAGCTTGGAAAAGTTTCGGGGATTCAAGTGGGAGCTTCAGCAATAGGAATAATAAGTTAAAACTGTTTTTGTGAGGAGAGAGCATTTGCTCTTCCTTGCAAAAACTTTGTTTTCAACTAATAATGAACCACCTGGATATGTGGTCATACAAACATGCGAAGGGAGGATAATCAAATGCCTACTATTAACCAATTAGTGAGAAATGGTCGTACTGATAAAGTATGGAAATCTAAATCACCTGCGTTAAACAAAGGTTTTAACTCTTTAAAGAAAAAATCAACTGATATCTCTGCACCTCAAAAACGTGGTGTATGTACTCGTGTTGGTACAATGACTCCAAAGAAACCTAACTCAGCGTTACGTAAATACGCTCGTGTACGTTTAACAAACGGTATTGAAGTTACAGCTTACATCCCAGGTATCGGTCATAACCTACAAGAGCATAGCGTAGTATTAATTCGCGGTGGTCGAGTAAAGGATTTACCAGGGGTACGTTACCACATCGTTCGTGGAGCGCTTGATACAGCTGGTGTTGACAAACGTATGCAAGGACGTTCTAAATATGGTACTAAGCGACCAAAACCTGCAAAAAAATAATAAACTTATAATGAAAGGAGGAACTCAATATGCCTCGTAAAGGACCTGTTGCGAAACGTGACGTGTTACCAGATCCAATGTACAATTCGAAACTAGTAACACGCCTAATCAACAAAATGATGGTTGACGGTAAAAAAGGTAAATCTCAAACAATTCTTTATAACGCTTTCGATATCGTTCGTGAACGTTCAGATAAAGAACCAATGGAAGTATTCGAGCAAGCTCTTAAGAACATCATGCCTGTTCTTGAAGTACGCGCTCGTCGTGTTGGTGGTGCTAACTACCAAGTTCCAGTTGAGGTTCGTCCAGAACGCCGTACAACTTTAGGTCTTCGCTGGTTAGTAAACTATGCTCGTCTTCGTGGTGAAAAAACTATGGAAGAGCGTCTAGCTTACGAAATCTTAGATGCAGCTAACAATGCTGGTGCATCTGTTAAGAAACGTGAAGACACTCATAAAATGGCAGAAGCTAACAAAGCATTTGCTCATTACCGTTGGTAGGATTCAACGTAAAATAAATGTAAGCATAAACCGCTTTATTTGTCGCTTATGGAAGTGTGGAGAGGGAGAATGCCTCTCCCTTTCGTTGGGCGCTCGTTTTACATAATGAGGGTACAAGACACTGGCATATGTAACAATATAAAGTGGCTTTTTTGCTACTTAAAATAAAATAATCCAATCCATATATGGAAGGAGCAAGACACCAAATGACTAGAGAGTTCTCTTTAGAAAACACTCGTAATATTGGTATCATGGCTCACATCGATGCTGGTAAAACAACAGCAACTGAGCGTATTCTGTATTACACAGGACGTATTCATAAAATCGGTGAAACTCATGAAGGTGCATCTCAGATGGACTGGATGGAGCAAGAGCAAGAGCGTGGTATCACAATTACTTCTGCTGCAACTACAGCTCAATGGAAAGGTCACCGTGTAAACATCATTGACACTCCAGGACACGTAGACTTCACAGTAGAAGTAGAACGTTCTTTACGCGTACTTGATGGTGCGGTAGCAGTACTTGATGCACAATCTGGTGTAGAACCACAAACAGAAACTGTTTGGCGTCAGGCTACTACTTACGGTGTACCTCGTATCGTATTCGTTAACAAAATGGATAAGATCGGTGCAGATTTCTTATACTCTGTAGGAACAATCCACGATCGTTTACAAGCAAACGCACATCCAATTCAGTTACCAATCGGTGCTGAAGACGAGTTCAATGGTATCATTGACCTTGTTGAAGAGTGTGCTTACATGTACGGTAACGATTTAGGAACAGACATCGAGCGTGTCGAAATTCCTGAAGAGCACAAAGAATTAGCTGCAGAATACCGTGGAAAACTTATTGAAGCGGTAGCTGAGCTTGATGAAGAAATGATGATGAAGTACCTAGAAGGTGAAGAAATCACTATAGAAGAGCTTAAAGCTGGTATCCGTAAGGCTACAACTTCTGTAGAATTCTTCCCAGTAATCTGTGGTTCTGCATTCAAAAATAAAGGTGTTCAAATTCTGTTAGACGCAGTTATCGATTACCTACCGTCTCCATTAGATGTACCAGCTATCAAAGGTACTCTTCCGGATACAGAGGAAGAAATCGAACGTAAGTCTAGCGATGAAGAACCATTCGCAGCTTTAGCATTCAAAATCATGACTGACCCTTATGTTGGTAAGTTAACGTTCTTCCGTGTGTACTCTGGTGTGTTAAACTCTGGATCATACGTGAAAAACTCAACTAAAGGTAAGCGTGAGCGTGTAGGTCGTATCCTACAAATGCACGCTAACAGCCGTGAAGAGATTTCAACAGTTTACGCTGGTGATATCGCTGCTGCTGTAGGTTTAAAAGATACTACTACTGGTGATACTCTTTGTGATGAGAAGAGTCTTGTTATCCTTGAGTCTATGGAATTCCCAGAGCCAGTTATCTCTGTAGCTATCGAACCAAAATCTAAAGCTGACCAAGATAAAATGGGTACAGCATTATCTAAGCTTTCTGAAGAAGATCCAACATTCCGTGCTCACACTGACCAAGAAACTGGCCAAACAATCATCGCTGGTATGGGTGAACTTCACCTTGATATCATCGTTGACCGTATGCGCCGTGAATTCAAAGTGGAAGCAAACGTTGGTGCTCCTCAGGTAGCATACCGTGAGACTTTCCGCGCTGCTGCGAAAGTTGAAGGTAAGTTCGCTCGTCAATCTGGTGGTCGTGGACAATTCGGTCACGTTTGGATTGAGTTTGAACCTAATGAAGAAGGTAAAGGTTTTGAATTCCAAAACAAAATCGTCGGCGGTGTAGTTCCACGTGAATACATCCCAGCTGTTGGAGCGGGTCTTGAAGACTCACTTAAAAATGGTGTACTAGCTGGTTATCCACTAGTTGACATCAAAGCTGCGTTAGTTGACGGATCTTACCATGATGTCGATTCATCTGAGATGGCGTTCAAAATCGCTGCATCTATGGCACTTAAAGCTGCGGTTTCTAAATGTAGCCCAGTAATTCTTGAGCCAATGATGAAAGTTGAAGTTGTAATTCCTGAAGAGTACATGGGTGACATTATGGGCGACGTAACATCTCGTCGTGGACGTGTAGAAGGTATGGAAGCTCGCGGTAACGCACAAGTTGTTCGCGCTATGGTTCCACTTTCTGAAATGTTCGGTTATGCAACGGCATTACGTTCTAACACTCAAGGACGCGGAACATTCTCAATGACATTTGATCATTATGAAGAAGTACCGAAGTCTGTTTCTGAAGAAATTATTAAAAAAAATAAAGGTGAATAATTGATTTTTATCGATTGTTCAAGTATAACTACTTATGTAAGCTTAGAAAGTGGGACGCAAGTTTCACTTTCTAGTCTAAATATAAAATAACCTATATAAACTAAGGAGGAATTTAGAATGGCTAAAGCTAAATTCGAACGTTCTAAACCCCATGTTAACATCGGTACAATCGGCCACGTTGACCATGGTAAAACTACATTAACTGCTGCGATCACTACAGTTCTTGCAAAAGCTGGTGGTGCTGAAGCACGCGGATACGATCAAATCGACGCTGCTCCAGAAGAAAGAGAGCGCGGAATCACAATCTCAACTGCACACGTTGAGTACGAAACTGAAACTCGTCACTATGCACACGTTGACTGCCCAGGTCACGCTGACTATGTTAAAAACATGATCACTGGTGCTGCTCAAATGGACGGCGGTATCTTAGTAGTATCTGCTGCTGATGGCCCAATGCCTCAAACACGTGAGCACATCCTTCTTTCTCGTCAAGTAGGTGTTCCTTACATCGTTGTATTCTTAAACAAATGCGACATGGTAGACGACGAAGAATTATTAGAATTAGTAGAAATGGAAGTTCGCGACCTATTATCTGAATACGGATTCCCAGGCGACGACATTCCTGTAATCAAAGGTTCTGCTCTTAAAGCTCTTCAAGGAGAAGCTGATTGGGAAGCAAAAATCATTGAATTAATGACTGAAGTTGATGCTTACATCCCAACTCCAGAACGTGAAACTGACAAACCATTCTTAATGCCTATCGAGGATGTATTCTCTATCACAGGTCGTGGTACAGTTGCAACTGGTCGTGTAGAGCGCGGAATCGTTAAAGTTGGTGACGTAGTAGAAATCATCGGTCTTGCTGAAGAGAATGCTTCTACAACTGTAACTGGTGTAGAAATGTTCCGTAAGCTTCTTGACCAAGCTCAAGCTGGAGACAACATCGGTGCTCTTCTTCGTGGGGTTGCTCGTGAAGACATCCAACGTGGACAAGTTCTTGCTAAAACTGGCTCTGTAAAAGCTCACGCTAAATTCAAAGCTGAAGTTTTCGTATTATCTAAAGAAGAAGGTGGACGTCATACTCCATTCTTCGCTAACTACCGTCCTCAGTTCTACTTCCGTACAACTGACGTAACTGGTATCATCCAATTACCAGAAGGTACTGAAATGGTAATGCCTGGTGACAACATCGAAATGACTATCGAACTTATCGCTCCAATCGCTATCGAAGAGGGAACTAAATTCTCTATTCGTGAAGGTGGACGTACAGTAGGTTACGGTGTAGTTGCTACAATCGTTGCTGAGTAATCTTTAAATAGATTATTAAAAACTCAAGGGATTCTCCCTTGAGTTTTTTTATTGCTTATTAATATAGAAGAAAGAGACGCATTTTTTGTTTTTGAATGAGTTTCTTCTATAGTATATAAAAACAAATGAAACATCCAAAAACTGTAAGTAGAATAAGAACAGATGAAAACTTGAAATTCTTTAATGTGCCATGTATAATAGCAAAAGTAGAGAAAAGCAGATGCAAACAAAAAGATGCTTGCATCTAGACGAATAACATTGTATAATAGACAATGTTGGTCTTTGACTGCGATGAAGTGGAAGGTTGCTGACACACCCGGCCGCTTTGCCATGGCATGGTGTGGGGAAATTTCCATGGAGAAGGTCTATTTTAGAAATAGGCGAACGAAGGAGGGAAAATAATGGCAAAAGAAAAAATTCGTATCCGTTTAAAAGCTTATGATCACCGTATTCTTGATCAATCAGCTGAGAAAATTGTAGAAACAGCTAAGCGTTCTGGGGCAACAGTTTCTGGTCCGATCCCATTACCAACTGAGAAGACTATTTACACAATTCTTCGTGCTGTTCATAAGTACAAAGATTCTCGTGAGCAATTCGAAATGCGCACACACAAACGTTTAATCGATATCGTGAGTCCTACTCCACAAACAGTAGATTCATTAATGCGTTTAGACTTACCGTCTGGTGTAGATATCGAAATCAAACTATAAATTATATAACTTAAAAATGTAGGAGGTGTAACTCATGACCAAAGGAATCTTAGGAAGAAAGATCGGTATGACTCAAGTATTTGCTGAGAACGGTGAGTTAATCCCAGTAACGGTAATCGCTGCTAATCCAAACGTTGTTCTTCAAAAGAAAACAACTGAAACTGATGGCTACAACGCAATCCAGTTAGGATTTGAAGATAAACGTGAAAAGTTAACTAACAAACCTGAACAAGGCCACACTGCTAAAGCATCTACAACTCCTAAGCGCTTCATTCGCGAAATCCGCGATGCAGACGTGGACGGATTAGAGGTTGGTCAAGAGGTAAAAGTTGAAGTTTTCGCTGCAGGTGAAATCGTTGACGTAACAGGAATTTCTAAAGGTAAAGGTTTCCAAGGTGTTATCAAACGCCACGGACAATCTCGCGGACCTATGTCTCATGGTTCTCGCTATCACCGTCGTCCAGGTTCAATGGGGCCAGTTGCTCCGAACCGTGTATTCAAAGGCAAAAAACTTGCTGGACGTATGGGTGGAGACCAAGTTACTATCCAAAACTTAGAAATCGTTCAAGTTGACACTGAGCGCAACTTATTACTAGTAAAAGGTAACGTTCCAGGTGCTAAGAAATCTCTTGTAGTTGTTCAAGGCGCTGTGAAGGTTAGCAAATAATTCACAATAGGAAGGAGGAATTCCAATGCCAAAAGTTACTGTATATAACCAAACTGGTTCACAGGTTGGTGAAATCGAATTAGCTGAAGCTATTTTCGGTATCGAACCAAATGAAGCTGTACTTTTCGAAGCTGTAATGATGCAACGTGCATCTTTACGTCAAGGTACACACAAAGTAAAAACTCGCTCTGAAGTTCGCGGTGGTGGTCGTAAACCATGGCGTCAAAAAGGAACTGGACGTGCTCGTCAAGGTTCTATCCGCTCTCCTCAATGGCGTGGTGGTGGTACGGTATTCGGACCTACACCAAGAAGCTATGCGTACAAACTTCCTAAGAAAGTTCGTCGTTTAGCGATCAAATCTGCATTAGCTACTAAAGTAGTTGAGAACAACATTGTAGTTCTTGAAGACCTAGTGTTAAATGCACCAAAAACAAAAGACATGGTAGCAGTACTTAAAGGATTAACTGTTGAGAAGAAAGCTCTTATCGTAACTGCTGATGCAAACGAATCTGTAGAGTTATCTGCTCGCAATATCCCTGGAGTAACAGTAATCACTGCTGATGGCGTAAATGTGCTAGATGTGCTTCATCATGATAAGCTAATCATGACAAAAGCGGCAGTGGAAAAAGTAGAGGAGGTGCTTGCATAATGAGAGATCCTCGTGATATCATTAAGCGCCCAGTTATCACTGAACGTTCTATGGAAATGATGGCTGAAAAAAAATACACGTTCGACGTGGACGTTAAATCTAATAAAACAGAGGTTAAAGACGCTATCGAAGCGATCTTTGGTGTTAATGTAGACAAAGTAAACATCATGAACTACAAGCCGAAAGCAAAACGTGTTGGTCGTCACGCTGGTTTTACTAGCCGTCGTCGTAAAGCAATCGTTAAGCTAACTGCTGACAGCAAAGAAATCGAAATCTTCCAAGGCGTTTAATTCTTACTAAAGAAGGAGGGAAATTGAGATGGGAATTAAAAAGTATAATCCAACTACTAACGGTCGTCGTAACATGACTACGAATGATTTCGCTGAAATCACGACTGACAGACCGGAAAAGTCTTTACTTGCTCCTTTAAGCAAAAAGGCTGGTCGTAATAACCAAGGTAAAATTACTGTACGTCATCAAGGTGGCGGACATAAGCGTCAATACCGTATCATCGACTTTAAGCGTAACAAAGATGGAATTCCAGGACGCGTTGCTACGATCGAATACGATCCAAACCGCTCTGCGAATATCGCATTAATTAACTACGTTGACGGTGAAAAACGTTACATTCTTGCTCCTAAAACTTTAGAAGTAGGTATGGAAGTTATGTCTGGCCCTGAAGCTGACATTAAAATCGGTAACGCATTACCATTAATCAACATTCCAGTAGGTACTGTTGTTCATAACATCGAGCTTAAGCCTGGTCGTGGCGGACAATTAGTTCGTTCTGCTGGTACATCTGCTCAAGTACTTGGTAAAGAAGGAAAATACGTACTTGTACGTTTAACTTCTGGTGAAGTACGTCTTGTATTATCTGCTTGTCGCGCTTCAATCGGTCAAGTTGGTAACGAACAACACGAACTTATCAAAATCGGTAAAGCAGGTCGCTCTCGCTGGTTAGGTAAGCGCCCAACAGTTCGTGGTTCTGTAATGAACCCGGTTGATCACCCACACGGTGGTGGTGAAGGACGCTCTCCAATCGGACGTAAGTCTCCAATGTCTCCATGGGGTAAACCAACTCTTGGATTCAAGACTCGTAAGAAAAACAAAGCGTCTGATAAATTTATCGTTCGTCGTCGTAAAAAATAATGGGATTGTAGTACGGTTCGCTTCAAGAACCGTACGCCAATCACGAAGGGAGGCACCAAAATGGCTCGTAGCTTAAAAAAAGGACCATTTGTCGATGATCACTTAATGAGCAAAATGGAAAAATTAGTTGCATCTGAGCAAAAACAAGTTGTTAAAACTTGGTCTCGCCGTTCAACTATCTTCCCTCAGTTCATCGGACACACAATCGCTGTATATGATGGTCGTAAACACGTACCTGTGTACATCACTGAGGATATGGTTGGCCATAAGTTAGGTGAATTCGCACCAACTCGTACGTATAAAGGTCACCTTGCTGACGATAAGAAAACTAGAAGATAATGAGAGGAGGCACTTCAATGCAAGCTAAAGCAGTAGCGAGAACAGTTCGTATTGCTCCTCGTAAAGTTCGTTTAGTAGTAGACTTAATCCGAGGTAAGCAAGTGGGTGAAGCGATTGCTATCCTTAACCACACACCAAAAACTGCTTCTCCAGTTGTAGAAAAAGTTTTAAAATCTGCAATCGCAAATGCAGAGCACAATTATGAGATGGATATTAACAACTTAGTTGTTGAAAAAGTTTTCGTTGACGAAGGTCCAACGTTGAAACGTTTCCGTCCACGTGCAATGGGTCGTGCAAGCCAAATTAACAAACGCACAAGCCACATCACAGTTGTGGTATCAGAAAAGAAGGAGGGATAATCGATGGGTCAGAAGGTTAATCCAATTGGTCTTCGTGTCGGTGTTATCCGTGACTGGGAATCTCGTTGGTTCGCTGAGAAAGATTACGCTACATTATTACATGAAGACATCAAAATCCGTGAGTACATTACTGTACGCTTAAAAGATTCTGCTGTTGCTAAAGTAGAAATCGAACGTGCAGCAAATCGTGTAAATGTTACAATTCACACTGCAAAACCTGGTATGGTAATTGGTAAAGGTGGTACAGAAGTTGAAGCACTTCGTAAAGCTCTTAACCAATTAACAGGCAAGCGTGTACACATCAATATTTTAGAAGTTAAGAGAGCTGATCTTAACGCTAAATTAGTAGGCGAAAACATCGCTCGTCAATTAGAAAACCGTGTATCATTCCGTCGTGCACAAAAGCAAGTTATTCAACGTGCTATGCGTGCAGGTGCTAAAGGTATTAAAACACAGGTTTCTGGTCGTCTTGGCGGAGCTGATATCGCTCGTGCAGAATCTTACAGTGAAGGAACTGTTCCACTTCATACACTTCGCGCTGATATTGACTATGCAGCAGTTGAAGCTGATACAACATACGGTAAATTAGGCGTAAAAGTATGGATCTACCGTGGAGAAGTCCTTCCTACAAAAAAGAAAGCTTCTGAGGAAGGAGGAAAATAATATGTTAATGCCAAAACGCGTAAAATATCGTAGAGAGCATCGTGGTAAAATGCGTGGTCGTGCAAAAGGTGGAACTGAAATTGCTTTCGGTGAATTCGGTTTACAAGCACAAGCTGCTTCATGGATTACAAACCGTCAAATCGAAGCTGCTCGTCGTGCAATGACTCGTTACATGAAACGTGGCGGTAAAGTATGGATTAAAATTTTCCCTTCTAAACCTTACACTGCAAAACCTCTAGAAGTACGTATGGGTTCCGGTAAAGGGGCACCAGAAGGCTGGGTAGCAGTAGTAAAACCTGGGAAAATTATGTTTGAAATCGCGGGTGTATCTGAAGAGGTAGCACGCGAAGCATTACGTCTTGCAGCTCACAAGTTACCTGTGAAATGTAAATTCGTAAAACGTGAAGAAAATGGTGGTGAATCTAATGAAAACTAATGATATTCGTGAATTAACCACTGCCGAAATCGAAACAAAAGTTAAAGCTTTAAAGGAAGAATTATTCAATCTTCGCTTCCAACTTGCTACAGGACAATTAGAGAATCCAACTCGCATCCGTGAAGTGCGTAAAGCGATTGCTCGTATGAAAACTGTAGTTCGTGAAAGAGAGATCGGAATTAATCGATAAATTGAGGGGAGGTTTGCATAGTGAGCGAACGTAACCAACGCAAAGTTTATACTGGTCGTGTTGTGTCTGATAAAATGGACAAAACGATTACAGTTTTAGTTGAAACTTACAAAACTCATTCCTTGTACGGAAAACGTGTTAAGTATTCTAAAAAGTACAAAGCCCATGATGAGCAAAACCAAGCGAAACTTGGCGATATCGTTAAAATCATGGAAACTCGCCCGCTTTCTGCTACTAAGCGTTTCCGTTTAGTTGAAATCGTTGAAGAAGCGGTTATTATCTAAATAGACGAATCGGAATTTTTAGTCCGAAGGGAGGTTTCATAACATGATCCAACAAGAATCTCGTTTGAAAGTTGCTGACAACTCTGGTGCACGTGAACTTTTAACAATTAAAGTATTAGGCGGCTCTGGTCGTAAATATGCTAACATTGGTGATATTATCGTTGCTACGGTAAAACAAGCAACACCAGGTGGCGTTGTTAAAAAAGGTGACGTTGTTAAAGCAGTAGTAGTACGTACGAAGAGCGGAGCTCGTCGTCCGGACGGTTCTTATATCAAATTTGATGAAAACGCAGCGGTTATCATTAAAGACGATAAGAGCCCACGTGGTACTCGTATCTTCGGACCAGTAGCTCGTGAATTACGTGATAGCAACTTCATGAAGATCGTTTCTTTAGCTCCAGAAGTTCTATAATTTAAGGTATTGCCTTGCTAAGGAGGTGCAGAATTAAGATGCATGTAAAAAAAGGTGATAAAGTACAGGTAATCACTGGAAAAGACAAAGGAAAACAAGGCGTTATCCTTGTGGCTTTCCCAAAGCAAAACCGTGTTATCGTTGAGGGTGTTAACATCGTTAAAAAACACTCTAAGCCATCTCAATTAAATCCACAAGGTGGAATTATTACTAAAGAAGCACCTATTCACGTTTCTAACGTTATGATTTTAGATCCGAAAACAGGTGAACCTACTCGCGTAGGCTTCAAAGTAGAAGATGGTAAAAAAGTTCGTATTGCAAAAAAATCTGGTGAATTATTAGATAAATAATTTTCTTAAGAAAGGAGGTCACTTCATTGAATCGCCTTAAAGAGAAGTTCCAAAAGGAAATTACTCCTGCTCTAGTGAGCAAGTTTAACTATAAATCTGTGATGGAAGTACCGAAAATCGAAAAGATCGTAATCAACACTGGTGTTGGTGACGCGGTATCTAACTCAAAAGCTTTAGACAATGCAGTAGAAGAATTAACACAAATCGCAGGTCAAAAACCTGTTGTAACTCGTGCTAAAAAATCAATCGCTGGTTTCCGTCTTCGTGAAGGTATGCCAATCGGTGCGAAAGTAACTTTACGCGGGCAACAAATGTATGAGTTCTTCGACAAATTAGTATCAGTTTCTTTACCACGTGTACGTGATTTCCGTGGTGTTTCTAAGAAATCATTTGATGGTCGTGGGAACTACACATTAGGTGTTAAAGAGCAACTTATCTTCCCTGAGATTGATTATGATAAAGTAAGCAAAGTCCGCGGTATGGACATCGTAATCGTTACTACAGCGAAAACTGATGAAGAAGCTCGTGAACTTTTAACACAATTCGGTATGCCATTCCAAAAATAATGGAAGCCAACGCTAAGTAGAGGAGGCGAAAACGTGGCTAAAAAATCTATGATAGCGAAACAAAAGCGTACTCCTAAGTTTAAAGTACAAGAGTATACACGTTGCGAACGCTGCGGTCGTCCGCATTCTGTATACCGCAAATTTAAGCTTTGCCGTATTTGTTTCCGTGAACTTGCATATAAAGGTCAAATTCCTGGTGTTAAAAAAGCTAGTTGGTAAAACCCACAAATGGGAAGGAGGTAAAACACATGGTGATGACAGATCCAATTGCAGACATGCTTACTCGCATCCGTAATGCGAACATGGTACGTCATGAGAAATTAGAGGTTCCTGCTTCTAAAATCAAAAAAGAGATCGCTGAACTTTTAAAACGTGAAGGTTTCATTCGTGATGTAGAATACATCGAGGATAACAAACAAGGTATCCTTCGTATTTTCCTGAAATATGGTGCAAACAATGAACGTGTAATCACTGGATTAAAACGTATCAGTAAACCTGGCTTACGCGTTTACGCTAAAGCTGATGAAGTACCACGTGTACTTAACGGATTAGGTATCGCTCTTGTTTCTACATCTAAGGGAGTAATGACAGACAAAGACGCTCGTCAATTACAAACTGGTGGAGAAGTAGTAGCATACGTTTGGTAATTTATATTTAAAACGAACGGAGGTGTGACCACATGTCTCGTATTGGTAAAAAGATTCTTGAAATCCCTGCAGGTGTTACTATTACAATTGCAGAAGACAATACTGTAACAGTAAAAGGCCCTAAAGGTGAATTAACTCGTAAATTCAATGCTGATATGTCTATCAAAATTGAAGAAAATACACTAACAGTTGAGCGTCCATCTGAACAGAAGGAACACCGTGCATTACACGGTACAACTCGTGCTTTAATCGGAAACATGGTTGAAGGTGTAACTGCAGGTTTCGCACGCGGACTTGAATTAGTCGGTGTTGGTTACCGTGCTCAAAAACAAGGAGATAAACTTGTTTTAAGCGTAGGTTATTCTCATCCAGTAGAAATGACTCCGGAAGCAGGTCTTGAAGTTGAAGTACCTGCACCAACTAAAATCGTAATCAAAGGTATCGACAAGCAACGTGTTGGCGAATTTGCTGCTAACATCCGTGCTGTACGTGCTCCTGAGCCATATAAAGGTAAAGGTATTCGTTACGAAGGCGAAGTTGTTCGTCGTAAAGAAGGTAAAACTGCTAAGTAAACCCGTTAGGTGAGAGAAAGGAGTGACAAGAATGATCACTAAAGCTGATAAAAATGCGACTCGTAAGAAAAGACATGCACGTGTACGTGCTAAGCTTACTGGTACTGCAGAACGTCCACGTTTAAACGTGTTCCGTTCTAACCAACATATTTACGCTCAAGTTATTGATGATGTAAATGGTGTAACGTTAGTAAGTGCATCTACTCTTGATAAAGACCTTGCTCTTAACGGTACTAGCAATACTGAAGCTGCTACGAAAGTTGGAGAATCAGTTGCTAAGCGTGCTGTAGAGAAAGGCGTTAAAGAAGTAGTATTCGATCGCGGTGGTTACTTATACCATGGCCGTGTTAAAGCTCTAGCTGAAGCTGCTCGTGAGGCTGGATTACAATTTTAATGGTCAAAGGAGGGAAAATTGATGCATCGCATTGACCCAAGTAAATTAGAACTTGAAGAACGTGTAGTTACGATAAATCGTGTCGCGAAAGTTGTTAAGGGTGGTCGTCGTTTCCGCTTTGCTGCACTAGTTGTAGTTGGCGATAAAAACGGTCATGTTGGATTCGGTACTGGTAAAGCACAAGAGGTACCAGACGCAATTCGCAAAGCTATCGAAGACGCTAAGAAAAACTTAATCGCTGTACCATTAGTTGGTACAACAATTCCACACACAATCAACGGTCATTTTGGAGCTGGTGAAGTATTCTTAAAACCTGCTGCTGAAGGTACTGGTGTTATTGCTGGTGGACCTGTTCGTGCGGTACTTGAATTAGCTGGTGTACAAGATATTCTTTCGAAATCTCTTGGTTCTAACACACCAATCAACATGATTCGCGCTACTGTGAACGGATTAAGCGAACTTAAGCGCGCTGAAGATGTTGCAAAATTACGCGGTAAATCTGTAGAAGAGCTACTAGGTTAAGGAGGGAAAACAAATGGCGAAAAAGTTAGAAATTACCCTCACTCGTAGTGTAATTGGTCGTCCACAAGATCAACGTGCGACGGTAGAAGCTTTAGGTCTTAAAAAGTTGAATTCAACTGTAGTTAAGGAAGAAACTCCTGCTATTCTTGGTATGATCAACAAAGTTTCTCACCTTATAACTGTAAAAGAAGCTTAAGGATAACTCATTAATATAAGGAGGTGCCTGGGAATGAAACTTCATGAATTAAAACCTGCAGAAGGTTCTCGTAAAGTACGTAACCGTGTCGGTCGTGGTATCGGTTCTGGTAACGGTAAAACTGCTGGTAAAGGTCATAAAGGACAAAACGCACGTTCTGGTGGCGGTGTTCGTCTTGGCTTCGAAGGTGGTCAAACTCCATTATTCCGTCGTTTACCAAAACGCGGCTTCACAAACATTAACCGTAAAGAGTTTACTATTGTAAACTTATCAACGTTAAATCGTTTTGAAGATGGTACAGAAGTAACACCTGAATTATTGCTGGAAACTGGCGTTATCAGCAAGTTAAACGACGGTGTTAAAATTCTTGCAAGCGGAGCAGTAGAGAAAAAATTAACTGTTAAAGCGCACAAGTTCTCTTCAAGTGCTAAAGAAGCAATTGAAGCAGCTGGCGGATCAGTTGAGGTGATCTAATGTTTCGTACAATCTCCAACTTTATGCGCGTTGCTGAGATAAGACGTAAAATATTATTCACTTTAGCGATGTTAGTCGTATTCAGGATTGGCACGTTTATCCCAGTGCCATTTACAAATGGAGACGTACTGAAAGCACAAGATCAATTAAATGCCTTAGGTATCCTAAATACATTTGGCGGTGGCGCCTTGAAAAACTTCTCCATCTTCGCGATGGGAATCATGCCGTATATTACAGCATCCATCATCGTGCAATTATTGCAGATGGATGTTGTTCCTAAATTTTCGGAATGGTCGAAGCAAGGTGAAATGGGCCGTCGTAAACTAACGCAATTCACGCGTTACTTTACAATTGTTCTTGCGTTTATTCAGGGGTTTGGTATGTCAATCGGTTTTAACGGTATGGTAGGTGGGCAATTAATTTTGAATCCTGGTTGGAGCACTTATTTATACATTGCTACGGTACTGACTGCTGGTACTGCATTTTTAATGTGGTTAGGTGAACAGATTACAGCTAAAGGTGTAGGTAATGGTATTTCCATCCTTATCTTTGGCGGTATTGCCGCAGCGATCCCAAGTGTTATATCTCAAGTGTATCAACAACAGTTTCAAAATATCGGAGATCAATTGTTCATGAGTATCGTTAAAGTTGCATTGATCTTACTAGCTGTGCTAGCAGTTATTGTTGGTGTTATTTTCATTCAACAGGCTGTTAGAAAGATCCCAATTCAATATGCGAAGCGTGTAACAGGAGGGAATGGGAATCATGCTGGAGCACAAAACACACATTTACCGCTTAAGGTAAATAGTGCGGGTGTTATTCCAGTCATTTTTGCTGTTTCATTCTTAATTACGCCTCCAACTATTGCACAGTTCTTCCCGAATCATGATGTATCGCAGTGGATCATTGCAAACTTTAACTATTCTCACCCAGTGGGAATGATCATATATGTTGCGCTCATTGTAGCCTTCACATATTTCTATGCGTTTGTTCAGGTTAATCCAGAGCAAATGTCAGAGAATCTAAACAAACAAGGTGGATATGTTCCAGGTATTCGTCCGGGTAAGAATACGGAACAATATCTAACAAAAATCTTGTATCGTTTGACCTTTGTAGGATCAATTTTCCTAGCAGCGATTGCAATCTTACCAGTTATCTTTACGAAACTGGGAAATCTTCCCCCATCTGCACAGATTGGTGGAACGAGTATGTTAATCGTTGTCGGCGTTGCTTTAGAAACAATGAAGCAGCTAGAAAGCCAACTGGTAAAACGCCATTACAAAGGGTTTATCAAGCAGTGAGTAAGTGGGAAGAATTGTCTTCCCTACATGCTCATGTACTCTGAGGGGGAACAAGGATGAACTTAATTTTAATGGGGCTTCCTGGTGCTGGTAAAGGTACACAAGCCGAACAGATTGTTGCCAAGTATAACATCCCTCACATTTCAACAGGAGATATGTTCCGTGCAGCTATGAAGGCTGAAACTGAAATGGGTTTACAAGCAAAATCTTTTATTGATAAAGGTGCACTTGTTCCAGATGAAGTTACAATCGGAATTGTTCGTGAACGTTTGAGTCAAGAAGACTGCGTAAGAGGTTTCTTATTAGACGGTTTCCCACGAACTGTTGCACAAGCATCAGCTCTTGAAGAGATTATGAAAGATCTTGGCAAAAAAATCGACTATGTTTTAAACATTAATGTGGATTCAGGGTTGTTATTAAAACGCCTTACAGGCCGTCGCATTTGTAAAGAGTGCGGTGCGACTTACCACTTAGAATTCAATCCACCAGCAAAAGCTGATGTGTGCGATAAATGTGGTGGCGAATTGTACCAACGCTCTGATGACAATGAAGAAACTGTAGCAAATCGTTTAGATGTAAATATTAAGCAAACAAAACCTTTGCTTGATTTCTACGAGGAGCTTGGTTACCTACAAAGCATTAATGGTGAGCAAGATATCAATAAAGTATTTGCTGATATCGATGTTCTCATCGGAGGCTTAGCGTAATGATCATCTGCAAAACTCCTCGCGAGATAGAAATCATGCGAGAAGCTGGCAGGATCGTTGCTTTAACTCATCAAGAGTTGAAACAGCATATTACTCCAGGAATTACAACGAAAGAGCTCGATCAAATAGCGGAAAAGACGATTCGAAAATATGGTGCTACGCCATCTTTTAAAGGATACAACGGATTTCCGGGGAGCATATGTGCTTCTGTAAATGAAGAGCTTGTACACGGAATTCCAGGGAAGCGCAAGCTCGAAGAGGGCGATATCATCAGTATCGATATTGGTGCGAAATACAATGGGTACCATGGAGATTCTGCATGGACGTATCCAGTTGGAAACATTTCTGAATCTGTTCAAAAGCTACTTGATGTCACAGAAAAATCGTTGTATCTTGGTCTAGAACAAGTAAAACCAGGCGAAAGATTATCAAATATCTCACATGCGGTTCAAACCCATGCTGAAGAGAATGGGTTCTCGATCGTTAGGGAGTATGTTGGTCACGGAATCGGGCAAGACTTACATGAGGACCCTCAAATCCCGCACTATGGTCCACCAAATAGAGGCCCTAGATTAAAGCCGGGAATGGTCATCTGTGTTGAGCCGATGGTGAATCAAGGAAGACGATATGTAAAAACACTATCTGATGACTGGACAGTGGTAACGGTAGATGGTAAATGGTGTGCACATTTTGAGCACACGATTGCTCTTACAGAAGCAGGATACGAAATCCTTACCACTTTATAAGTAGCTGGCTCTCCGGGATTTCAGAGCAGTGTAAAATGTTACTGATTTGAAGAAGGGAGAACTATTGAATGGCTAAAGATGATGTAATTGAAGTCGAAGGTACCGTTCTTGAAACGTTGCCAAATGCTATGTTCAAAGTAGAATTAGAGAATGGGCATGTCGTATTGGCTCACGTTTCTGGTAAAATCCGTATGAACTTCATTCGTATTTTACCAGGAGACAAAGTTACGGTAGAATTATCTCCGTACGATTTAAATCGTGGTCGTATTACGTACCGTTTTAAATAATATAGCACTCCGTAATCTTTAAGGAGGTTCGAGACATGAAAGTAAGACCGTCAGTTAAACCAATCTGCGAAAAATGTAAAGTTATTCGTAGACGTGGAAAAGTAATGGTTATTTGTGAAAACCCTAAACATAAACAAAAACAAGGTTAATCAGAAGGAGGTGCATTCAGAATGGCACGTATCGCAGGTGTAGATATTCCTCGAGACAAACGCGTTGTTATTTCTTTAACTTACGTATTCGGCATTGGTCGCACAACTGCTGAAAAAATTCTTACTGAAGCTGGTATTTCTTCAGAAACACGAGTTCGTGATTTAACGGAAGACGAACTAGGACGTATCCGTGATATCATCGATCGTATTAAAGTTGAGGGAGACCTTCGTCGTGAAGTATCTCTTAACATTAAACGTCTAATGGAGATCGGTTCTTACCGTGGTCTTCGTCACCGTCGTGGTTTACCAGTTCGTGGTCAAAACTCTAAAAACAATGCTCGTACACGTAAAGGTCCACGTCGTACAGTAGCAAATAAAAAGAAATAATAAGTAAAGGAGGTTGAACTAACAATGGCACGTAAAACAAACACTCGTAAAAAACGTGTGAAAAAGAATATTGAAGCTGGTATAGCTCATATTCGTTCTACTTTCAACAACACAATCGTAACACTTACAGATACTCATGGTAACGCACTTTCTTGGTCTAGTGCTGGTGCACTTGGTTTCCGTGGATCTCGTAAGTCTACTCCATTCGCTGCGCAAATGGCTGCTGAAGCTGCTGCTAAAGTTGCAATGGAGCACGGTTTAAAAACTTTAGAGGTTACTGTTAAAGGTCCTGGTGCTGGTCGTGAAGCTGCAATTCGTGCTCTTCAAGCTGCAGGTCTAGAAGTAACAGCAATTAGAGATGTTACTCCAGTTCCTCATAATGGATGTCGTCCACCAAAACGTCGTCGTGTGTAATTTTTCTGTATAGAATTTTCCCTTTTGTCTATAATGGATATGATGCATTATCGAGAAATTTCGTACAGAAACATCGCTTGTTGTGCACAATCGGGAACTGCCTAAGGGGGACTTTCGGTTAGACAGGGGGTATCCCTTTGTTTAACCGGGGTTTCGACGTTTTGAAGGAGGGTTTAGTTAATGATTGAAATCGAAAAGCCGAAAATCGAAACGGTTGAACTTAACGAAGATGCTAAATATGGTAAATTCGTAATTGAACCGCTTGAGCGTGGATATGGTACTACTTTGGGTAACTCCCTACGTCGTATTCTTTTATCCTCACTCCCTGGTGCCGCTGTTACCGCTATCCAAATCGATGGCGTATTGCATGAATTTTCAACAGTTGAGGGCGTAGTAGAAGACGTTACGACGATCATCTTAAACTTGAAAAAGTTAGCTCTTAAAATCTACTCTGAAGAAGAGAAGACGTTGGAAATTGATGTACAGGGCGAAGGTATTGTCACAGCTGCTGATATTACTCATGATAGTGATGTAGAAATCTTAAATCCAGATTTACACATTGCAACGTTAGCAAAAAATGCGCATTTCCGCATGCGTTTAACTGCAAAGCGTGGCCGTGGGTATACGCCAGCTGATGCAAATAAAAGCGAAGATCAACCAATAGGAGTAATTCCTATTGATTCTATTTATACTCCAGTATCACGTGTAACTTACCAAGTGGAAAAGACACGTGTCGGACAAGTGGCTAATTATGATAAGCTTACGCTTGATGTATGGACGGATGGAAGCATCGGGCCAAAAGAAGCTATCTCTTTAGGTGCCAAAATCTTAACTGAGCATTTAAATATCTTTGTTGGTTTAACTGATGAAGCACAAAATGCTGAGATTATGGTCGAGAAGGAAGAAGATCAAAAAGAGAAAGTTCTTGAGATGACTATCGAAGAACTAGATCTTTCTGTTCGTTCTTATAATTGCCTAAAACGTGCAGGAATTAATACTGTACAAGAGCTTGCGAACAAAACAGAAGAAGATATGATGAAAGTTCGTAACTTAGGACGTAAATCCTTAGAAGAAGTTAAACATAAACTTGAGGAATTAGGTTTAGGTTTACGTAAAGACGACTGAGGATTTAAACCCATCAACAAAGGAGGGAACTACGAATGGCATACAGAAAATTAGGCCGTACAAGTGCGCAACGTAAAGCTATGTTACGTGATTTAGCTACTGATTTAATTATCAACGAGCGCATCCAAACGACAGAAACTCGTGCAAAAGAACTTCGTTCTGTAGTGGAAAAAATGATCACTTTAGGTAAACGCGGAGATCTTCATGCTCGTCGTCAAGCAGCAGCTTTCATTCGCAATGAAGTTGCTAACGCTGAGACTGGTCAAGATGCACTTCAAAAATTATTCGCTGATGTAGCTCCACGCTATGCTGAGCGCCAAGGCGGATACACTCGTATTGCAAAAATTGGTCCACGTCGCGGAGACGCAGCACCAATGGTAATTATCGAGTTAGTATAATGATGATTAAAAGGGCAGGACAGTTCTTTTCAAGTAACTGGTCATGGCCCTTTTTTTTTAAATATAAAAAATAGGCTAACTTGGCGAAGGAAAGGGTGCCTTGTATTGAAAAAAGAGAAACTTCGGACAGAAAATATATCATTTCAATATCCTGGGGCAGCCTCTTATGCATTAAAAGATGTTTCATTTTCCTTATATGAAGGAGAATGGGTATCTGTTATTGGACAAAATGGTTCAGGTAAATCTACACTTGCAAAATTATTGAATGGTTTGTTTTTACCGGAATCAGGAAGCATTACTGTAAATGATACAGTGGTTTTATCAGAGGAAACGGTATGGGATGTTCGAAAACAAATTGGGATGGTATTTCAAAATCCTGATAATCAATTTGTGGGAACGACAGTACAAGATGACGTTGTATTTGGTCTAGAAAATATCGGAATGCCAAGGGAGCAGATGATAGAAAGACTAGAACAAGCCCTGCAACTGGTCCGTATGGAAGATTTTCTTAATGATGAACCCCATTCGTTATCTGGCGGACAAAAACAGCGAGTCGCAATAGCAGGTGTTTTAGCACTTCAGCCATCTATTTTAATATTAGATGAAGCAACTTCAATGTTAGACCCTCAGGGGAAACTTGAAGTAGTAGAAACGGTTAGACAACTTGTTAATCAAAAGGGTATTACGGTGTTATCGATTACGCATGATTTAGAAGAAGCGGCACAGTCAGACCGTATTATTATTTTGAACAAGGGAGAAATATTAGAGGAAGGTACTCCAGGGCAAATTTTCAAATCCTCTCATATGCTTCAAGAGATTGGATTAGATGTACCTTTTTCGGTTAAAATAGCAGAATTATTAAAAAGAAATGAAATTCACTTGCAAAATACGCATCTTACAATGGAAAGCTTGGTGAACGAACTTTGGAGATTACATTCCAAAAAGTAGAACATCGTTATCAATATAAAACTCCATTTGAAAGACGCGCACTTTATGATGTAGACGTGTCGTTTCCAAGTGGGGGCTATTATGCCATTATTGGTCATACTGGTTCAGGAAAGTCGACGATGATTCAACATTTAAATGGTTTATTACAGCCGACAAATGGTACGGTTCAAATTGGTGAACATTTAATTTCAGCAGGGAAGAAAGAAAAGAAACTGAAGCCACTACGAAAAAAAGTAGGGGTTGTCTTTCAGTTCCCAGAACATCAGCTATTTGAAGAGACAGTTGAGAAGGATATTTGTTTTGGGCCTACTAATTTTGGTGTATCTGAAGAAGAGGCAAAACAAAAGGCGAAAGATGCAATCCAGCTTGTTGGATTGGACATAGAGTTATTAGCACGTTCTCCGTTTGAGTTAAGCGGTGGGCAAATGAGGCGCGTTGCAATAGCAGGCGTACTTGCGATGGAACCCGAAGTGCTTGTATTAGATGAACCTACAGCAGGGCTTGATCCTAAAGGACAGCACGAGCTCATGGAGATGTTTTACAAGCTTCATAAGGAACAGGGGCTTACAGTCATTCTTGTCACCCACAATATGGAGGATGCTGCTAAGTATGCAGATCAAATTGTGGTCATGCATAAAGGAACGGTCTTTTTGCAAGGAAGAGCAGAGGAAGTATTTTCACATGCAGATGAATTAGAGAGAATTGGTGTGGATCTTCCGATGTCTTTAAAGTATAAACGTGCAATTGAAGAAAAGTTTGGTATTTCAATTTCGAAGGCTACCTTATCTTTAGAGGATCTTACTCATGAAGTTGTACAGGTGTTACGAAAAGGTGGTCATGAATCATGCAGCAGTTGATTATTGGGAGATACATTCCAGGTCAGTCAGTCATTCATAAACTTGATCCTCGTACGAAGCTGTTGATTGTCTTTTTATATGTATTTGTTGTTTTTTTAGCAAATAATGCGATTTCATATGGATTTTTATTTTTGTATGCACTCATTGCTTTATTTTTTGCAAAAGTGCCGATTCGTTATGTACTTTCGGGCTTAAAACCAATTCTATGGATTTTTCTTTTTACATTTTTCCTGCATATTTTTACAAATAAAGAAGGGGAAGTACTATTCCAGCTTGGTTGGTTTTCGATACATGAAAAAGGATTAGAGCAAGGGATATACATTTCTATACGATTCTTTGTTATTATTTTAATGACGACATTATTAACGTTAACGACGACACCTATTGAAATTACAGATGGGTTGGAGACGTTATTAAAGCCGTTGAAGCGTATAAAAGTTCCTGTTCATGAAATCGCATTAATGATGTCAATTTCACTACGTTTTATCCCGACATTAATGGATGAAACGAGTAAAATTATGAAAGCACAAGCGTCACGTGGCATTGATTTCGCCGGGGGACCGATAAAAGATAGGATGAAAGCTATTATTTCACTACTCGTTCCGCTATTTATTAGTGCTTTTAAGCGTGCAGAGGACTTAGCGATTGCGATGGAAGCTCGTGGATATCAAAGTGGCGAAGGGCGCACTAAATTTAGGCAACTACGCTGGAAAACAAGTGATACAGTAACGATTATAAGCTTACTTTGTTTAGCTTGTATTTTGGCATGGGTGCGATCGTAATGGAGAATAAAGAAATGGATAGAATAAAATGTACGGTTGCATATGATGGCATGCATTTTTGTGGTTATCAAATTCAGCCGCAGCATCGTACTGTTCAACAAGAGATAGAGAAAGCATTGCAGAAATTGCATAAAGGAGAACTTGTTCGTGTTCAAGCATCGGGCAGGACAGATTCTACCGTTCATGCAAAAGGACAAGTGATACACTTTGATACCCCTTTGTCTCTTGCAGAGTGGCAATGGAGTAATGCTTTAAACACAATGTTGCCAGATGATATTGTTATCAGACAGGTAGAGAAAAAAACAGAAGAATTTCATGCGCGTTACGGTGTCGAGAAAAAAGAATATCGTTATCGTGTATTATTATCAAAGACTGCGGATGTATTCCGTAGAAATTACGTATATCAATATCCATATCCACTTGAAATAAACTCTATAAGAAAAGCGATTCCTTATTTTATTGGAACGCATGATTTCACTTCTTTTTGTTCGGCAAAAACTGACAAAAAAGATAAAGTGCGAACAATTTATGAAATTGAGTTAATCGAGCAAGACGATGAATTAATTTTTCGTTTTGTAGGTAATGGATTTTTATATAATATGGTCAGAATTATTGTTGGTACGTTACTTAACGTAGGGCAAGGAAAGCTTGATCCTGATAGCATTCCAGAGATTTTAGCGAAACAAAATCGCCAGTTTGCTGGAAAGATGGCTCCAGGTCATGGACTTTACTTATGGCAGGTAAACTATAACAACTAATCCTGGTGTAACATTTGCTTGACATTAGAAACTCAAAAGTATATCATAACATATGGTATTGTTTCTAAAACCACGATTAGCCCCGGAAGGAAATCGTGTTTAAGATAAACAATAGATTTTTTCTATGGAAAAGATAACGAGGAGGGAAACACATGCGTACGACTTTTATGGCAAAAGCTAACGAAGTTGAGCGTAAATGGTATGTGGTTGATGCTGAAGGTCAAACTTTAGGTCGCCTATCTACGGAAGTAGCATCCATTTTACGTGGTAAAAACAAACCTACATTTACACCACACGTTGACACGGGTGATCATGTAATTATTATTAACGCTGAGAAAATTCATTTAACAGGTAATAAATTAAACGATAAAATTTACTACCGTCACACTAACCACCCAGGTGGACTTAAGCAAAGAACAGCTCTAGAAATGCGTACAAACTACCCTGTACAAATGTTAGAGCTTGCAATTAAAGGGATGCTTCCAAAAGGACGTTTAGGACGTCAAGTATCTAAGAAATTAAACGTGTATGCTGGAGCAGAGCATCCACACCAAGCACAAAAACCAGAAGTTTACGAACTTCGCGGATAATCAATTAAAGGAGGGCTTACTTTGGCACAGGTTCAATACTATGGCACTGGACGTCGTAAGAGTTCAGTAGCGCGCGTGCGCCTAGTTCCAGGCGAAGGACGCGTTATCATTAACGGTCGTGATTTTGAAAACTATATCCCATTTGCTGCATTACGTGAAGTAGTGAAACAACCTCTAGTTGCAACAGAAACTTTAGGTAACTACGATGTACTTGTAAACGTAAATGGTGGTGGATACACTGGTCAAGCTGGTGCTATTCGTCACGGTATTTCTCGCGCTTTATTAAAAGCTGATCCAGAATACCGTCTAACACTAAAACGTGCAGGTCTATTAACTCGTGACGCACGTATGAAAGAGCGTAAAAAATACGGTCTTAAAGGCGCACGTCGTGCACCTCAGTTCTCAAAACGTTAATTTTTGCGAACTACAAACCCCAACCATTTTGGTTGGGGTTTTTTTATGTTTAATTCCTCTTTTACAATTTTTTTGGCTTGGAATATTTTAGTGCTACGGCCTCGCGTATGCTTCTTCTTTAGAAGTTTAGACTAATACGTATTAGGGAGGTTTATAAGTACTATGAATGTCATTGTCAGCTTACAAGAAAAACAAAAAGAAAAGCAGTTGAAATACGAGCGGAAGATGCTGCGAGAATTATCATTAAAAACATTGCGCTCAAATATTCGTGATGCCTTTCAGATGCAAGAACTTCATCGTCAGTATGAAGATTATTGTATTGAACTAGGGATAGAATCTTATTTATTAGGAGCGAGATACAGTAAATTTGGTTATTATGGTGAATCATTCTTTGATGTGAAATATAGAGCCTTAGAAGAAGAGCAACAATTAACTGAAACATTATTTCAATTTTTAACAAGTATGACTATGCGTGAAATTAAATTGCAAGACGAGGAATTACTTTTTGAATCTTGCCAGCAGTTTATCGGCCTGTGGTGGCAGGAAGGGTATGAAAAAGGTGAACGAAGGTATCGATTAAAGCTACACTAAGACAAGCATAAACTTTCCTCTTGTCCCATATAAGTAATTAGAGGGACTAGCTGGAGGAGGAAAGGTATGAAGAGAATTCGAATTATCTCTTTTGCGCTCGCTGCGGTTGTTTTGTTTTTTTTGGTCAAACAAGAATTTCAAATTACAAAATCGTGGCGAGCTTGGAATTTACCCTTATCAGGGAAAGTAATCGTACTAGACGCTGGGCATGGTGGTCCAGACGGAGGGGCTGTTGGTGGAAAGGATATTGTAGAAAAAGATATTACGCTCGAGATTACAAAAAAAGTACAAGATTATTTACAAGAACAAGGTGCATTAGTTATTTTAACTCGTGAAGGAGATTATGATTTAGCCAACAAAGATACAAAGTCATATAGTAGACGTAAAGCAGAGGATTTAAAAAGACGTGTAGAGATTATTAATAAGCCTGATGTAGACTTTTTTGCAAGCATTCATTTAAACGCTCTAACTAGCAGTGGATCTAAAGGCGCACAAACGTTCTACTACCGTTCTTTAATTGAAAATGAACGGGCTGCGAAATTTATACAGGCTGAATTGAGAACGAGCTTAGAAAATACGAATCGTTCTGCTAAAACAATTCCTCACGTGTACTTATTGAAGTATGCTAAAAAACCGGGTGCTTTAATTGAGGCCGGCTTTTTGTCGAATGTGAATGAAAGGTATATGCTAAATTCGGAGAAGTACCAGCAAAAAGTAGCAGCTGCAATATATCGTGGTATATTACGTTACTTCACAGAAAAAGGAAATCCTCCGGAATAAGGAGGATTTTTCGAGTTTCTCTCGTTAACGAAGTTTTCCGAAAATATGTTATACTGGAAATGTAAACGCATTTATTTCAAAAATAAAGAGAGATAAATTTAATTAACATTACGTTATTTTTCATACAGGGGGCTGGGCTAATTATGGTAACAAAAGAGCAGGTAGTGGAAGCGTTGGAAGGGATTGTAGATCCATTTTTACATAAGACGTTAAAAGAAACAAATGCAATTAAAGAGGTAACAGTCAAGCCGGAGAAGGAACATGTAAGTGTTAAAATTGCAATTGTAAAAACAGGTACAGCGGAACAAATGCAGTTGCAGTCTGGAATTGTAAAGTTAGTAAAAGAACTTGGGGCAACAACAGTTGGACTTCGTTTTGCAGAATTTACAGAAGAGGAATTAGCTCAGTTTGCACCACCGCAAGAGGAAGAGAAAAGTGAATCTTTATTATCGCCGAACTCAAATACTACATTTTTAGCAGTGGCAAGTGGAAAAGGTGGAGTAGGGAAATCGACTGTTTCCGTTAACCTTGCAATTGCTTTAGCTCGTCTAGGAAAAAAGGTCGGTATCATTGATGCGGATATTTACGGTTTTAGTGTACCTGATATGATGGGCATCGAAAAACGCCCAATCGTAAGAGGGGATAAGATAATACCAGTGGAGCGTCTAGGTGTGAAAGTAATCTCAATGGGATTCTTTGTAGAAGATAACGCACCCGTTATTTGGAGAGGACCGATGCTTGGGAAAATGTTAAATCACTTTTTCACAGAAGTAGAGTGGGGTGATTTAGATTACTTAGTATTGGATTTACCACCAGGTACGGGTGATGTTGCTCTAGATCTGCATTCGATGTTGCCGGCTTGCAAAGAGATTATTGTAACAACGCCGCATCCAACAGCTGCATTTGTAGCAGCGCGTGCTGGAGCTATGGCTTTACGTACAGAACATAGTATTCTTGGTGTTGTTGAAAATATGGCGTATTTTGAAAGTAAAGCAACTGGTGAAAAAGAGTATGTGTTTGGAAGAGGTGGAGGAGATAAATTAGCTACGGAACTCCAAACAGATGTGCTTGGCCGAATTCCACTTCAACAACCGGATTGGAATAAAGAGGACTTTGCGCCGTCAGTATATGAAGATACACATACAACTGGTCTTATTTATCGTTCGATAGCTGAGACAGTTATTGATAAGACAGCTGTTACACAAAAGTAAAGTAGTAACGAGTGGGCAATATATCATTGTCCACTCGTTACTATAATTTTTATTATTGTTCTTTGTTCCCATCTTGAGAACCACCTTCACCGCCTGCACCTTTTTTATCAGACCCACCTTTTTCAGCTTTTTGTACACCTTTACTAATGATGTCAATCATCTTAGCCTGGAAGAGTGGACTTTCGGCAGTTTCGGTTAGTACTTGTTGTAAATATTGACGATACTCTTTACTCTTCATTGTTTGTAACATAATTTTTTCTACTTCAGGATTTTTCATAATCTCTATAACACCTGATTGGTATTCAGGGTCTTTTAGTAAAGTTTTCATTAAGTTTGTTTGTTCTTTTCCCATACTTTTAGCAAATTTTGATGAGAACTCAGGGTCTTTAAAGAGCTTTTCCCAGAATTGTTGCCCTTTTTCAGATACCATCGCATCTTCGATCGTTTTCTTTACTACTGTTTCATCTAGTATGAGTGCTTGTTTCATTTTTTCATCAGTTAATACATCTTGGATCGCTTTTTTTCCTTGGTCTGTTTTTAAAATATCAACAATCATTTTTTTTGTTTGATCATAATCAAGTTCGGATTTTGCTTCTTTTTCTTGTGCACATGCCACTAGTGCGATAAATAGAAAAGAAGAAATCAAAACGAGCAGCAGCCGTTTCATAAATTGGAGCTCCTTTCAGCACAGTTCTCTTTTTTTAATATAAATCTCTTTAAGGAATTTATACATTAACATGGCTAGCTTTTTGAAATTGTCATTGATACAATTTAATTAGAAATATAAGAATAATGGGGGATGTGTTGTGAATAGCCGCAAGTGGGTACGACTATTTTTTACGACGTTATTTCTAGGTGGGATTAGCACAGTCATTATTGGATTTGTTTTAGAGTGGGACAAGTACGCTAAATTTTTTCAAAATTTCGACGGAAAAGAGATTTTAGCAATTTCTTTTTGGTTGATGGGCGTAGGATTTATTTTTAGTGTTATAAGTCAAATGGGGTTCTTTGCGTATTTAACAATCCATCGTTTTGGATTAGGGATGTTTCGGTCATCGTCTTTATGGAATGCGGTGCAACTCTTCTTTATTGCGTTCGTATTGTTTGATTTCGTTTATTTAAGGTCAGTACTTATTGCGAATGGGGAAGTTTCATTAGGGAATAACATACTTGTTGCGGGGGTGTTATTCGTGTTTGGGGCAATTGTCGCATACATAAAGAGTAAAGAAACGAATAAAAAAGCATTTGTGCCGGCTCTGTTCTTTATGGTTGTTGTAACAATTCTTGAATGGGTACCGGCGCTCCGGATTAATGATACAGATTGGTTATATTTAATGGTGATACCACTCCTATTATGTAATGCATATCAGTTACTTGTATTGCATCGTTTAATTGGACAAAAGAGTAAGTCAGCTTAATGAGGAGAGAGTGGATTTGTAATTAGCCAGATTCTTATCATTTGTAAATCGCAGGATAAAAAAGCTCCGCTATCTTTCATTAAGATAGCGGAGCCTTTTATGTGTGAAGAACCGTGTAGAAAGGAACTACTTAATATCTTCGCTTTTCGTACTTGTGTTGGAAATAAGTTGTGATACAGATGTTTGTTCATATCCGTCGCTCTTTAGTTTTTGTAAGAGTAATGGTAAAGCCTTATTTGTTTGAAGAGCAGAATCAGAAGCATGTAATAAGACGATATCTCCACCCTTTAAATTGCTAGAGACTGTGGAAACGATTTTATTTACGCCGGGATTTTTCCAGTCATTTGAATTGTTACTCCAATGAACGATGGTGTATCCGAGTGATTCAGCTATTTTAAGGGTTGTTTTGTTAAAGTCGCCACTAGGTGGGCGTAATAGCTTGACTTGTTTTACGCCAAGTTTCGTAAAAACATCTTGCGCTCGCAAAAGATCTCTTCGTATTTCATTTGCTTCTAGTGAATTATAGGATGTGTAATTATAGCCCATACTACCAATCTCATGTCCATCTTTCATGATTCGTTCGACAATATCAGGGTGTCTTTCGGCCCATGCAGCAGAGAGAAAGAAGGTTGCATTCTTAATGTCTCTTTCTTTGAGTGTATTAAGGATTGGAATAGCTTTTTTATCTCCCCAACTAATGTCAAACGTGAATGCAACTTGTTTTTTTGCAGTGTCCCCTTTGTAAATCACTTTCGGGCCAGTAGCAGTTGAAAAAGCAGACTCATGTGAATATGTTTTTAAAAAGAGTAGCCATGCTGTAAATAAGGAAAGTACGATTATTAAGCTAATGTGTTTAAATGTTCTTTTACTCGTAATAAAAAAGAAAAACATAATATTACGCCCCTTTGTCCAATCCTTTTCAGTTACATATATGCTTTAAATTTAAAAAAGAGAACAAGGGATTAACATCGTTAGTGGTGGATATAATGAATGATAGAATTTTATTTTTTGATGATACATTATTGGTAATTGAAAATAAGTAGGGCGTTTATTGATGTGTGTAAGGAACTATTGGGGTGATAATTTGCTTGGGATTATGTTAACGAAGGAAGAGAGAAAAGAAATGGAATACATACTGAAGAGAGAGTTAGAGGAACTTTTATTTGATTTTGAAGATGAGCGTATACATAGCGTTGTGAAAAAAGCGATGGAAGAAAGATATAAAATCATTTTTTGTTTATTTCGGAGAGTTGCTAATAGGGAAGAATGTATTCGTTATGTAAGAAAAAGAATTTTTTATTAAAAAGTGTTGACGTTAAGAGTAAGTATATGATAAATTAATAACCGTCGCTGATGCGGAAACGCAGAAAACGACAAAAAAGAAATTAAAAAACTTAGTTGACATCGAAAAACGAAGATGTTAACATAAGGAAGTCGCAAATGAGCGACCAAGAAGTTCTTTGAAAACTGAACGAAACAAACAACGTGAACGTCAATTTTTATTTTTAGATGCTAGAC